>DAIDAG010000019.1 GCA_027310725.1 Sideroxydans sp. | reverse complement strand
AAGAGTCTCCTGCAATGCGGTAAAGGTCGGCAGGATATCCAGCTCTTCATAGCGCACGCCGAGCAATTTCACCATCTCGCGCGAGTCGTCTATGCTCATCTGTGCGGTGTAAGGCGACGGCATCATCACGGCAAGCACTTTGTCCGCACCCAGCGCATCCACTGCCACCGCCATCGTCAGCGCCGAATCGATCCCCCCGGACAAGCCCAGCAACACTCCCGGAAAGCGGTTCTTTTGGATGTAGTCCCGCACGCCGACGCACAGGGCCCGGTAGATGCTGGCTTCATCCTTGAGCACGGCCTGCTGTTCTCCCCCCGACAACTTTCCGTCTTTCAATTCGACGATACCCAGCAATTCATCGAAAGCGGCGAACTGATCAATCAGCTTCCCGTCCGCATCCATCGTGAACGAGCCCCCGTCGAACACCAGTTCGTCCTGCCCGCCCACCATGTTGGCATATATCACCGGCAGGCCGGTCTCCGCTATACGGTCACGCACCGTGTCGTAACGCGTCGCCTGTTTGTCGAAGTGATATGGCGACGCATTCAATACCAGCAGCATCTGTGCGCCCATTTGCCTCGCCTGTAATGCGGCTTCTTTTGCCCAAATATCTTCGCAGATATTAATCGCGAATTTAATCTCGTGAAATTTGAATACGCAGCCTTTTGTTCCCTGCGTAAAATAACGCCTCTCATCAAACACTTCGATATTTGGTAAGGAATGTTTATGATATGTGGTAATAATTTTGCCGTCACTGAGTACCGAAGCAGCGTTATATCGCTCACCGAATGCTTTGTGTGGATGTCCAACCACTACAGCAATGCCCTGCAATTTCTTCGATAGATCTAACAATGCAGAATCACAGGCATGATAAAAACTATCGCGCAGTAACAGGTCTTCAGGCAGGTAGCCGCACAGACTCATTTCTGGAGTAAGCATTAGCATTGCACCTTGCTGCCTCGCGCGTTCGGCATAATCGAGAATTTTGTTAGCATTACCGCTCATATCACCAATCGAGCAATTAATTTGTGCAATGGCGAGTCTCATATCCGTACAGATTTAATAACAACACAATAATGTGACGATACTAGGTGACTGTCAGTTCCGTGAATAGTAAAAAGAATATATAGACCGATATATAGGCCGGCATAGCCCAAAAGCAATATTGACACGGACGTAGGCATCAAAAGTCACGAGAAATCCATTGAAATCTGCAGCCCTATCGTTGAATACAAACTATTCCGAAAACACCAACCAATCCGCTTGCGGACCCGTTTACGATTGGAACTGGCGGTCGACTTTGTATAGTAACGACTGATTGATTTGCTATCGCCATGGATGGCAGGTTTGAGGTGCAATATACAGAATTCATGACATGTGTGATCGCATGTATCTGCGTGCGCATGGCACTCCACGAGAATAACGCGCCTCACCTCATCCATCAGGCACTATGCCGAATATTACTTGCCTTGCCTTGCCTTGCCTTGCCGTTGACCGTTGCGATCTGCTTCGACCAGGCGCGGCTCGACTCGCCGCGATAGATGGAATTAACCAGCGCAGCGATGGCATCCGCGTCGCTCAAGTTGGCACGGCAAAAATTGAGGTGGTCCTTGTTTTTGGATCGGGATTATCGGAAAGAAAAGGCACTCATCAGAATTTTTCCGAAATGCTGATTTCGGAACGGGATCCGGGCCGAAATGACCTGCCCACGACTGCCATGCATGCAGTGCTTCATCGCGAGCGCCTGCAGTCCTGCGGCAGATAGCGGTCCTGGATCTCATCGCTCATGCAAGTCCAGCTCAAATGGTCGCCACCAACGGTCGCTGAAACGAACTTGAGCGATTTGTCCTCAATCGCCTTGGCGCCTTTCATCGTGATGGTGATCGTGCCGGTCTGACTATCGACGGCGACCGCTTTCACGGAAGGCGGCAGCGACGACATGAAGTCGGCCGCATCCAGATTGCGCGGTATCGAGCGATACTGATCGTAGTAACTATCGACATATGCCGTCGCAGCCCTGCCCACCGTCACCGCCCGGGTCAAGCGCGCCCTGGATGTGTAATCCTGGTAAGCGGGTATGGCAACGGCAGCGAGGATGCCGACCACTGCGACGCAATTGACGGCCAATATGGAGATGTAGGCTGCGCGGCTCGTCCCGCCTTTTCCGGCCAGCTCGCCCAACTGTCTCTGCGTGCCTTGCGTCGACGCACGCACGGTCCCGATCATCTTCCTGCAGTGTTTGTAGTAAAGCCCGTTCGCATACATCGGCAGCACGATCAGGATCACGGCCACGTACCCGAAATAAGCCAGACTGCCCACGATACCGACCAAGCCGCCCGCTACAGCGCCAACGATCCAAAACAGAATCCACAGCATGTAAGGAAAGAAAAAGTAGATCGCGGCGTTGACCCACATCTTGCGATAGAGCAACCAGTAGAACGTCACCAGGAAGGCGGACCAGTTCCAGGTGGGGCTCAACTTCCCTTCGTCGTCGAAACGGGAAAAGTGATCCAGGTAATAGTCCTGGTTCCCTGGCCCCAGAACGGCTTTGTAATATTCCTGGTCACTTGCAGGTTCATCGGCTAGCGCGGGACGCATCGCAGCCGGCGGATCAGACAGGGAGAGTGCATTGCCGCAGCTGGCACAGAACTTCGCAGCATCGTCGTTTGAGCTTCCACACTTGGAACAGAACATTCTTCCCTCCGCATATCAAACCCGAAAACCAGAAAATGACAAAAATGATCCGGCAAGTGACAGACCGACTATCGCGATGCTGCCCGATTCGACCTGCCTATTCGCCCACGGCCGCGATCTGTTGCGACCAGGCCAGCGCCTCGATCATCATGCCCGCCACCCCGGCTGCGTCCACATCGCATCGCGCCGCGGCGGCAGCCATGTCTCCCTCCCCCGACTCGACCGCGATCGCCAGCATCAGCGCATCGTGCATCGCGCCTGCCTCGCCCCTGAGCGCGGAAGCGACGGCTTCCGGCAGCGAGACCTGTTTCAGCACATCCTCCAGCGGCTGCGCCAGCATGACGCTCATCAAAGAAAAAAGGCCGGTCAGGAACAACTGGTCGGCCGTGGCGGGGACCTGCCCTTTTCCGGCCAGCATCTCCATGAAGCGGCCGCGCGTCAACGCCTGTTCGCGCAGGATGTTCTCGTGGTAACCGGGCTTCTTGCTGTCGAACAACAGCAGCGACAGCCAGCGGTAAAAACGGTCCCTGCCGAGAAGCAGGAGCGCCTGCGGTATCTCGTTGATCTTCTGCAGCAGACCGATGCCGGGCGAATTGATATAACGCAGCAGCTTGAAGGTCAGGATAGGATCGGTGCGCAGGCAATCGGCGATGGCATCGAATTCTGCGCCGGACTGTATCATTTCGAGCGCCTGGAACACCCGCGCGTAATTGACATCGCTCTTCGACGGATGCCAGTTCTCGCGGCTGGAGACGAAGGGCCCCATGAAGTAATCGAAGCGGCGCTCGAAACAGTATTTGAAGTCGTCCGCCGTCTGCAACCTGCTGGCGATCAGCTTCTGGTCACTATTGGCGGCACGAAGTTCGGAGATCAGCGCTTTCAGCTGGATGCCATCGAGTGCGGCAGCGTCGATCTCGATGAAGTCGGCCTTGTGCAGGAACTCGGCGTATTCGGGGCGCGGCTGGTTGATCGACCACCCCTGCCTGAAGCCCAGCGCCTCGATATGCGCCAGGCTGGCGCGCAACTCGGCCAAGTCGATCTCGGCGATGGGCCGGGGGGTGATCATGACCACCGTATTCCGATTGGCCAGGGCTTCGAGCAGCGGGCTTTTCAGCGACTCCACCGACAGGCGGATGAATGCGCTGCGCTCCCCCAGCAACGACGACACCCCGAGCGGCGCAAGATTGTTCAGCATGACATCGTCATACACGCGCCGTATCACCGCGCTCTTGTCCATCATGCGGGACTGCACCTTCTGCCCCAATGCGAACTCGTAACCCGCGATGCGCTCGTTGCGGTCGAGGATGGCCTCGCGGCAAATGAAGGACGAGCTTTTAGGTATGTTCTCTTTTGTGGCCCCCTCCAGAGAAGGCTTCAGCGGCGCCACCGCGTTCAGTTGCTGAAAGGAAGCCTGGGTTGAAGGCTGTTTCGGCGAGCCACCCATCAGGCGGCGTATCGAGTCAAACATTTGCAGTTTTCCTGTGTGATTTCCGTGTCACATCACCAAATAGTGGCAGCGCATCGAATTCCGGCATCCGAAGGATCAAAGGGGCGGCTTCGCTTTGGCATTCAATATGCGCCCAAATCGAAAACGATTGCGATGCAGCCCCCACTGCCCGCGCCTCAATATCTTCCCTGAGTCTTGTTGATGTAGTTCGCCAGCTGCCGGGTCTCCTGGTTCATGCGAGAAAGATTGGCATGGGTCACGCGGAACAGCGCGCGCATCACCAGGAAGGCCAGGCGCGGTTCGGCATCGAGCAGCGATTCGAAATCGGCCGGGGTGAGCGTGTAGACGATGGAATCGCCCACTGCACGAAGCGTCGCCCTGCGCGGCGACTGCTCGACGAAGGCGCGGGTACCGGCGCACTCCCCTTCCTTCATGGTGTAGACCACCTGTTCGGTCCCATCGGCATCCTTGCTGGTCACGGTGAGCCTGCCCGCGGCCAGGATGAACAAGGTCTGGTCGGCCTCGCCCTCCTTCACCAGCAACTCGCTATCCTTCAAGCGACGCACCCCCAGCTTCGCCGCCAGAAGCTTGGCCTTGGCTTCCGTGAGCTCGGTGCCCACCGTTGAATTCCGGACTACCTTGTAATCTGCGACTTCACTCATCACTCAATTCCTCCATCTCATGTTTATCGGTGAAACCGTTGGTACGACATTCGATATCCAGCCATCAGACCAGTGCGCTGCTGCAGGCATTATCCTTGAGTCTCGGACATTTTGGCGACCCGCGGGAAGAACTTTTTCATTATCTCATCAGGGCTTCTGCTTCAGCACGGTTTTGATCATCTTCCCGAACGCCTTGTCCTTCTTGCGCTTGTCCACGTAGGACATCTCGTTGAAATCGGACTCGGCCTTGAGCTTCAGGTAACTCTGGTAATGCTCCGGGTTCAGCTCGCCGCTCTCGATCGCCTTGCGGATCGCGCAGCCTGGCTCGTTAGTGTGGCTGCAATCGGCGAAGCGGCATCGGCCTGCCAGCGCCTTGATATCGGCAAAGCTTTCGTCCAGCCCTGAACCCTCGCCCAAGTTGCCAGGCAAAAGCATGCCCAGCTCGCGCATCCCAGGCATGTCGATCAGCAGCGCGCCATTGTCGAGCACGACCAGGTGGCGGCGCGTGGTGGTGTGCCTGCCCTCGCCCGTGCCGCTGACCGCCGCGGTCTCCAGCGCGTCACGGCCTGACAGCCGGTTGATCAGCGTCGTCTTGCCCACCCCCGAAGAACCGAGCAGGCAATAGGTCCTGCCCGGCAGCATGACCTCCCTTACCTGCTCCACGCCCTCGCCCGTCTCGTTGCTGAGCGTGATGATCCGGGCCGCGATGCCCGCAGCGCGGATGTTGGCGAGCATGCGCTCAAGTTCCGCCGCGCTGACCAGGTCCGTCTTGGTCAGCAGCAGCACCGGCTCGATCTGCCCCTCGTTGACCATCACCAGGTAGCGCTCCAGCCTGCGCACATTGAAATCGAAATGGCACGACTGCACGATGAACGCCACATCGATGTTCGCCGCGATCATCTGGAAATCGATGTTCTTGCCGGGAGATTTGCGCCGCAGGAAAGACCGCCTGGGCACCACATCATGGATGCTCGCATGTGACTCCGCATCGTGGTACTGCACGCACACCCAATCGCCCACGCAAGGCATATCCACCGAGGATGCGGCGGCATGAAGGAACTTGCCCGTCGGCTCGGCAGGCACTTCGCCGTGTTCATTGCGGACGACATAGCGACCGCGATCCACGGCAGTCACCCGGGCCAGGCGCTGGCCTGCCCCGCACAGCAGGCTTGCCTGCTCCTCAAACCAGCCATCCAAACCGAGTTCGCTCAATTCCATGTCGTTTGCCCAGTGATTCAGGAAAGAACATCGCGCTTGCGGTCGATACGAGAAAAACCCGTGCGATGCCCCCGCCAATTCTAAGGCAATTCGAGCCGGCACCTTGTGTTTCACCATTGGCCAGCCATAAAAACTGATAGCATTGCGCTGTCAAAGCGAACTGACGCAACATCACCAGAAACAACCATCAGCGTAGCAAACATGAACCACACCCCGGAAAACAAATGCGCCTCCTGCAAAGGCGCGACCTGCTGCACCTACATTACCCAACCGATCAGCACCCCGCGCACCAAAAAGGATTTTTCCAACCTGCTCTGGCAGGTGGCGCACCAGGGCGTCAACGCCTTCAGGGATGACGGCACCTGGCACCTGCTGTTCGAAAGCCGATGCACGCACCTGCAACCCGACGGCCGCTGCGGCATCTACGAGACCCGCCCCCACATCTGCCGCAAACACAGCAACGAGTATTGCGAATTCGATGCCCCGCGCGAAGAAGGTTTCGAGCTGCACTTCCAGAGTTACGATGAATTGCTGGAATACTGCAAAAAGAAATTCAAGAACTGGGACAAGCCGAAAAGCGGGGAAGGATCGGGAAAGAAAGGCAAGAAGAAGAAACATTAGCGCGAGTTTTGCCAACATAACAGGCAAGCCTCCCGATCAAATGGGGCAGGACGAACCCGCCCCGCTCATCCCCGGTGACGGGAAGAAAGGAGTGCCATCGCATGACCGAATCCACCTGGCGGGACATCGTATTGCCGTCGGTTTGCTGGTTGGCGTACTTCGCCCTGCACTCCGCATTGGCGTCGCTGGCGGTAAAGCGCAAGGTCGCCGCCGTCTGGCCGAACCTGATGCCGTATTACCGGCTGACGTTCAACATCCTGGCGTCGCTGCTGGTCCTGCCGATCCTGTGGCTCACCTACCGCGATCCGGGGCCGCTGTTGTGGCGCTGGCAGGGCGCGGCCGCATGGCTGGCAAACGGGCTGGCGCTGGCCGCACTCTTCGGCTTCTGGCTGAGCCTCAGGAGCTACGACATGCAGGAATTTCTCGGCCTGCGCCAGTTGCGGCTCGACGTCCGCAAGGTCGAGGATCAGGAGCACTTCCACCTCTCCCCGTTCCATCGCTACGTGCGGCATCCCTGGTATTTCTTCGGCCTGGTGCTGGTGTGGACGCGCGACATGAACGCGACGACGCTGTTGTCCGGCGTATTCATCACGCTGTATTTCGTTATCGGATCGCGCCTGGAAGAGAAGAAACTGCTGACCTATCACGGCGATACTTACCGCCGCTATATGGCACGCGTTCCCGGCCTGATACCGCTGCCCTGGAAATTCCTCACGGCGGAGGAAGCCGGGGAGCTGTTGAAACAACAGGACGACACAAAGCCGTGAAGCAGGCAGACGCTCCCCCGTCGATCCCTGTTTGAGCCACAATTAGGCATGCCGAAAATCCCGCTCCGCTACATCCTGCTGTTCGCCACACTTTCGATGCTCCTGGTGAGCATACAGTTTGGCGCGCTGAGCGTGGCGTTCGAAAAGCTCGACCTCGCCCCCGATTCCGCCTTGCTCCTGTTCCTCACCATACTGGGCGGCAGCCTGGTCAACCTGCCCCTGTTCAGCATGAAGTCCGACCCGCCCAACCTGGAAAAGATGCCGCCGAACTTGCGCGAGTTCTACAGCGCAATGCCCTACACCGGCAGCACCATCGTCCTGGTCAACGTCGGCGGCTGCGTGGTCCCCGCCGCATTCTGTCTTTACCTGCTGGTGCACCATCCGCTGAATTTACTTTACGTGATACTTGCGGTCGCCGCCGTCACCCTGCTGTGCTTCAAGACCACCCGCACTGTGCCCGGCATCGGCCTGGGTGCGCCCATGTTCCTCGCGCCCCTGACGGCGGCACTGGCTGCCATCATGCTCGATCCGGCCAATGCCGCACCGCTGGCCTTCATCAGCGGCACCTTGGGTGTATTGATCGGCGCCGACCTGCTGCACCTCGCGGACATACGGCGCCTGGGCACGCCATTCGCCTCGATCGGCGGCGCAGGCAGTTTCGACGGGATATTCATCAGCGGACTCGTGGCGGTTTTATTGACTTAGGGAAACGCCGATCACGTCCGCCGTTCGAGGTGATCCTTCGACAGGCTCAGATCGAATGGATTCCTGGATCGCAAGTACCGGATCAATAGCCTGTCAAAAGATCATTCAGACATAACCCGGTTGCGTCCGCACTCCTTCGCCTGGTAGAGCAGGCGGTCAGCCACGGCGAACAGCGAGTCGGGCTCGGAAGCGGGCGTTGGAGTGAGCGAGGCGACCCCTACGCTGATGGTGAGGATACTGCTGGTGCCAATCACCTATTCCAGCGCCCCCTGCCAGAGCATGTCGTAACCCAATTCCTTGCTCTCGACACACAGTTTGGCCAAGGCCGCGAATTTTTCCCTGAATGCCTTGTCAGCATGCGACCGTTCATGCTCCTCGAAAGACTTCCAGTAGGTCACGATCGCAATATGTTTTTCCGCCGATCTGGAATCGTTCAACGAGCCTTCGTCCGAAACGAAACCCGAGAACTCATAAACCTGGCCGGCGATGAATCCGCCCTTGTCTCCGCCGTAAGTGTCTTTCACCACATTGCACATCTCGGCCAGTGCCAGCTCGACATCCTCGAAAGCCACATCAGGTTTGATCGTGGCCGTATTGAAAAGCATCTTTGCCCCAAAAGGGATAGTGACAGGTGAGTACATGATGAACCTCCTATTGAAGTGGACCGGGTTAAAGGTACCTCTCAGGCCAACCCCGTGAGTTGTGCTTTCTAACTGTGCAGATATTCCTTCAACCCTTTTGCCTTCGGTGCTTCTGCGACCCTGAGCATCATGAAATCAGACCACGGTTTCGCACTACCGTTCCTGAAACCGCGGTCTACCCCCGATCATTTCCAAAGAAAAATCGCCCTTGCGGGCGATGAGTAAAACGAATGCGATGCTGCCCCCTTTGATTCCCGTCAGCTGTGTTTCCGAATCCACTCCGGCCAGATCGTGGAAAGTGCTGGACAGGAACCCACAGCAGAGCGTGCCGCTAATGTAAGCGGTGAGCTGAGTATGTGTGCATCCTGCATGGTCACCGTCAAACAGCCTGCTTCTTGCGCCACCAAGGCACCCGCAGCGAAGTCCCATAGCTTTTGCTTGCCATGCAAATATGTTTGTATCCTTCCTGCTGCGAGCCAGCACCAGTCCAACGCCACCGAGCCAAAACTGCGTTGAGAGTGATAGGGATTTTCTGTGGCAATGGCGATCGCCAGCGTGGTCGGCAGGCGTTTGGTGTCGATGATGGACATGGCGTGCTTTAGCTCGCATGGCTCGTCATCGCGGCGGTTGAGTGACTCTTGATTGAGGTAAGCCCCCTGCCCCTTTTGCGCATGAAAGCATTCATCTCGATTGGGGTCATACACCATGCCGGCAACCACCTCGCCCTGTTGCATCAAAGCAAGGCTGACAGAATAGACCGGAATGCCGTGACTGAAATTACTGGTACCGTCCAGCGGGTCCAGCAACCAGCAACACCCCGTCGCCAGGATGGCTGCCTGTTCATCTTCAGTCATTTCTTCACCCAGGACGGGGATGTCGGGAAAGTGGTTCGATAATATCTTGCTGATGCTTTCTTGCAGAGCGATGTCGGTTGCTGTCAGCAAACTGCCATCGGACTTACGCTCCGAGAGCTGACGTCCCGATTGGGCACGCTTAAAGATATCGCGAGCAGCCTCACGCACACTGTCGAGTAACAAAGGCCATTGTTGCCGGATGGATTGATCCATGCGAAAGCCGCCTCAAGAATAAATTGTGATATCAAGTTTAGGACAATTCGATGCTGCCCCCATTAGCTGTGGTATCAATCCGGGATCTCCGGCTCGACGAGGTGCGCAAGTTGCACGAGCGACTCCTGCCAGCCGAGATAGCACATCTCGAGCGGGATCACAGCGGGGATCCCTTCCTGCACGATATTGACCTCTGTCCCACACAACACCGGTGTCAGGGTCACTGTCGTCTTCATTGCTCCGGGCATGTTCGGATCGTCGAACTTGTCCGAATAGCAGACCGTTTTGGAAGGCACGAGCTCAAGATACTCCCCGCCGAACGAGTGGCCGTTGCCGGTCGTGAAGTTGGTGAACGTCATCCTGAAGGTGCCACCGATTTTGGCCTCCATGTGGTGGACCTTGCAGGTGAAGCCATATGGCGGCAGCCACTTTGCCATTGCGTCCGCGTCGAGGAACGCCCGATAGATGCGCTCCGGTTTCGCACGGAGTACGCGATGAAGACGGATAGTGCCTGTAGTCATGGTCTATGCTCCTTTCGAATCACCGCTGGGTGCGGTTGGGTGTCTCACACTGAAACGATCCAAGCCTACCCGCTTTGATTAGTCGAGCCTAGCCCCCTGAAGGCTTTATCCCTTGTGACTTGACGGGATTCACAGGCAAGCAGCAAACCCCTCGCGCTGCAGCGCTGGCGGAAAATGGATAGTTCCGGCATGTAAGGCTCGCGTTAGCTGAGATGGAATGACTGGAAATGAACATCGCCCTCGCGGGCGATGTGTAGGTAAATACGATGTGACGCAGGCCACTAACTATTTCCGCTTGTCAGTCGCAGCAGATTTGCGCACAACAAAGGCAGTTCCGGTTTGTTCGGCGAGCTGGCGCGCTTTTTCTGAAGCGCGCATCAATGCCTGCGGGGCTTTTTGCAGGTCGGGGTCTTTCAGGTGCGAGACAGGTGCTTTCATTTGTACTGCCTTTCATCAAGCAACACGGGAGGTGCATCGGAATTATCGTACAGTTGCCAGCTATCCACCAGCACCTTGTAACGCTCGAAGTTCATTATGCCATGGGCAAAGCGCCGCCGAATGACGTTCTCGGGAACATTGTGGCCGCCTTGTATCACCCGTGTGGCCACACGCTCCAACGCGATCTCGACATTAGGCAAGGACAAGAAGATCAACTTTACCAAATACCCGGAAGAACGCCAGGCCGGGATCATCTGCGCATAGGACAAACCGGAAAGCGTCGTCTCGAATGAAAAACTTTCTCCGCGCTTCGCATAGTCCGCAATCGTCTCCAGCATAATCCGCCCCGCCTTGAACGCAGCCAGATCGGGCGCGAAAGGAGACAACCCGGCAGCGATCAGGTCGGCATTCACAAAGTTGGGCAACTCCGCATCGGTCGGCAAGAACTCGCGAGCGAAGGTCGTTTTTCCCGCCCCGTTTGGGCCCGCGATAATAACAATGCGTTTGGTGTGTGCCATGGACGTCATGATTTCCGTTCAGCTCAATTTTATTTCGAGCCTGAACTGACCCGGGTTCTTCGGACACCCCAATCAAGCAACACTCCTTCTTCGCTCGAACTCTACCGGACTGACATAACCTAGCGACTGATGTATCCGGCTGCGGTTATAGAACAGTTCGATGTAATCAAATACTGCTGCCCTTGCTGCGTCGCGCGTCTCGAAGTCGATATGGTGTATCACTTCGTTCTTCAGGTTGCCGAAGAAGCTTTCGGCCACCGCATTATCGTAGGCATTGCCCTTGGCGCTCATGCTCGGCTTGATGCCGTACGCTGCCATCCTCTCACGATACTTTCGTGCCGCATAGATCGGCCCCTGATCCGTATGGTGTATCAAACCCGCTTCCGGCCGACGCTGTTCTAATGCCATATCAAGCGCATTCAGGATCAATGCCAAATCGGGTCGGTCACTCATCGACCAACCGACCACGCGGCGCGAGTACAAGTCCAGCAATACGGCCAACAGTAGCCAACCCTGCCGGGTGCGAATGAACGTCATGTCGCCTACCCAGATGCGATCTGGTTGTTCCGTCCAGAATTGCTGTTGCACCAGGTTTGGCGCAGCCGGTGCGGTGGCATGGTTCTCTACCGTCAGCCGAAAGCGGCGTTTGCGCCTTGCTTCGATCCCGGCCTGCTTGCGCAGCCGCGCCACACTGTGTTTGCCGCAGGTAACCCCTTGCGACGTCAGGGCCAACCAGGTCTTCTTCGCTCCATAGGCTTGCCGCGATTGCATATGTACACGGCGTATCTGCGACAGCAATTCATTCTTCTGCGCGTCGTTCTTTGCAGGTCGATCACGCCATGTGTAGTAGCCGCTGCGCGACACCTGCATCACACGGCACATGCTGCTTACCCGGTACTCGTTCTCGTGTTTCCGTATGAAGGCGTACTTCACCCGAGTTCCTTGGCAAAGTACGCTGCTGCCTTTTTTAGGATGTCTCGCTCTTCCGTGACACGCTTCAGTTCCGCTTTGAGCCGGGCTACTTCGCTTTGCTGTTCCAGGGGTTTGCGTCCTGTTCCCTGAAACGCTTGCGGCCCTTTGACATTCAAATCCTTCTGCCATTTATAGAGCCGGTTGCGGGGTATGCCCAGTTCTGCCGCTAGCTGCGTTGCAGGCTTCTCGCCCAACTCCAGCAATCGCACCGCTTCCAGTTTGAACTCCCGTCCGAATCTCTGCCTGATCCGCTCAGGGTTGACCTTGTTTCGTTCCCTGCCCATCTGACACCTCCAAGTGTATTGTGCCTCCACTTAAATGTGTCCGAAATACCCGGGTCAGTTCAGCCTGGCCCCTTTAATTCCTCTATTGCGATGCTGACCCCGCAAGTTGCGCTTCATTTTCCTGTTAGCCGGTCTGCTATAACCTTCCCGGCAACTCCGAGTACCGTGCCAATAACAAGCAAAACTATCTTCTCGCCGTAACGCCCCCAGAACCCTTCAATCTCGTGCTCCCGTTGGAGATATATTCCTTTGCTCTTGAACAAATAAAGTCCAGATAGCCCATACATCAGAAAGCATAGCAACATCAAACCGACCCAGAGATGCAAAGTCCATTCTGAGCCTACTTGAATCTGTTCACGTTTTGGGGCAAGAACAAGAAGTAAAATGCCGCCTGCCCCCCAAGAAAACGGACGCATGAAACGGGCGTACCAAGGTTGTTTATTTCCAATTACTTCTTTGATCTCATGCCAAATTAAAGCCAGTTTTTCATTCTTTGTCGCGGTAATTGTGATGCCATCAGTATCTACATCAATTGTTACGTATTCGTATGCTGAATCTTTGGGCACGAGATTAATATTCAACTTCTTTATTCGCTTACCACGATTCTCTATAAGATCATCAAGACTTTCGAAGTCGTAGCTATCATCAGACAATTTAACAATGAGCTCGCCCCCTTCTGCGATGTGAATAATCTCCTCAATATCTGGACGATAAAGACGTAACGGAGGGAATCGAAAACGCAGTCTAGAGAAGGAAGACGATTTTTTTGGCTTCATATTGTCAGCGAGTAGTGTAGATAGTACTTGCAATTAAACAGCATCAATTATCAGACCAAACACTCACCGACTAATCGGCTTATACCGAATCCGCTTAGGCTTCGCGCCCTCTTCACCCAAACGCTTCCGCTTGTCCGCTTCATATTCCTGATAGTTGCCATCAAAGAACGTCCACTTGGAATCGCCTTCGCAGGCGAGGATGTGCGTGGCGATGCGGTCGAGGAACCAGCGGTCGTGGGAGATGACGGCGACGCAGCCGGCGAATTCGAGCAGGGCATCTTCGAGCGCGCGCAGGGTTTCCACGTCGAGGTCGTTGGAGGGTTCGTCGAGCAGCAGCACGTTGCCGCCGGAGATGAGGGTCTGCGCCAGGTGCAGGCGGCCGCGTTCACCGCCGGAGAGTTGGCCGACGATCTTGCCCTGATCCGCGCCCTTGAAGTTGAAGCGGCCGATGTAGGCGCGCGCCGGGGTTTCGTATTTGCCCACGGTGAGAATCTCGTTGCCGCCGGAGATAGCATCGAACACGGTCTTGTCGTTCTCCAGCCCTTCGCGCGATTGGTCGACGAAGGCGATCTTGACGGTCTGGCCGATCTTCACTTCGCCGCTGTCCGGTTTTTCCTTGCCGGTGATCATGCGGAACAGGGTGGACTTACCCGCGCCGTTGGGGCCGATGATGCCGACGATGGCGCCGGGCGGGATCTTGAAACTGAGGTTGTCGATCAGCAGGCGGTCGCCATAGGCTTTGCTCACGCCGTCGAATTCGATGACTTCGTTACCCAGACGTTCGCCGACGGGGATGAAGATCTCCTGCGTTTCGTTGCGGGCCTGGTGTTCTTGCGAATTGAGTTCTTCAAAGCGGGCGATACGCGCCTTGGATTTGGCCTGGCGCGCTTTGGGATTCTGGCGCACCCATTCCAGTTCCTGCTTCATCGCTTTTGAATGCGCGTCGAGTTGCTTCTGTTCCTGCGCCAGTCGCTCGCCCTTTTGTTCCAGCCAGCTTGAGTAGTTGCCCTTCCACGGGATGCCGTGGCCGCGGTCGAGTTCGAGTATCCATTCGGCGGCGTTGTCGAGGAAGTAGCGGTCGTGGGTGACGGCGACCACGGTGCCGGGGAAGCGCACGAGGAATTGTTCCAGCCATTCTACCGATTCGGCATCCAGGTGGTTGGTGGGTTCGTCCAGCAGCAGCATGTCGGGCTTTTCCAGCAGCAGCTTGCACAGCGCCACGCGGCGCTTCTCACCGCCGGAAAGGTTCTTGACCACGGCATCCCATTCCGGCAGGCGCAGCGCATCGGCGGCGATCTCCATCTGGTGCGAGGCATCGCTGCCGCTTGCTGCAATGATGTTTTCCAGGCGGGCCTGCTCGGCGGCGAGCGCGTCGAAGTCGGCGTTTTCGTCGGCATAGGCGGCGTATACCGCGTCCAGCTTGGCTTGCGCTTCCATCACTTCACCCAGGGCGGATTCGACTTCCTGGCGCACGGTCTTGGCCGGATCGAGCACGGGCTCCTGCGGCAGGTAGCCGATCTTCATGTTGGGCAGCCATTGCACTTCGCCGTCGTATTCCTTGTCCTGCTGCGCCATGATGCGCAGCACGGTGGATTTACCCGAGCCGTTCAGGCCCAGCAGGCCGATCTTGGCGCCGGGGAAGAAGCTGAGGGAGATATCCTTGATGATCTGACGCTTGGGGGGAACGATCTTGCTCACGCGGAGCATGGACATTACATATTGGCCTTGTACCATTTTTATTGCGCTTTCTTGGGTGGGAGACTGAAGGGGCGTAGCTTACCGGAAAGTGGGGGGAACTTGAATGCTGATGGGTTTGTTGTCCTCCTTGATTTACTAAAACCCGTTCGTGGTGCACCCGCAAGGGGTAGGCCGTGGCTGTAAGGGGCATTCGCCCCAACAGCACACGCTCAGCTTGTCGAACCATCCTGTCCTTGGACATAACCAGCGACTTGGCTGGCGTTGTTTGCCAGCTTAGTCGGATGGCTAGTAGTTCCATCAGGCTCAGGACGAACGGGATTGGGGTTTGGTGTACTCGGGCGGAAACCTTTATAACCGGGGATCAGGACGAACGGAATTGGGATTTGCTCTGTGCCAACCTCGAAACCTCCTCCCAATCGCCTCGCATCAATGCTTCTTTCTTCTTCCTGTTCCAGCCCTTGATCTGCCTCTCGGCCGACAGCGCCTCTTCCCTCGTGCCACATTCCTGCGGCCAGACCAACTCGACAGGCAGACGTGAAGCTGTGTAGCCGTCGCATTCGCCGGACTGGTGCAGGCCGATGCGCGCTTCAAGGTTGTCTGTGTGTCCTGTGTAGTAGCTGCCGTCAGCGCAACGAAGAATGTAGACCCGGAACATAGGCTGCTCCCATGATTGATGAGCACTCATCCCGAACAGTGCCAATTCGCCAACAAAAAGGCCATGCCTCGCGGCATGGCCTTTTGATTGCATTGTCAGCGGCGCATCAGAGTCGTATGTACATCGAGATACCCAGACCCAGCGACAACAGGCTTAGAGTAACGCCTGATACCGTTGGATGCGCCAGCACCCATTTATCGATTTCGAGATAGCTCTCGTGCAGGGGACGGGTCTGCTTGCGCAGGCTGTACCATTTGTCGGTATAGCTTTCCACGACCGACAGCACATCAGGGAAGAACAGCAGCATCACGCCCACGACGATGCAGAGTGCATTGCCGATCAGCAGGAACGAACGGGTGTAGCCCGCCAATATCTCGGCGGTTTCACTGGAGAACGATCCCGAATACATGGGCTGAAACACGATGGCGTCTATCCCTTTGAGCAGCATGAGTGACGCGACGGCCCCCAGAACGATGCTGACGCCCAATATGCGCGGATGTTTGAGCAGTGTCGGCTCGACGAAGTGCGGCTCGGTCAATGGCTTGATCAAAGGCCGGGTAATGCGTCGGGTGGAATAGCTCTTGTTCATGAAGTTGAAGAAACGAAGCATCGCGGCATTCCGCGTCACCAGGCCTACTCCGACGATGAAAGAAAATATGCTGGCGAGGATGAAGAACACAAAGACGCCCGAGACAAAGACCGGATATGAAACCTGGCCGATAAGGTGATTCATGATTTGCCCCCCCTGAGCTGGTATTGCTGATAGTTCGGGATACAGGATAACTCAGTTTGCTTCTGTTAAAGAAGCGTTAACGGAATCTTATCACTGCGGATACGCTGACCATATAAGCATCACTACTGATATGCGATTTGCACCAATTTTTAGCCGTACAGATTTAATCAAGTAAAACAATCACCTAGTAATCACCTCAAGCAATTTCACTGTAAAGATCATTTCCGGTTCATACCGAATGCGGTTACTTCGATTACTCATAATCGACGGATTTTATTGCCAATACAATGTCAAGTAACTGTTAACCCTACGATTGATATTGTTGGCATGCTCCTTGTTATGGATAAGAGCAATGAACGTTTCTGATTTCATGTGACGCATCGAAAACAAGGGGTCGAGGTTATGAACGAGAACAGCTTTGAAAATGACGAAAGCATGCTGGCGCTGGAAAAACGCCTGGGCATCTCGCGGCGCAGTTTCCTGCAAATGTGTGCAGCCATGGCGGCGACCATGGGCCTGCCCAAAGGCGCGGAAGCGGCGATGGCAAAGGCAGTTGCCACCAAGAAGCGCCCCTCGGTGATCTGGCTGCACTTCCAGGAGTGCACAGGCTGCACCGAATCGTTGCTGCGCGCCGAGCATCCCACATTGGAGAAACTGATCCTCGATGTGATCTCGCTCGATTATCACGAAACATTGTTTGCAGCAGCCGGCCACCAGGCCGAAGCAGCGCGCAAGTCAGCGATGAAGGCGAACAAGGGCAAATACATACTGGTCGTGGAAGGCGCGATCCCCACCCGCGATAACGGCATCTATTGCAAGGTCGGCGGCCAGACCGCAATCGAGATGCTGAAGGAATGCGCCGCCGATGCCGCAGCCGTGATCGCGATCGGCAGCTGTTCATCGTGGGGCGGCATGCCCTCCACGCCGCCCAACCCCACCGGCGCAAAAAGCGCAGGCGAGGTTCTCGGCAAAGTGATCCCCAACATTCCCGGCTGTCCTCCCAATCCCTACAACTTCCTTTCCACTGTCGTGCACTTCCTGACCTTCGGCAAATTGCCGGATGTGGACGATATCGGCCGTCCCAAGTTCGCCTACTCGCGCCTCATCCATGAGAACTGCGAACGCCGCGCTCACTTCGACGGGGGCCGTTTTGCGCTGGAGTTCGGCGACGAAGGTCACAAGAAAGGCTACTGCCTGTACAAGCTGGGTTGCAAAGGGCCGGAGACGCATGCGAACTGCCCGGCGATCCTGTTCGGCGATGTCGGCAATGCCAGCTGGCCGGTCGGCACCGGTCACCCGTGCATCGGCTGCACCGAGAAGGGCATCGCCTTCGCCAAACCCATCCATGCGCTGGCCGAACTGAAATCGGTGCGTCCGCCTGCAGGCTTCCCGGGCATCATCGAGGATCAGGGCAAGGGCGCAAGCACAGGCGCACTAATCCTGGCGGCGGCAGTTGCCGGAGCGGCGGCCGGCGCAGGCGCAATGATGGCGAAGAACCTCGGCAAGAACGTCAAGCTCGACGAGGGCGACGCGCACAAGAAGCAAGAGGAAAGGAACCCATCATGACCATCAGCCGGCGCGATTTCCTCAAGGGAGCGCTGGCCGGGGGCACCTTGCTTGCAGCGGGTGCACCCGCCGAGG
>DAIDAG010000016.1 GCA_027310725.1 Sideroxydans sp. | reverse complement strand
ATAAATGCTTGCCAACTGAAGAGACTAGATGCAGAATTTAAACCGCCGTGCAAACATCACACCGCTTTCCTTTACTTTGCTGGGGTTTTTCCATGCGCAAGATTATATCGCTGATTTGTCTCCTGTTGCCCATCACCCTTTTCGCTGATGAGCTTAAATTGCAGGAAAACGCTCCAGACCGTTATGTCGTAGTGAAGGGTGACACACTCTGGGACATTTCTGCAAAATTCTTCAAGGACCCCTGGAAGTGGCCGCAGATATGGGGATTTAACAAAGATACGATCAAAGACCCGCACTGGATATATCCCGGAAATGTAGTCTATCTTGACGCCAGTACGCATACCTTGAAAGTCAGCGAAGCGGGCCCAGGGACTGATGTTACAAGTGCCGGGTCTGAAATTCCCGCAGTCGCCGAAAGCGGGCAAGCGGTATCCGATATCGTAAAGCTCCATCCGCGCGCACGCCAAGTCACCGGCAAAGGTGAAGCCATTCCACTCATTTCGCTGAAAGACATTGGTCCCTTCCTTAGCCGTCCGTTGGTAATCGAGGATAATGAACTCGACAACGCGCCAGTTCTCGCAGGAACCTACGAACATCGAGTGCTGATTGCCACCGGAGACATCGCATACGCTAAGGACATGCCCAGCAACAAGGGTGAGCGCTGGCAAGTCTACCGGCCTGATCGGACATTCAAGGATCCGGATACAGGTGAGATATTGGGCCACGAAGTTGTCTATCTGGGCGACGCGGTCGTCGAGAAATTCGATACTTTGTCCACTTTGAGAATTTCCAGGGCCGTTCTGGAAATTGCGCCCGGTGATCGCTTCGCGCAGGCTACCACTGGGTTTGCCAGTAATTATCAGCCGCGCGCACCCGAGAAGCAGATTTCCGCAAAGGTCATCTCTATCTACGGCGGATTGCAGCAAGCCGGTCAGAATGCAGTCGTGACCCTTAACAAAGGCAGCCGCGATGGCTTGGAAAACGGTCATGTGCTCGCGTTGTACCAACGGGGGGATCGGTTGCCCAGTGGCAGCGTATTCGCGGCCGACACCAGGTTACCCGATATGCGCTACGGTCTGTTGTTCGTCTTCCGCGTATTTGACAAGGTTTCTTATGCGCTTGTGATGCAGACCCAGCTCCCCGTGCAACTGTTGGATCGCGCAAGCACTCCCGATTAAGTAATGGCGCTCGACGCCTCTCTCGCGTCGTGGATTACCCTAAGCCATGTACCAAGCTTGGGTAACGAGGGGTTGCGGCGCTTGCTGCAGGCGTTCAACTCTCCCGATGCTGTTTTGAATTCATCCGTTTCTTCGTTATCCAGGCATGTAAAGCCGGCCGTGGCCCAAGCGATTTCACAAGGCGTGGACGAATCTGCACTCGAGCTGGTTTCTGCTTGGCTGGGTGACTCACGCAATAGCGTACTTACGCTTGCGGATGCAGATTATCCCCAAGCCTTGCTCAATATTTCAGATCCTCCGCCTGTACTATATGTAAAAGGAAGACGCGACTTATTGAATAACCCCGCGCTCGCGGTTGTCGGAAGTCGCAACGCGTCTCCTCAAGGTATACGTAATGCCGACGCTTTCTCGAAATCCCTGTCGGATGCCGGTTTATGTATCGTCAGCGGCATGGCCCACGGCATTGATGCTGCGGCTCATCTTGGAGGACTGCAGGGCATCGGTTCCAGTATTGCCGTTGTGGGAACGGGTTTGGACAAAGTCTATCCTGCCGCAAACCGCGAGCTTGCACATCGACTGGCGCAAGATGGAACCATTGTTTCCGAATTCCCGCTTGGCACACCGCCACTGCCGGCAAACTTTCCACGCCGGAACCGCATTATCAGCGGGCTGAGTCTTGGCTGTCTGGTGGTTGAGGCATCGGTTCAGAGTGGCTCGCTTATCACCGCGCGCATGGCATTGGAGCAGGGACGTGATGTGTTCGCCATCCCCGGCTCCATACACTCACCACAATCCAGGGGTTGCCACGCGCTTATCAAGCAAGGTGCGAAATTGGTTGAAAGCGCACAGGATGTTTTGGAGGAGATCGGCTACCGCATTTCTGCTGTCGCTCAGACAATTGAGTCGGAACACCCGCTTTTCGCGCATCTGGGCTTCGATGCGCTCGATGCCGAGAGCCTCGCAAATCGCAGCGGCTTGACGATAGGCGAGCTATCCGCCATCCTGTTGCAACTGGAACTCGACGGGCGCATAGCGTCATTGCCCGGCGGCTTATATCAACGCATCACATAAAATCACTCATACATGTTCGATATTTTGCTTTTTTTGTTTGAAAGTTACTTCGATATCGGTAGTTATCCCGACCATGAAAAACTCTCTGTAAAGCTCACCGCCGCTGGATTTGAGGAGGATGACATCAGTCAGGCTCTTACGTGGTTGTCCGGGTTGCAGCAACTTACCCGAGTTGCATATCCTGAAAGCATCAATCACAGCGGAATCCGGATTTATACCGATTTTGAAGAGGAGCGCATCAGCCCGGAAGGCTTGCACTTCCTTTCGTTCTGGGAACACAACAAGGTCATTACCCCGATCGAACGCGAAATGATCATCGACCGGGTCCTCGCGTTGGGTCGCAAGAGCCTTTCGCTGGACAAGATCAAGCTGATCGTGCTGATGGTGTTGTGGAGCCAGCATGAGGATCTTGACCCGATGATCATCGAGGATCTGATTACCCCCGCTGACGCGGCACAGGCTCACTGAAACGCTAATGGCATCTAACCTTCTTATCGTCGAGTCTCCGGCCAAGGCCAAGACCCTGAAAAAATATCTGGGCAAGGACTTTGAGGTCCTTGCCTCATATGGACATGTGCGCGACCTGATTCCCAAAACGGGGGCGGTCGACCCAGACAATAACTTTGCCATGCAGTACGAAACGATTGCCCGCAACAGCAAACATGTCGATGCCATTGCCAAGGCGGCGGCGGCTGCAGACCATATCTTCCTCGCGCCCGACCCGGACAGGGAAGGGGAGGCGATCGCATGGCACATCTCGGAATTGCTTAAAAGTAAGCGCACGCTCAAAGGGAAGTCCATGCAGCGTGTTGTATTCTACGAGATTACCGAGTCTGCAGTGAAGGAAGCGGTCGCGCATCCACGCGAGATTTCCATTCCCTTGGTCAACGCGCAGCAGGCGCGTCGTGCGCTGGATTATCTTGTCGGATTCAATCTTTCGCCGCTTTTGTGGCGAAAGATTCGGCCCGGGCTATCGGCGGGGCGTGTGCAAAGTCCGGCGCTGCGCCTGATTGTGGAGCGTGAGCTGGAAATAGAGAGATTCAAGAGTCAGGAATACTGGTCTGTACATCTCGACAGCCAGAAGAACAGCATCCCGTTTACTGCAAAGCTTTTCCAGTACCAAGGCAAGAAGCTCGAGCAGCTTACCATTGGCAGTCAAGCCGAGTACGAAGCGATCCATGCCAAGTTGGTCGATGCCAAATTGCCACCGAAGGTAGTACGTGTCGAGAAGAGGGCCAAACAGCGGAGCCCTGCTGCCCCATTTACGACTTCCACCCTGCAACAGGAAGCTGTGCGCAAGCTGGGCATGACCTCTGATCGCACCATGCGCACTGCGCAGTCGTTGTATGAAGGCGTCGATATTGGCGGACAGACCATTGGTCTGATTTCCTATATGCGTACCGACTCGGTAAATCTGGCGAATGAGGCCGTTGCTGAAATTCGAAGCTATATCCGCGACAATTTTTCGCCCGAATACCTCCCAAGCAAGCAGCCCGCCTACAAGAGCAAATCCAAGAATGCGCAAGAAGCGCATGAAGCGATCCGGCCTACCTCGATTTTGCGTACGCCAGACAGTTTGCGGGATCATTTGAACATTGACCAGTTGCGTCTGTACGAGATGATATGGAAGCGCACACTTGCGTGCCAAATGGCGCCTGCTCGATTCGATACAGTGAGCGTTGACATCCGTTTGAGCAGCGATGACACCCTGTTCCGCGCTTCTGGGCAGACCCTGGTGTTCCCGGGCTTCATTGGCGTGTACATGGAAGACGTCGATGATGCAGAGGAGGAGGACAGTGCCAAATTGCCGCCTCTGGTCGAGGGTGATGTGCTTCCTGTTGACAAGCTTTATGGAGAACAACACTTCACCCAGCCGCCGCCCCGTTTCTCGGAAGCCAGCCTGGTGAAATCCCTGGAAGAGTATGGGATCGGACGTCCCTCTACATACGCCACCATCATCTCTACGCTGCAAGCCAGGGAATATGCCACGCTCGATAAAAAGCGCTTCATGCCTACCGATGTGGGTCGCGTGGTCATCAAGTTTCTCAACGAGCATTTCACGCGTTACGTGGACTACGGCTTCACTGCGCATCTGGAAGACGAACTGGATGAGATTTCCGAGGGCAAGCGCGACTGGATACCTGTTCTGGATGAGTTCTGGAAGGGCTTCAATAAACTCATCGTCGACAAGAAAGACGTTGATCGACCTGGCACCGAAATCCTTGAGGAACTCTGCCCGAAATGCGGCAAACCTTTATCCAAACGGCTCGGCAAGCGCGGGAGCTTCATCGGCTGTACCGGCTATCCGGAGTGCGACTACACTCGCAGCCTTGCCGGTGAGGAAGATGCAGGCGAAGCGCGCAAGGAATTAGGGATACACCCGGAGACCGGGCAGCCTGTATTGCTGCTGCGGGGTCCATATGGCCATTACGTACAACTCGGAGAAGTGGAAGAGGGTGTCAAGACCAAACCAAAGCGCGTGTCTTGGCAAAAGGATATTCCGCTGGAACAGGCGGATCTTGTCTCCGCATTGAAGCTGCTCTCGCTGCCACGCGACCTCGGTGCACACCCCGAAAGCGGTAAGAAGGTGATTGTCAATATCGGCCGTTTCGGTCCGTACATTGGCCATGACGGGAAGTTCAAGTCTATTCCGCGCACTGATAGCATTTTTGACATCGGGCTGGATCGCGCAGTAGAGCTGTTGGCGCAAGCCAAGACTGGCGCCAACACCGTGCTGCGCTCATTGGGCGAACATCCTGATGACAAAGCCGCGGTAGAGGTATGCAGCGGCCGCTACGGACCCTATGTGCGTCATGGCAAGATCAACGCGACTTTGCCTAAGGGCGTGACACCGGAAGCCATTACGCTGGATGAGGCGCTGGAACTGATTGCCGCCAAAGCAGCGAAGGGTGGTACAGGTAAGTCCAAGACTGCAAGGAAACCGGTAGCCAAGCCCAAAGCAGCCAAAGTGAAAGCGGCGCAGCCCAAGGCGACGGAAAAGAAGACGGCTCCTAAGCCTGCAATAAAGAAAACCACCAAGCCGTCAACGAAGAAGGTGAAGGCTGCCACCAAGAAAGTTGCCGCCAAACCTGCTACAAAGAAAACTGCCTAGGATTTTGCTGCGCTTAGCAGCCAGAATCGATTTCGATTGATGCTGGCTTTTTCAGGAACCTATTCTGGGTAGCGCTTCCAGAAATTGTGCATCTGTAGGTTCTCAGAAAAGGTGAAATTGCCACCACTGATTTGATTCAGTTTTACCAGCTATTTTGAGAATCGCCTCTTAAAACTGATCGGAAATAGTGAAAAATTCCTACAAAAAAGCCGGAATTAGTGAAAATTTCCTACTAGTCCTGTTTAGTCGGCATCCACTCTAAATCAGTAGGCTCTATTTCTTGGAGTTCTTTCAAACTTCGTAGTCTGTTTCTCAATGGGTTCTGAGATTTCGCCATTGCTCTCATCAGTTTTAACCAAGCGATGGCGTTTTCACTCATTTCTCCATGCGCCTCCCGATATTTCACCTCTAACTGATTCAGATAAGTTTCGAGCCGCTCCAGATCCTGCAGTAGACCCGACTCTTGCATTGCAGATTCAAATTGCCTTTTCTGTTCTTCCCGTTTCCAATAGGCCAGCCTTTCTATTCTTTCACGCTCGTTTCTTTCTTCCGCCGCTTTAGCGCGATCTACCCGTAATTGCTTTTGCCTTGGCACCAGATCTAGAAATTCGGCAACGATGGCCGGAAGTTGTTCTTCTAGATTCTTTGATCCATCCGTCCATTTCTTCTCAGTCCAACTTTCCCGTCCATTAACGGTGAACGTAAACTTGGTGCTGGGGACCATTTCATATTCTGGTGCCCAGCTTCGCTCCGCGCGTACGGCCTTAAGCTCTTCCGGAGTAAGTAGCCTGCGTTTATACCCTTCCGACAGGTGAAATCGAATTCCTTCCCCATCTTTGACTGCCTCTACCGCTTTGCCATTCTTTTCAAGCTGGACATTGTTTTGGATTTTGAAGCCGTTCTTCTCAAGAGTCTTAGCCAGGGTATCTAGAAAGATCAATGCGCGATCGAGCATCTCCAACGAAATGATCACGCTATAGCCATCAGAGGCTCGACTGCTATATCTGCCTTTGTCCGCACTAGGCGGCATGTTGCTCCAGTCAGTAAGCCCAGGCCTTATGTTCTTTTTGCGTTCCCATTTTTCAATTTTGCTGACCAGCTCGGCATAAAACTTCTGCGTCATCTTCGTCAGTTTATGAGGTAACTCCAGAACTGCTGGTACGGTGATCTCGCCCACCTGCTCGACTTGTTGCCTTTCCTTCTCTTTTTTCTGCTCTTGAGCAACCTTTATCTCTTCGGATATAGGATTCCTCTTGGCTATCTGTATTGTTTCATCATTCTTTGGGTTTGGAAGAGCGGTCTTAGGCACACTTTGGCCGGCAGCCACTCTTGCCCAATAGCCTCTCTGACCTTCCCCCGAAAAATAGTCTTCCAAGAGTGGCGTAATATTAACGTTACTTTTGAAAGGAAAGAAGATGAAGACTATACCGAAGCGGGAATACACACCCGAATTTAGGGAGTTGGCAGTCAAACGTGTCCAGGCAGGT
>DAIDAG010000015.1 GCA_027310725.1 Sideroxydans sp. | reverse complement strand
ATGAAAGCAGTCATTCTTGCAGGGGGGTTGGGGACGCGAATCAGCGAAGAGACTTCGATTCGCCCGAAGCCCATGGTGGAGATCGGCGGCAAGCCAATCCTGTGGCACATCATGAAGGGCTATTCAGCCCATGGCATCCACGATTTTGTGATCTGTTGCGGCTACAAGGGCTACGTCATCAAAGAGTATTTTGCCAATTATTTCCTGCACATGTCGGATGTGACTTTCGACATGGAACACAACAAAATGGAAGTGCATCAGCGTTATGCAGAACCGTGGCGAGTAACCTTGGTGGATACCGGCGATGAAACTCTGACCGGTGGTCGTCTAAAACGTGTAGCAGATTACGTCAAGGATGAAGAGGCCTTCTGCTTCACCTACGGCGACGGAGTTGGCGACGTGAACATCACTGAGCTGATTGCTTTTCACCGGGCGCAGAAAGTCAAAGCGACATTGACCGCGACTGTTCCGCCGGGGCGTTTTGGCGCACTGGATATGGTCGGCAACAAGGTCAACAGTTTCCACGAAAAGCCCAAAGGAGATGGCGCCATGATTAACGGCGGATTCTTCGTGCTGTCGCCTAAAGTCATCGATTACATTGCAGATGACAAGACGATGTGGGAGCGTGAACCATTGGAGCGTTTGGCGGAAGAGGGCGAACTGGCGGCGTTCCATCACAACGGCTTCTGGCAACCGATGGACACTCTGCGCGACAAGATGTATCTGGAAGAATTGTGGCAATCCGGCAAAGCGGCTTGGAAGGTCTGGAAATGAATGCTGCTTTTTGGGAAGGCAAGCGCGTCCTGCTGACTGGGCACACTGGTTTTAAAGGAAGCTGGCTATCGCTCTGGTTGCAATCCATGGGTGCCCAGGTCGTGGGCTATGCACTTGTGCCACCGACCAACCCCAGCTTGTTTGATGTCGCCGAAGTCGGCCTTGGCATGACCAGCATTATCGGCGACATACGCGATCTGGAACGCATGCGCGCGGTGTTTGCCGAACACAGACCGGAGATCGTAATTCACATGGCCGCACAACCGCTGGTGCGTTATTCCTATATCGAACCGGTGGAGACCTATTCCACCAATGTGATGGGCACGGTGAACCTGCTCGAAGCGGTGCGCAGTGCGGGCAGCGTGAAGGCTGTGGTGAACGTGACCAGCGACAAGTGCTATGAGAATCGCGAATGGGAATGGGGCTACCGCGAGAACGAAGCGATGGGCGGCTACGATCCCTACAGCAACAGCAAGGGCTGTGCAGAGTTGGTGACGGCCGCCTACCGCAACTCCTATTTCCACCCAGAGAAATATAAAGAGCATGGCGTTGCCATCGCTTCAGGCAGAGCAGGCAACGTGATCGGCGGCGGAGACTGGGCAGAAGATCGTCTCATCCCGGACATTATGCGTGCGATTACCGAAGGCAAACCGGTCAACATCCGCAACCCGCATGCGATCCGCCCCTGGCAGCATGTGCTGGAACCGCTGTCCGGCTACCTAGTACTGGCGCAAAAGCTCTACGAAGAAGGCGCAGTCTACGCCGAAGGCTGGAATTTCGGGCCGAACGATGCAGACGCCAAACCTGTGCAATGGATCGTGGAGAAGCTGACCGAAGCCTGGGGCGAGGGGGCCAGTTGGAAACTGGATGGCGGCAATCATCCGCACGAAGCGCATTACCTGAAGCTGGACTGTTCCAAGGCGAAAGCACGACTGGCCTGGCGACCGAGATGGCATTTGGAAGAGGCGCTGGGCGCGATCATCGAATGGCAACGAGCCTATCGCGACGGGAAAAACATGCAAGAACTGACGCTTGATCAGATCAGCGCATATAACAACAGTATTCAAAAACAGTAAGCGGGAGTATTGAAGTGGATAAGGCAGAAATCAAACAACAGATATTGAATCTGGTCGAGCAATACAGTGCGTTGCAATATGTAGCAAAACCATTTAATGCGGGCACCAGTGTTGTCCCCCCCTCCGGCAAAGTGCTGGGAGCAGCCGAACTGAAAAACATGGTCGAGGCCTCCCTGGATGGCTGGCTCACCGCCGGGCGCTTCAACGAGGCATTTGAAAAGCGATTTGCCGAATTTGTCGGCGTACCCTATGCATTGACCACCACTTCCGGTTCATCGGCGAATCTGTTGGCCTTCACAGCACTCACCTCGCACAAACTGGGTACGCGTGCGCTGAAGCCGGGCGATGAAGTCATCACCGTTGCGGCAGGCTTCCCCACTACCGTGAATCCCATGCTGCAGAACGGCATGGTGCCGGTATTTGTGGATGTGGATATCCCCACCTACAACATCGACCCGAAGAAGATCGAAGCGGCAATCAGCCCAAAGACAAAAGCCATCATGGTGGCGCATACCCTGGGCAACCCGTTCGATCTGGACGCGGTCATGGCATTGGCCCAAAAGCATGATCTGTGGGTGATCGAAGACTGCTGCGATGCACTCGGCTCGCGCTACAAAGGCCGGCATGTCGGCACCTTCGGCCACATCGCGACCTGCAGCTTCTACCCCGCGCACCACATCACCATGGGCGAGGGCGGCATGATCTTCACCAAAGACCGCGACCTGCGCACCATCATTGAATCCTTCCGCGACTGGGGCCGCGATTGCTATTGCGCACCGGGCTGCGACAACACCTGCGGCAAGCGTTTCGGCTGGAAGCTGGGTTCGTTGCCGGAGGGTTACGACCACAAGTACACCTATTCGCACCTGGGCTACAACCTCAAGATCACCGACATGCAGGCAGCTTGTGCACTGGCGCAGATGGATCGCCTGCCGGAATTCGTCGAGGCGCGCAAACGCAACTTCGCTTTCCTCAAAGATCGTCTGCAATCCTGCGCAGAATTCCTGATCCTCCCGGAAGCCACCGCAGGCAGCGAACCTTCCTGGTTCGGCTTCCCGATCACCCTGCGTGAAGCGGCAAATGTGAATCGCGTCGAGCTGTTGAAATATCTGGATCAATACAAGATCGGTACCCGTTTGCTGTTCGCGGGCAACCTCACGCGTCAGCCGTATTTCGAAGGCCGTACTTACCGTATCAGCGGCGAGCTCGCCAATACCGACAAGATCATGAACGACACCTTGTGGATCGGCGTATATCCGGGGCTGAACGAGGAGATGCTGAGCTTTGTGGTTGAGAAGATCGAAGCGTTCTTTGGCGTGAATTTCTA
>DAIDAG010000003.1 GCA_027310725.1 Sideroxydans sp. | reverse complement strand
TTGCTTAAAACCGGCGCCCTGCAGAACGCGATCCTCACCAGTGCCAACTTCTCCAGTATCGCCACCGACGAAAAAGGGGTGATCCAGATCTTCAACATCGGCGCCGAGCGCATGCTGGGCTATGCCGCCGCCGACGTGCTGAACAAGATCACCCCGGCCGATATCTCCGACCCCCAGGAAGTGATCGCGCGCGCCAAGGCATTGAGCGCCGAACTGGGCACCCCCATCACGCCGGGCTTCGAAGCGCTGGTGTTCAAGGCCTCGCGCGGCATCGAGGACATCTATGAACTGACCTATATCCGCAAGGACGGCAGCCGTTTCCCGGCCGTCGTGTCGGTCACCGCCTTGCGTGACGACAAGAATACGATCATCGGCTACCTGCTGATCGGCACCGATAACACCGCGCGCAAGCAGGCGGAGGCAGCGCTGCTCAAGGCAGGTGCCCTGCAAAGCGCGATCTTCAACAGCGCCAATTTCTCCAGCATCGCCACCGATGCCAAGGGCGTCATCCAGATCTTCAACGTCGGTGCCGAGCGCATGCTGGGCTACACCGCCGCCGACGTGCTGAACAAGATCACCCCGGCCGATATCTCGGACCCGCAGGAAGTCATCGCGCGCGCCGAGGCTTTGAGCACGGAACTCGGTACAACCATCATGCCGGGTTTCGAAGCGCTGGTGTTCAAGGCCTCGCGCGGTATCGAGGACATCTATGAACTGACCTATATCCGCAAGGACGGCACCCGCTTCCCGGCTGTCGTGTCGGTCACCGCCTTGCGCGATGCGCAGGATGCGATCATCGGCTATCTGCTGATCGGTACCGATAACACTGCGCGCAAGCAGATAGAGGCCGAACGGCAGCTATTGCTCGACATTCAGGAGCGGACGAGCAAGCAATTGCAGCAAAGCAATCACATCCTGCAGGTCAGCGAAGAAAGACTCGCCGTGACCCTCAACTCCATAGGCGATGCGGTGATCACCACCGATGCAGAATCGCGAGTGACACTGTTGAATCCGCTGGCCGAAAAGCTCACCGGCTGGACAAAGGCGGAAGCGCTTGGTCGCCCCGTGGACGAAGTATTCCACATCATCAACCAGGAAACCCGTCTGCCTTCCCCTATCCCGGTCAAGGAAACCCTGGCGAACGGCACCATACAGGGCCTGGCCAACCACACCATTGTGATAGCACGCAACGGAAGCGAATGCGCCATTGCCGACAGTTGCGCACCGATACGCGACCGCGACGGCCATGTGATCGGTGCCGTGCTGGTGTTCCGCGACGTCACCGAGGAATATATCGTGCAGCAGACGTTGCGCGACAATGCCGCAATGGTACAGACGGTACTCAATACCGTGGCGGACGGCCTCATCACTTTCATTGCGGGCAGCGGCAAGATCGAGACCTCAAATCCTGCCGCCGAAAAAATGTTCGGCTATTCCGCGGAAGAGCTAGTCGGACAGGATTTCAATATGCTGATACCCGAGATCAACAGGGATCAGAGCAATAGTTTCCAGGAGCTTCAGGTTTGCGATGATGAACAGGACACCCCTCTAGGTCATGAAGTCCTGGCTAAGCGCAAGGATGGCAGCACCTTTGTGATCGAGATGGCGCTCAGTGAGATGTGGTTGCACGGCCAGCGCTACTTTACCTGCATCCTGCGCGATATCACCGAGCGCAACGAGATGGATAAAGTTATGCAGCAGAACAATATCGACCTGAAAAAAGCAAAATCCGCTGCGGAAAAGGCCAATCTCGCCAAGTCGGATTTTCTTTCCAGGATGAGTCACGAATTACGCACGCCGCTCAACGCCATTCTCGGCTTCTCGCAGTTGCTGGAAGCCGGGTCGCCGTCGCTTACGGTCTCCCAGGCCGAAAGACTGCACCAGATCACCAAGGCCGGCTGGTATCTGCTGGAACTGATCAACGAGATACTCGATCTTGCCGTGATCGAATCCGGCAAGCTATCGCTGTCGCGGGAACCCGTGTCGCTGATCGATGTGATGCACGAGTGCCAATCCATGATCGAATCGCAGGCACAAAAGCACCACATCCAGCTGGAATTCCGCCCTTTCGACCACTCATGGTTTGCCAACGCCGACCGAACACGCGTCAAGCAGGTACTGATCAATCTCCTTTCCAACGCGATCAAATACAACAGCCCGCATGGAACGGTAGTGGTGGAATGCAACGCGATCGGTCCGGAACACATACGCATCAGCATCAAGGACAGCGGCTCGGGGCTGTCGTCGAAGAAGATCGGGCAGCTGTTCCAGCCGTTCAATCGGCTTGGGCAGGAGAACGGTACCGAGGAAGGGACAGGCATGGGCCTGGTGGTTGCCAAGCAACTGGTCGAACTGATGGGCGGCACCATCGGCGTGAAAAGCAGCGTAGGCAAAGGCAGCCAATTCTGGATCGAGCTGATACGGTGCGCGCCCCCGAATTATGCGACCCGAAACAGCATCCCCGCTGAAAATGCACCGCCGGCTCGCGACGACATCAAGGCGGGCACACTGCTCTATGTGGAAGACAATCCGGCAAACCTGATGCTGGTCGAACACATCATCGGGGGCCTTTCGCATGTGAACATGCTGAGCGCCCGAGACGGGCATCATGGCATCGCGCTTGCACGCACCCGCCTCCCGGAAGTGATTCTGATGGACATCAACCTGCCGGACATCAGCGGCATCGAGGCACTCAAGATCTTGCGCAAGGACCCGGCAACAAAACATATTCCCGTGCTTGCCCTGAGTGCGAACGCGATGCAGCACGATATCGAGAGAGGACTGGAAGCCGGTTTTTTCCGTTATCTCACCAAACCGATCAAGGTGAACGAGTTTTTGAATGCGCTGGACGAAGCACTGGAATTTTCCAAAACAGAACAGTGATCGCAAATATAGCAGGAGGAAATAAAATGATAAATGAACAGGAAATCCGCAGCGCCCGTATTCTGGTCGTGGACGATCAGCCGTCCAATGTACTGTTGCTGGAAGAAATGCTCAGAGCCGTCGGATATACCGGCATCGAGTCGACGACAGATCCCTTCTCGGTCTGCGGGCTGCATCGCGAGAACAACTACGACCTGATCCTGCTCGATCTGCAGATGCCGGGCATGGATGGCTTCCAGGTGATGCAAGGCCTCAAGGAGATCGAATCGGACGGTTACCTTCCGGTGCTCGTGATCACCGCCCAACCGGATCACAAACTGCGCGCACTCGCCGCGGGTGCCAAGGATTTCGTCGCCAAACCGTTCGACCTGGTTGAAGTGCAGACGCGTATCCATAACATGCTGGAAGTGCGCCTGCTGTACAAAAAGCTGGCACAGCAAAACCGGGAGCTGGAACAGACGGTACAGGAGCGCACAGCCGAGCTGCGCAAAAGCGAAGCACGCTATCAGCGCCTGACCGAGCTGTCATCCGACTGGTATTGGGAACAGGATGAGCACGGGCAGTTCACCAAGATATTCGGCCCGGTATTTGAAATGCTCGGGATCCGGGTTGACGACGAACTCGGCCACACCAGAGACGATCACGGCGGAACCTGGAACGAGAGCGAGCGGGAAATGCTGGAAGCAAACCTGGCCACCCGGAAGCCTTTCCTGGATTTTGTCTACAGCCGGACCAAACCCGACGGCACAAGGCAATTTCTGATGGTGAGCGGAGAACCGATGTTCAATCCGACGGGACGCTTTATCGGCTACCGCGGCATCGGCAAAGATGTGACCGGAACGATCTCCCCTGCCTGAATCATTCCCGGCTCACCGATAAAGATGCCGCCAATGTGCGAGAGCGCACGGTCGGTTGCGTGCCCCCGCGCTAGGATCAACCAGATATGAAGATGATGCGCTGCCGGCAGTTTTGCAGACTTCGTCCGATTCATCCACGCCTAGCGGAGATCATTGATGCAAAATGAATTTTGGCAATCGATCAAGAACAGAGGTCAATCACCTGCGGGTAATCACGCCCCGACCGCCAGCACGATCATGATCGCCTCGGACAGCATCGGCGATGCGGCTCAAGTCCAGGATCTGCTCCACTCGGAATTCGATCACATCCATATCTCCACCGGAGCCGACAAGGTGCCGGGAGACTTCGTGCGCTACCGCCCCAGTGTCCTGATACTCGCGTTCGACACGCTGGAAAAAGCGGAAAGTTATTTCCTGGAGTTGTACCGCCTGTGCGAGGAAGTCCGCCAGCAACCGCTGCGCACTGTGATTCTGTGCAACAGGAATCAGATAAACCAGGTATATGAACTTTGCAAGAAAGAGTATTTCGACGACTACATCCTTTTCTGGCCGATGTCCGATGACTCGTCCCGGCTGGCCATGACCATCCATCATGCGCTGCACGATCTGGCGGCGCTCAGGACAGAGGGGCCGTCCAAGGCCGAGTTTGCAGCCCAGGCGCGCCATTTGGCCGAGCTTGAAAACACGCTTGATCGGCAAATCGTGGAAGGCGGCCAGCATATCAAGGTCGCCAGCCTGGCAGTGGAGCACGCCGCTCAGGGAGTCGGTGCGGCGCTGGACGGACTTTCTCAACGGATCATCTCGGGAGCACTGCCCGATGCGGTAGAGGTCAAAAGTGCGGAGGGGCTGAAAAATGAGATCAGCCGCTTCAAACGGGAAGAAGTTCAGCCGCATTTCAAATCCGCTCTCGAAATCACCCAGCCCTTGAAGCAATGGGCGGAAAATTTCAAACAGGAATGCGAACCCTTCCTGCAATCGGCACGGACCTTGAACGCCATGGCCGAATGTATCCAGCCTACGGTACTGGTGGTGGATGACGACGAGGCGCAGCGCATCGTCATCGACAGGCTCCTGACCGCGAATCACTACAATCTTCTTTTTGCCCGGGATGGTTTTGAGGCACTGAGCGTTTTGCGCAACAAACGGCCGGACTTGATCCTCATGGACATCATGATGCCCAACATGAACGGCATGGAAACGACCCGGCGGCTCAAGGAAGTACCGGAATTCGCCGGAACCCCGGTGATCATGATCACCGGCAGGAGCGAGGGAGAAGTGGTTGCCGACAGCATGAAAGCCGGCGCGGTCGATTTCGTGGTGAAGCCCTTCGACCATAACCTGCTTATCGCCAAGATCAAGCACGCGCTGAATGCAGCGCTCCCGACGTGACGGCAAGTCGCGCCCGGCCGCCAGTCACCTGCATGCAAAATCAGCCTCCTGCAATGGTTAGCTTAGCATGGCCACCCCACCAGGCAACCAGAAGACGGTTGCCAAGTGGGGGGTTAGCCTTGCATAGCCATCCCACTAAGCAACCAAAAGACGGTTGCCAAGTGGGTGGTTAGCCTTGCATAGCCATCCCACTAAGCAACCAAAAGACGGTTGCCAAGTGGGTGGTTAGCCTTGCATAGCCATCCCA
>DAIDAG010000073.1 GCA_027310725.1 Sideroxydans sp. | reverse complement strand
GCGGACTTTTAATCCGTTGGTCGCGAGTTCGAATCTCGCCCGACCCACCAGTTTCAAACCCAGCCGCTTTAGCTCAGTTGGTAGAGCAACCGCCTTGTAAGCGGTAGGTCGTCAGTTCGAATCCGACAAGCGGCACCAATACCAATAAGGCTTGCAGCGATGCAAGCTTTTTTATCGTCAGGTTGTTCGTGCGGGCGCAGTACGGGATTTGTCGGACTGTGCGGTATCTCGCCACAAATGTTTTTTGGAGTGGTAGTTCAGTTGGTTAGAATACCGGCCTGTCACGCCGGGGGTCGCGGGTTCGAGTCCCGTCCACTCCGCCAACATAAACAGGGCTTGCAGCGATGCAAGCCTTTTGCTTTGGCCTCTTTATACCTTACTCGGTGCCGAATTTGGATTCGACGATCACGCCGATCTGTTTGAGGAACGGGGTGGGCAGAATACCGCCTGCACAAACGATGATCGCATCGTTGGGGATCACAAGCATGTTTCCTTCCTGTTCAATAGTGACCTTGTCTTTTTCGACCAGTTTCACATTCGATTTCAGGCGCACAGTGAGCTTTCCCTGTTCCGACATTAATTTCAGGCGGTCGCGATTTTTAGGTTTGCCGCGCCCGAAAGCATCGCTGCGGTAGGAGAGGGTGACGGTCGTTCCCGGTTGATCGGCAATGGCCATGGCTGCTTCAAGAGCGCTGTCTCCGCCACCCACCACCAGCACATGCATATTCTTGTATTGCTCGGGCTCGATCAGGCGGTATACGACTTTCGGCAGGTCTTCTCCGGGTACGCCCAGTTTGCGCGGCGTACCGCGGCGGCCGATGGCAAGCAGCACAGCGCGTGTTTCGTAAGAACCCTTGGTGGTTTTGACGGTGAAGCCTTTGTCAGTCTTGGTGATGTTCTCCATGCGCTCGTTGAAATTCAGTTTCAAGCCGGTTTTTTGGATGATGCCTTGCCAGAACTCGAGCAGCTTTTCCTTGCTGACTTCCTGAAAGTGTACTTTACCTACCAGAGGCAGCTTTACCGGTGCAGTCATCACGATCTTGTTGCGCGGGTACTGGAAGATGGCTCCGCCGAGTGCTTCTTCCTGTTCGATGGTGACGTAACGCAGTTTGCTTTCAATCGCAGCGAGGGTTGCTGCCAATCCGGCAGGCCCAGTACCTATGATGACAACGTCATAGGGGTTATTTCCGCCCTTCAGCTTGGCAATGGACTCCATGGCCTGGATGCCCTGGGTCGCCGCCTTGCGGATCAGTCCCATTCCGCCGAGTTCTCCCGCGATGAAGATGCCTGGCACATTGGTCTCGAAGTTAGGATTCACTTGCGGGATATCCATGCCGCGTTTGGCCGTACCGAACACCAGCTTGATGGCGTCATGAGGACATGCGGGCGCGCAAACCCCGTGACCGATGCAGTGGGTCGGGTTGATCAACACCGCCTTGCCCTTGATCATGCCGATCGCACCCTCCGGGCAGGCGGTGATGCAACTGCCTGCACCCATACAAAGATTGGGGTTGATTTCAGGGTGCAAGGAGGAAGGTTCGGTCAATCCAGCCTCGATTGATTCGGTAAGCACTTCGACAGCCGATGATTCATGCTTGTATCGTCCGCGCAGATAGAAGAACACGATCAGCGCGAGCGGTGCCAAGTAGATTGCGAAGGATTCAATATTCATCTGAGACAGAAATGTATTTGTTAACAAAGAGATGAGCGCATTTCCAAATACAGCCTGAAAATGGCCCGAAAGACGAGTTACGGTAAACCCGAACTATTCTAAGCTCCGAAGCCATGGAAGACAAATAGCCAGTTTGAATATTGTGAAATTCCCGTTAAAATTAGTCGGGATCGTTGAGGCAACTTGAATTCGGAAGTAAGGATGAAGACAAATAAGGAATCGGAGCATTTGCGGTGGCTAGTATTTATCGGCTTTGTAGGTGCAATAACGTTTGGGGGGTATTTTTTGCTCTACCCGCAGACACTTTTCAAACCCGGAGAGGAACTATTTGATTTTGGCTATAACCTGGGCTTGGCAGGGGGCTTGATGATGCTGGTTTTGCTGCTCTACCCTTTGCGCAAGCGCGTCAGGATATTCCAGAAAATAGGCGTGCTGCCAAGCTGGTTCAAGTGGCATATGGTGTTGGGTATTTTGGGTCCGCTGACCATCATCTTCCATTCCACTTATCACGTGTACATCCCCTATGTCCATCCTACCGGCTCTCCCAATGCGGCGGTAGCGATGCTGTGCATGCTATTGGTGTCCGGTAGCGGTACGTTCGGTCGACTTTTCTATACCAAGATTCACCACGGTCTTTACGGCAGGCAGGCCACTCTAAAGGAGTTGCAGGCAGAAATGGAACAGACGGGCGATGTCAAATCAATGTTCAGTTTTGCGCCGGGTGTCGAAAAAGCCTTGGAAGAGTTTCGAGTGCGTAGCGGGCAATATAGCAAAGTGTCCAGCTACAACTTCATCCAGTTCATCAATGTTGGCTTGCAGGCATTTTCACTTTCGCGTTCACTGCCCAAAGAGTTGTATGCGGTCATGCAGGCCCAGGCCGGGCAGAACAATTTCAAAGACGCGCAACTGGCGAACATGGAACGGTTATATCTGGACTACCGGGAAAAGATCCGGGCGTATCTGAAGGCCGTGCGTGACGCGGCGCAATTCCACACTTATGAACGCCTGTTCTCGTGGTGGCATGTCTTCCATATCCCGCTGGTGTATATGATGGTTTTCAGCGCGTTTTATCATGTGTACGCAGTTCACGCCTACTGACTCCCGGATGTAATCAATGACGACGACCCTCCGTATTCTCGCCTTGGCGAGCCTCTTGTTCGCGCTTCCCTTTCAGGCACAAGCAAACAAATTGCTGATGCCTGGTGAGGTCATCAAGAGCCATGCCAAGGAAGAAGAGAATTGCGAGAAGTGCCACAAGAAGTTCGACAAGGCGGCGCAATCGCAATTGTGTGCCGACTGCCATCAGGATATCGGCAAAGACCTGAAGGAAAAGCGCGGCTTCCATGGCCGGCTGGACGCCGCCAAGGAATGCAAGGAGTGCCATACCGACCACAAGGGCCGCGATGCCAAGGTTGCCGAATTCGATCATGCCAAATTCGACCATACGAAAACCGATTATCCATTAAAGGGCGCTCACCTGAACGAGAAGGTGAAGTGCACGGATTGTCACAAATCCGGGAAAAAATTCCGCGAAGCTCCGGCTTACTGCAACGATTGCCACAAGAAAGACGACAAGCACAAGGGCGGCCTGGGAACGGACTGTGCAAAATGCCACCTTGAAAAGGACTGGAAAACCACCGCCTTCGATCACAACAAGACCAAGTTCAAATTGCTGGGCAAGCACGAGGAAGTGAAGTGCGCCAAGTGCCACATCGATAACAAGTTCAAAGACACACCCACGCTGTGCAACTCATGCCACAAGAAGGACGACAAGCACAAGGGCAAGCTTGGACCGAAGTGCGAGTCTTGCCACAACGAAAAGAGCTGGAAGGAAATCCTGTTCGATCACGACAAGAAGACCAAGTATCCGCTGCTGGGCAAGCATCGGGAAGTGAAGTGCGACAAGTGCCACATCGACAACAAGTTCAAGGATACGCCCAAGGTTTGCAGTACCTGCCACAAAAAGGACGACGACAAGGCGCATGAGGGAAAATTCGGGCCCAAGTGCGAGACATGTCACGTTGAAAGAGACTGGAAAGAAATCAACTTCGACCATGACAAGGCAACCAAATACCCCTTGCTGGGCAAGCACAGACAGGCCAAGTGCGCGGCCTGCCATAAGGGCGATCTCTACAAGGACAAGTTGCCGACGAAATGCAACTCATGCCATGAGAAAGACGACAAGCACAAGGGCAATTTCGGGCCAAAGTGCGAGTCCTGCCATGTAGAAAAGGACTGGAAGGAAGTTCTCTTCGATCATGACAAGCAGACCAAGTATCCGCTGCTCGGCAAGCACAGGCAGGCCAAATGCGCGGCATGCCACAAGGGTGATCTGTATAAGGACAAGCTGCAGAGCGACTGCGCGTCTTGCCATGAGAAGGACGACAAGCACAAGGGGCAGGAAGGCAAAAAATGCGAGTCCTGCCATGATGCGCAAACCTGGAACAAG
>DAIDAG010000069.1 GCA_027310725.1 Sideroxydans sp. | reverse complement strand
GGGTCAGCTCAAGGTCATGTCCGCCATCGAGCAGTGCCGCAGCGCGGCGCTGGGGGGACATGTATTGCACTGTCCCGCCTGTGCGCATGACGAGATCGCCTATAACTCCTGCCGCAACCGGCATTGCCCCAAGTGTCAGGCCAGTGCGGCCAAGCGTTGGCTCGAAGCCCGACAGACGGAGCTGTTGCCGGTGGACTATTACCATGTGGTATTCACCTTGCCCGCCCCGATCAGCGCCATCGCCTATACCAACAAGGCGGTGATCTATCGCCTGCTGTTTGAGGTCGCAGCAGAGACGCTGCGCACCATCGCTGCCGACCCCAAGCATCTGGGGGCACGCATCGGAGCGACGCTGGTGCTGCACACCTGGGGCTCGGCACTGACGCATCATCCGCATGTGCATGGCATCGTGCCGGGCGGCGGTCTGTCCTTCGACGGTGAACGCTGGGTCGCCTGCAAGCCGGGCTTCTTCCTGCCGGTGCGCGTGCTGTCGCGGCTGTTTCGGCGGCGTTTCCTCGAAGAACTCAATCAGGCACATCGCAGCGGCCAGTTGCAGTTCTTCGGCGAGTACGCGCAGTTGAGTGATGCGACCGCCTTCGCCGACTGGCTCGCACCGATGCGGAAGTGCGAATGGGTGGTGTATGCCAAACGCCCGTTCGCCGGACCTGCCGCAGTGCTGGCGTATCTGTCGCGCTATACCCATCGGGTGGCGATCTCCAATTCACGACTGGTTGCACTGGACGAGCACGGGGTGACCTTCAAGTGGAAAGACTACCGTGCCAAGGGTAAGACGCGCTACAAGACTATGACGTTGGGAGCGGACGAGTTCATGCGGCGATTCCTGTTGCATGTTCTGCCCGGAGGCTTCCACCGCATCCGTCACTACGGGCTGATCGCCAACACCGGGCGGCGCGAGAATCTGGCGCTGGCTCGCGAGCTGTTGCATGTGGAGCCGGTCGTCAGTGTCGAAGCTGAGGAGAACGTGCCAAACGAATCCGTTCCGCCTACCTTCGTCTGTCCGGACTGCGGTGCACCAATGATCATCGTCGATACCCTGGCACGCAAATACCTGATTCGTGCACCGCCTCAGCCTCGAGGTACGCCATGAGCTGCACTACTCAATATCGAAACTGCCATCGGCCCGAGCCGATGCGGAATGGCTTTGTCTTGTGTTGCAAAAACACGGTGTTTGATGCTCCCTCTCAACGAAGAATCACAAGTGATTGCTCCGATAATGGCCACCTGAGCGAGGTCATCGTCAGGCTGATCAGGTCGATCGCCAAATTGAATGACAGAATTAAAACTCAAATCCCCATAGACCGCTGTTTGTCCTGAAGCTCACAGGAGCATCACCGCGGTTTCCTCCCTTGGTGCTTGTCAGACGCCTGCCCGCATAGGGTTGCGGTATCATCATGGCTACGTGTTTGAGGGCAGGCATCTGACAACCCTTAACAGAAGCGGACAGTCAGCTATGGCCTTCGGCGTTCCAGAATCAATACCCGAAGGCACATCAATTAGACTGTTTGTTTAACCAAGTGATGAGTCTATCTATCCACCCAAAGTAGGCGAATGTAAAAAACAAAACTACACCTAGCAGCATTCCCATTCCAAAGATTTTGGCCAAATAACTCATAGATTTTTCCCATCAATAAAGATTGTTATGTAGTCACGGTATCTATTCAGAATATTTGCCACAATTTGTCGCGTTTCAAATAGGCCAAGTACCAAGCGCCAATGGAGAGTGCCCAAAAGATAGCCTTTATGGTTGCCCCTTTGAAGATCAGCACATCCATTTGCAGAATCGCACTAAATGCGGTGATATTGAAGGCAATGATCATGTAGATGATGACTGCTGGCAGTTTGAACATAAAATATTCCTCTCGTTAAGATTTCTTTTTTCCATATAACGGCAATTCAATTGCAGTGCCGTAGTGCTTGATTAGGACATTTGCTTAGTTGTTATAAATTTAATGCCTGTGAATGGGTGATGCCGTTCCGAATACATTGGCGCAGTGAATCTCCGGATGAGCTGTTTGGATCTTGCTTCAGGGTACATTCGCACACACACGCCGAGGCGCGATAGCACCCTGCCATGTTCTTGCCATTGCATGTAGCCTGAAGCGACGCGCACTGTCCGTTACAGATACGGGCGATCCTCTGGATCTTCTGGTTGTCTTTCACCAGTTTTTCCTTGTCCGCTGTCCTTTGTGATGCTACTTCTCCACCCCATACCATCATGGTGCACCCAAGGAGGAAGAATGCGCCCAACAGCCATTTGGTCCGTATGAAAGTATTGATGAGCGCTTTGCCGTTTCCGCTTTCAGCGTCTTTGATCTCTTTGATCTTGAAACTGAGCAGCCCTTTTGTCCCAGATCTTGCTTGCAGCCGATCGCATGCATCGACACATTCACCGCAGTCGACACAAGTATCGGTGATCTTAATATTGGTCGGCTCTATTTTGGTGATACAGCTTGCCGCGCAGTAATTGCATTTATCGCAGGCCAATGAACGTGAGGCGTCATAAGAGATATGGAGCGCGTCCGGGCTCCTGAAGAACCTCAGCCAGACACGATACAAGCAGATATAGTCGCAATATAGATAACGTACCGTGGCGATGTCTATGAAGATGAAGAAGGTCGTCATCCAATACATAACGATCATACTTGGCTGCCGGACCACTTCACCGGTGACGAAACCCCACATGTCCCTGCGTGTGTAGAAGAACATCAGGAAAAAGAATGCCAGTACCGCTGAGGCTGCGAGAAAACTTACCCCCAGGACAAGCCAGTTGGTCGCCTTGTTCTTGGATGCAGCGACAATCATCCCCGGGCCGTCTATACGGACATCCGCCCGCTTACCCATTAGTCTATGGGTCAACCCATCTGCCATTTCCGCAAACAAGTTCTGCGGACAGGCCCACCCGCAAAAGGCGGCCCCTATGGTCCTATAGGTGAGAAAGAACGCGGTACCGATCGCGATGATCAGCCCGACTAGGAAAAGATAGTTCGTCCACTCGATCTGAAGATCCCTGATGTAGAAACTCGCAGTCGCAAAATCGAACCGGAATAACCCTAGTGAAGGTATCAGAATGATCAGTAGCAACATACCAAACTGGGTACTTCTTCTCACCCAGTGGAATCGAGGTTGGAATTGCACTGTGTTCATATGTCTCCCCATTTCATACTGCTATCCTGAACTTTTTTAAATATGTGTTCAGTAAGTGGCGTTTACATTAACTGACAGTAGCAGTACAGTACATATACAGTTATCAATCTATATGGCAGCCCTGTACTGGTACATAAACCATGCCAATCGTAACCCTAGACTCGAACGCTCCTCTTTCGCTAATCGATCAGATTGCCAATGGGGTGAAAAAAATGATTGACGACAGAGCCATAAGGGCTGGGACGCGCATGCCCTCGATCAGGAATTTTGCCCAGGATCATGGCATCAGCCGATTTACGGTCGTACAAGCCTACGACAGGTTGGTGGCTATGGGTTATCTACAATCGAAACAAGGTTCTGGATTTTACGTTTCACAACGCCAGAAACCATTTGTTGCGATGGAGAGCTCCTACGAACCTGAGAGCGTGATGGACATCGTCTGGCTGTTGAGAAATTCGCTCGAGCATCGATCCAGCAGCACAATGCCCGGTGCTTGGTGGCTTCCCGCTTCATGGATGGAAGAAACGGGCATTAAGAAGAGCCTGAGGACACTTTCGCTGAAAGACGGCGAATTCATGACGGCCTACGGTACACCTGGTGGCTATCTGCCGCTGCGAGAGTTGCTCGGCAACAAGTTGTCGGCTATTGGGATCGCTTCTGCGGCTTCGCAAATCGTTCTGACTTCAGGCGTAACCCATGCGATGGACCTGATCGCCAGATATTTCATCCGGCCTGGAGATGCAGTACTGGTCGACGATCCTGGATATTTCATCCTTTTTGGCGGATTAAAATCATTCGGCGCCAAGATCGTTGGTGTGCCATGGAATACTGATGGTCCTGACACCAACGCAATGGAAGAATTGATCAAGGAGCATCGTCCAAAGATATTCTTCACAAACACAATCCTGCACAATCCGACGGGTGCAAGCATTAGCCAAGCAGTTGCCTATTGCATGCTTCAGCTCGCCGAAAAATACGACGTGATCCTCGTGGAGGACGACATTTACGGCGACTTCCACCCGGCAAATGTTACGCGTCTTGCGACACTGGATCAGCTTAATCGGGTAATCTACGTCAGCAGTTTTTCAAAAACCGTTTCGGCCAGCCTGCGTGTTGGTTATGTTGCATGCAATCCTGAGCTCGCGGCGAGCATATGCGACGTCAAACTGCTGACCGGCCTCACCACCTCTGAGATCAGCGAACGACTGATGCATCAACTCCTGACTGAGGGGCACTATCGAAAACACCTCGACAAACTTCGTGCGAGGTTGCTGGTTTCAAGACAGGCCACTATTTCCAGGCTGGAAGGTCTCGGCTTCACACTGCATTGCGAACCGGATGGGGGAATGTTCATTTGGGTGAAGATGGATGACGAATGCAATTCAGCTGAAGTCGCGAACCTTGCCGCAAAAAAGGGGATCATGCTCGCCCCCGGACACATGTTTAGGCCCCATCAGGAGCCTTCCCCATGGTTCAGGTTCAATGTTGCGCACTGCAATGACGAATCAACTTTCAAATTTCTCGCTGATTACTTTGTAAGATAAGTTCGATCAATGCCGAATTGTATTAACGGGACGTTCTTTGAGTTATGAACAGGTATCGGCGTAGGAACAAACTGTGGTGTTAGAAGAAGCAATCAGTCAAAATTCGGCCCGGTTCAGCGCGTACGTCTGCATTAGCGAAGGCAATTTCGCAACTTTAGCTACTGCAATGTGCCATCTGCGGAACTTCACATATGCCTAGCAGAGCGACCGGTATTGATTGCGCAACGGACACCGGCGAGTACAATGTTCGACATCCCGCAGTCGGCCACAGGACGGTCGCGACCGGCAGCTATGCGGCAGGCAATTTTGTTTCCGAGTGTGTAGAGAAGTGCCAATTGCAGCATATGGATACATGAACGGTATTGATCTGCTGAACAGTGAGAGAACTTACCGGAGGATTTAATTACCCTTCGGGTGCCCCATTCTTGATATTTATGGAGAAATTTTATGGCTACCATAAGTTGGCCAGAACCTCAAAAGTATCCGGTTAATCTGTATTCAGTTATACCGGGCTGGATGATTTACTTTAATGATAATGAGAAAATTGCCATGCACTATTTGCACGAGCAGTTTATTCTTGATGGAGTTAAAGCAGTTCCATCTCCCGGATTGCTTGCTGGTCGCGTCAGTAAAGTGCAAAGCTTTCTGAGCAAGATAACGGAAAATAGGTAAATTAAAAACAACGTCCAGCATACTCCTCATAGGGTTTGGCGTTCGAAATTCTCAGTCATGAACGCTGTTCTGTATCCTTGTCAGTCGTGGAAAACGGTTGCCGGGCTTGCCCAATAAAGGCGCTGAGATAGTCGATATCGAGGTCGGCCTCGCGCACGCCTAGAAAGATCTGCTTGGAGATGCCCTTTGCTCCCAGGCGAACGGGGGTGATTTCAACCTTGCGGGCATACTCTTCCACCAACCAGCGTGGCAAGGCCGCCACGCCTCGGCCACTCGCCACCATCTGCAACATGATGTCGGTTGTTTCGATGACCTTGTGCCGCTTTGGCATAATGCCGGCTGGCATCAGGAACTGGTTATAAATATCGAGTCGGTCGATAGCAACGGGATAAGCAATCAGGATTTCATCAGCCAGTTGTTCGGGCTTGACATAGGAGGTTACTGCAAGGGGATGCTTGCGTCCCACCACCAATACTTGCTCATAGTCAAATACCGCCTCGAAGCGTAACCCTGGCCGGTACAAAGGATCTGGCGTGACGAGCAGGTCAATTTCGTAGCCAAATAACGCAGCGATACCGCCAAACTGAAACTTCTGTTTGACGTCGACATCCACGTCGGGCCAGTTCGCCAAGTAGGGTGACACGACCTTGAGCAGCCATTGATAGCAGGGATGACACTCCATGCCTATGCGTAGCGTGCCACGCTCGCCCTTCGCATACTCCCTCATGCGTTCCTCTGCATAGGCCAGTTGTGGCAGTACCCGATTAGCTACTCCCAGCAGGTATTCACCAGCCTGGGTCAGCTTGAGGCTTCGGCCTTCCCTAAGCCATATGTCTATACCCAGTTGATGTTCCAGCTTCTTGACGGTATGGCTCAATGCCGACTGGCTCAGGCACAGTACATTGGCTGCCGCAGTCAGCGACCCTTGGCGGTCCACCTCCCGAACGATAGCCAGATGAATTCTTTCAAGCATTGCAATCCATGAGAAAAAGTAATCAATTATTGAATTAATACCATTTTACTTCATATTGCCGCGTTCTTACCATGCTGCCACTCCTCTAATTATTCAAAGACAAGGCAAATATGGTCACTACACACAACCTAGGCTTTCCCCGTATCGGCGCAAAGCGCGAACTGAAATTCGCACTTGAGTCTTACTGGAAAGGTCTATCCTCCCGCGACGACCTAAAAACGTTCGGTGCACAACTGCGCCAGCGTCACTGGCAGGACCAGTTCCGGCTGGACTTGGTACCAGTGGGCGATTTCGCCTTCTACGATCAGGTGCTGGATATGAGCTTCACGCTGGGCAACCTGCCCGAGCGCGTACAAGGCTTCCAAGGCGATCAGTTGGACAACTACTTCCGCGTCGCGCGCGGTCGCTCGGCTCCGACGGCCGACGGGCGCGATGTCGCAGCAGGCGAGATGACCAAGTGGTTCGATACCAACTATCACTACATTGTCCCCGAGTTTACCGCCGCTACCGAGTTCAAGCTGAACACCTCGCGCTTGCTGGAACAACTGGCCGAAGCCAAGGTGCAGGGTGTCAAGGCCAAGCCTGTGATCATCGGCCCGGTCACTTACTTGTGGCTGGGCAAGACCAAGGACGACTCCAACAAGCTGACTTTGCTGGAGCGCTTGTTGCCGGTATACGCCGAACTTCTGGAGCAACTGGCCGCACAAGGGGTCGAATGGGTGCAGGTCGACGAGCCCGCGCTGGTCACCGAACTGGATACCGACTGGCGGCATGCCTTTAACCTTGTTTACCATCACCTCAAATCAAGCCGCGTCAAGTTGCTGCTGGCCACCTATTTCGGCACTCTGCAGGACAACCTGTATCTCGCCTGCAATCTGCCGGTGGCGGGCCTGCACCTGGATGCCATCAACGCGCACGACGAAATCCAGCCGCTGCTTAACTTGCTGCCGTCGCACAAGGTGCTGTCGCTGGGCGTGATCAATGGCCGCAACATTTGGAAAACCGATCTCAATGCCACGCTCGATTGGTTGGAGCCGTTCGCAGCACGACTGGGTGATCGCCTGTGGATCGCGCCGTCCTGCTCACTGCTGCACGTACCGGTAGACCTCACCAGCGAGCAAAAGCTGGACGCCGAGATCAAATCCTGGCTCGCATATGCCTTGCAGAAGCTGGATGAGCTGAAGGTTCTCGCCACTGCTCTGAACCGGGGGCGTACAGCAGTGGCTGCCGAACTGGCCGCCAACCAAACCGCCATCACGGCTCGCCGCACTTCGCCGCGCGTGACCAACCCAGCGATCAGGACCGCCATCGCCGGCATCAACCCGGCGCTGGGAAAGCGCAAGAGCCCCTATCCGGTTCGCGCCAGAAAACAGGCCACGCTGCTGAACTTGCCGCTCTACCCGACTACGACCATCGGCTCTTTCCCGCAGACCACAGAAATTCGTCAGGCACGCAGCCAATTCAAGGCTGGCGAGCTGGATGAAGCCGGGTACAAGGCGGCGATGCACGCCGAAATCGAGCGCAGCGTACGCGAGCAAGAAGCCTTGGGCTTGGATGTGCTGGTGCACGGCGAAGCCGAGCGCAATGACATGGTCGAATACTTCGGCGAGCAACTCGATGGCTATGCCTTCAGCCAGTTCGGCTGGGTGCAGTCCTACGGCTCGCGTTGCGTCAAGCCGCCCATCCTGTTCGGCGACATCAGTCGCCCGAAAGCGATGACCGTCGAATGGATCAAATACGCCCAGTCACTGACTGGCAAGCCGATGAAAGGCATGTTGACCGGTCCGGTGACGATTCTGAACTGGTCCTTTGTGCGCGACGACCAACCGCGCTCGGTGTCCTGCTACCAACTGGCACTGGCAATCCGCGAGGAAGTTCTGGACCTGGAGAAGGCAGGTATACGCGTGATTCAGATCGACGAAGCTGCTCTACGCGAAGGACTGCCACTTCGCAAATCGCAATGGAAGAAGTATCTCGATTGGGCGGTAGAGTCCTTCCGCATTAGCGCCAACGGTGTGCAGGATGAAACCCAGGTCCATACCCACATGTGCTATTCGGAGTTCAACGACATCATTGCTTTCATCGCTGACATGGACGCTGACGTGATCACGATTGAGACTTCTCGTTCCGACATGGAATTGCTCGATGTTTTCGACGACTTCAAGTATCCGAATGAAATTGGTCCAGGCGTCTACGACATCCACTCGCCCAACATCCCGACGCAGGAGCACATCGTGCAACTGATGAAGAAGGCGGCGGAGCGCATTCCGTCCGAGCGGCTGTGGGTGAACCCGGATTGTGGTTTGAAAACCCGTCAATGGCCGGAGGTCATCCCCGCGTTGACCAACATGGTGGCGGCGGCTAAGGCTCTGCGCGCAACCGCTGTCTGAAGCTGAACTATCCGCCATGCGTGGTGTGCTGCGCTTTACGCCGCGCACGGTGTTTTCATCCAACCATCCAGAGCCCGCATCGGGATTCATTTTTCCACAAGGACAAGCATGTTTGAACGCAATAGCTATACGGTAGACCGGATTGACCCCGAGATATTTGCCGCCATCGAAAAAGAAAATCAGCGTCAGGAAGACCACATCGAGTTGATTGCTTCGGAGAACTACACCTCGCCGGCCGTGATGGCGGTCCAGGGCTCGCAACTGACCAACAAATATGCCGAGGGCTACCCTGGCAAGCGTTACTACGGCGGTTGCGAAAATGTCGATATCGTCGAGCAGATCGCAATTGATCGCGTCAAGCAGCTGTTCGGCGCCGAGGCTGCCAACGTACAACCCAACTCTGGCTCCCAAGCCAACCAAGGAGTGTTCTTCGCCGTGCTCAAGCCGGGCGACACCATCATGGGCATGAGCCTGGCCGAGGGTGGCCACCTGACCCATGGCATGGCGCTCAACATGAGCGGCAAGTGGTTCAACGTGGTCAGCTATGGCCTCAACGCCCAGGAAGACATTGACTACGAAGCCCTCGAAAGACTGGCTCTCGAAAAGCGGCCCAAACTGATAATCGCCGGCGCGTCCGCTTTCGCATTGCGCATCGATTTCGAGCGTATCGCCCGCGTCGCCAAATCCATCGGTGCCTGGTTCATGGTGGACATGGCCCACTATGCCGGGCTGATTGCCGCTGGCGTCTATCCCAACCCGGTGCCGCATGCCGATTTCGTGACCACAACCACCCACAAGAGCCTGCGCGGTCCGCGTGGTGGCGTAATTCTGATGAAGGCGGAACACGAGAAGGCTATCAATTCGGCGATCTTCCCAGGGTTGCAGGGCGGTCCACTGATGCACGTGATCGCAGGTAAGGCCGTGGCTTTCAAGGAAGCGCAGTCTTCCGAGTTTACGGCATACCAGCAGCAGGTCGTCGGGAACGCCGCCGTGCTGGCCGAAACGTTGATCGCGCGCGGTCTGCGCATCGTCTCCGGTCGCACCGAGAGCCATGTGATGCTCGTGGATCTGCGTGCCAAGAAGATCACTGGCAAGGAGGCCGAGAAAATCCTCGGCGACGCGCATATTACGGTCAACAAGAATGCTATTCCCAATGATCCTGAGAAGCCCTTCGTTACCTCGGGCATCCGCCTTGGTTCGCCAGCCATGACCACGCGCGGCTTCCGCGAAGAGGAAGCTCGCCAAGTCGGCAATCTGATCGCCGACGTACTGGACAATCCACTTGACGCGACCAACATAACCCGTGTGTGCGAGCAGGTGGTCACGCTGACAAAACGCTTTCCCGTCTACGGCTGATGCATAAGGGCACTGCCGTAGTTCCTCAAGAGCCGCTTTGGATCAATCCCGAATGCGGCCTGAAAACGCGTGGCTGGCCGGAAACGGAAGCGGCACTGCACAATATGGTTGCTGTAGCACGTGAGCTGCGCAACTCATCCGTCTGATGGCATATGTACAGAAGCACGATGGTATCGTGCTGCATACTATTGTCGGCGTGTTTGAGTGGGAGCGAAAGGCCGTGCGGCCTCTTGTTTTCGATTTGCTGCTGGAAAGCAAGTTTCCGATTGATTTGACGCGCGCTATCATCGAAAGACAACTCACCGACTGGCTAATACCATGCCAATATCGACTGCTGGAAGCGCTGGCGGAATACCTTACGCAACGTATGCTTACAGAATGGCAATGTAAACGCGTTGTGCTTGGCATCGAAAAGCCTGGTGCGCTTGGCGAATTGGCGCGCGTTGGGATTCGCATCACACGGAACACCCTCTCTCAACCTGAGATGACCTGGTTATCCCCCATAGGATCCCCAATCGGGTGACTTGACTGATGACATAGACGGGATTCGCAAGGGAACTGATGGGGGATAGTGCGCAGACCGAAAGTTATTCCCACATGTTCAAAATCGACTTGGTCATGCACTGTAATTACAAAGCCCGTGGTCAAGCCAGCGCAAAATTGTTTGACTATATGGGCTTAGATACAACTCACGGGCCGGATCGAAGCAGCCCCCACATTCCATGCCATGATCAAATCACAACATACTGTGTATTTCTACGTATATAAACACTATATGTTGTGGTTTAAGATAATCAACGAACGATCTTACGAAGCCTCCGAGGCTCAAGGTATAGCTATTCCGACAAAACAAAAATGAGAGGAAACAATGGTAGTTAATCAGACGGAAGCTGGCAGTAATTTATTTTCACTACCCAAGGGGGTGATCAAGCGCGATGGTTCTATGGTGCCATTCGACTCTGAAAAGATCCGTTCTGCCATCCAGCGAGCCGGCGCCGCCACCAATGATTTCGATGCCAATGAGGCTTTTTTGCTGACCGCACAAGTGGTTAAGGTTCTGATTCACAAATTCCGTGCGGAACCACCGCACATCGAGAAAGTCCAGGACGCGGTGGAGCAGGTGCTGATCACCGCCAATCACTTCAAGACCGCCCGCGCCTATATCGCCTACCGCGAACAGCATACCAAGCTGCGCCAGGATCGCAAAACAGTAGTGGATGTAGAGAGTTCGATCAACGAATACCTCAATCAGATGGACTGGCGTGTCAACGCCAATGCCAATCAGGGATATAGCTTGGGGGGGTTGATTCTGAATGTTTCCGGCAAGGTGGTGGCCAACTACTGGCTCAACCATGTCTACCCACCAGAAGTCGGCGTTGCCCATCGTGAGGGCGACATTCACGTGCACGATCTGGATATGCTGGCCGGTTACTGCGCCGGTTGGTCGCTACGCACCTTACTGAACGAAGGGCTCAATGGTGTTCCCGGCAAAGTCGAGGCTGGCCCACCCAAACATATGTCTTCTGCTGTCGGCCAGATCGTCAACTTTCTTGGCACCCTGCAGAACGAATGGGCTGGCGCGCAGGCGTTCAGTTCCTTTGACACCTACATGGCCCCCTATATCCGCAAGGATAATCTGCCGTACAACGAGGTAAAACAGCACATCCAAGAACTTATCTATAACCTCAATGTACCGTCGCGCTGGGGTACACAGACGCCGTTTACCAACCTGACCTTCGACTGGACGTGTCCGGATGACCTGAAGGAGCAAATCCCCAGCATCGGGGGGCAAAAAATGCCTTTCAGCTACGGTGAGTTGCAAATTGAGATGGATATGATCAACCGCGCCTATATCGAGGTGATGACTACCGGTGATGCCAAAGGACGAGTATTTACCTTCCCCATCCCGACTTACAACATGACACCGGATTTCCCGTGGGAATCTGACAATGCCACCCTGCTATTCGAGATGACTGCAAAGTATGGCCTGCCGTATTTCCAGAACTTCATCAATTCAGAACTCAAACCCAACATGGTTCGGTCAATGTGTTGTCGCCTGCAACTTGATCTGCGCGAACTGCTGAAACGCGGCAACGGCCTGTTCGGCAGTGCCGAGCAGACAGGTTCGGTAGGGGTGGTCACAATTAATTGCGCACGTCTGGGTTATCTCTACCAGGGCAACGAGGAAACGCTATTCCGCCGTCTCGACGAGCTGATGGAAATGGGTAAAAACAGTTTGGAAATCAAACGCAAAGTGATTCAACGCCATATAGATGCCGGCCTGTTCCCTTACACCAAACGCTATCTCGGCACGCTGCGCAACCATTTCTCCACTCTGGGGGTCAACGGTATCAACGAGATGATCCGTAACTTCACACACGACGAACACGACATCACTACCGAATGGGGTCACGCATTCGCAGTTCAATTGCTTGATCACGTACGTGCCAAGATGCTCGCCTTTCAGGAAGAAACCGGCCACATGTATAACCTGGAAGCAACCCCGGCAGAGGGCACTACTTATCGCTTTGCCAAGGAAGACAAGAAGCGCTTCTCTGACATCATCCAGGCCGGCACCAGGGACGCGCCTTACTACACCAATTCATCCCAGTTGCCGGTAGGTTTCACGGACGATCCTTTTGAGGCGCTGGAACGGCAAGAGGAATTACAGAAAAAGTATACCGGCGGTACTGTGATGCACCTTTACATGACCGAGCGTATTGCCAGTGCAGAATCTTGCAAGACGCTGGTGCGCCGTGCCCTGGAAAGGTTTGCCCAACCTTATATCACGATCACACCGACATTCTCGATTTGCCCCAAGCATGGATATCTTGAGGGCGAGCATCAATATTGCCCCAAATGCGACCAGGAACGTCTGGCCGAAAAACGCAAAAAACTTCGGGCAGCAGCTTAAAGTTTTTCTAATCCTTATAAGGTGACAACCATGACCGATTTGTCCAAGCAAACCAACATCAAGACCGATGAAATCGTTTTGACCGAAGAGGAACGCCAACCCTGCGAAGTGTGGACACGGGTGATGGGTTACCATCGGCCGGTCTCCTCGTTTAACATTGGCAAAAAAGGGGAACATTACGAGCGCAAGCATTTCCAGGAACCCTGCATCCAGTTGATTGCCTGATGAAACGTATAAGAGGCGAGAATTGCTTAGAAGCCGCACTACTTACGCTTCCTGCAGCTCGTAGTTAGCCTTGTTAAGCTTGAAAATCGGCGGCATTACACCGCTAACCAGTATCGATTTCCCCAATTGTCTGGCCGCGGTAATATTTTGCCAAGGTTGCACTTGGAGATGTGGATATTGTCACAACCCTCATCTGATTCTTCGGCGCGGCGAGAACCAAGTGGAGTGGTCTTCAGTAATGAACTTTCTGCGCCGCCGCCAAGGTCTGCTGGATGCGGTTGTCTTCAGCGGCGGCGAACCGACACTGCAAGATAATCTCAAATCCGCCGTCAGCGAAGTTCGCGGCCTTGGTTTCAAGGTTGGCCTGCATACCGGCGGCATTTACCCCTCCCGGCTCGGCGAACTGCTACCGCTACTTTCCTGGGTGGGTATGGACATCAAGGCTGCCTTTTCAGACTACGACAAAGTGACCGGCACCCCGAAAAGCGGAGAGAAGGCACGGGAAAGTGCTCGACGGCTACTTGATAGCGGTGTGCCCTATGAGTTCCGCACAACCGTGCACCCGCTGTATCACACCCAGGACTCACTGCTGCAACTGGCCGAAGAGTTGCAACAACTCGGAGTGAAGCATTATTTATTGCAGGAGTTCCGTTCTCATGGATGCGCCGATGAAATTGTTAGCAACTTTGCCGATCGAGAATTACTGGATGATGCAATATGCAGCCGAATCGGAACAAAGTTTGAGAGCTTTTCTGTACGCAGGGCATGACGTTTTCCGGAGTATCTGAAGATCAGGTTGAATCATTTCGACTTGATTGAGGTATCACTTAGACAGGGTTGATTGCTCACTCTGGGATCTCGACAGATCAGTATGTGTTTTAGCAGAAGGGCACCCAGTTCCGCTATATGTCGTTTGCGTCCATCTTGCCAGCAATATGCGCCACTTCCACCTGTTACCTCCGCTATCTCAACAGCAAATTCTGATCATGTGTCTAGTGTTGCGAGATGTGCTATTGATAAACCTTGCCTCGCCTAAACCGATGTCAATATTGAATTAGAAGCACAGTAAGGTGATCGGGATTTACCTACTGTGACGTCAATGGAAGAGGAAATACAGAAAATCATGAGGTGCGTTTCGTGAAATTCTGGGCTTGCGGCAGACGTCATGTCCTTAGACTGCAAAGGTCGCTTAATCCGCAGACTAATGATCATGGATTTCATCACCTCGCAGTTGGCAGTGGGTAGTCGGGAGGACGCTGAAAACAGCGCCGCTTTGGCTGGTTACGGCATTGATACAGTATTGTCGCTAGTGCCGCTGGCACGGCCCGCAGCCGTGGTACGTCAATTGAGTCTGGCGCTACCGGACCGGGTGGCTCTGCCGGGAGCGCTAATTGACGAGGCGGTCGACTTCCTGCTCGATCAGACAGCGCGTGGGCGTCGCGTGCTAGTGCATTGCGAGATGGGCATTTCTCGCTCGCCATCAATCGCTGCGGCTTATCTTCATCTGGCGCAGGGTGTCGACTTGTACGAAGCCTTGTGTCTGGTACGGGCAGCCCGGCCGATCATCGAACCGAATCCAACACTGATTGCTTCCCTGTTGACCCATTTTGGCACGCACGATGAGCCTGCCGATTTGTCGGGCAACGAGAATCCGCTTGGACCATCACCGCTCGCTGTGGCGGCCATCCATCGCCTAACGCGCCAGCTACAGCGTTATCCAGACAAGGACGGCAGCGCCTTGCGCAGCCGCCTAGGACAGTTCTGTGCGGTTGCACCTTCGCAAATCGTACTCGGCAATGGCGCGAGTGAACTGATCGATCTTGCGGCGCGGGCGTTGTTGCAGCCCGGTGACGAAATGCTGCTGCCGGTACCGGCATTCCCCTCCTATCGCGCGGCGGCCTTGCGCGCCCGGGCGACGCTGGTGACGGTGTCCATGCCTGGCGGCAATTGCGATGTTGATGCGCTAATCGCGCGTATCACTCCGATGACTCGTCTTGTCGTCGTCGTTACACCGCACAACCCTTGTGGCACCGTCCTCGCGCGCGCCAATCTGCAGCGCCTGCTGGCTGCCCTGCCGAAACAAGCCTGCTTGCTGCTCGATGAGGCGTATCGGGAGTTTGTCGACGCCGATGAGTTGCCCGATCTGTCGTCCCTGTTTTCCGGCGAGCAGCGTCTATTCATCATTCGTTCGATGTCGAAGGCTTATGGTCTTGCCGGACTGCGCATAGGCTATGGCATAGCCACACCGACACTTGCTGCTCAACTTGACGCGCTGCGTCAGCCCTTCAATACCAGCAGTCTGGCGCAGGCTGCGGCCCTGGCGGCACTTGATGACAACGAGTTTCTGGCGCGCAGCATCGCCCACAACGCCGCCGGCCGATCTTACTTGGAGCGGGGACTGTCCACGCTGGGCATCGAATTTACGCCCTCACAAGCCAATTTCGTGCTTTTTCAGATCGGGCCGCAGGGCGTTGAAGCGCTTGCTGCGCGTGGCGTTCTGGTCAAGTGCATGGCACGTTTTGGCCTGCCCGGTTTTGCCCGGGTGAGCATCGGTCGAACGACTGACAACACCCGCTTCCTTGCTGCACTGGCCGAGATTCAGGCATCGGCCATGGCAAAAATTGCAAACCCGGCTTACGCCTAAACACAGGAGACAAACGATGGTCATGATGATGGCACCCGGCGGCACGCTGGAAATGGCAAAAGCGGTACTCGACGAGGGCGCCGACGCTGTTTATGTCGGCGTTATCGGCTGGAGCCGACGCGGCGCGCAGGATGAACTGAATGAAGACGAAATCCGCCATACCATCGACTACGCCATGCGTCTGGGTCGAGAGGTGCGAGTGGTCGTCAATACGCTGCCCAGTTCGACCGAACTTCCGATGTTTGTCGAATGCGTCGCACGCTATGCCGAGTGGGGTGCGCGCGGCTTCATGATCAGCGATATCGGTGCCATGCGTCTGGTGCGCCAGATGCTGCCCGAGGTTCACATCCATACCAGCGTCGGTTGTGGCATCACCAACTACGAGGACGTCAATTTCCTGCGAGACATTGGTGCCAGTTACGTTGTCCTGCCTTACCGGCTGAGCGTCGAGGAAATCCAGAAGATCAAGCGCGAAAGCGGGGTCGGTATCGAAGTCTTTCTGTTCAAGACCCCATCGGGCGGGAAGATATGTCCGGGCAAATGCATGATGAGCAGCTACTTCAGCTTCCGCCGCTGGCTCGATGCCAACGGCAAGGATCATTTTTTCGGCTCCGCTTCGCGCGGGGGCGACTGCCTGCGTGTCTGCCAGACCGAATGGGATTTCAAGGTCAATGACACCGGCTATCAGCAGCCAATGACGATCAAATCCAACCCTGCTCTCTGGCTCGGCGAACTGCCTGCCTATATTGCAGCCGGAGTCGATTGCCTGAAGGTGCCCGGACGCGATCGCTCGGCGAACCTGGTCCGCGACATCGTTCGCGTTTACAGGCGCGCGCTGGATCGCATTCAAGACAGCGACCACCCCGATCTGAGTTCCTTTGCAGGCGAGCTGGAAGTCCTGCGTGCCCGTTGGGGCACGGAACGCGGCAAGCGCGACAACCGGCTCATTTCCGAAGCTGAAAAAGAATCCCGCGGCGCACTCGTCGCTACACTTTAAAAGGAGACACCCATGTTTGAACTTTCGACCGACGTCTGCAACATCAAAAAACTCAGGAATGGCGATTTTTCGGCCTACGATGCGATCTACCTTGGTGACTTTTCGTGCCCCGAGTATCCCAACAACTTCAGCTCAAATGCGAAACAGCTGAAAGCTGGCCTCGATATGGTCAAGTCGCGTGGACAGAAGGCTTATCTGAGGCTCTACGCGGTACCGAGCAATCACGACATGCCGTGGGTTGAAGATCTGATCGATACGGCACTGGAACTGCCTTTCGATGCTTTCGAGGTGCACAACCTTGGCCTGTTGCGGGTCCTGCAACAGAAACAAAACACGATCCCGGTTCACCTCGGTGTGTTCGGCAATCTCTATACCCATGAGACGGCAAAAGTACTCAAGGAGTACGGCGTTACCCGTGTTTATCCCAACCCCGAACTGTCGCTCAAGGAAATCACCTACATCGCCGACAACACGCCGATCGAGGTGCTGCTGCCGGTGCACGGCAAGATTCCGCTGGTCATCTCAGAGACCTGTTTCATCTTGGAGCATACCGAGGGCGCCAAAGCGTGTGGTGAAGGCAAATGCACCTTTCCCTGCCTCGAAGATCACTGGCTCAAACGCGGCCGCAATGACGGCAGTAGCAACGACTGGTCGCTCAAGGACACGGGACGGATGACCTTGTCAGGCAAGGATCTCTGCCTGATTGAACACGCCGACCGACTGGTCTCTGAAAGGTTTACCGCCTTCTATGTACAGAACAAGGGTGAAGCCGAAGGTTATGCCTCCAAGGTCGGCCATATCTACCGTGCGGCGCTGGAGCGCGCGTTCGCCGGCGAGGCTGCCGCCGACTGCGCACCATGGCTGGCCGAACTCGGCACGTTGTCACACGAAGGGCTGTGCAACGGCTACTACTTCGAAGGCGCCGGTCAGCGCTATTTCGGGAGAATCTGAGATGGTCCGGCTGCTGGCACCGGGCGGTTCTCTGGAGATGGCTTGCACGGCCATCGACGAAGGTGCCGATGTCGTTTATGTCGGTCCGCTGGGTTTTTCACGGAGACCTTACGAATCGGAAATGAACGACGCGGACATCAAGGCGGCGATCAATTACGCCCAGGCGAATGGCCGCGAACTGCTGGTTGTACTCAACACCTATCCGAGCCCATTCGAGATGCCACGCTTTCTCGCTAAAGCGCAGATGTATGCCGGTTTTGGTGCCGCCGGTTTTGTCGTGACTGATGTCGGCGCGCTCGGCGCGCTGCGCCGCTTGCTGCCGGAAACGACACTTCACGTCAGCATCGGCAGCGGCATCAGTAACGCCCGCGACACCGACTTCTACCGATCGCTCGGTGCCGACACCATCATTCTGCCCTACCGCTGGGATGTAGCGGAGATCGCAGCCGCCCGCACAGCGAGCGACATCGCGCTTGAAGTGTTCCTGTTCGAGACGGTTCAGACCGGCAAGATATGTCCCGGCAAATGCATCATGAGCAGCTACCTGCGTTTTCGCGAATGGCTGGAAGTGGAAGACCAGAATTCATTTCACGGCAGCGCCAACCGCGGCGCCAAGGAATGTTACCGTGTTTGCCAGGCGGCTTGGCAATTCGGCCCGGCCGACGCCGTGCCCATCGACCTCAAGTTGCGCCGCGATGCCCGGCTGATGCTTGAACAGTTGCCGCGTTTCGTCGCCGAAGGCGTGACCTGCTTCAAGCTTTCCGGTCGTGAACGACCAGTACCGATGATCCGTGATCTGGTGCGTTTTTACCGCAAGGTGATCGACAGCGTGCTGGCCGACGCCGACAACCTCGACGACTACGCCGGGGAACTGGCTGAACTGCGCGCCCGCTGGGTGAGCGAAAAGAGCAAACGAGTCGATACACTAATGGATCGCGCCGCCAGTTATGCCGCGTGAAACGATGAACGGCTGCGTCGAGCAATTTCCGGCCTTACCTCTGCTGCGTGCCGGTTTCGAAGCCAGTGGCAGCGGGCGCTGGCTGATGCGCACCATCGCCCTGCATGCTCTCGATCATGCCAACGGTTTTCGGCTGCGGATCGAACTGGCCGGCGATCAGATGCGCGCCGGTCTACAGGCAACTGAAGCCTGCTTGGCTGCCGCAACCGCTGACGTCGTCGATACCGATTGGCTGTCCATTGCGCGCTGCCGTCGGGCCGGCATTGCGCTGGCGGCAGCAGTACCTTATGGCGCTATCTTTGGCGGTCTGCTGGCTCGGCGCGGCAGTCTCGCGGAATTGTCAGAGTTGCCCGGTCGACGCATCGGCGTCGTTCATCCAGACGACAAGAACTGGCTGCTGCTGCGTGCCGCTTGCCGACAATTGCATGGCTTCGATCCGGAGACCGCCTGTACGCGCGTCGATGCCGGTTCCAAAACCGCCCTGCGCGAACTGCTTGCCGACGGCAGAGTGGATGCTGCACTGCTTTACTGGCATCAAATACCGGTCCTGGTCGCCAGTGGCGACTATGTTGAAGTCTGCGACCTGCTCGATTTGCTGCCGGTACTGGGGATGCGCACAGTACCTTCGACTTTCTTTGTTTTTTCGGATGCGCTGCTCGATGCAGAGCCGGATCTGGTGCTCGGCTTTGCGCGAGCGGCGTCTGCGGCAGTGCGCATCCTGCGCGACGATGCCGGTGCATGGCATGCGGTTACCGGTACCGTCGCAAACAATGCAGGCGGACAGGCCCTGCGCACCAAATGGCTGACCCGTATTCCTCATGTCTGGGACAGCGCGATGCAAACCGATCTGCTCAAGCTGGCGCACTGCCTGGGCGAAAGCGAATTCCCCGATGGCGTATTCGCCGCCGGCTTTCTTTAGAAGAGGTGAATGATGAGCATACTAATGGCCCCCGGTGGCACCCTTGAAATGGCCGTATTGTCTCTCGAGAGCGGCGCTGACTCGGTCTACGTCGGTCCGCGCGGTTGGAGTAGGCGGCCAGCCAGCGACGAGCTCGATGACGGGGAAATTAGAGAACTGATTGCGCACGCTTCAGCCATGAACAAGGATGTGCGTATCGCGATCAACGTCATGCCGGCGCCAAGCGAGGTTGACGCCTTTCTCGCCAAGGTGGACGACTTTGCCGCCTGGGGAGCAGGCGGGGTGATGATCTGCGACCCCGGCCTGATCCCCCTCGTGCGCCAGCGCTGCCCGAATCTCGACATTCATGTCAGCGTCACTGCCGGCGTCTTCAATATCGACGATGTCAGATTTTACGACGCCATCGGTGCCGACTACGTTGTCCTGCCTTACCGCTGGGGTGTTGCCGAGGCAGCGGAAATACGCGCCGCCAGCCCGATGAAACTGGAAGCGTTCATGTTCCAGACCACGCACCGTGGACGTATTTGCCCAGGACGCTGTTATTCGAGCAGTTATTTCCACGTCAAACATTTCCACGATGATCAGGCGAAAGACCATTTCGTAGGCTCGGCTTCGCGTGGCGGCAGTTGCTTCCGCATCTGTCGCGCCCAGTGGGAGTTACATGCCGGCGCTCATTTGCACCCAGAAGCACCGCACCTCAAAACCAGCCCCGAACTCCTGCTTTGGGAGTTGCCGGAATACGTCGCAATGGGCGTCGAGCGTTTCAAGATACCCGGCCGTGAACGCTCAGCCTCACTGATAGTCGATATCGTCGGTTTTTATCGCCGGGTGCTCAATCATGTCCTCGCCGGCGACAATGATGTGTCTGGCTTTGCTGCCGAATGGTTGTCGCTCAAGGAACAGTGGAGCGGCGCTCGGATTGCGCGCGACGATGGACTGGTTGCCGGAGCGGAACTGGCTGCATGACCGTGAAGAACATCATCTATCTGAGCGACGTGGCAGCAGACGACGGGCCGCGCATCGGCAACAAGGCCCTGCGACTGGCCCAGTTGTTGCAGGCGGGTTTCCCCGTTGCGCCCGGCTTTTGCATCAGCGTTACCGCCGCCGCACAATGGCGATCGGCTTTGCACGAAGAGGTACTCGCTGCCTACCGGGCGCTGGGTAGCGGGACTGTGGCAGTACGCAGTTCAGCGCTGGATGAAGATGGTGTCAGCGCCAGTTACGCAGGCGTCTATAGCAGTATTTTGGGGGTCGACGGTGAGGCTGCGCTGCTGGTTGCCATCGAGCACTGTCTTGCTGCGTGGCATACTCCGGCAGCGCGTCATTACCGGAAGGCGCAGGGAGCCGCCGAAGCGTTTTCATTGGCCATCCTGATCCAAAAGCTTGTCCCGGCGATTGCCGCTGGTGTCGCTTACACTTGCGACCCGCTGGCGCCAAACCGTCACCGGGTGCTGATCAACGCCGTCTGGGGACTTGCCGAGCCGCTTGCCTCCGGCCGGGTGGCAGCCGACAGTTTTCAGCTTTCCCGGCACGGCAAGCTCCTCGGCCGGACGGTCGTCGCTAAAACGACTGAACTGGGTCCCTGCGGAGAATCTCCAGTGTCGCCGGAGCGGGTACTGGTTCCGTGTCTGTCGCCTCGCCAAGCGGCGGCCGTCACCCGTTTGGCGCTTCGAGCCGAGGCTTTCTTCGGCACCCCGCAGGACGTCGAATTTGCAGTCACCCCAGAGGAAGTCTGGGTGGTTCAGTCGCGTCCTGTTGTCGCCCTGCGAAAAACAGAAACCAACCCGCTCGATGCCTTGATATGTAGCGAACGGCAGCGCTTGGTGCGCAAGTTCGCTCGTTTGCGCCGACAGGGAATCTTGCATGGACATGAATTGGTACTCAGCAACGGTAATGTTGGAGAACTGCTGCCGACGCCCAGTGCCATGAGTTTTGGCCTGTTTCGGCGACTTTTTGCAGGCCGCCACGGCGCCATCGTGGTCGGTCGCCAGCGCCTCGGTTACCGTTTCGACGCGCGCTGTGTCGAGCATCTGTACGAATTGGTTGTTGGCCAGCCCTATTTCAACCTTGAAGTGGACGCCGCCACTTTCAACTATGGCATCGCGCCACCGGTTGATCACTACCTGGCCCGTGTGCTCGCGCAGCCCGAACTGGCCAACTATCCGGAACTCAAACTCTACGGGGAAGCCGACGCACAGCCGCAGGCAGCGGCATTCCGCGCGCAGCTTGGCGCCGCGGCAGAGAATTTTTTACAACGTTTTGCCTGCGACATTGAACCGGGGCTGCGCCTGGCAAAACCAGAATGGCACACACTGTCGCCCAGCGCGACGGTGACTGCGATTACTCGCCTGATCAGTCAACTGCGCCGCGGACCCTGCGTCGAGTTCGTCATCGCTGCCCGCCTTGGTTTCTACTTTGCCGGCCGCCTGCGTACGGGGCTGCTGCGGTGGTTTGGCGACGAAGGCGAACATCTGTGCGCGGCACTGCTGGCAGCGCTCCCGGGCAGTCTGGTGACGCGTCAGTGCCTATGGCTCGAAACGCTCGGCGATGGTCGCTTGGCGCGTGCCGAATTTCTTGCCGCGTACGGACACAGTGCCGACAACGAATTGGAACTGAGCGAGCCGCGGCTGTCAGAGTGTCCGGACAAACTCGACGCCATGCTGCACGAGTTACACGCTTCCGGTCGTCATCCGGCCGCTGACTTTGCGCAACAGGTGGCGCGCCGTCAAGCCGCCGAGCAGAGTCTCGAAACCCGGTTGATTGCGCTGGGCGCAAGTCCTGACCAGCGCACCCAGCTGCGCGCCGACCTTGATTTTGCGCAGCAACTATTGCCGCTGCGCGAAACTATCAAACACCACTACACCGTCGGCCACGGCGAAATCCGCACTGCGCTGCTGCACTTGGCGAGGTGTCTGGGCTGGAATGCCGAGTTCATCTTCCAGTTGCGGCCGGACGAGTTGCGGCGCACGTTGCGCGAACCGCAGCATCTGCTGCTCCTGGCCCAGCGGCGGAACGAGGAACGCGAACTGGCACGGCAGGCGCTACGCCAGCGGCGGCTGCCTAGCGTGATCTTTGGTTCCCGTCTGCATGCCCTCGGACAGCTGCCGGAACTCGCGCACGGCTCTCTGTGGCGCGGTGCTGGTCTGTCGGCAGGGCAGGTGCGCGGCGTTGCACGTGTTGTCGATGCGGACACCGACGGCGCGGCCCTGCTCGCCGGCCAGTTTTCGGGCGACGAGATTCTTGTTTTGCGCGCTGCCAATCTCGGCCTCGCACCCTTGTTCAGGATGGTTGCTGGCCTCATCGTCGAAGTCGGCGGATTGCTCGCACACAGTGCATGTCAGGCACGCGAAGCGGGCATTCCGGCAGTCGTTTTACCTGATGCGACCCGTCTCATTGCCGACGGCGCCTTGCTGTGGCTGGACGGTAGCAGCGGCGAGGTAACGTTGGCTTCCGACCATCCTGGAGTCACCAATGAATTCCGTCAGGAACGCAGCCATGCCATGCTTTGACCTTGAAGGAAAAATCGCGCTGGTGACCGGAGCCGGTGCCAACGGCGGCATCGGCCACGCCATTGCGCTGGGCTACGCGCGTGCTGGTGCGCGAATGGCCATTGCCGACTGCGATGCCGCAGGGTTGGCACAAACATCAGCCGAGATCGGCCGATTGGGTGAAGCGCCGTTGGCGATTAATTGCGACATCAGCGATCCGGTGCAAGTTGCAGAAATGTTTGAAACCCTTTCCTGCGAGTTGGGCAGTGTCGATGTGCTCGTGAATGTGCCTTTCTTTTTCCCCGCACGAGTCCGCCCGCACGAGCTTGAGCTTGCCGATTGGGAGCGCATGCTGGCGGTCAACCTTACCGGCTATTTTTTGTGCTGCCGTGAAGCGCTACGTGTGATGCTGGCGGCAGGCGGCGGTACGATCATCAACATCGGCTCGAATGCCGGTGAACTGGCGCTGGGGCGGGGTGCCATGCCCTACAGTTGCGCCAAGGCAGCGGTGCATCAGATGACGCGAGAACTCGCAGTCGAATACGCCAGCGCCGACATCCGGGTCAATGCCCTGCTACCGGCTCAGACTCTGACCCCCGGCCTGCGCGCCCACCTCGATACACCGCGCTTTCGCGATCATGTTTTGCCGCGCATCCTGGCTGGCCTGCCGCAGGGCAGACTGCTCGACCCCGAGGATTACGTTGGCCCGGCCATTTTTCTCGCTTCGGACGCAGCGCGTGCGGTTAATGGTGTTCTGCTGCCGGTCGATGGCGGCAATTTGGCGATGAACGCAGGCGGTAGTCACACTTGGCCGGCTTCCTGAAAAATGCCCTACGTTCGAATCGAAACCCGGAAGGGCTGGTTGGAAGGCCGCAGCGAAGAATTGTTTGACGGAATCGATCAGGCGCTGGTCGATATTCTCGGTGTTCCACCCGGCGATTCGCTGTTGCGCCTGCACTGCCACGCGACCGAAATGATCCGTCTGCCGCAAGGATGCGACCCTCGCTTCGTGCTGCTCGAAGTCGCTCTGTTTCCCGGCCGCAGCTTGGCCACCAAGCGTGCTTTATATCGCGCGCTAACCGATGCCGTCGTCGTCCTTGGTGTGTCGCCCGACGCGGTGACAGTGATGCTTAATGAAGTGGCGTTGGACAACTGGGGCATTCGCAACGGCCAAGTCGCCAGCAACGTAAACTTCGATTTTCTGATCACGGTTTAATCGTCTGGGCTATTAATACTTCACCGTGTCTGATCAATAATCCCTGCTCCAAGCACGGCAGGTTTGCATCTGTATGCCGAGTCCTTCCACACCCAAGGTCATGATATCGCCGGGTTTGAGGAAAATCGGCACCGGTTTTTGCATGAAGCCGACACCGGGCGGTGTGCCGGTACTAATCAGGTCTCCTGGATAGAGGGTCATGAATCGGCTGATGTAGGAAATCAGATTGGCAATGCCAAATACCAGATTGCTGGTGTTGCTGTCTTGCCGACGCTGACCGTTGACATCCAGCCAGAGCGACAGTCGCTGCGGATCGGTAATCTCGTCGGGGGTGACCAGCCAGGGTCCGACCGGACAGAACGTGTCGCAACTCTTGCCCTTGTCCCACTGGCCACCCCGTTCGAACTGATAGGCTCGCTCTGAAATGTCGTTGACCACGACGTAGCCGGCGACATGGCTCAACGCGCTGTTTTCGTCCACATAGCGCGCGGTTTTTCCGATAATCACGCCAAGTTCAACTTCCCAGTCTGTTTTTATTGCGCCGCGCGGGATCACAACGTCGTCATTCGGACCACAGAGCGCCGAGATGGCCTTCATAAACAGGATCGGCTCAGTCGGGAGGGTGAGGCCGGTTTCATTGGCGTGTTCCGCATAATTGAGGCCGACGGCAATAACCTTGCCGATGTTCGCGACCGGGCAGCCAATGCGAACGTCGGCCTTGACGAGTGACAGGCAATCCGGGTCAATCTTTGCTAGGGTAGACAAACGCTCTTCAACGAGACAGGCGGCGGTGAGGTCTGGAATGATATCTGAGAGGTCGTGAACGCGCCCTTGGGAATCAAGGATACCGGGTTTTTCGCCGCCAATCGGGCCGTAGCGTAGCAATTTCATCGAAAAATAAACTCCGGATTTAAACGAACCGCTGTCGGAGGCACTTGATCAGGCTTCAATAAAACCGCTACGCAGTGCGACAATCGTCATTTCGGCAGAGTTGTGTACATTGAGTTTCTGCTTGATGTGGTACAGATGAGTGCCGACGGTACTCGGGCTGAGATGAAAATCATGCGCCACTTCATTGACCGAGCGGCCCTGAGCCAGTTGCAGGAAGACCAGTAATTCCTTGTCGGTCAGGATGTCGGCCAGCTCGGTATCACCGGTGAGATGCGCCAGCGCGACGGACTGCGCCAGTTCAGGATCGAGGTAACGCTGGTCGCGGCTGACTTGTTGCACTGCCGTGATTAATTCTTCCGGCGGGCAGCGCTTGCTCAGATAGCCCAACGCACCGGCTTTCAGCGCACGCACCGGGGTGATGGCGTCATGGAAAGCCGACAGCATCAGTACACGCGCTGCCGGATGGTGGGCGCGCAAGCGTAGCAGCGCCGCCAGTCCGCCCATGCCGGGCATCGAGATATCCATGATGACCACATCCGGATGTGCCTCGTTATAGCAGCTGAGCGCCGTCTCACCGCGATCGACTTCGATCACTCTAGCAGCGCCTGCACCTTCCAATAGCAGACGAAACCCCATACGAACGATGGCGTGATCGTCGACCAGCATTATGGACAGATTGTTCAGAACAGTGTTCATGGCATGTTCTCCATTTAATGATACGCAACTACCTTTGTTAAGACATATTAGACATATCAATAGTACGGTTAGCCTGTTTTCGGCTCGTGGGCAGGCGCGACCACAAACAGACACCACCGCCATCCAGATTGGCAATCGATAGTTCGCCATGCAGCGCCACGACCCGTTCGCGCATGCCGATCAGGCCGAATCCACATCCTGCATTACTGCTATCCTTGCAGGAGAGACCGCGCCCGTTGTCGGTCAGCGTCAGTTCCAGCCACTCGTCATCATCCTGATGCACGTAGTGCAGCTTCAACTGTACCTGCGCAGCAGAGGCATGGCGCACTACATTGGTCAAGCCTTCCTGAATAATGCGCAATACGGTCAGCGCCAATTCGTCGCTGACCTGTATCGTCTCGGTATACAAGTCGACATGCAGTGCTAAATCGGGATAGTGCTGCTGCCAAAGTTCCAGGTAACGTTGCAGCGCCTGATTCAGGCCGATGGTGGCGTCGCTGCCGAGCGGGCGCAGGCGCTGCAGGATGTGGCGTATGCCTTCCTGGATCTGGTTGGTGACGGCAATGATGTTCTGTGCGTGACCATGCAAGGCCGGGTATTCGGTGGTGCGCTGGACGATGGCACCGGCCAGCGCACGCACAGCGGTTATGCCTTGCGCCAGTTCATCGTGCAGTTCGTGGGCAATGCTGCGCCGCTCCGCTTCGAGACGAGCCTGCAGCTGGTGCGACAGTTCACGCTCGCTTTCGAGGCGGACATTGTCGTTGACCGCTTCGTTCAGGCGATCTGCCATGCCGTTGAAGGCATTGGCCAGGCGGTTCAAGTCGGGACTGTTATAGACTGGCAATCGGGTATCGAAACGGCCCTGTCCAGTGTATTCGAGCGCTGTCTTGATTTGATCGAGCGGATGCAAAGCCCGGTTCAGCGCCCAGCGTGCAGCGATGAAAAGGGCGGCGAGAAACGCGCAGGCCCAAGCCATCATCGCAAACAGGTTGTCCCAAGCATCCAGGCCGGCGCGTGAAGAATCGGGGGTGATGATCAGGGTCAGGGTTCCTGCGCTAATGCGGCGTTGTGCAAAAACCGGTTCGGTGATTCGGGCAAACCATGCAGGCGAAGCGCGGCCAGCCTTATAGGTCGGCTGCGGCGACAGGTACACGCGCTGGCCTGCGCTATCGATTACTTCAAGCGCATTGGCGCGGATGCGTCCGGCCGCCTTGATATTCGTCAGCAGCCGCTTGTTGGCAGACGGGGATGGTGCGTTGCGTGCTTCGCCCGCAAGGACGTTCAACCATTGTTCGCAGACACGCGTGGCTGACTCGATTTCCTCATGAATGCTGTCACGGGTACTGGTGAGCCACAGTCCGCCGAGCACCAGCATCATGCTGGCTACCACCGCCGTCAGTAGCAGGCTAATGCGGGTATGCAGGCTCAGTTGCCCGCCTGCATTAAGCTTCAGCCTCGATTGAATACGTGATAGTGGCATCGTTTACACTCCATTACAGGTGCAGGGGATTGGGGAGCAAACGAAACCGGCATATAGCCGGTACATCTTTTGCAAGACTCGTAACTGCATCCAGACCGTGCGTAAGGCGACTTTCACCATTAAGAAACAAGGCAAGAAACGTACCCAGTGACTGGCGAGCTATGCAAAATCATCCCGACAAGCTAAGGGCAATGCAGATTGCGTAATGGCATGTGGTGGAATCGAAACCGGGATAAGGCAGGAGTACTGTGTAATCGTGGAACAGCTGATCCTTTTTGCAACACTTTCCCTGCGCAAACTCACCTGGATTCTCGACCCTTTGCGCGGCTGTGAAGGTCGATTACAGGTATGCGGCGAACCAGCCAGAACGCCAGAATCATGAATGCAGCGACAGTCCACTGGCTGTCGTGAATGGCATCGACCAAGGTGTTCCGTGCTCTGTCCAGAAACATTAGTGCATCATGCCCGGTTTGAGGTGCAACCCCGATGAATTTTTCCGCAAGCGCATGATTGACCAGGATTTTGGGATCGTCCAGCCAAGATGCCCATTGGGTAATGTGATTAGCCTCCAGCAAGTCGTTCACTCCAGAGACGTAGAGATGCGGAATGAGTGTCCCGATTAGCGCTATACCCAACATGCCTCCGACCATACGCATCAACTGAATCATGGCGGTAGCCACACCCAATTGTGTCGGCAGCGCGCTGACTTGTGCAAACAGGGTTAGATTGGGCAAAAGCAGGCCGAGGCCCATACCTCCGAGCATCATGGTAATTGCGATCATCGAATGCGGTGTGACTAGGGTAGTCTGCGTCAGAGCTAAATCAGCGATAAAGAATAAGCCAAGACCAACATACAGAATCACGTTCGGCGAATGCAGGCGGGTCACGATGCGTCCATTCATGATGCTACCCACGGTGATGAAAAGCGCCAGCGGCGTAATCAGTAAGCCGGCTTGGTTGGGTGACAGTCCAAAGCCACCCTGAAACATTAGCGGTGCATAGTACATCACCGCAAACATGCTAAAGCCCAACATCAGCGACAGCGCAAATAGAGGTACCAGACTGCGGTGCGTGAACATGCCCAAAGGCAGTACAGGATTCTCGCAACGGCGTTCCCACCAGATCAGCGTAGCACCTGAAACAGCCGCGACAGAGGCTAGAGTGATTAATATCAGCGCCGACTTATGTTGTTGTAGCCACTCCACCAGCAGTTGCAAGCAACCAAGCGTCAACGCGACCAACATCGAGCCGAACCAGTCCAGCCGCGAAGGCGGATGTTTCGAGTGGCGAATCTTGGGCAAGTAGTGCCAAACAAACCCCAGACTCGCGATTCCAACCGGCAGATTGACAAAAAACACCCAGCGCCACCCCCAATATTCGGCAAGGTATCCACCCAATGAAGGGCCAACGGCGTTGGCCAAGCCGAAAGCACCGCTGAACAGCACCTGCCAGCGCAAGCGCTCGTGGGAATCCGGAAACAGGTCAGGCACGCAGGCAAATGAGGTGGATACCAGCATGCCGCCACCTATTCCCTGCAGCGCTCGCGCCAAGACCAGTTGCAGCATGCTCTGTGCCAATCCGCACAACATTGACGCCAGAGTGAATATGATGATGGCGACGACCACGAACGGCTTTCTGCCGTGTTCATCGCCCAACTTGCCGAAGATGGGTATCGTAATGACTGACGTCAGGAGGTAAGAGGTTCCCACCCATGCGTATAGGTCGAAACCGTTGAGTTCGGCAACTATGGTTGGCAGCGCTGTACCAATCACCGTCTGGTCGAGCGCCACCATGACAAGCACGAAACAAAGTCCCAGCATTGCCAACAGCGACTGGCGAAAATTCCGCGGGGAGACGATATCGCAGTCTGCCATATAGTGCTCCATCAATTGACCGGTCTATAACTGCATAGTCGCTTATGCGGCTGATTAGCTGCTCAGATAAGGTGTTGGTGCTAACAGTTAGTGAGCTATGGCTCCCTGATTTTTTATTCTTACGCCCAAAAGACAACTACGAAACTTTTCAATCCTAGCCGATTTCTATCGGACTACACAAAAAACAACAACTCCCAGCACTATAAACAACAGCCTTAGCATTAAGCCTTTTTGCCCTTGCCAACCAAGCTAAGCGACTCTTTTGGTCCGCGAAAAATGAGCGGATGCACATCCTGCTCTGAACCCCACGGAGCTGCTGCGTTGGCACCGCTCGCGGCGCGCATATCAGCCCCGGCTACAATCTTTTGCACAAGGTGATGGTAAGGACTTTTCGGGCAAACCGGATCGGCGACATCGTGTAACTGCGTGAGCAGGTAAGCCTGGCAACGGCAACCGCCAAGATCTTTTTCCTTGTCTTCACAGCTCGAGCAAGGTTCTTTCATCCAGCCCGTGCCGCGATAGTGGTTGAACCCCTCTGAGTCGAACCATATTTCCTTGAGTCCTAAATCGCGAACATTGGGGAACGCAAGCCCGGGTAGCATGAGTGCCGTGTGGCATGGCAACGCGGTACCGTCGGGTGTGATAGTCAAAAATACATTCCCCCAACCATTCATGCACTTCTTCGGCTTGGCCTCGTGATAGTCAGGACTGACGAAAAAGATGCGCATCTTGTCGCCCAGCTTCTCGCGCCAGCGGTTAGTTTCCTGTTCTGCACGGATCAATTGTTCTTGCGTTGGCAGCAGTTGGTCGCGGTTCAAATGAGCCCAAGAGTAATACTGGGTATTTGCCAACTCAAGGTATTCGGCATCCAACTCGGCAGCCATTTCGATTATTCGACCGATGTGCTCAATATTAAGACGGTGAATCACCACGTTGATTACCATCGGCCAACCGTTGGATTTAACCACACGCGCCACTGCTTGCTTGAGACCAAAGGTCTTGGTGTGAGTAATGAAATCGTTGATCTCGCGTGTCGAATCCTGAAACGAGAGCTGGATGTGATCAAGCCCTGCGGCTTTAAGTTGCGCAGCCCGTTCTTCGGTAAGGCCAACGCCCGAGGTGATCAAGTTGGTGTAGTAACCCAACTGGCGGGCTTCCGTGACTAAAATTTCAAGGTCATCACGCAATAGCGGTTCACCGCCGGAAAATCCGCACTGGACGGCACCCATGGCACGCCCTTCGCGCAACACGCGCAGCCAATCGGTAGTACTGAGCTCATCTTTATGGCTTGCGAAATCAATCGGGTTGTAGCAAAAGGCACAGTGCAAGGGACAGCGGTAGGTCAACTCTGCAAGCAACCACAAGGGCGGATTAATCACCGGTGCCGATTTAGACAACATCGCAGGAGTAACCATGCTTTCGGGAGCGTTCATGACCAAGTCACCCATTTATTTTGTCTGGCTAAATGCAGAAAGGCCAGCGTCTCATCCAACAGACCCGTGGTAAGAAAAGCCTGTTCCAGTTCGACCACGATGTCTGCCACCGATCGTTTCCCGTCACACCGCTTGAGAATTTCTCCGGCACTCAAATTAAGTTTTACCATTCCTTCTGGATAGAGAAGTACATGACAATCTTGGGCAGGCTCCCACTGCAATCGGAACCCGTCGTTCACGCGAGGACAACCAGATAGATTTGGGTTCGCGTCGTTCATGCGGTGATGCCATAGTGTTGGCCCATGGCATCGTTCATGGCCCACAGAATATCGAGCTTGAACTTGAGAATTTCCAGGGCGCGTTCTTGCAAAGCGCGGGTATTAAAATATTCCAGTGTGAGATTCAAGCCCTGAATGACATCGCGCGGAGCTTGACTGGTTCTGTTGCGAAAGTACTGCAAACCCGACGATTCGATCCACGGATAGTGCTCAGGCCAAGTCGCCAATCGCTGCTTGTGAATATCAGGCGCGAATAACTCGGTGAGCGATGAGCAGACTGCCTCCTGCCAGGGAGCGCGGCGGGCAAAGTTTATATACGCATCGACCGAATAACGAACAGCAGGCAACACGTGGCGCAGATCGACAATTTCCTCGCGAGTCAGGCCGGTAGCCACGCCAAGGCGAATCCAAGCCTCGATACCCCCTTCGTCCATTAATTTCTCGCCATTGGGCAGGCCGTACTCGAAGCCGTCGTGATCAAGAATGCGCTGCACCCATCCACGACGAACATTGCGATCAGGACAATTTGCCATAATGGCAGCATCTTTTATCGGAATCGCAATCTGGTAATAAAAGCGGTTTGCGACCCAGAAGCGGATCTGCTCAGGTGTGGCTTTGCCAGTATTCAGCATAACGTTGAAGGGATGGAAGATGTGATACACCTTTCCCTTTTCACGCAACTGGGATTCGAACTCTTTGCGCGTCAACGGAGTTCGACCGTCAAAAAAAGGAACAGACTCGGCAAGAATGTCGGCACGGATCATGATTTAGCTTTCTTTTAAAGAGATATACGCATGCCGTCATGAGCGACTTCGATGCCATACCTCGTCAACTCGGCCCTCTGAGGCGATGCCTCGTCAAGTATAGGATTGGTGTTGTTGATGTGAATCAAAATTTTGCGTACGTGGACAGGCAGTTCCGACAGCCACTCCATCATGCCGCCTTTGCCGGACTGCGGCAGATGGCCGATATCACGCGCTGTCTTGCTGCTGAGTTCCCATCCAATCATTTCGTCGTCGGTCCAGAATGTGCCATCGACCAAAATGCAATCGGCTTCGCACATGCGCTGGAACACAGCGTCATTGCGTGCGCCCAGGCCGGGGGCATAAAACACACGGCGACCGGAAAACTTGTCGGTGATGGTGAGGCCGATATTGTCGCCAGGCACCGATTGCTCGCGGTGCGACGAATAGGGTGCTGCCTTGCTGTCCAGTGAAAGCGCGGAAAAAGTGATACCGCCCACTTTCGGGATTTCAAAAGAACTACCGTTAATCGCCACTACCTGGCGATCCACACCGCAGTAATGTTCCAGTACCTTTAAAATCGGATTGCCCTGAATTAGGTCTTCATACACCGGATCAGTGCACCATAGTGGAAGTCGCTGCTTTTGCTCGCGCAGCATATAAAGTCCGGTAGTGTGGTCAATCTGACCATCCACCAGTATTACGCCAGCTATGCCCGAATCACGCAGCATGCGTCCAGGCTGAAGTTCAGGGGTGGACTTGATCTGTTGCAGGATATCCGGCGAAGCATTGAGCAGGACCCAGTCCTGACAGTTGTCGCCACTGACACAAATCGAAGATTGGGTGCGTACAACGGCCTTCACCGAACCATTACGAACACCTGCACAGTTCCTGCAATTACAGTTCCACTGCGGGAAACCGCCGCCTGCAGATGCACCAAGAACAATTATTTGCATAAATTAGTAAGCTCTTGCGATTCAGGGAAGGAACAGCCCGCCGTGAGGCGGGCTTTGAAAGTTACTGTCTCGTATTAACGAGCCGCAACGTACATGGTGATTTCGAAGCCGAAGCGGAAATCGCAAGCCTTAGGTGTTTGCCATTGCATATTGAGTATCCTTTAGAAATTATTAAAAAGTGGCAGGCCTTTAAGGCCCGGGAACTAGTCACACCGGTTAACCCACAGACTAACCAATTGGGAAACTTAGGCATCGAGCTCCGAGTCAAGTATTCCACAGTCAGATCTTGGTAGCCTCAGGCTATTCATGAGATCAGTCTCATGATTTTCATGATTCGAGTGAAGTCATTGAACTACTTGCCTGACTCAGGCGCTTGAGGATTGCTACAATTACGCTTCATGATAGCCAAGCCTTGTAATGCAAAAAGTGCAGACAGTTTGTTTTCCCAAGAGCAACCCTTTGACGCAGGATTGCTCCCGGTGGGAGACGGTCACCGCCTTGCCTACACGCAGCGGGGAAATCCACAAGGCATACCGGTAATAGTCTTGCATGGTGGGCCAGGTTCTGGCAGTTCCCCATTGCAGGCCAGTTTTTTTGACCCTGCATGCTATCGGGTAATTCAGTTTGATCAACGCGGCAGCGGCCTTAGTGAGCCAAGCGGAGAGACCCAACACAATCGAACTGAACTACTGTTGGGTGATATCGAGACCCTGCGCCACCACCTTGGAATTACCCGCTGGTTAGTGGTTGGGGGTTCCTGGGGGGCAACCTTGGGAGCTGTTTATGCGGCTAACAACCGCGCCAACGTCACTGGGGTTTTGTTTCGAGGACTTTTTCTTACTGGCGAGGATGACATTCAATGGTTCTTTAAGGATGCGGCCGCCGATTACCCGGAAGCTTGGTTGACCTTTTCCAGAATTGCTCCACAAGAAACACGCGACAACCTGTTGCCCTGGTTATATATAGTCTTCAACCAAGGAACTGACCGCATCAAAACCGAGGCAGCTACTGCGTGGTTTGGGTGGGAACGTGTTATTAGCGGTTTACCACCAACTTCCGTGCCTGAAGGCGATGCGCTGCACTCACTCGTTCAACGTTACCGGCTACAAAGCCATTACCTTTTACATCGTTGCTGGCTTGGAGAGTCTGCGGTGTTGCAGTCCTGCGCCAATTTGAGCGGACTTCCGGTACTGTTTGTGCACGGTGACCGAGACAAGGTATGCCGACCTCAAAACTCAATAAAAGCCAATGCAGTTTGTCCCGGTAGTCTCATCAAATGGGCCTGGGGTGCAGGTCATGATCCCTTTCATCCGGCAATGATTTCTGCAATGCGAGCGGGATTAGATCGATTTTCGGAATTCGGTGATTTCGAAATATCCATCGGGTCGGAGAATTAAAAGCTGGCGGGAGCGCAAATCTGAAGTGTAGCGTAAAACATAGAATCTATCTGGTGCGCTGATTCACCGAGGCTCAAGTGGACGCTTCCTGGCAAGCGATATGGCAACATGAGGTACCGCTGCGTGCTATGAACCGACAGTCGAGATTGAAAATTCGATGCCAGAAAGCTGACCTTCGTCATGGACGACAACGTGCCACGATCAGACATTGCGCCTGCCGCAAAACGGGTTTGTAGGGTGCCCCTGAACAAGCGCGTAGCCGGCCGGTCGCAAACAGCCCAGAATTCCTGATGCGCTCTACTGGGGGAGACGCACCAATCAAAGCATTACTGATACACTTTGCCCAACCGATGGGGTAAGGGGTTTTGATCCGGTTGAGGCTCAGTTAGCACTTAACGTTCTCATTCGATCGTAAAAAGGAATCATATGAAATCCGTCACGAAATTTTTAGCGTTAATGTCTGGCGCGCTGTTGCTGGCAAATGGCGCCTATGCTTTGTCACCACGCGAACAACTTAAACAAATGGTCGAGCAGTTGCAGAAGGCACCCCAGAATAGTGCGTTGCGCGAAAACATCATCAAGCTTTCAATGAAATTGAAGCCGGTTCCAGCCATTCCGGAGGAGGCGCGACGTGCATTCGTGCGTGGCAATGCCGCGTTCGGCGATGCGAAAAATCCCGATGACTATGCGCGTGCGGTAGAACGCTATCAGGAAGCGCTGCTGATCGCCCCGTGGTGGGGAGACCCGTATTTCAACCTCGCCAAGGCGCAAGAGATGCGGCAGGAATACAGCAGCGCGATCGAGGCCCTCAAGTTATTCGTGCTCACCGGCCCGGTGGCCGACGATGCACGCAAAGCCCAGGATTACAGTTATGTGCTGGAGGACAAGGAGGACAGGGTCGCCAAGGACAAGGCTACGGAGGAACAGAAGAAGCGCGATTACGCGAACAAGATTGGATTTTTGGCGGGTGAATGGAATGCCGCCTCTACGTTTCACTGCCCCTGCGCGTGGAATGGAAATGTGTATCGGTGGACCGATGTCATTACCATCAAAGACAAGACGATATCGATCAGCAACAAGCAAACTGGAGCTATAACACAAAAGGGCAGCATCGAAGGGGATGACTACACTACGATCAAGTGGGCTGCGGTCCCCTCTGAAAGCGCCAAAATGGGCCGCCAGACGCTTGGAGGAGGCAGCTACCCGGATTTCCCGATTACGGTCACGGTCAGTCCTTCGCGTATTTCCTGGAAGGAGCCGCAGGCGGCTACTGGTGGCGATTGGTCATGGGAAAGTTCAAACGATATCGTATTGACCAAAGACTAGGAGCAGCGCAAAGAGAGAAGAAGCTGGTTGTGGCCCACAATGGGCAATAGGCATTCGGTGATACCTCCTAAATTATAATGTTATGGATAGTATGACGATTAAATCTAAATTATTCAGTGGCCTTTTGATTCCAAAATGGATACCGTTTTTTCTGGTCCTGATGATCGCGCCTTTAGTTGCCAGTGCAGACTGCAATTGGGGAGGCGGCGGCTCTACCCCGCAGAGCGTATTTGACCGGTCATGTAGGCAGCAAGGTGGAGTACCTCATGGTTGTTCATGTGATGCTCCTGGAGCAGGCAACTCTGGAAATTCAAATTACGACAATTGAGCTGCCCAACGTGCACAAGCTGAGGCCACCGCTGCCGAAGCACAACGTGAACGGGATGCTGAACTTGAACAGCAGCGCATCGAAGCAGACAATAAGCGCCGCATGGAAGAGATCGCAAACCAAGCCAAATTCATTGATGACCGCAATGCCGCTGCCAGCACGCTACGCGGTTCAACAGGTAGCGCGACCTCTGGTTGGTCAGATAATTCAGGGTTGCGCGGTAGCAGTGCCACAACCACCGGGGCGGGCGAATCAGGATTGCGCGGTAGTGGTGCGTCAACCGAAATCCATGGCTTGAGACCCGCTACGGCACAAACACCCAATTCAGATCCCATGGTGGTGGATGCGCGCCATGTGCCATCCAATTTGCCAGAATCTGTAGATAAAGCCATTCCGCACACACCGGCCGGCGACCGGGTGCGCAAGGGATTTGAAGCCATTCAAGCCGGAGACTGGAAAGTCGCGCTGGCGTGGTTTCAGGATGCACACAACAAAGAACCCCGCGATCCCGGCATTAGGCGTCTCGTCGAACTGGCGAAATTCACACTCGATTATCGGACACCCGCGCAAACTACACACTCGCCCAATCAAAACAACCCCATCAAATCCAACGACGGTGCGGCAGTCGATCCCGGCGATAGTCATTTAGCTCGCATAGCGGCAAACCAGATGGCGGCCAGAGCGCGCGCCGATGCGGCGTTTAAAAAATATGTCGAGAAGTATGGTGACCGTGACGTTGCGGGCCGAACGAGCGCAGTTTCGAAAGCAGCGCGCGGAGAGGGATACACCAATGAAGAGTTAAAAGCGCAATTACAGAAAGCGCTGGTGGAGTATCGCAAAAACTATCACAAGAACCATCCTAATGGCCCCGATGAGAGAGTTAATGGCGGCCGTAGTCCTACTGCCGATGAAATCGTTCTTGGTGGGAAGGGCTAAGGAATGATGTCTGCTGTTTTGGGCAAGAGCAATTTTTAATGACGATTTTAGGAAAAGGGAAATGACATGAAACTCGCGATGAAATTATTGGCACTGTTATTTGGAATCCTGATTCTGGTAAACGTAGCCAATGCCGAATCCCCGCGCGTGCAGTTCAACCGGACGGTAGAGCTGCTGCAGAAGACGCCCGATGACGACGCCCTGCGCGCGCAGATCATAAAGCTCGCACGGGAACTGAAACCCACACCGGCGCTGCCCGATGAAGCGGTCCGCCGGATGTCGCGCGGTACGGAGGCCTTCAAGGAGGCAAAGTCAACGGCCGATTATCAGGACGCGGTGAAGGAATTCCGGCAGGCTGCTCTTGCCGCCCCGTGGTCCGTGAATGCATATTTCAACCTCGGCCTTGCGCAGGACAAGGCGGGGGATTTTGATGGCTCGCTGCGCAGCCTGAAGCTCGCGCAGCTTGCCTCTCCCAACAGCAAAGACATAAAGGATTTGTATTATAAAGTCGAGTACCAAAGGGACAAGGCCGCCGAACAAAGCATCATAGCGGCAAAACAGCGGGCAGAGCAGGAGGCGGCGCTGCAGAGGCAGAAAGAGGCGGAATCGTGGCCGTTGGCGAGGTTCAAAGGCGTCTGGGCTCTCACCGTCAACCCCAACATCGTCTTCTTCAGTGTCGGCGATGTAACCCCGACCGGTGCAAAAGTGATCCGGCAGGACCAAGACGAGGAGATTGTCGCGGAGGCAGGCAACGAGTTGCAGATGCGCGATGTTCGCGGATATATCGTCAACTACACCACGTTTATTCTAAGCGGAGAGAATACCGGCCATTATTATTTTTCTCAGACAAGTAACGGTGAGCGCTCGCCGATGATGGACAACGACGGGGAGCTTATCCGGACATCCAGATGATCGGAACAATTGGAGGCTCAGTCTGAGCCCCTATTGTCTTTGGTTTGGTTCACGGCAGGATGCGTGAATGTTTAGACTTTTTCCACAACGTCGTTGAATGACCGGTTTCTGGAAGTTGCGATGTCCGCTGAGGGTCGGTAGTGCTACTTGGCAAACGACCGCTATGCGGCGAGCTGTATAACTGAAACGCCACTGTCGGCTTTAGGGCGGTGAGTATCAAGGGGGGAAGGGCTGGTCGGTGCCATTTGCCGCCGCTCATACTACTGCTGGAAAATCTCACTCTTCGGCCATTGCGGACGCTCTCGGATTACTGAAAATAATGTTGTTTTAGTCTGCGGGAACGTCCGCTCTGAATTTAATCAGACATTCACTTTCATACGCTTAAACCATGCCCAGGAGTTCTTTATTGGGTTCTGGATGTGTTAAGTGATTGATGTAATTTGAAAGCGTCTTGATAGATACGATCAGGATCACTTCGAGAATTTGCTGCTTGTTGAATCCCGCGTCCAGAAATGCCTGTACTTCGGATTCTGAAGGACGGCCGCGATTCTTGGTGACCGATTGGGCGAACGCGGCCAAGGCACGATCATGCGGGTTGTTGATCGTGCTGTGCGAGCTGACTGCAGTCAAAGTCTGTTCGTTCGCCTTCTTCATCTTTCCCATGGCCCGATGTGCAACCGTGCAAAAGTCGCAACCGTTTTCAACGCTTACTGCCAGCAATGCGACCTGCTGTTGACCAGGCGTCAGCGAGGTCTTGGAAACCAGATCATTGAGTGCCAAATAAGCTTCAACCGTGGTTGGCGCTTCTGCCATGTATCCATAAAGATTTGGAAAAAATCCATAACCTTTCTGAATTCCCGTCAGCAGTTCCTTTGTTGGGCCGGATGTATTTTCCGGGGTGTGAAATGTGAAATTAACCATGATGTATTTCCTTTCGGTTGCGTTATTGTCAAATTGACGTACGCACTGTAGTCGTTATAATCCGAACTATGAATGCCAATAAATACGTAAATGATGCTAATAAGTACGATATGGATGCTTTCTCGCAGATACTGCATTTGCTCAAGCTGAATGCGAGTGTCTATTTCAACGCGAAGGTGTGCGGTAATTGGCGAATCAACGAGCACACCCTGGAGGCCACTTGCTTTCACATGGTGACGGTAGGCAGCTGCGTGCTGGATGTGCCGGAGTACTTTAACGATGTACTGAACTGCGGTGACCTGGTCATATTTCCACGCGAATTGGCGCATAGCATGGTTCCCGTAAAAGAACAGACGGGCGAACAAACACGGTTTGAATATCCTATCACGCAAGATATCGAGGGGACGGGTTTGCTGTGCGGCGAGATGCGGTTCCAACACAAGGGTAGCCGTTACATTCTGGATGCATTGCCTCCGGTGTTTGTCATTCGTTACGATGCTTCCAATAATTGGCTGAAGTCATTGCTGGAAATGATCGTTATAGAAAATATGAATGTTGGCCCCGCATCTAAAACACTTCTGGATAAGTTATCGGAACTGCTTTTTACCTACGCGTTGCGTCAGTACCTGAAAGATCATCCAGGCGAAGTTGGAATGTTAGCCATTTATGGGCACCCCCGTCTTGCACATGCGATAGACGCAGTTCACCAACACCCAGAGCATGAGTGGACGCTTGAGACTATGGCCAAGCAAGCTGCGTTGTCACGAACAACTTTTGCGGAAACGTTCAAAGCAGTGAGCGGATGGACGCCAGGTCAGTACCTCACCTGGTGGAGAATGCAATTGGCGTGGTCATTATTGAGGGAAGGGCAGACTAGCGCCGAAGTAGCTAATAAGGTTGGGTATAAATCGGAATCTGCATTCTCCCGCGTATTTCAAAAGATGTTTTCCCTGTCTGCGGGTAAAGTGCGCAGAGGCGCAATTCTGTCACTTTCCGCAAATCAATAAGCCAGTATTGATCTGAAGTCATGGTTGCAGCAGTACCTCCAGTCGTCTTTTGACATGTTGCGCCATCATTTCAGGCCGAGTGACCAACCCACTGGCCAGCGCAGTATGTGCAATGGATTCTGGCATGGTGCTCGCGATCAGGCCGATTGCATTTACCAGAACCTGTTGCGCATGCTCTGCGTTCTTCATCAGATTCGCAATCGCCATGTCGGCGGTGACATGAGCTTCTTTCGGATGCCAGCAGTCGTAATCGGTTGCCAAGGCTAATGTGGCATAGGCAATCTGCGCTTCGCGGGCGAGCTTGGCCTCCGGCATGTTGGTCATGCCGATGATGTCCGCGCCCATATTGCGATACCAGAGAGACTCAGCTTTCGAAGAAAAAGAAGGGCCCTCGATGCAGACGTAGGTGCCACCCTGATGCAATTTAAGATCAGCGAAATGCAGTCCTGCAATTGCTTCTGCCAGTAAAGCCGACAGCGCAGGGCAGACCGGCTGCGCCATCGACACATGGGCGACTGCACCGTCGCCGAAGAATGTGGAGGTACGATTCTTGGTCAAGTCGATGAACTGGTCCGGCAACACCATATCCAGCGGACGTATCTCCTCACGCAGTGAACCTACCGCGGACACCGAGATCAGGTAACGCACCCCCAGCGATTTCAATGCATAGATGTTGGCCCGATAGGGCACTTCCGACGGGATCAGGCGATGCCCCCGGCCATGTCGTGCCAGGAACGCAACCGCTGCATCGCCAATCCGGCCAGTCACGACGACATCCGAAGGCTGGCCGAACGGCGTATCGATGACATGCTCTTTGACATCGGTCAGGGCGTCCATTTGATATAGCCCGCTGCCGCCCAGAACACCGATAAGTGGCTTGTTCATTACTGTGACTCCTTTGAATTGACAAGCATTGGTCGTAGGACGGGCGAAATTCTTACAGATCGATTTGTAAGGATTCGTCCGGATCGGCGACTAACGCTGCAACCCATTCAATTACAGGAGATACCAATGTCCAGGAACATACTGCTTGCCCGTCCTCATCCATTCATCGTTTCGGAAATGAAACCTTTCCTGGAACAGAACGGATACACCCCGACGCCACTGGCCACGATGGGTGACCTGCCCGCGAGCACAACGGGCGCAGCAGGCGCGATCATTTCACTGGCAGTGGTTTCATCCATAGCTGAATCGGCGGAGACGGTCTTCACCGCGTTGCGCAAATCCGCCCCGCGACTGCCGGTCCTGTTTGCATCCATCATCGATTTTGCTGCGGCAAAGAGCACGCTGGAGCGGCTGGCCAAGAACTCGGGTTTCACAGGAGCGATTCTCGGCATCGATGCGGCTAGCGAATCCAGCCCGGCATTGGGCAAGCCGGACACATTCGTGTTCTTAAACAAGGAAGACCTGGTTTCTCCGGAACAGCGCGCTCTGGCAACGCGCATCATCAAACGGCATTTCCGTTAACAATGAACTGCACCAGAAAACGATTGGTATTGGCAGGCGGTGGTCATGCGCATTTGAGCGTATTGCGCGCATTGGCAAGGCAGCGTCCGGATATTGATGCGGTCATGATCACGCCCAGTACACACCAAACCTATTCGGGCATGCTGCCGGGCTGGATGGCTGGGCATTACTCGATGGCGGAGTGTCAGATCGATTTGCGTCCATTGGCACAGGCTGCAAATGCGGAGATGATCCTCGATCAGGTAACAGGGGTGAATGCCGACCTGCAACGCGTTACGTTGGCGAATGGCACACAACTCGACTACGATATGTTGTCGGTCGATGTGGGTGGCGAAACCAATCTGTCCTGGCTGGAGACATTGGGGAAGCGACTGCTGCCGGTCAAGCCGTTGGGGGGATTTGTGCAGCGTTGGCAAGGGATCGTTGCTGACGCCAAGAAACAAAACAATTTCAGCCTCATTGTGGTCGGCGGCGGTGCCGCAGGCGTCGAAATCGCACTGGCCGCGCAGCATGTAATTGAGGAACAGGCTAGTTTGGCCACCGTAGCACTGATCGCTTCAGAAAGAGGTCTGCTGCCAGGTCATGCGGCCGGAGTTTCAAATAGAGTTCGCTATTTATTGAAGCAGCGTGGAATCGCATTGCATGAAGCGCAGGCAGTTGGGGCTGAGGATGGGATTTTGCTCGGTAACGGCCGTCACCTGTATGCAGATACTGTAGTCGCAGCCACTGGTTCCACTCCTCCGCGCTGGTTGCAGACATCCCACCTTGCACTGGACGAGCATGGTTACATCAGCGTGGATTCGGCACATCGAAGTATCTCGCATCCAAATGTGTTTGCCGCTGGTGACGTATGCGCCAGAACCGATATCCTTATGGCTCGTTCCGGTGTGCATGCCGTGTTTGCTGGGCCGGTAGTGGCGCACAACCTGATCGCCAGCATCACCGGCGGAAAATTTATCAGTTATCGCCCGCGTAAACGCTCCCTGTATTTGATGGCTACCGGTCCCAAGCACGCGATTGCATCGTGGGGATCATTCAGTGCGACAGGCCACTGGGTGTGGCGCTGGAAGAACCAGATAGACCGTAGATTCATGAATAAACATAAAAGCGGAGATTCGAGATATGACTAAGCTGATGCAGGCATTCCTGTCATGGTGCATTGTCAAAAACTCGCTCCAGATTGCACTGGTAGTCGGGACTCTCCTTAATTTTATCAATCAGGGCGAAAGTCTGCTGCATGCCGACAAGATATCCTGGTTCCATTTTCTGTTGAATTATCTGGTACCGTATTGCGTGGCAAGCTACAGTGCGGCAAAGAACGAAATTGGAAGAAGAGGAATTGATGACGAACGAGCAGAATCCGCAGATTGAATCGGGCAGCCAATATGATGTATTGACTGACGGCGTATTCCTTGAAGATGTACGCAGACAGATGCTCAAGTTCGCCACCATGCAACTTGGTGACAGTCATCAGGCCGAGGATGCAGTACAGGAAGCATTGATCGGGGCACTGAAAAACGCCGCTTCGTTTGGCGGGCGTGCTGCGCTCAAGACCTGGATATTCGCCATCCTGAAAAACAAGATCGCCGACACCCTGCGGCAAAAACAGCGCTCGGTGAATGTCAGCAGCCTGCAGCGCGACGGCGACGAGGATGAAGACTTCTCCGAATTGTTTGACAGCAAAGGTTTCTGGCAGCCCGAGGAAAGACCTGTTGCCTGGGGTAACCCGGAAGCTTCCTTGCGCGAAGGGCAGTTCTGGATCGTATTTGAAGCGTGTCTAGAAGGACTGCCGCCGAAGCAGGCACGGGTCTTTATGATGCGGGAATTCATCGAACTGGATGCCGACGAGATCTGCGCCGAGGTGAATTTGACCACGAGCAATTTGCACGTCCTGCTTCACCGTTCGCGGCTGCGCTTGCGCGAATGCATCGAGAACAAATGGTATCTGGAAGGAGAGAAAAATGTTGAACTGTCATGACGCTACGCGACTGATGTCCGAGTCGCAGGAACGCCCGCTGTCAATGATCGAGCGCATGTCGTTGAAGCTGCATTTGATGATGTGCAGCGGCTGCAGTAATTTCAAGGAACAGATGGGATCGATCAGGTTGATGACGCGTACCTTTGCCAAGGGCAAGAATGAGCAGGAAAAAAAATAGCTGCTTCAGCTTGATTCTAATTTATGTGGGCATGTTGAATCCGTGTAGGACGGACATATTAATGCCGACGAAGAAATGACCCGGCCGCAACTTCAGACAGTGCCGTTGCTGCAGCCTCGATTTCTTCCAGCGTTGACATCCATCCCACAGAGAGCCTTACGGCACCCCGAGCCCGATCTGTATCGCACCCCATCGCTGCCAGTACGCCACTCACCGCATCAGCCTCGGAATGACATGCTGAGCCAACCGATGCAGCAACCCGATCTGCGACGAGAGACAGCAACTCGCGGCCAGAGATGCCCGGAAAAGAAACATGTAAAGTATTGGGAAGGCGATCTGTCGGATGACCATTGAGCGCAAGACCTGGAATTTTCTCCGCAAGTTGTTCGTGCAGCATGTCCCTTAATGTCAGCATTTTTTTCTTGTTTGTGGAAAGGCGTTCCAGCGCAAGCTTTGCCGCGGCACCCAGGCCGACGATTAGCGGCACATTTTCTGTGCCCGGCCGCAGGCCATGCTCTTGGTCGGCACCAAACAATATTGGGTTGATTGGCGTTCCCGGGCGGACATACAGAGCGCCTATTCCTTTTGTGGCATAGAACTTGTGTCCAGCCAAAGTCAGCAAGTCGACTCCCAGCGCGTCGACATCGATTTCAATCTTGCCGGCCGATTGTGCGGCATCGGTATGGAGCAGTACGTCCATCGGTTTAATGAGCTGCGCGATTTCGGCAACCGGCTGTATCGTTCCGACTTCATTATTGGCGTGCATGATCGACACCAGTGCGGTATCGGCTCGCACGGCTGCGGCAACGGCGCGTGGATCGACGCGGCCATAGCCATCCACGGGCACCACGGTCAAATCCCAGCCCGTCTCGCGCAGGTGCTGGGCCGGTTGCATGACCGCCGGGTGTTCGATTGCGCTGATCACAAGATGACGCCGGGTTTTCCCTAATGCGCTGGCGACACCAAGGAGCGCAAGATTGTTGGCCTCGGTCGCGCTTCCAGTGAAAACAATCTCATTCTGCCGTGCATGGATAAGCGCAGCTACCGATGCCCGTGCTTCGGCGACCGCCCGACGGGCGGACAAGCCATATGTATGTGACGATGAAGGATTGCCGAAGTGCTCGTCCAAAAACGGCTGGATCGCATCGGCCACCTCCAGCGCCACCGGTGTGGTTGCGTTGTAATCGAGATAGATCGGAGTTTTCATGCTTATTGCTCTAGGTCACGCTTTTTCTGTTCGTATTCGTCCCGGTCGATCTCGCCGCGTGCGTAGCGTTCCTGCACAATTTCCAATGGTGTTTTGTCGCGCGAATTGCGGCCCGGTGACGACTGCGTCATCAACCATCGGACCAGCGCGGTGATTCCAAGAATAATAAATCCCCAGAAAAGCAACATGAATACAAAACCCACACCCATTCCCCATCCCCAGAAACCGTCCCAGTTATTCATCATGTCAACTCTCCTCACGTCATGACCGGGAATTCGGTTGAACCTCTGCAGCGACGGCAATGAAGGCACCGGATCCCGGCAAGCAGCGCCGCAACAGCGGCTCCAAGCGCCTACTCCAATTCTTGCCGCCGGGCACTATGATGGCGGTGCCGTGACCGGCATGATGCACTGGCATACCATCGAACAGGTGCAATGCCTCGGTGGGTGTATGCCAGCGCGCGCCACGGTAGGCACCCCGACCTCCGCGCCGGCCTTTGGCAAGATAGAGCAGGCTGTGCCGGTTGAGCAGCCCCAGTACCACCCGGCGCCGGGCCACGCGCAACATCTCGCTTAGTGCCTGCTTTTCATCCCGGATAAAGCACAGGGCAGTAACGCTAACGACCAGGTCGAAACTCTTGTCGCGGAAAGGCAGTTGGCGCGCATCCGCAGCAACGAAGCCGATGTTAGGCTCGGAGTGTTCATTGGCAAAGCGAAGCATTTCCGTGTCGATGTCGACGCCAACCACGTTTCCTTCGGTAGCTTTGTCCGCGAATCGACGCGTAAAATAACCAGTTCCACAACCGACATCGAGCAATGTCTCACCTGGACGGGGTGCCAGCAGTGAAGCGAGCAGGCGATATTCCTCATTCCCGATCCATGCGCCCTTCTGTGTTTCATACCAGGCATCGTATTGTTCAGGATGCATAATGATCCTTTCGGAAACACCGGTACAGCTTCACTTCAGTGCCGTTCAGAATCATAAGGACGCTTCGTCTGAGTCATCAGACGCCCGATCATTTTGCCGGAGCGATAAACGCGCAGTTCGCTCGGTCCGAACGCCGTCCACTTTTCATCCTTATCCAAAGGTTCGGTTGCAATCAAAACGCTGTTGAGAAGTGTGCCATCGGGTTGGTCCGGACTTGAGCGCTCCAGATAATGGAGCCGGTCATGTCCGTAGGCGATCAGGTGTTCCCCGTCCGACATCAGGAAATTGAACTTGCCGAGCGAAGCAAGCATGCCACTCTCCAGTGCCAGATTCTCGAACCAGGAAGAAGGGGCAGCGGTCGGCAAGCCATGGAAATGCTGTGCGATATGACCAAGCAGATGACAGAAGGCATATTCCGAGTCCGTCCTGCCCGTGGGGCAGCAAACGGGGTTGTTGCTCGACAGCTCTATGTCCACGATATCCGGCACCATGCCGTTATGAGCAAACACCCATTCCTTGCCACAACATACGCGCTGAAATGGGTGTGTATTGCTCATATCGATGTCAGGAGGGAAACTTGCCTTGCGTATATGAGCGATGATCAAGCTGGAATGCGTACTTCCGCTCAGTTGCGCAAACAGCTTGCTCTGGTGCGCAGGTGTCGGCTCCTTGACCAGACGGAATATACCGTTCTCCTGCCACGCGAGACCCCAACCGTCAGGATTGTCCGCGTCCTGACCACCACGCAAACGAAACGCGTTGAGCTCCTGACTCGCAGCTATTGGGTAATCGGACGATATTCCAAAGAGCTCGCACATGGCGTTATCCTATCGGTATTTGCGCAAGTACCAGGATTCGAAGAACGATTTGGCGTTATGCATCAGGCCGAGTGGCGGCAACGACATTTCGCTGTCCGGTGTGCGTCGGACCAGCATGCCTGCATCGAGGCTGTCAACGATGCAGAGCAGTTCCACCTTGAAGGTCTTATCCGGAATTTTGCCGTCCAGTTCCACCAACAAATTCTCAGCTGCCGCTTCGCCTTGCAGATCGGCCATGTGCGCCTGCTTGGGCATCCAGTCCGGTCCTGGGAAACTACCCGAGTCACCGACAACATACACCGCAGGCAAACCTTCTACACGGCACTGCGCATCGGCTTTGATGAGCCCACCCGGAGAGCGGGGCAGGCTGGTCTGGTCGAACCAGGCGTTGCCGGTCAAACCGGGCATGAAGATGATGAGGTCGGCAGCGAATTCGCCGCCTTCGATCTTCACTTTATCCGCCTCGAAACCGACCAGTTTGTGACCGAGTTGCTTGTTGATGCCGCGTTTATCCATCTCCGTCAGCAGGCGCTTTACGGCACGCGCTCCCAGCCGGTTGCCGGGATTCGGCATGGGATTGAAGAAGGTGAGGCCGATCTTTTCCCGCCGTCCTTCGCGGCGCAACTGGGTATCCAGTCCGAACAGGAACTCGAACATCGGGCCACCGCGCATGGCCGTCGGCTCGTTCGGGTTGCCGGCAAATCCCAGCGCGATGTTGCCTTGTTCGAGCGCGGCTACCCGTTCGCGTATCTTTTCGGCGGCAGCAATGCCTTCGCACGGCAGGATGGCATGTTCAATTCCCGGCAGTTTCTTGATGAAGCGCCCGCCACAGGCAATGATCAAACCGTCATTTTCTACCTTGCCCGTGGTGGTCAGTACAGTGCGTCCGTCATTTTCCAAACCGGTTACCTCGCCAGCGACGAAGTGGATACGGTTGTCATGGAAAAAGCGTTCAAGCGGGACAATCAAGTCTTCCGGTTTGCGCTTCCCCGAAGGAATCCAGATCAGACTGGGCAGAAATACCAGTTCAGCTTTTGGTGCAATGACAGTGATTTCGGCTGCGGTATCAAGTTGGCGCAATTTGCGCACAGCCGACAACGCGGCAAAACCGGCTCCAATAATCGTGATTTGTTTCATATTCATTCTCCTGATGATTCTGAATTGATGTGGGTGACGTCCACTATGAAAGACGCAGCCGCCTGTTCGATTTCAGTATCTTCCTATCAAAGATTTCACTTCACCTCACCGCGTGCTCGCGCAGCCTTTTCCGTCGCATCAAAACCACCTTTAGTCTTCCAGTCGGCAAAGCCTCCCTGGATGATGCGAACGTTTTCATAACCTACGACTCGCAAGGCAAAGCCGGCTTGGGCCGAAAGTGAGCCGGTGTTGCAATAGATCAGCACGGGTTTGTCTTTCGGGATCGACGCGCGTTTTTCCAGCACCTGACGCCATTCGAGATTCACCGCACCGGGAATGTGCTCCTTGTCGAACTGCTCCTTGTCGCGGGCATCGATCACATAGAAGCGTTTCCAATCGTCCTTCGGAATCTGTTCTGCAGAAATGGTGCCCCCGCCGTAATCCACGAAAGTGAGATATTCCTCCATGGCCTTGATGGCCTCATTATTTTCGTCCGCGCTCGCGAGTGTGGGAGCAAGCAAAAGGGTCACAACGGTAGCAGCGTGGATCAAGAAGCGTGAGAAACTCATATGCTCTCCTTTTTGGGGCTAGTGGATTCGGATCAAATGACACTTTTTACCATGATGTAAGTCGCCGCGATGACCAGGCTCCAGGCGAAGGCCCGCTTCAGGGTATCCGCATGCAACCGTCGAGCAAAGTGAGCACCGGTAAAACTGGAAATAACTGTAACCGCCGCAAAGGAGCCCATGAGCGCGTAATGGATCGGCACTGTCCCCATATAGCCGACAAAGCCGCTGGCGGAATTCAGCGATACTACCGCCAGAGAGGTGCCGACCGCGCGCTTCATTGGCACGCTCGCCAGCAGAACCAGCGCGGGAACGATGAGGAACCCGCCGCCCACGCCTACTACGCCAGCCAGCAAACCTACACCAGCCCCGGCAGCAATCAGCAAAAAGATGTGGGTTTCACGATCCCCATCTCCGACCACGATGGCAGACTTGCGCAACATGCGGTAGGCCGCGATGTACATCACGACAGCGAACAGGCCAAGCTGGAAACTGGCTGGAACAACAGCGCCGACGCGCGCACCAGCGTAGGTGCCAATCATGCCGATGGGGCCGAATATGGCAGCGGCACGCCAATCTACATTGCTTGCGCGCCAGTGGCTCACAACCGAGAGTACGGCGGTGATGGCGATGATGCCCAGACCCATGGCGATGGCCTCTTTGGGTGGAAGATGCAACAGGTAGATCAGCGCCGGCACGACGATGATGCCTCCGCCGCTGCCGAAGATGCCCAACGCAACACCGGTGAGCATTCCGGACAACATAGCCAGCATCATCATGATTTATTCACCTTCGTTGAGCATCTTTTTCAGCTGTGTGTCGAGCGCCATATGGAGATCGTCGCCGACGGTGATGTTGTCGGCCCCCAATACTGCGATGATGTCTTCGGGCATGACGATGACGCCGTCTGACGGCTTTAATGGGGCGCCGTTGATCCACAAGGACGGGAAACCGTGACCGTGGGCGTCGCGCTCCGTGCTGATATCCACATGCAGATTGGCGCCCAAGTGCTGCACCAGTGCCTGGCCGTAGTCGAAGTAGAGGTTACAGCGACCGCCGGGGGGCGTTTGCGAAATCACGCGCACATCGAATGCTGCGGCTTGCGGAGTGGGGATCACGTCAGCTTGATTCAGGCGCGGATGGGTTTCCTCGCCAAGGATCAGGAGACCGAGACCTGAGAGCGCCATGGCCGCCGCGACGAACCAGAAGGCGCCTTCAATGGAATGGGTAGACGCTGCTGCCAGACCAAGGCCGAATGCGCCGACACCGTAGCCGAGGTCGCGCCAGAAGCGGTAGGTGCCGATGGCTGAAGCACGCCAATGCGGTGCCGATATATCAGCCACCGCCGCCGAAAGATTGGGATAAAGCATGGCCATCCCCAGGCCCGACACCGCCGCGCTCATCGACCACCAGGCCGAGCCTTCGCCCAGCAGCATCAACGCCACACCGGAGCCACACAGCCACATGCCGCCTACATTGAGCTTCTGCCGCCCAAAATGGTCGGAGAGCCTCCCGGTGACAAGTTGGGCCGCCCCCCAGGTGAAGCCGTAGACGCCGACGATCCAGCCGACGCCCGGCAGCGAGACGCCTTTGTTGTAGAGAAAGACCGGGTAGAAGATCCATATCAGTGCGTCGACAAACTTCTCCACCAGTCCTGCCTGGCAAATGGCGAAGAAGCGCCGGTCACGCCAAGTAACCAACGTGAAAATCTCTCGCGTGGATGGTTTGGCCGAGACCCCGGCCGGATAACGCGGATGCAATGTCGCTCCGCTGGCGGCGACCATGGGTTTTTCCTTGCGCGCCCAAGGCAGTGTGTCCTTGATGAACAAGGCTGTGAACAGCGTAGCCGTGCCGATGACGGCGAGTCCGAAGACGAGCAGCCCCATGCGCGGCCCCATGTCCGCAGCAAGGTAGCCGGTGACGATGCCGGCGATGGCCACACCGATGTAGCCGGCGAACTCGTTGAAACCGATAGTCAGGCCGCGCTGGTCAGGACGCGTGAGGTCTAGCTTGGAGGTCTGGGTCATCGACCAGGTGAAGCCCTGATTCACGCCCAGCAACATTGTTGCAGCCACGATCCAGTCCCATGAAGGTGCGAAGTAAATGAGAATCGGGATCGGAATCGCCGTAACCCATCCCAGCAGCAGCACGCGGCGCCGTCCCCAGGACTCGGCCAGTCGGCCTGCAACAAAATTTAACGTGCCCTTGACGAAACCGAAGCCGACGACGAAGGCAACCAGCAATGTGAACGAACCGCGCGGCACACCGAACTCGGTCTCAGCCAATGCCGGCACCACCGTGCGGGTCATGCCGATGGTCATGCCGACCAACAGCACTTGAAATAATTGATGCAGAAACTGCCCGAGATTGGCGCGGATGCCGTGAGATATATTGTCGTGCGTCATCATCAGCCTGCGATGTTCGCCGCAACCATCTTGTCCATCTCGGCGGGACGCGGTGGGATGTCCTTGACCAGATATTCGACAAATGCTTCCTTGCTCATCGACAATCCCGGATTCCAGCGCTTCTCGAAGCCGATGGTCGAACTCGGTTTGCCGGATAGTCCTGCACCGCAAACGCTGCCTGCCTGATGGCCGGGGAATAGCTCGACTTCAGGGGATAGATGCAATAGCTTGGAATGAATGCTGTCGTAGAGTTGGGCTGCCATCTCTTTTTCTCGACCCAGCAAGTCAGGACGGCCGATGGAGCCTACAAACAACGTATCGCCCGTAACGACGAACCAGGGCAATTCCCCACGGCGCATGTCCGTCACCAGCAGGCAGACGCTGTCCGGCGTGTGGCCGGGCGTATGCAGTACTTCGACATTGACGTTGCCGAGATTAAGCGACTGGCCGTCGTTCAAGGGTTTAAAGTCGAATTTCACGAGCCCCTTATCCGACTCATGCAAGCAGTACGGCGCGCCGACCATCTGTGCAAGATTCCTGCCCCCCGAGTAATGGTCGGCATGGACATGGGTGTCGATGACGTAATTGATGGTGACATTAGCCTTCTTTGCTTCTTCGATGAACCATTCCTCATCGCCTGCGACCACGTCCACTGCCATGGATTTACCCTTGGTGCCACAGCCGAAGAAATAAGACAGTGAAGACTCTTTTGTTGCCAGTTGTTTGAAAAACATAACTCTCTCCTTAAATTAAACTAAAACACCAGAACCTTGTCTGCCCACACAGTCCACTCGGCCAATTCCGCCAAGGTGCTGCGGTGAGTCCCATCGGCAATATCGCCATCGGTCATGCCTCGCGCATCCATGCAGGTGCCGCAGATGCCGACTTCTCCCCCATGCCGGGTCACGTTACCGAGCATCGTTTCAACGTTGTAAAAACCGGTTGGCACCTTCTGGTTGCGGTGAGCGGACGCAGCCCCGTCGCCAATCAGGAAGACGCGCACTGCATTGCCTTCCAGTTTGGAAACGGTGCCAGCCAGACGCAGGGCGTTGTAGGTGCGTTCACTGCCGTAAGGGGCATCGTTGAGGATATAAAGGTGATTCATGAATATCTCCCTGAAAAACAAACAATCTAATAAGTACTGGAATGATTAGAGCACTGGCTAGTAATTGATGTCAAGATGATTTAGAGTGGTAACAGCATATTCCAACTCTTAATGGATTGTTACGATGAAAGGTGCACGCAGAATCAAAGACCTGCTCTACGAGCAGGTAGCACGGATAGGTAAGGTGTTCTCAAGTCCAAAACGGCTGGAATTGATCGATTTGCTGTGTCAGGGAGAGAAAACGGTAGAAACCTTGGCGCGGGAGGCGTCCATCAGCTTGAAGCTGGCCAGTTCGCATTTGCGCGAGTTGCGCATGGCGCAATTGGTCGAGACCGAGCGACAGGGCAAGAACATCGTTTATCGACTTGCCAACAAGTCGGTAGCCGATCTGTGGGTGCAGGTTCATACGCTGGCGGAAGAACGCTTGGTCGATTTGCAGTTGGCATTGCAAAAGATTGCCACCCAACCGGATGACTTGATAGCTAATGACCGTGAAAGCCTTTTGAAAGCCGCTCGCAAGGGTGAGGTTGTTGTACTCGACGTAAGGCCGACAGAGGAATATCTGAACGCGCATCTGCCGTTTGCCAGGTCGATCCCATTGGAAGAACTGCGCCAACGGTTAGCAGAGCTACCAAAGGATCGTTCGATTGTTGCCTATTGCCGGGGCCCTTATTGCCTGATGGCTGTGGATGCCGTCGAGCTCCTCAAGAAGGAGGGATATTCAGCGATCCACCTACGGGAAGGTGTCGCCGAGTGGGCGGCAGTCAAGTAACGCGTCCACGGCATAGTCAGCGCCTCTCACGTTGAACAAATGCTACCGGAAGCGCCGACCATTTGTACTTGCTATATCTAGCTGCGTATTTTGAATACAGAAGGGCGGTTGCGGGTTACGCTGAGACAGATGAAGGAATCAAAATCGAGAGGCAACTGACCGAAGAATGTCGGACGGTTCGCACGTTAGATGCTAGAAGAGCAAAAACCGGCAACTGGACTGAGAAGGTCTAAGGCATTAATTGAGGAAAGAAATGATCATGGAGAGACCTGATCTCGACGAATTGGATTTGATTGATCCTGTGTGCGGTATAAATGTAAATATGTTAACACCGCATATTTGTATTCATGGTGGCGCAAAGTTTTATTTCTGCGGCAAGGAATGCCTTTCACTTTTCAGGGCGAATCCAGAGCACTTCGTTGTTTTGATTACACCTGAACCGAGGATTAATGTAGTTGAATCCGGAGCAGAAACGCGGGGCATTTCTGAAGAACAAAACAACACTGATGTAAACAGTACAAGCCCCTTCCAAAGCGAAAGGAAGCCTGAACGCCAGAATGTAATAAGGTGGTTACGATGCTATATCACTTCATGGAGGCAGGCACGGAAAGTGCACCGTCATTTAGTCACCACATGCAAGGAATTGCTCGCCCTATACTTCAAAATCTCTGCAGAACACCCAGAACTTGGTAACAGGCAGCTTCTCAAGCTACTTGTGATGGCACGTATTAATTGCGGCGAAAATATCGCCTATGATGTCCTTAAATTTGCGGACGAAAGTTACGCATCATGGCCCGAGGAGCGCGAACTCACAATGCATGATGTGATCCACTATTTGACGGTGACGGAACTTACATCAAAGTACGATGTTGAGCATTTGGCGCAAATCGACTTCAGATCAGAACTCAGTTCACTTATTCCAAGATATCTTCACAGAGCTAAAAAGAAGGAACCTTACTTATCCGAAAGACGAAAAACTCTACGGGATCGAAGTACATGAGCGAAAGAATATTGTGAGCATAAAAACTTCTAGCGCGAATTTCGAATATTGGAACGGCAGGTATGAGTTAAATGTGTGAGCTCAAAAATTGCCGAAGCTTGACCTTCCAGCAGCATCAACCATCAGCCATTTCTCAGACAGCCACGGGCCGGTAAGACCAAATTATGGCCATGCAGGGCAGACAAAGCATTTTAAATGCGTTGCTTGTCTAGGTTCTGGAGCGAACCGCACCGTACAACCGTCCATCCGCTTGTCTTCACTGCTCCACAACATCCCCCCACTTTAAATCCCTGAAATTGAACCCGCTCACCTGCGTCGGCTTCACGATCTGGAAATACGGCGACACGTCGAAGTCCTTGGGTGTGAACAGGCTGTGGTGGCGTATCTTGTAAATCTCCTCGATGCAATTCGGGCACTCCGGGGTGTCCGCGCTGCGGGTGGAGACAATGGGCAGGATGGGGTAGCGCATCGACTGGAAAGCCTGCGCGATCAGGGTGGAACAGATCGCGCGTGTCGGGTCGCCGCTACCTAGTGACAGCATGTTGCGCCTGAAGCGAATCGGGACCGGCGGGTTCGGCAGGAAGTAGCGGGCGAGGTCGAACACGTTGCGCAAGTCGTATTGGTCACCGATGCGGCGCACGGCGAATTCAGCTACTTGCTTGCAGTCATCTTCGTTCAAACCGAACGGGCGGCAGATGCGGGTGTGCAGGTTGGCGAATTCAGCGATGCCCACGCTGCGCACGCCGTCCACCATGTCCGCTTCGATAAAGCAGTGTGTCGGGTTGCCGCCCGCCTGCGCGAGATAGTCCCCCACATAGAGCGCGGCATGCGACCAGTTCGATTGCGTCAGGAATTTGATGGCCGCACTGACCCGGCTGTCTCCTTCCACCAACAGCACATCCCCAGGGCGCAGGCAGGCCAGTAAAAGGGCTGGCGAACTTACGGGTTCTGCGCTGTGTATATGTTGCGGCCGCGTCAGGATCAGCGCGAGTTTTCTGCCGAACCATGAAAGCGCCGCGCCCATGATCGCTACGCTAGTTGTTCAGCAGCGGGTCAAGCTTGCCCGCGCGATCCAGCGCGGCAATGTCGTCGAAGCCACCCACATGGGTTTCGCCGATGTAGATTTGTGGAACGGTGCGCCGACCGGTGCGCGCGATCATCTTTTCCTGCTCGAACGAATCCTCGTCGATCCTGATCTTGACCAGATTGGCTACGCCTTTCTGTTTCAGGAGTTGTTCGGCGCGGATGCAATACGGGCAGGTTGCGGTGCTGTACATGGTAACGGTGTTCATCGTATTTCTCCTGTTTCGGTTGGGGCGTTGCAGACGCAATGTCCGTTGCGTAATTAGTCGTGGTTGCCATGCATTTCTTACATGGCGGCTTTATGCGGGCATTCGACAGGGCGAATGTAAGGAATCTAAGACTGCGGCGACTAACGGCCCATGAGCGCATTGCAGATACGCGGTGCGGAACAACCGGACGGAAATACCATGCATGCCACCCTGCCTTTGTTGCAATTCACCGAGTTTCCCGCTTTGCGTCGTCGTGACCTGGAAATCCTGCAGGTCAACATCGGTTACAAGTGCAACATGAGCTGTCAGCATTGCCACGTGAATGCCGGTCCCAACCGCACCGAGATGATGGATGCCGAAACACTGGCGATGATTCCGCAGGTGCTGGCAGCACGGGATCTGCATACGCTGGACCTGACCGGCGGTGCGCCCGAATTGCACACAGGGTTCCGCGATCTGGTGCGTGCGGCACGGGCACAGGGTTGCAAGGTGATCGACCGCTGCAACCTGACTATCCTGTTCGAGCCGGGGCAGGAAGATTTGGCGGAGTTCATGGCGGAACAGCGGGTCGAGATCGTCGCGTCCCTGCCTTGCTACTCGCTGGACAATGTGGACAAGCAACGCGGCAAAGGGACTTTCGACAAGAGCATCCTGGGATTACAGAAGCTCAACGCACTGGGCTACGGCATACCCAGCAGCGGACTGATTCTGAATCTGGTGTTCAATCCGCAGGGCGCTTCGCTGCCGCCGGATCAATCCGAGCTGCAGGCCGATTACCAGCGCGAACTGTTCAACCATTTCGGTATCGAGTTCAACCAGTTGCTGGCCATTGCCAACATGCCGATCCAGCGCTTCGGCTCGATGTTGATCTCCAAAGGGCAATTCAACGACTACATGCACTTGCTGCATGAGAACTTTGCCGCCGCCAATCTCGACACCGTGATGTGTCGCAACCTGGTCAGTGTGGACTGGCAGGGTTTTCTGTATGACTGCGATTTCAACCAGCAATTGGGACTGCCCCTGCCTGGCATGGGTAGACCGCATCTACGCGACCTGCTACATCAAGACCTGCACGGCCAGCCGGTTCGCGTGGCCGACCATTGCTACGGTTGCACCGCCGGGCAGGGCAGCAGTTGCAGCGGCGCAAGCAAATCGATCATCAGGGGCGAGTCTCACTTGCAAACGGAGGTTGCAAAATGACCCTCCTTGCACCCGCAAAGACACCACCAATTTCGCTGGTCGATATCGACGGACAGCCCGTTCAAATCGGCAATGGGCGCAGGTTGCTGCTGTCTCTGTTCCGCGAAGCGACCTGCCCGTTTTGCAATTTCAGGGTATACGACCTGACCAACAACTATCCGGGCCTGTCGAATCTGGGGCTGGATATCGCCGTGGTGTTCAAGTCGGATCGCGAGGATGTACTCAAGTTTATAGCCAATCGGCCACGCCCGTTTCGCATGATCGCCGACCCCGAAGGTATTGCGCATGAAGCATTTGCCGTGAACACATCGATGTGGGGCAAGATCAAGGCGATGCTGTTGCGCATGCCAGCCATGATGAGCGGCATGGGCATGACGGGGATGCGGGGTATGGCAACGGGCAACCTGATGCCGGCCGACTTTCTGATTGATGAATCAGGGACCGTCGTCGAAACCTATTACGGCGAAGATGCCGGAGACCATATTCCGATGGAGCGCATCGAGCTGTTTGCGGCACGCGGCATGGCCTCGAAGCGCGAAAGCAAGCCATGAAGAAGTTGGCGATCGTCGTCGCGATCATGCTCCTCGTGCTCGGTTTCTTCGCTTCAGGTCTGGATCGTTACCTGACGCTGGAATCGTTAAGGCAAAGCCAGAGCGATTTCATGGCTCTCAGGATGCAATCGCCCTGGCTGGTTGCCGGCGCCGGTTTCGTGCTTTATGTCATTGCTGCCGCATTGTCCCTGCCGGGTGCCTTGATCATGACGCTCGCCATAGGTGCGCTGTTCGGTCTGGCAATAGGCACGCTGCTTGTGTCGTTCGCCTCGACCATCGGTGCGACCCTGGCTTTTCTGGCATCGCGTTTCGTATTTCGTGACGCGGTGCAGCGCCGGTTCGGCGACAAGCTCAAAGCGATCAACGAGGGCATTACCCGGGATGGTGCGCTGTACCTGTTTACCCTGCGCATGGTGCCGCTGTTTCCATTCTTCCTGATCAACCTGCTGATGGGGCTGACCCCGATGCGCACCCGTACTTTCTATTGGGTGAGTCAGGTGGGCATGATTGCCGGGACGCTGGTGTTCGTGAATGCGGGCACGCAACTGGCGCAATTGACCAGCCTGTCCGGCATCCTTTCGCCCGGTCTGTTGATTTCGTTTGCACTGTTGGGAATTTTTCCCATGATTTCCAAAAGAATCGCAACCTGGCTGCAACGCCGCCGCCTCTATGCCAAATGGCAACGTCCGGCCAGATTCGACCGCAACCTGATCGTCATTGGCGCCGGTGCGGGCGGTCTGGTATCGGCCTACATTGGCGCAGCGGTCAAAGCCAAAGTCACCTTGATCGAAGCGCACAAAATGGGTGGAGACTGCCTGAACTACGGTTGCGTACCGAGCAAGGCGTTGATCAAAAGCGCCAAATTGGCCAATCAGATTCGACACGGTGAACACTACGGCTTGAATGTTGGGGCACCCGATTTCAGCTTCCGCAAAGTGATGGCGCGCGTGCATGACGTGATTCGCACCGTGGCCCCGCATGACAGCGCGGAGCGATTCACCGGCCTGGGCGTGGAGGTGCTGCAAGGTTATGCGCGCATCACCGATCCGTGGACGGTCGAGATCAAATTGAACAATGGAACTATCCAGACCCTGACTACACGCAGCATCATAATCGCCACCGGCGCCGCTCCATTTATCCCGCCGTTGCCCGGATTGAACGATGTGGGCTATGTAACCAGCGACACGCTGTGGGATGAATTCGCCAAGCTGGATGTGACACCGAAACGTCTCGTCGTGCTGGGCGGTGGGCCTATCGGTTGCGAGCTGGCGCAAAGCTTTGCGCGACTGGGTTCGCACGTGACGCAGATCGAAAAAGGCACACGCATCATGGCGCGCGAGGACAGCGAAGTTTCGGAATTGGCGCGCAAGGCGTTATCCGCAAACGGGGTGGACGTACTGACCGATCACACTGCCGTGCGCTGCGAACAGGAAGGCGACCATAAATATATCGTGGTGGAGCACAACGGCCAATCACGCCACATTGAATTTGACCAGTTGTTATGTGCTGTTGGTCGCAGCGCACGCCTTACCGGCTTTGGCCTGGAAGAGTTGGGCATTCCGACCCAGCGTACGGTTACCACCAATGACTATCTGGAAACACTGTATCCCAACATCTTTGCCGCAGGCGACGTGGCCGGGCCGTACCAGTTCACCCATACCGCGTCACATCAGGCTTGGTATGCGGCGGTGAATGCGCTGTTCGGCGACTTCAAGAAATTCAAGGCGGATTATTCGGTCATCCCGTGGTCCACTTTTATTGATCCGGAAGTGGCGCGCGTGGGCTTGAACGAGCAGGAGGCGGGAGAGCAGGGTGTAGCGTACGAAGTCACCAAGTACGGCATCGAGGATCTGGACCGCGCGATTGCCGATGGCACGGCGCACGGTTTCGTCAAGGTGCTCACCGTGCCGGGCAAGGACATGATATTGGGTGTCACCATCGTAGGCGAACATGCGGGAGACCTGTTGGCGGAATTCGTGCTGGCGATGAAGCACGGCCTGGGGTTGAACAAGATCCTGGGCACCATCCACACCTACCCGACCTTGTCAGAAGCAAACAAATATGCAGCCGGAGAATGGAAGCGCGCCCATGCGCCGCAAAGAATTCTGGCCTGGATGGAGCGCTACCATGCGTGGAAGCGGGGCTGATGTGAAACTTTCCATCGTCATTCCCATGTTGAATGAAGCGGCACAGCTGCCGGACCTGTTCGCACACGTGCTGCCTTTTCAGCGTGCAGGTTGCGAGATCATCTTTGCCGATGGCGGGAGTACCGATAGTTCTGCCATGCTCGTCAAAGTGGCCGGATTCATTCTCGTTAAATCCGACCGTGGCAGGGCAAAACAGATGAATGCGGGGGCAGCACAGGCCAACGGAAATGCGCTGTTGTTCCTGCATGCCGATACGCGTCTGCCGGACGGAGCGCTGCAGCATGTTACGCAAGCCCTCTCGGGGCATAAGGACTGGGGCAGATTCGACGTGTGCATCACGGGTAAGCCGTTCATGTTGCGCGTGATCGGCAGGCTGATGAACTGGCGTTCGCGACTGAGCGGGATCGCCACCGGAGATCAGGCGATATTCGTGCGGCGTATCGTGTTCGAACAGTTGCGTGGCTATTCCGACCAGCCCCTGATGGAGGATGTGGAGTTGTGCAAGCGGCTGCTGGATTTTTCGCGTCCTGCCTGTATCGCGCATTGTGCAAACACTTCCGGAAGGCGCTGGGAGACGCATGGCGTCTGGCGCACCATTTTTCTGATGTGGAGATTGCGCTGGGAATATTGGCGCGGTGCCGATGCGGCGGAGTTGGCGAGGTTATACCGATGAAATCCACTCGCATCATCATTTTCGCCAAAGCCCCCAAACCCGGACTGGCCAAAACACGGCTGATTCCGGCGCTGGGAGCGGAGGGCGCTGCAGAACTGGCGCAACAAATGCTGCTGCATACCGTGAATGAGGCCCTTGCCGCAAATGTCGGCGTTGTCGAGTTGTGTGTCACGCCGTCCATCGATGCTGCTGCCTGGAACGAAAATCAGTTGCCGGCGGGTGTCGAGATTTCAGATCAGGGTGAAGGCGACCTGGGAGCACGGATGGCTCGCGCTGCGGCAAGAGCGTTAAACAAAGGAGAAGCCGTCTTGTTGGTCGGGACCGATTGCGTCGAGATGTCTGCTGATTTGTTGCGTGAAGCGCGGCTCGTATTGCATGACCATGACGCCGTTATTCACTGCACCGCCGATGGCGGTTATGCCTTGCTGGGACTCGGACAATTCAGCCCATTCCTGTTCAGCAACATGCCCTGGAGTACCGATGCCGTTGCAAGTACCACGATCGCGCGCTTCGGACAGCTCGGCTGGTCGGTCCATGTGGGGCAGATGCTGCACGATGTCGATGAGCCACGTGATTTGAAATACATGAACGAAAAATGGAGGTTGCATGCTGTTGCGTAGTGTTGCGGGTTTGATTTTGTGTGCCGGTTCATGCGTCGTACAGGCGAGTGACTTGGCGGCACTGGACAGTTTCAAGGGGCCATCGGAGGTCGTGCCCGCACCGTGGCAGATCGTGCAGCTCAATAAAAAAGTGGCTCCTACCCGCTACCAGATTGCCCGCATGGACGGTGTGCTGGGTATCGAGGCGACCGCCGACCACAGCATGGCGCTATTGGCGCGACCAGTCGAAGTCGATCTGAACCGCACGCCAGTAATGTGTTGGCGCTGGCGTATCGATGCGCCGCTGGTCAAGGCGGACATGGCGACCAAGGCGGGCGACGACTATGCCGCCCGTGTCTATGTGTCGTTCACCATGCCGCCGTCCGAGTTGAACTTCATGCTGCGCGCCAAACTCAAGCTGGCTCGAAGCATCTACGGCGATGCCGTGCCCGATGCCGCGCTCAATTATGTGTGGGACAACCGCTATCCGGTCGGCACGCGCAAGCCGAACGCCTACACCGACCGCACGCGCATGATCGTAGCGGAGTCAGGTGCGGTGAACGCAGGGAAGTGGGTCGAGGCGCGGCATGATGTGTTGCAGGATGTGATCGCCGAATTCGGCTCTGCCAAAGCGCGGTTGATCCAACTCTCGGTTGCCTCGGATACCGACAATACCGCGGAGTTAGCACATGCGGGATTTGCGGATTTCCATTTTGTGGATAGAAATACCGCATGCGTCACTGATTCATCGGACAAAAACTGAGTAGTTAAAAAAAACCTATCTATTACGTTTATATTGCAACTCCTTTCTGCTCTTGCAGCGACGCAATCAGTGGACAAGAAACATTCCCTTTCCGCGTGTGGCATGAATCCACAAGCTGCGTTAGCACTGCCTCCATTCGCAAAAGGACGGCAAGTTTTGCCCGCACATCGCCAAGCTTGCGCTCGGCCAGTTTACTAGCCTCTATGCAGCGTGTTCCATCCTCCAATTTGAGCAGTTCCGAGATTTCATCCAGGCTAAAACCGAGCATCTGAGCCGACTTGATGAATTGCACCCGCGCGACATCTGACTCCCCATACCGGCGAATACCGCCGTATGGTTTGTCCGGTTCAGGCAGCAGATTCTTGCGCTGGTAGAAGCGTATGGTTTCCACATTGACGCCGGCAGCCTTGGCAAAGGCACCGATAGTCAGATTTTCGAGAATATTTTGCATGCTTCTTGACTCCGTACTTGAGTACGGGGGTACGTTACACCATCGCACAAATACTCGAAAGGATGATTTCATGTCAGAACCTAAAACCCTAAGCGGAACGCTGTTAGCTGGCGGGCTTGCGGCCATTCTTGCTTCAACCTGCTGCCTTGGGCCACTCGTGTTGATTACTCTCGGTTTCAGCGGAGCTTGGATCGGCAACCTGACCGTGCTGGAGCCTTACCGCCCGATCTTCATCGGCGCGGCACTGTTCGCAATGTTCTTCGCCTGGCGGCGCATTTATCGGTCAGAGGCTGAATGCAGACCGGGTGAAGTTTGTGCATTGCCGCAGACCAAGCGCGCTTATAAAGTCATTTTCTGGAGCGTTGCGATGTTGGTGCTGGTCGCACTGTTCTTCCCTTATCTTGCACCGCTATTTTATTGAAGGAGTCGCAATATGAAAATTACCCAAGTGCTATCAATTGTCGCCGCGACCGCGCTTTCTTTGACTGTGTCGCCTGCCTTTGCAGCCAGCAAGACCGTCACGCTTTCTGTCCCAACGATGGACTGCGAAGTATGTCCGATCACCGTTAAGAAGGCATTGAACAAAGTCAAAGGCGTGACCAGGATTGACGTTAACCCGGAAAAGCAGATTGTTGTGGCGACCTTTGACGATACCCAGACAAATGCGGCAGCGCTGACCGAAACTACCAAGAACGCCGGCTATCCATCCCAAGTTGTGGAAGCACGTCAATGAAGACGTCCACCTTGCTGAAAACCGGCACGGTCGGGGTGATTGTCTCGGCCTTGTGTTGTTTCACGCCCGTGCTGGTGTTTATTTTGGGTGCGGCCGGTTTAGCTGCCTGGGTTGGTTACCTCGACTACGTTCTGATGCCCGCTCTACTCTTCTTTGTTGGTTTGCTTATTTATGCAGTCAACCGAAAATCAAAGACACAGTGCGGCATCAATGCAGACTGCAAAACCGGCGGCTATCAAACATCGAAAGGCGATGAATCATGAACAACATAATACTGCGCATTACCGGCATGACTTGCGAACATTGTGCAAACACAGTCGAGAAGGTGCTGTCCGGCGTACCTGGCGTTGTCTCTGCCACAGTTTCCTATCACGATAAAGTTGCTGGCGTAACGGTGCAAAACGAAATCGATGCCGATACCCTCGTGCAAGCGGTTAAAGCGGAAGGTTATGGCGCCGAGATCATTGGTTCAAACGAGGCGGCGGAAGATAAAGCGATAGAAACAAGGCTGCACATCGCTGTCATAGGCAGCGGCGGGGCGGCCATGGCGTGTGCATTGAAAGCAGTCGAGCGCGGTGCGCGGGTGACGCTGATCGAGCGCGGCACCGTCGGCGGCACTTGCGTCAACATCGGTTGCGTGCCGTCCAAGATCATGATCCGGGCGGCCCACATCGCCCATCTGCGCACGAACAGCCCATTCGATGGTGGAATTTCGGCTGCAGCTCCCACCATTCTGCGCGAGCGGCTCCTCGCTCAGCAACAGGCGCGTGTCGACGAACTGCGCCATGCCAAGTACGAAGGCATACTGGAGAACAGCCCGGGCATTAACGTGCTGCAAGGCGAAGCCCGCTTCAAGGACGGTCACACGTTGGTCGTGCATTTGAGTGATGGCCACGAACGCGAAGTGACATTTGATCGTTGTCTCGTTGCAACGGGTGCCAGCCCGGACGTTCCAACGATACCCGGCTTGAAAGACACGCCATACTGGACTTCGACCGAAGCACTGGTCAGCCCGGCTATTCCACCACGGCTGGCCGTGATCGGCTCATCTGTCGTTGCGTTGGAACTGGCTCAGGCGTTCGCACGGCTCGGCAGCAAAGTAACGATCCTGGCGCGCCACACCTTGCTTTTTAGCGAGGATCCCGCCATTGGTGTGGCGGTGACAGAGGCATTCCTCACCGAGGGCATAACGGTACTGAACGATACGCAGGCGAGTGAAGTCAGTTATGCGAATGGCGAGTTCGTGCTCAAGATCCAGAGTGGCGAACTGCGTGCCGACCAACTGCTCGTTGCGACGGGACGCTCACCCAACACCCGCAGCTTGAGCCTGGATAATGCCGGGGTGGCACTTAGTCCCCACGGCAATATCGTGATTGACGACCACATGCGCACTAGCGCGGCGGACATTTACGCTGCCGGCGATTGTACCGACCAGCCGCAGTTCGTCTACGTCGCAGCTGCCGCCGGTACTCGCGCGGCAGTGAACATGACCGACGGTGAGGTCTCTCTTGATCTTACCGCCATGCCCACCGTGGTATTCACCGATCCGCAGGTGGCGACGGTGGGGATGTCCGAGGCGGAAGCTCACCTGAAGGGAATTGAGACCATTAGCCGCACGCTGTCGTTGGATAACGTACCGCGCGCACTTGCCAACTTCGACACACGCGGTTTCATCAAATTGGTTGCGGAAGCAGGGAGTCTGCGCCTGCTGGGTGTACAGGCAGTTACGCCGGAAGCGGGCGAAATCATCCAGACGGCGGCCATCGCCATCCGTGCACGCATGACGGTGCAGGATTTGGCCGACCAACTGTTTCCTTACCTGACGATGGTCGAGGGATTGAAGCTCTGCGCGCAGACGTTTACCAAAGATGTGAAGCAGCTTTCTTGTTGTGCAGGTTAATTGAATTGCTGAGAGTCGTATTTTCTAACTTATCTGATGTGTTTATGTAAGAAATAGCCGAATGGTCCGACTAACTGATGTCTCCACACTTTCAAGAGGACTCATCATGCATGAAATCGTTCAGGACTATTACGGCAAGCAGCTGCAGAATTCCAATGACCTGAAGACCAGCGCCTGCTGCGATGTCAGCACGCTTCCCGCCTGGCTAAAGCCCCTGCTAGCGAAGGTTCATCCCGAGGTGCTGGCACGTTATTACGGCTGCGGATTGGTGTGTCCGCCCTTGCTTGAAGGATGCCGCGTGCTTGATCTGGGCAGCGGCTCCGGGCGTGATGTCTACGCCTTGGCGCAACTGGTTGGCAAGACAGGCGAAGTTATCGGTGTCGACATGACGCCGGAGCAACTGGCAGTGGCAGAGGAACATCGCGCTTATCACGCCGAGCAGTTCGGCTATGCCAACGTGCGTTTCGTGGAAGGTTACATCGAGAAGCTGGATGAGCTCGATCTTGCGCCCGGCAGCTTCGACGTGATCGTGTCCAATTGCGTAGTCAATCTGTCGCCGGACAAGGATGCCGTGCTGCGCGGCGTTCATCGCCTGCTGAAGAATGGCGGCGAATTCTATTTCTCCGATGTGTATGCTGACCGCCGCGTGCCGGACGCCGTGCGCAACGATCCGGTGCTGTACGGCGAATGCCTGGGCGGTGCACTGTACTGGAATGACTTCATCCGGCTCGCGCAGCGGCATGGCTTCGCCGATCCGCGACTGATCGAGGACCGCCCGCTGGAAGTGACGGATGCCAAGCTGGCGCCGCGTGTTGGCAACCTGAAGTTCTACTCGGCGACCTATCGATTGTTCAAGCTCGACGCGCTGGAAACGGCGTGCGAAGACTACGGCCAGGCCGTAGTTTATCGCGGCAGCATCCCGGATCATCCGCATCGTTTCGAGCTGGACAATCATCACCGTATTGAAACGGGTCGCGTGTTCCCGGTGTGCGGCAATACCTGGCACATGTTGCAAGACACCCGTTTCCGCAACCATTTCGAGTTTATCGGCGACTTCGCAACGCACTACGGCCTGTTCGAGGGCTGCGGTGCTTCCATTCCGTTCGACAACAAGGATGCAGGCGAGGAAAGCTGCGCCTGCTGCTGAGGAGGATATGATGGAAATGCTTATTCTGATTGCCGCACTGTTCCTCGCGTTCAGCAACGGCGCCAACGACAACTTCAAGGGTTTCGCGACCGTGTGGGGTTCCGATACGCTGAACTACCGGCAGGCCCTGGCGCTTGCCACACTGGCGACGGTGGCGGGAAGCGTGGCTGCATTGTTCCTGGCGGAAACGCTGGTACAGAACTTCTCTGGCAAGGGCTTGATCGCAGATGCGGTGGTCAATACGCCCTGGTTCATCTTTAGTGTTGCAAGCGGAGCTGCGGTCACGGTTTTCCTTGCCACGCGCCTAGGGTATCCGGTGTCCACGACGCATGCGCTGATCGGTGGCCTGATCGGGGCAGGTCTGGCACAAGCGGGAGGCGTGCACTTCGACAAACTGATGGAAACGTTCCTGATGCCGTTGCTGGTCAGTCCACTGCTCGCCGCCATACTGGGCGCGCTGGCCTATTCGGCCTTTCGCCTGCGTTCGGCCGAGGCGGATTGCGTATGTGTGGTCGAGCCCGAATTGATTTCAACTTCAGGCGGCATAGCAATACGAACCGTTGCATCACCATCGCTCGCGGTGGGTAGCGACGAGGACTGCGCAACCTTGCCGGTCATCGCGCGATTCTCCATTGCGAACTGGCTGAACAAGCTGCACATATTTTCAGCAATGGCGATCTGCTTTGCGCGCGGCGTGAACGACACGCCCAAGATCGCGGCGCTGCTGCTTGCTTCCAGTCTGCTCGGCGCGCAGGCGTCGTTCTGGTGGCTTGCGGCAGCCATGGGGCTGAGCGGTGTCCTGTTTGCACGGCGCGTGGCTGAACGCATGAGCCATCGTGTGAGTCGCATGGATCACAGCCGCGGATTGGCAGCCAATTTGATTACTGCAGTCTTGGTGTTGTTCGCCAGCAAGCTTGGCGTACCGGTTTCCACCACCCATGTCTCGGTCGGCTCCATCGCCGGCGTGGGCATGCGGGCGCAGTCACTGGACTGGGTATCGTTGCGCAAAATCATGTGGTCGTGGCTGATGACGCTTCCATTGGCGGCCATATTCGCGTGGTCGGTCAGCAAGTTGTTCTGAACCGGATTCAGATTTCGCCCTGGTTTTGTAACCTTTTTTTACGGAATGCCGAATCAAGTGACGCAACATCAGATTTGCATATTCATTTGTAAGTAAATCCGGTTTGCGTCGACTAATACAGCGGAGAAGAATTCTCCGGTCACTCAACCTACATAAGGAGTATCAAAATGGAAAAGCAAAAAATGTTGTCGCTCGCAATCGGTGGTTTGTTGGCACTGGGCCTGGCCGGCACCGCGAGTGCCGCCGACAAGAAGATGGATATGGAGAAATGTTTCGGTATCGCCAAGGCCGGCATGAATGACTGCTCCAGCAACAAGAGTGCACACTCCTGTGCCGGTCAGGCCACTAAGAACAACGATCCGATGGACTTCGTGGCCGTCCCCAAAGGCACCTGCGACAAGATCGCCGGCGGCATGCTGAAGACGATGTAATGAACCAGCCCGCAACCAATATGTTGCCTGATACCGCAGGAATAGGGTTGCGGGCGCCTCACTACCGTGAGGTCCTGGACACCTTGCCCAAGCTGGGCTGGGTAGAAGTGCATAACGAGAATTTCTTTGGCGGCGGTGCGCCGCTGCATACCTTGCTCCGGGTGCGCGAGCATTACCCCGTCAGTCTGCATGGCGTCGGCATGGGCCTGGCTTCGACGACACCGCTCGATAAAGAACATCTGTCCGCAGTGGCGCGGCTATGCGCCGACGTGCAACCGGCCGCCGTGTCGGAACATCTGTGCTGGAATGCGGCGGAGGGCATGGTGATCAACGATCTGTTGCCATTTCCCTATACGCGCGAAGCGCTGGCCCATGTGGCACGCCGCGTGGACCAGGTTCAGGAAAGGATAGGGCGCCAATTGCTGGTGGAAAACCTGTCCAGCTATTTGTCGTTTTCCCACAGCGAAATGACCGAGGGCGAATTCCTGGCCGAACTGACGCGGCGTACCGGCTGCGGCATCCTGTTCGACGTGGAAAACCTGTACGTGAATATGCGCAACCTCGGCGTCGATACCGAGGCTTTCATCAAGGCTATTCCTGCGGCTGCCGTAAAGGAATATCACCTGGCCGGATACAGCATGCGCGACGGCTGCTTGGTGGATACGCACAACCATCCGATCTATCCCGAAGTGTGGGAATTGTATGAGTCCGTACTGCGGCAGATCGGTCCGCGCCCGACTTTGATCGAGTGGGACAGCGACATCCCTGCCTTGTCTGTCCTGATGGGCGAAGCGGCGAAGGCGCAGCAGCGCTTGGGCAGTCTGGAGGTGTGCGATGCTGCATGATGAACTTGCCCATTTTGCCGGAAGCATCGTGCATGGCCTGGTGCCATCGGCACAGATCAGCAAGACATATTCACATTATGCAGCGGATATCGCCCTCGACATCTACCGCAACAACTACCGCGGCAATCTGCATGATGCTTTGGCGGGTGCCTATCCGGTCGTCAGGCAACTGGTAGGCGACGATTTCTTCCGGTTCATGAGCAGGAAGTTCATCGGGCAATACCCGTCGCGCAGCGCAAACCTGCATCACTACGGCGCCGAGCTGGCCGACTTTGTGGCCACCTTCGAGCCGGCAAAGGAGCTCGCTTATCTGCCGGATATGGCAGCGCTGGAATGGGCCTGCCACCAAGCCTATTTTGCGGAGGACGGGGAGGTTCTGGATTTGAACGAACTGGCACAAGTCCCGCCCGAAACTTATTCCGATCTGGTCTTGCTTATGCATCCGTCGTGCCATCTGTTGCATTCCGGTTATCCCATCGCCGCCATCTGGCACGCGCACCAGCTTGGTGCATCGAATGATTTCAACGTCGACCTGAACAGCGGCTCCTGCAATGCGCTGGTCAGCCGCGACCACGATATGGTAACGGTGACTGAACTGACGGAAGTTAACGCCGTGTGGTTGCAGCGCATACAAACCGGCGCAGCGCTGGGAGAGGCCACTGAAGAAACGATGGAGCGCTATCCTGATTTCAATCTGCTGCCGGTGCTGCAAACGCTGGTGGCGCAAAACATCTTCGCAAGTTTCACTCCGGGAGCAAACTCATGAACGTATTATCACGCCTCGCACGGCTTTACTACAACGCTTCGCACTGGCCAGAATTCCTGGCACCGCTATTAGATCTCGGACTGCGGCTGTATCTGGCGGATGTGTTTTTCAAATCCGGCCTGACCAAGATCAAGAGCTGGGACAGTACCTTGTACCTGTTCAGCGATGTGTACCAGGTGCCATTATTGAACACGGACGTCGCGGCGTACATGTCGACTGCTGGCGAACTCGGATTGTCGGTGTTGCTGGTGCTGGGGCTGTTCGGGCGATTTGCCGCGGCGGGTTTGTTCATACTAAATGCGGTCGCGGCCTATTCGTATTACTCCGGCTTGAGCGAGGCAGGCCTGTTCCAGCATTTCGCCTGGGGAACCATGCTGGCCGTGCTGTTGGTGCTGAGCCGCGGCAAATGGGCAACTGATGCCTGGCTGGAGAAACGTCTGCAATGAGGACATTTGAACTTGCAGAAGCAATTGGCAACAAAGCTATATCGTCACAAGGAGACAGATCATGAAACTGATTACAAGATTACTGGTGCTTGCCGCGGCCCTGCTTTTTCCATTATTCGCGCAAGCCTGGGTGGGAGAGCCTTACACGCAGGCAGAATTGGATACTGTGAACAATGCCGGCAAGCCCGCGCTGGTGTTTATCTATGCAGACTGGTGCCCAACCTGCAAAGCGCAGGAAAAGGTACTGAGTACGCTGCTTCCAACGAATGAATTCAAGGGCATTACCACGTTGCGCGTCAATTTTGACAAACAGAAACCGGTGGTGAAAGCCTTTGGTGCCATGTATCAAAGCACACTCATCGTATTCAAGGGCGGCAAGGAGGTTGCCCGGGTAACCGGCGATACGGACCCGGATCATATCGCCGGCTTGCTGCGTCAAGCGTTGTAGGTGGATACATGGAACTGAATGTAGCGAGTTTTGGCCTGTCGTTTCTGGCGGGCGTGCTGACCACGCTTTCGCCATGCGTGTTGCCCTTGGTGCCTATCCTGCTGGGCTCGGCAACGAGTACGCACCGCTTTGGTCCGGCAGCCCTGGTGGGCGGGTTAATGCTTTCGTTCACCGTGGTCGGTGCAGGAATTGGATATCTGGGCGCTTCCATCGGATTGGGACAGGATGCATTGCGCGTGGTTGGCGGTACTCTGTTGATCCTGTTTGGTGCGGTATTGTTTTCAAGCATGTTGCAGGAGCGTTTTAGCGCGGCGATCAGTCGGCTTGGCGTTGGACAGGGACTGCTGACGCGTTTCAATCTGAACGGGCTGCATGGCCAGTTTCTATTGGGCATGTTGCTGGGTGTCGTGTGGAGTCCATGTGTCGGCCCGACCATGGGAGTGGCAGTTACGCTGGCCAGTCAAGGTAAAGAGTTGATGCAGGTTGCTGCGGTAATGTTGATGTTCAGTTTGGGTGCGGCGTTGCCGCTGCTGTCCATTGGAATGCTTTCACGTCAGGCGATGGGTAAATGGCGCAACCGCATGCTGGAAGCAGGGCAAAAGGGCAAGAAAATCTTTGGCACGGCACTTTTTCTGATCGGCATCTTTGTTCTGTCTGGAGCTGACAAGTTCTTCGAGCAAGTGGCGGTGAACGTGATGCCCGACTGGCTGGTGGCATTAACAACCCGGTTCTGACGAAATATAACAAGAGGTCTTTGTGGCTGAAAAAGAATCGTTGCTGAATACCTTGCTCGGCTTGTCGATGATCGTCGAAGCGCGCGATCCCTATACCGGCGGACATTTGTGGCGCGTTTCGCAGTTTTCCAGACTGATCGCGGAAGAAGCGGGATTGTCGCGTCGCGATATTGCGCTGTGCGAGATCGGCGGTTTCTTGCACGATCTTGGCAAAGTCGGCGTGCCTGACGCGATCCTCCACAAGCCGGATCGGCTCACCGATGCAGAGTATGCCATCATCAAAACGCACCCACGCGTCGGCGGGCGTCTGCTCACCAACCATCCTCTTGCCGGCCTCGCGATGGAGGCAGTGGTCGGTCACCATGAACGCCCGGATGGAAAAGGCTATCCGCGTGGCATCGCAGGTGATGTCATTCCGGAAGTGGCCCGGATCGTCAGCATCGCCGACGCATTTGACGCCATGACCAGCACGCGTGCCTATCGGAAGGGTATGCCCATGGACAAGGCGCTGACCATCGTCGGCAATGAACTCGGCAGCCAGTTCGATGCGCGCTTGGCGAAACATTTTCTGGCATCGAATACCTCCGACCGGCTGACACATATCGTTGGCCACAGCGAGCCGGGACTGCCATTGCATCAGTGCGGCAGTTGCGGCGCACCCGTCGTGGTGCGCAGTGCGCAACGCGACGGCGAACACGTGTATTGCCGATGCTGCGGCAGCGAATCGCGCCTGCATAAGCATGGCGCCACAGTGCAATTGGAAATAACCGGGGAAATGGGCGATGCATCCGTCCTGGCGCCAGACAGCGATCCGGATCTGATTGGTGCGATGGTCATCGATATTGCTCCACATGTGCTTTAGCGACTAGCGAGGGGTCCACCATGTCTTTACGAATGAATGGCATTGTTTTGATCAACGACAAGACGGTGGTGGTGGAGTGGACAAAATCCGCTGCCCGCGAATTGGCAAAACGTACCCAGCCGTTGGTGGTTGAAATGGAATTGTATTTTTCCTGCCTAGTGAAAAAGTTTGTTCATTTCCACGAGGCGGTTCCCGATAGAAAAACCATCGCGGTCAGCGACAAGCTTGCAGTGTTCTTCCGGCCGGTCACATCCACTGCCTGCTCATTCGAAGTGGCGAATCGCTTGGGGAGACAACCAGAGATCGAGCTGGATAACCCCAATGTGCGCAAGATGGCGCCAAGACTGGTCAAAATCGATTTTGTGCGCGGCAACTGGCAGGGGAATTTCTGGATTTGAACAAGCAGGCGCGAGAAGCTGTTGTGCAGCATGCAGCGGAATGCAAGTCGTCATCGATACATGATCATCAAAGGAGCAAGCAATGAAATTGTTTTCAATAATATTTGCTGCATTAATGGTTACATTCTCGTCCCTCGCACAGGCTGCTGAGGGCCTTGTGACAGTCAAGAGCCCGCACAGTGTCGTTGCCACGATGGATCGTTTCGAGGCATTGGCAAAGCAACGGGGCCTAACCGTATTTGCGCGCATCGATCATGCGGTGGGTGCAGCCAAGATCGGAAAAACGCTGCGTCCGACGCAGGTGATCATCTTTGGAAACCCGCAGGGCGGCACACCCTTCATGGAATGTGCACAGACCGTGGGCATCGATCTGCCATTGAAAGTATTGGTGTGGGAAGACGCATCCGCCCAGGTATGGCTTGGTTACAATGATCCTGAGTATCTGGCTCGTCGTCACGGCGTAGAGCACTGTCCAGCCGTCGAGAATCTTCGTAAGGCATTGGCAGGTCTCGCTGAATCCGTGGTCGCGCCATAGGTGTAAGTTGGAAATTTAGAATAGCAGTCCGCTACGATGTATGGCTTGGATAGCTGCAATTGGGCAACATCAAAGTGGTTTAAGGGTAAAAGTGAATGATCGAAGAACTTGGAACCGGACATTCCTATAGGCTCAACCGACAGCCTTTTTTTGAGATCGCCGACGTCCGGTATGGCCGATAGGTGTGCCCTAATTTATATTCTCTTTACAGTCTCCTTCGGGTCGATTGTCGCATGTCGTAAGAGGCTGCTATATGGTGCGCCGATTTTCCAATGCACAAGCGACTGCTTCCTGGCGGGCAATATGGCAACATGAAGTACCGCTGCATGCCATTTCAAGACGGTCACGCACAACTCGGAGAGTGCACGGTTTTTGGCCAAACAGACGGTGGCGATTGTTGAAGGTGGCCTCGGTCGAATCTGCTGGAGCGTCCGCTCTGAATTTTTTAACTTTCACTTTTACACCATAAGAGAAATATCAACCTCTTCAGAGTGAACATAAAAATAACGCATTGCATCAGATTCGATTGTTCTCAAACCGTCCGTAGCGTAACGCCAAGCCAGGTAGTATCAGCAGGTTTAAGACTGTGGAAGTAAACAGTCCTCCCAGAATCACAATTGCCATCGGCCCCTCAATCTCTCGTCCCGGCGCACTACTTCCGAGCGCCAACGGAAGCAAACCCAAGGCAGTTACTAATGCCGTCATAAGGATAGGGGCCAGCCGTTCCTGTGCGCCACGAAGTGCTGCTTCCAATCCCCACGTAACACCTTCGATTGCAACCAAATGCTCATAGTGAGAAAGCATCATGATGGAATTGCGTAGCGTGATGCCGAACAAAGTCACAAAACCAACCAGTGAGCCTATGGAAATTGTTCCGCCAGTGGCAATGACAGCGAGCACACCCCCTACCAATGCCAAGGGCAAATTCACAAAAACCAGCACCAAATTGCGACTATTTCTCAGAACAAGTGATAGCAGCAAAATGATGCCCAAACCTGCAATAGCGGAGTGAACGATAAGATCATGCGTTGACTTGGACTGTGCTTCCGCTGTGCCACCAAATTCAACGTAACTTCCAGCAGGCAAGGCAACCGAAGCGACCTGCCGCTTGGCCTCGGCCACAAAAGAGGCTACATCACGTCCGGCTACATTGCAGGTAACGGCCTGAACTCGTCGCGCGCCATTATGCAAAACCACATAACGTCCAGAACCTTGATAGATCTCAGCCAAATCCCCCAGGCGAACATAATTGCCAATGGAATTTCGAAGTGGTAGATCGCGGACACCGTCGATATTCTTGCGCAACTCTTCATTTAAATTTACCGAAACATTAAATACCCGATTCCCCTCATATACCTGACCGACCACGTCTCCCTGATATGCGGTAAGGATCACATCAAGGACCTGTACTGAGTCAAATCCCCAGCGAGACAGCGATTCAGGTCGCAGGCGGATGGTCAGTTGCGGAGCTCCCAAGGGAGACTGGATTTGCACCTCTGCAGCCCCTGAGACCTTGCCAAGCACCTTGGCAATTTCTTGTGCCTTGCTATCCAGAATATCGAGATCGTTGCCATAAAGATTGAGGACAACTGAAGCAGAATAACCAGACAGGGTTTCTTCGATGCGCTCCGCCAGGAATGTTTTGACACCAAAGTTGATCCCCGGAAACTGGGCGAGCACATTACGAATATCGGCTTGCGCGGTCTGGACGGACTGGTTATCTACAGGCTTCAAATCCACGTTGATCTCGCTGTAATGGGTACCCCACGTATCGTCCGCGTTTTCCGCACGTCCAACGCGTTGCGCAATCAGTCTCACGGCCGGGAGTTTGCTCAATTCAGCCACAACCTGGTTGCCCACCCGAAAGGACTCCTGCAATGAAGTTCCCGGCACCATCGACATGTGAATGATGAAGTGGCCTTCCTTCAGATCGGGAAGGAACTCACCGCCGAGGAACGGAAGCGTTGCCAGCCCTCCGATGGAAATAACCGCCACAATGGCAATGATTGTGCGGTATCGGCGTTCGACCGCCGTAAGCAGTGCGATGTATCTCGATTTTAGCCAATGAACTAGCGGCGGCTCATGCTCCGGCAAGGCACCATTGCTAAGCATCAGATAGCACAGTGACGGTGTTACAACCAGCGCCACTATCAGTGAAGCCAAAGTGGCCAGGATATAAGCAACGCCTAGTGGAGAAAACAATCGTCCTGCCACGCCGGGCAGGGTCAGCACCGGCAAGAACACCACTGCGATTGCAAGCGTGGCATAAACTACTGCACTGCGTACTTCGAGCGTTGCATCCAGAATGACCAGGAAGGTGGAACGCGGGTTGCTCAGGTGCCGGTTTTCTCGTAACCTGCGGTAGACGTTCTCTACCGTGATCACCGCATCGTCCACCAGCAACCCGATAGCAATTGCCAATCCTCCGAGCGTCATGGTGTTGAGGCTGATTTCCAGATGATCCATGACCGTGATTGCCGCAAGCAACGAGAGCGGAATCGCAGTCAGAGAAATGGCGGCAGTGCGCAGATTAAACAGAAACAGTGCCAGAACAATTACCACCAACACGCCACCCATCAGCAGAGACGCCGTGACGTTGCGGGTAGCGATATTAATGAAATTCGCCGGCCGAAAAATATCCGCATGCAAGATGGCGCCTTGTGCTTCCAGACCCGGTTTCAATTCTTGCAATGCCCGGTCGATATGCTCTGTCACTTCCAGCGTGTTACCACGATATTGTTCGGAAATCACGATCTGAACAGCAGGCTTGCCCATGACTGCGGCAAAGCCGAACGGCGGTGCCGGCGCTTCCACTACCCGTGCCACATCTCCCAGCGTCACGTTGAAACCGTTCTGATGCGTCAGAACGGTTTTGGATAGGGCGTTGCTGCTTAAGGATTGTCCTTCGCTTTGCAAGATGATGCGCTGATTGGGGGTGTCAATGAAGCCGGCTCCGCGTATGCCCGTAGCCTGGGTGGCGGCAGTCATGACATCCTCGATGGCCAGGCCATATTTGATCAAGCGTTCGGGGAGAACCTGTATCTGAATTTCTTTTACGTCACCTCCGAATACCACTGCATTGGCTACCCCCGGCGCAGCCAGCAGCTTCGGCTTGACTATAAAGTCGGCTATGGTGCGCAGTTCCATCAGCGAAAGCTTGTCGGAAGTTAGTCCAATTGCCATGACCATACTGGTCGAAGAAGTGAGCGGAGACATGACTGGCGCCTGTATTCCGCGAGGCAAATGCGATGAAATAGTCGCCAGACGTTCGTTCAATGCCTGGCGGTCCAGGTAGATATCGCTGGCCGCATCGAAAGTCACGGTAACAACGGAAAGCCCCTGTATCGAATTGGACCGCATCGTTTGGATACTGGCTACGCCATTGATGGCATTTTCGATTGGCTGTGTAACCAGGACTTCAACTTGCCCCGGAGAAAGTCCTGTCGCTTCCGTTTGAATGACTACCTGGGGCGGTGCGAATTCTGGAAATACGTCATACTTGGCTTGTGTGAATGAATAAATGCCGTAACCAGCCAGAATGCAGGCGAGCGACACCACGATGCCGCGAAAGCGCAGCGACGCACGAACGATAACGGCGAGAATCCCCGTAGCCTCTGTACTCATCAATCGTCGCCTTCTTCCCCTCCACCACCTTGCGGGCGGAATTCTGCGGAAAGCAGCAATTGTGCACCGGTAACGACCACGGGTTTGTCTGTTAACTCATCGTTGGTGGCGAACCAGCCGTCATTCATTGCGCTGGTCGTGGATATTTCCGTTCTGACATAACGTCCCTTATCTTCCTGCACATAAATCCATGCCTTGTCCTGCCACCACACGACCGCCGTTGAGGGGATGAAAATGCCTTGTTCCTGAGGACCGGTGGGCAGATAGGCAGGAATGTTCATGCCGGGTGCCAGTCCGGCTTTTTGCACAGGGGCAGAATAGAAATAACTTCGTCCCTGAAAGCGGAGGTCTACCCGCGGGGAAGGCGAGATAAGAGATGCCTGCGCAAAATTTCCATCTGGGAGTTGCAGCCGGATAGTTTGTGGAATCGGAGAAATCCTGTTCGCCAACGGCAAGGTTAGCTGGATCAGCACGTCCTGCTGTGCAGCAAGGCGTTGAAAAAGCGCCGAATCAGTCATGACCGACTCGGCAAGAATCGCTCCCCATTGTTGCCGTGCATTTTGCTCGATCGTACGCAGCGCCGCTTGTGAGGCGCTCACCCTAGCCGCATCGGAATGCCAGGTGGCTTCGGCGAGCTGGACAGCTTTTTCCGACACATTATGGTCGTCGGCATACAATGTTTTCAGCCGGTCATATTCCTTGCGGGATAGGTTCAATGCGGCCAGTGCTGCGTCAGCTTGAGTCGCGGCGGCGGCATGGTTGTTTTGCAGGTCGTTGAGTTCAGTTATTGTCAAGACAACCGCTAACGCCTCGGTTTCCTGCCGGTGCGATACGGTTTGCAGAGCTCCTGCAACTATCCCCCCGGTGCGCACCGCGGACTCGCCAAGCGTGACACCTGCTTCTTTTGCTTCGGCGACAGGTTGTACAGATGTTTCTGCAGTACGGCTTTTTTCCGCATGCTCACTGTGCTCCCCGATAATGCTCCATGCAGAGAGGCCGGCAATTCCACCCGCAATGCCCGCAATGAAAATCAGAATGTGCTTGGCGTTCATTAATGTTTTTCCTCCTTGCGTGGATTCGTCTCGACCAAGTTTGGCGGGAGTTCTTTCTGCGTGAGCGGATGTTGGGTGGCATCCTCCAGCAAGCCCAATGACAGCATCTCTTTCACTAGCGCATCGAGTCTGGCAAGTTTTGCATTCACTAGCTCAAGCTGACTGCCTGCCAGCGTCAGCCGGTCTGACTCACCTACTTTGAATTCCGCCGTAATCGAACGTTGCTGCTGCTGTTGTGCCTTAAGCAGCGAATCTGCATTAGCTAACTGGTTCGCTGCTGATTGATAATTGGTCCACGCCAAATCGACTTCATTGATGCTGCGTGCTTGCAGTGCCACAAAACTTGCCGCAGCTTGCTCTCGGCGTGCATTTGCTTCGGCGATCGGCCCCGCATTCCGGTTAAAAATCGGCAGTGAAAAGGACAGCCCTACAGACCATTTACGTTCACCCTGATCCCAAACATAACCAGGCCCCAAATGAATATCCGGGTATTGCTTTGCGACTTCGAGTTGAAGGGCTGCTTGACTGGCCTCATAGTCGGCCAGCGCCGAGAGCAGGTCACTTCGACTCAATAAGGCTTGGCGGCGTGTTTCCTCGGAAGGAAGCGTTTCCGGTTTGGGCAGCTCGGTTAGCTCATCAAAGGAGAATTTCATTTCTCGCAGGCTGTTTATCGGCAGTCCAATCGCTGTGGCAAGCTGTGCAAGTGCTGTGTCGTACCGCTTCTGCACATCCAGTATTGCCAAACTATTCTGCGCCAGCGCGATTCGGGCCTGCGTTGCCTCTGGCAGGGATATCTCCCCGATTTCAAGGCGACGATTCAGCAGTTTGGCCATTTCATTCCGAACGTCCTCCTGTTCTTGCAACAGCATCAAACCTTCTTGAGCTGAGTACAGTTCGACCAACGCCATCTTTAAGCGGCTGCGTATCTGCCATGCCGCACCATACAGATGGAACCGGGCTGATTCAGAGAGTTGCTTCGACTGTTCGATGCGATAGCCTCGTTTGCCAGCGGTTTCAATCGGGATGTCCAGGTTCCAGCCAAACGGCAATGCTGACGCTCTGGAAATTGTGCTGGCAGGATTGGTTGATAGACTTAATCCCGGATTGGGTATGCTCCCGGCTGAAACAACTCCGGCTTGGGCAACGCCCCATTGTGCACGTGCGACATCCAAATCCGGGTGGTAATAAAAGGCAGCCAGCGTCAGCAGAGATGCGTCCCAGGATGTCAATGGCCAGGTAGTTACGTCCTTCCCGTTTTGCCGAACAAAATCCCTGAGCCCAAAACTGTCGAGCGTGCGTGCCTCAAAGGCGGTTGCTGTATCCCATGGCGCAATGGGTTTGGATTGAAAGCCGGCGCATCCAAGAAGCAATGCAGCCAGCATGAAAACAATCGACTTCTTCAGGAGAACCATCATGCCAAATGATCCTTGGCTAGTGGCGCATGCAATGCCTGAACTGATTGATGCAGAACATGAAGCGCCGAACGCATGAATACGCTCGCGATAACTACGCCAACGATCAGATCGGGCCAGAGCGACGTCAGCGCGTAACTGGCAGCAGCGGCCAGCAGCACGCCTACATTAGCGATCAGGTCATTTCTGGAACATAGCCAAGTGGAACTCATGTTCAGATTGTCATTTCTGTGCCGGGATAGCAGGAAAAAGCAGGTCAGATTCGCAAGAAGCGCAAGTCCGCCTATCAGGCCCATTGTTTCCACAGTCGGCATGACCGGGTTAAAAATCCTGTATATCGCCTCACCCAATACACCCAGCCCGAACACCAGCATGAAGCAGCCCTTGACCAAAGCAGCACTCGCCTTCCAACGTGCCGAACGTTCCAGCACAAAAAGGCTGAACCCATAAACCAGGGCATCTCCCAGCATGTCCAGCGCATCCGCAAGCAGCGATGTGGAATGGGCATTCAGACCGGCCCAGCCTTCCACCACAAACATCACGGCATTGATCGCGAGCACGATCCATAACACGCGTTCATGCCTTCCGCGCATTGCAGATATTTCGCAACTTTTGTCTTCACAACAATTTGCCATCGATCATTCCGTTATAGCTAACTCCATCAGCAAACAATTCAAATTGCCACAGTCCTCGGTATGAGGTAGCCTTATTTAAAACCTTGGAGTAGCTACAAGGTCAAGCTGGAAATGACATGGAGGCAGGCGATGTTAATTGGTGAACTGGCAAAACAAACGGGATGCGATGCTGAAACCATCCGCTATTATGAGCGAGAAGGGCTACTCCGGAAGCCTTCTCGCACCGCATCTGGTTACCGTTCGTACACCGGTGAGCATCATGGGCAACTCAACTTTGTACTGCACTGCCGCACATTAGGAATGACTCTGGCTGAAATCAGGACGCTGCAAGACTTCCAGGCGAATCCCGGTTTTGCCTGCAACGATGTCAACGTGCTACTCGATCAGCATATTTCTCGTGTAAAGCAGCAAATTGAAGCGTTGCATTTATTGGAAAAACAACTGGTCGCCTTACGCAATCGTTGTCGGGACAACTTGACTGTAGGCGAGTGCGGGATTCTTAAAACACTCGCCAGCACATCTGCTGGAGATAGATGTGCCTGCGACCAGGCGGCTTAAAATTGATCAACTGGCTTGATGACAGCTATTCCGATTTTTTTCATGTTCAGTCTCAAGCGGACTTTCCCGCGCGCTACACCAAAAGTTTTTACAGTAAGTCGCAGTGTCCGCATCGACCAAGAAGTGTGCCAATATTGAAATCCTCTTGACGGTCTGGTTCGGGTCGATTTGATACGCTCATCGCAAATCTGAATCAACCACAAAATACGATTTGACTGACGCGTGAATTCTCATCCAGAAATTCATAATCAACCACAGATTACGGATATCCAAAAAAACGAGGGGGTACGCGTGCTATGTTGCCGCGACCAATACCTTGCGCAACTCCATAGCACGCGCCTGTGAGCATCCAAGGAATTCGCGGATACTTGCCA
>DAIDAG010000054.1 GCA_027310725.1 Sideroxydans sp. | reverse complement strand
ATTTCACCCTGCCCGCCACCGGCGGTGTCGATTTCACGCTGTACCCCATCCGCAGCAAATCCCTGGTGATCTATTTTTACCCCAAGGACAACACACCCGGCTGCACCAGCGAAGCGCAACAGTTTCGCGACTTGTACGCGGATTTCATGAAAGCGGGTTGCGAGATCGTCGGGATCTCGCGAGACAGCATCAAGTCGCACGAGAATTTCAAGGCGAAATTCACGCTGCCTTTTGCGTTGCTCTCCGACGAGGATGAAGCGGTGTGCAATCTGTTCGGGGTGATGAAGCTTAAGATGATGTACGGCAAGCAGGTACGCGGCATCGAGCGCAGTACCTTCGTGCTCGACAAGAAAGGAAGCATCATCAAGGAATGGCGCGGCCTCAAGGCGGACGGCCATGCGCAAGAGGTACTCACTTTTGTTCAAACTCTCTAGAAGGACAACATGAACGCACGTAAAGCAACAACGGACAAAGGTACCAAACTCTTCGTGCTGGATACCAACGTGCTGATGCACGATCCGACCAGCCTGTTCCGCTTCGAAGAACACGATGTCTACCTGCCGATGTTCGTGCTGGAAGAGCTGGACAACAACAAAAAGGGGATGTCGGAAGTCGCCCGCAACGCACGCCAGGCCAGCCGCTTCCTGGACAACCTCGTCAGCTCGAGCGAAGACAGCATCGACGAGGGCGTGCCGCTGGATGCCCTGGGCAACAAGAACGCGACCGGACGCCTGTACCTGCAAACCGAGTTCATCAACGACCCCTTGCCGTCGACGCTGGCAAGCGGCAAAGCCGACAATGCCATCCTCGGCGTGGTCAGCCATCTGCACACGCAACACAGCAAGCGCCAGATCGCGCTGGTCAGCAAAGACATCAACATGCGCATCAAGGCGCGCGCCCTGGGATTGTCGGCACAGGATTATTTCAACGACAAGGTGCTGGAAGATACCGACCTGCTCTATACCGGCGTGCGCGAATTGCCTGCCGATTTCTGGGACAAGAACGGCAAGGACATGAAATCCGGGACCCAGGCCGGACATACCTTCTACAACATCAAGGGCCCCATCTGCCGCGACCTGCTGGTGAACGAGTTCGTATACCAGGACGATGCGGAAAAGCCGTTCTATGCCGTGGTCGCCACTCAGGAGGACACCACCGCCACCCTGCTCACGCTCACCGACTATACGCACACGAAAAATGCCATCTGGGGCATCACGGCGCGCAACCGCGAACAGAATTTCGTGCTCAACCTGCTGATGAACCCCGAGATCGACTTCGTCACGCTGCTGGGCCAGGCCGGGACAGGCAAGACCCTGCTCACGCTGGCTGCCGGCCTGATGCAGACGCTGGAACACAAGCTCTATTCCGAGATCATCATGACCCGCGTCACCGTGCCGGTGGGCGAGGACATCGGCTTCCTGCCCGGTACCGAAGAAGAGAAGATGTCGCCGTGGATGGGCGCGCTGGACGACAACCTGGATGTGCTCAACAAGTCGGACGACGAAGGAGGCGAATGGGGGCGCGCCGCGACGCGCGACCTGATCCGCTCTCGCATCAAGATCAAGTCGCTCAACTTCATGCGCGGCCGCACATTCCTCAACAAGTACCTGATCATCGACGAGGCGCAGAACCTGACACCGAAGCAGATGAAGACGCTCATCACGCGCGCCGGTCCCGGCACCAAGGTGGTGTGCATGGGCAACATCGCGCAGATCGACACGCCCTACCTGACCGAAGGCAGCTCCGGCCTGACATACGTGGTCGACCGGTTCAAGGGCTGGGCGCACAGCGGCCACGTCACCCTGCAACGCGGCGAACGTTCGCGTCTGGCCGACCACGCAGCGGAAGTGCTGTGAAACTGATCGGGTCCAGCACGAGCCCCTACGTGTGCAAGGCGCGCCTGGTGTTGCTGGAAAAGAACATCCCGCATGTTTATGCGATCGACCCGCCGAGCGAACCGACCAGCCAGGTGTACAGCGTCAATCCGCTCGGGCGCATCCCGGCGCTGATCCTCGACGACGGCACCTGCGTGTTCGATTCCCCCGTGATCGCCGAATATGCCGATACGCTGAACGACACGCCCATCCTGATCCCGCGCCACGATGCGCTGGCCAGGATGCGCGTCAAACGCGGCGAGGCGCTGGCAGACGGCATCATGGATTCGGCCATCGTCGTGCGCATGGAACGTATCCGCCCGTCCGAGAAACAGGAGCAAGGCAACATCGACATGCATAATCTGGCCGTCACCCGCGCGCTCGTCCACATTGCCGACCAGCTGGGACAGCGCAAATGGTGTGAAGGCGACAACATCACGCTGGCAGACCTGGCACTGGTTAGCGCGCTGGCCTATCTCGATCTGCGTCAACCTGAACGCGACTGGCGAGGCACGCATCCGAACCTGGCGGCGTGGTTCGGCCACCTAAGTACACGCCCGAGCGTGCAAACCTCACTGGCAGGATAAAACATGAGCGCTATTGAAAAATCTGAAGAAGAATGGCGTGAAGAATTGACGCCGGAACAGTATGAGGTCTGCCGTGCATGCGGAACCGAACCGGCCTTTACCGGCGAATACTGGGATTGCCACGACATCGGCGTCTATCGCTGTATCTGCTGCGGCGAGCCGCTGTTCGATTCGGAAACCAAATACGAATCGGGAACGGGCTGGCCGAGCTTCTGGCAACCGATCAGCGAAGACGCGCTAGAATATCGCGAAGAGGATCCGACCGGCATGGATCGCATCGAAGTGTGCTGTGCCGCGTGTGATGCCCATCTGGGGCATGTGTTCGAAGATGGCCCGGACCCGACCGGACTGCGCTTTTGCATCAACTCTGCTTCACTTGCACTGGATAGAAAATAATAATGGCAATCTTAGCCTGCAACCCGGCTTAACAAGTGAGTCTCCATGAAAATACTTTTTGACCTGTTCCCCGTCATCGTTTTTTTTATCACCTTCAAATTTGCGGGCGTATTTGCCGCTACGGCAGTATCCATGGCCGCCACCTTTGCCCAGGTCGCCTGGGTGAAATATCGGCACGGCAAGGTCGACACGATGTTATGGGCCAGCTTTGGCATCATCACCGTGTTCGGCGGAGCGACATTGCTGTTACACAATGAGACTTTCATCAAGTGGAAACCGACCGTCCTGTATTGGTCTTTTGCCTTGGCTTTATTGCTGGCGCCTATCCTTTTCAAAAAGAACCTGATGCGTTCGCTGTTGCAGGACAAGCTTCCGCTGCCCGATTCGACCTGGATGAACGTCAACCTGGCCTGGGGCTTGTTCTTTGCGGCACTCGGCGCCATCAACCTGTATGTCGCATTCAACTTTTCAACCGATATTTGGGTCGACTTCAAATTATTTGGCGTTACCAGCCTGATATTCCTGTTCATACTTGCACAAGCGGCAATGCTGGCAAAATATGTGGAAGCGGACAAGCACAAAAAAGAATGAGCCAATATTCGATACAAGTCGACATTACACACAACAAAAACTGAGGAAAAACAGATGCTCTACGCCATATTTGGTCAGGATGTCCCCGACAGCCTGGAAAAGCGCAAGGCAGCGCGCCCCGCACATTTGGAACGCCTGCAGACTTTGCAGAACGCAGGCCGGCTTTTGCTGGCCGGCCCTTTCCCGGCCGTGGACGCTGTCGATCCCGGAGCCGCGGGTTTCACCGGCAGCCTGATCGTTGCCGAATTCGACTCGCTGGAAAACGCCCAGACATGGGCCGCCGCCGACCCCTATGTCGCGGCCGGCGTTTATACCCAAGTCGCTGTCAGGCCTTTCAAGAAGGTCTTTCCGGCCTGAACGCAAGGCATGCTATATTGCGCGTCGGATAATTTTCGATTCCCCTCAACCCACAAAGGAAAGACTCATGCTGAAATTTTCCAAATTCGTCCTGTTATCGGCATTGCTGGCTACTGCCGCAGGCGCACAGGCTGCCGATGAAAAGGCGGCAGCAGACAAACCGGCAGCGCTGGTAAACGGCGTATCCATTCCACAAGCACGCATCGATATGCGCATCAAGGCAGCCGCACAACAAGGCCAGCCCGACAGCCCGGAAATGCGCAAGGCGATCCGCGATGACATCATCAATCTGGAAGTCATTTCTCAAGCCGCCACCAAGAACGGCCTGGACAAGCAACCCGAGATCGCACAACAGCTGGAACTGGCTAGGCAATCCGTGCTGGCGGGAGCTTACGTGCAGGACTATGCGAAGACCCACCCCATCGCGGATGACGTGCTGAAACAGGAATACGAAGCCCTGAAGGCTCGCGTCGGCAACAAGGAATACAAACTGTCGCACATCCTGGTCGAATCCGAGGATGAAGCCAAGAAGGTCGAAGCCGAACTGAAGAAGAAAGGTGCCAAGTTCGCTACGATTGCCAAGGCGCATAGCAAAGACCCCGGCTCCAAGGACAATGGCGGCGAACTGGGTTGGGCAGTCCCATCCAACTTCGTGCAGCCCTTCGCCGAAGCAGTGCTCAAGTTAAGCAAGGGACAAGTCAGTGCGCCGGTGCAAACCCAATATGGCTGGCACGTCATCAAACTGGAAGACACGCGCGAGCTGAAAGTGCCGACCTTCGAAGAAATGAAGCCCAATCTGGAGAAACGCAAGCAGCAGGAAGCCGTCCAGAAGCTTATCGAAGATCTGCGCAGCAAGGCCAAGATCGAGTAAGCAGTCTCTGGCATCAACAAAAAGGCGACCTGCGGGTCGCCTTTTTGTTGATACTGAAATCCGTGCGTCTTGAGGGGGATTCCTTGAAGCTGCTGTCGAAACAACGGGAAAGCAATCAGCCGATGCAGCGGGACTCTCGGCAAACGACAAGCAAGTGACTGGTTACAGCCATCCGACCAACGCAGCAAGCCTGTCCGAACCGGCTTAACCCTTCACCGCGCCGAATCAATATGTGAAATCACGGTGCCTTGGCAACTTCCTGCCAGCCTCCGCCCAATGCCTTGAACAGGTCGGCAACCGCACTGCGCTGTGCGCGTTCCGCATCGAGACGGTTCAACTGGGCCTGAAGGTAGTTGCGTTCCACATCCAGCAGTTCCAGGCGACTCGCGATCCCGGCCTGATAGCGCATATCGGCCTGCTTGTAGGCTTGTTCCAATGCATCGCTGCGCGCACTTTCGAAAGTCAGGACCTGCCTGGCTGATTCCTGGGCAGACAAGGCGTTACGCACATCGCCGAATGCGTTGGCGACAGCCTGCTTATACTGGATCAGAGCCTGGTCGCGGCGCGCTTCCGCCACATCCACCTGATAACCGATGCGCCCCGCATTGAAGATCGGCTGGGTGACATTGCCCGCGAACTGGAAAATGTTCGCCGGCTTGGTGAACAGGTTGGAGAACGCCACGCTTTCACTGCCCACATAAGAGGTCAGGGAAATCGACGGGAAATACTGCGCCCGAGCCACGCCGATACTGGCGTTCAACGCCACCAGGCGCTGCTCGGCATCCTTGAGGTCGGGTCTGCGCAACAGCAAGTCCGCAGGCAGTCCATCGGGTACCGACGCCACCGGCAGCAGCGGGCTGCCGCGTTGCAGTTCGCTGGACATCACGTCGCGCGGCGAGCGTCCCAGCAACAGTGTCAGCGTGGTTTCCTGTTTGCTGCGCGCCTGAACGAGAGATGCCAGTTGCGATTGCACGGCAGCCACATCGGCTTCGGCCTGATGCAGGTCGTATTCGGAAAGCATGCCGACATCAAGCTGTTTCTTGTTGAGTTCCAACCTGTCCTGACGGCCTGTCAGCAACCGCCTTGTGGCTGCCTCCTGGGCATCCAGAGAGACCAGGGCAAAATACTGCTGCGCCACTTGCGTGGTCAGCGTAAGACGTACCGTGTCTCTCGCCGACTCTGCACTAAGCAGATTTGCCCGTGCCGCTTCGGTCGCGCGGCGCAGTTTGCCCCACAGATCCAGTTCATAACTCGCATCAAGACTGATATGCGAAAAGTTCTGGGTAGGCGGTATGTATGGCGGCAGCGGGAAAGTGCCGACCGTGGAAGATTTGGTGCGGCTCTGGCTCGCATTGGCACTCAGCTCGGGGAACTGGTCTGCCTTGGTGATCCCGAGTTGGGCGCGCACTTCCAACACATGGGAAACTGCCACCTGGATGTCCGCATTGTGGGCCAGCGCTTCTTCTTCCAACTTGTCGAGGGTCGCGTCGGCATAGAGATGCCACCATTGTTCAGTCACGCCGCTCGGCTTTACCGCGGCATCGTCCTGTTTCGCCGGCCAGCTTTCCGGCAACACCATGTCCGGACGCTTGTAGTCCGGTCCGCTGGTACATGCTGCCAACGTGAGCGCCGCAAGCAAGACTCCGGCAGCTTTCGATTTTGTTTTTATATTACTCATGCTTGTCCTCCTTGTGCCGCGCATGACCGGGGAAAATACGGCGAACACCCACGAAGAACACGGGAACCATGAAGATCGCGATAACCGTCGCGGCAATCATGCCGCCCATGACGCCTGTTCCGATAGCATGACGACCATTGGCGCCCGCACCGCTGGAAATGGCCAGCGGGAATACGCCGAAGATGAACGCGATCGACGTCATCAGGATGGGCCGCAACCGTCGGCGGCAGGCTTCCAATGTCGCATCGATCAGCTCATGTCCTTCGTCCAGCAGATCGTTGGCAAACTGGATGATCAGGATCGCATTCTTCGCGGCCAGGCCGATGATGACGATCAGTCCGACCTTGAAATAGACATCGTTGGGCAGTCCGCGCAGCGTCACGGCCACCACCGCACCGAGTATGCCGATAGGCACGATCAGTATCACGGCAAGCGGAATGGACCAGCTCTCGTACAGTGCCGCCAGGCACAGGAATACGGCGACCACCGACAGGGCGAACAGGAGCGGGGCCTGGTTTCCGGAGACCCTTTCCTCCTTTGATGTGCCGGACCATTCAAAACCCATGCCTGGCGGCAGCTTGGATGCGATATCTTCCATCGCCAGCAACGCATCGCCCGTGCTGTGACCCGGCCCGGGACCGCCGGAAATCTTCATTGCAGGCAGGCCGTTGTAACGGTCCAGTTTGGGTGATGCGGCCACCCAGCGCGTCCTGGAAAATTCGGACAGGGGCACCATGCCGCCTTGCAGATTACGCACCGGCGTCCGCATGATCTGGCTCGGCGTGGTGCGGTTTTCCGAATCGGCTTGCATCTGCACGCGCAAGATACGGCCTTCGCGTACGAAATCGTTGATGTAGGTCACCCCGAGCATGGATTGCAGCGTATCGTTCAGATTCGCAATATCTATCCCCAATGCCTTTGCTTTCAGGCGATCGACTTCGATCTGCAATTGCGGCCCGGCTTCCTGTCCTTCCGGTCGCACACCGGCTATCATCGGGTTCTTGCTTGCCATGCCGAGCACCATGTTGCGTGCCTCGAGCAATTTCTCGCGCCCTTGCCCGGAACGATCCTGCAATCTGAAATCGAAACCGCCGGTGGCTGCCAATTCGGGGATAGGCGGCACATTCAGGGCAAAGATGAACGCCTGTTTGATGCGGAACAGCATCATGTTGGCGCGCTTCACCAGAGATGCTGCCGAGCTGTTCTGGTTCGGACGCTCGTCCCAATCCTTGAGACGGACGAACACCGTCGCGGCATTCTGCCCGCGGCCGAAGAAGGAGAAACCAAGCACACCGATGGCATGCGCCACTTCCGGCTGCTTCATATAGTACTGTTCCACTTCAGACAGGACTTCCCGCGAACGTTCGCGCGTGGCGCCGGGCGGCAACTGGATCACGTTGAGAAAATAACCCTGATCCTCATCCGGCAGGAAACTGGTGGGCAAATGCACGAACAGCCAGCCCAGCGCCACCAGAATCGCCGCATAAAACACCAGGGCACGGCCCATGCGTTTCAATATCTTGCCGACCCAATTCTGGTAACCATCGCTCGTTTTGACAAAGAGACGGTTGAACCAGCCGAAGAAGCCGGTCTCCCCACCCGGTTTCTTGTCCGGCTCATGCTTCAGCAACGTGGCGCAAAGTGCCGGCGTCAGCGTCAGCGCCATGAGCAGGGAGAACAGGATCGTCATGATCAGCGTGAGAGAGAACTGGCGGTAGATCGCCCCAACCGAGCCGCTGAAGAAGGCCATCGGAACGAACACGGCACACAGCACCAGAGTGATCGCGATGATAGCGGTATATATCTGACCCATGGCCTTGTACGTCGCATCCCGCGGCGACAGGCCGTCTTCGGTCATGATGCGTTCCACGTTCTCCACCACCACGATGGCATCGTCCACCACGATACCGATGGCCAGAACCATGGCGAACAGCGTCAGCGTATTGATCGAGTAGCCGATGACATACAAACCCACCATCCCGCCGGTCAGCGCAACCGGCACGACGATGCTGGGGATGAAAGTGGCACGCAGATTCCCCAGGAAAAGATAGATGACGACGAACACCAGCAGCATCGCTTCGGCCAGCGTCTTCGCGACTTCAGCGATGGATATCTGGATGAACTCCGACGTGTCGTACGGGATCAACCAGTCGATGCCCTTGGGGAAAGCCTTGGAAAGCTCGGCCATCTTGGCCTTGACCGCCTTGGCGGTATCGAGCGCATTCGCTTCCGGCGTGGTACGGATGGCGATCGCCGCAGCGGGCTGCCCGTCTATGCGCGCAGCGATGGAATAATCCTGCGCGCCGAGTTCCACCCTAGCGACATCCTTGACCCGCACCGTGGAACCGTCCGGATTTGCTCGCACGATGATGTTGCCGAACTGTTCCGGAGTTTTAAGCCTGCTCTGGGTGACGATCACCGCGTTCAGCTGCTGTCCTGGCGCAGCCGGCAACTGGCCCAGTTCGCCGATTGCAAGCTCCGTATTCTGTGCACGCACAGCGGCGCTGACATCGCCGGGCGACAGATTGTAGGAATGCAGCTTGTCCGGGTTCAACCACAGGCGCATCGAATACTCGGTACCGAAAAGTATCGCTTCGCCCACGCCCGGTACGCGCCGGATGCTTTCCAGCAGACTGGTCGCGGCATAACTGCCGAGCGCGACGTTGTCGCGGCTCTTGTCCGGCGAAGTCAGCGCGATGAACATCAGATAATTGCGTGCCGCCTTCGCCACGGTGACACCCACACGCCGCACATCGTCCGGCAGGCGCGCTTCGGCACGCTTGATGCGATTCTGCGCTTCGACCGAGGCGGCATCCAGATTGGTTCCGGTCTCGAAGGTCAGGGTGATCGTTCCCAGGCCCAGCTCGGAAGACGATTCCATGTAAAGCAAATGCTCGATGCCGTTCATCTCCTGCTCGACCAGGGCAACAGCCGTATCTTCCACAACCTGCGCCGAAGCGCCGGGATAGGCAAGCGTAATGGCCAAAGCCGGGGGAGCCACCGAAGGATAGGAGGTGACCGGCAAGCTGCGCAGCGACAGTCCGCCCGCCAGCAAGATGATGAGCGCGATTACCCAGGCAAAGATCGGGCGGTCAATAAAGAATTTTGCGAACACGATGCCCCTCTATTTCTTTTCAGAAGTTGCAGGTGCATCCGCTACCGGCGAACTACCCTCGGGATTCCACTGAACCGCTTTCACCGGCGAGCCGGGACGCACTTTCTGGATACCGTTCACAATCACCTGGTCGCCCGGCTTCAAGCCTTCGAGAATGACGAAGTCGCTGCCCGCCATGCTTCCCGTCTTGACCGGTCGCACCGCAACCTTGCTCTCGTCATCCACCACCAGCACGGACTGGCCCTGTGTGCCGGTCATGACTGCACGCTGCGGTATCCTGATGCTGTCATCTGCATTGCCTTCGGGTAAACGGATGCTCGCAAACGTGCCTGGCAACAGTTCCTGTTTCGGATTGGGAAATTCGGCACGCAGGGTTACGCTGCCCGTGCTCGGGTCGACGGCAAGATTGGAAAACAATAACTTGCCGGGCATAGGATAGATGCTGCCGTCTTCAAGTACGAGCTCTACCTGCGCACTACCCGCGCGTTTCAGCTTTCCTGACTTGAAGGCCTGCTGCAAATGCATGAGGTCCGAACCCGGCTGGGTGAAATTCGCATAGATGGGATTGACTTGCTCGATGGTGGCCAGCAGCGTGGATTCGCCATGTCCCACCAGCGCCCCTTCCGTCACTTGCGCACGCCCTATTCGCCCCGAGATGGGTGCTGGCACATGAGTATTTTCCATGTCCAGCTGCGCCTTCGACAGTGAGGCTTCGGCCTGTTTCAGCTTGGCCTCGGCCAGATCGTAATCCTGCTGGCTGACGGCTTTCGCTGCAAGCAGCGGCTTGTAGCGCTCAAGCGTCTGGCGCGCCACGCTCTCATCCGACTTGGCGGAATCGTAAGCCGTCCGGTAGTTGCGCGGATCGATCTGGAACAGCATGTCGCCCGCCTTGACATCGCTGCCTTCGGTGAACTGGCGTTTTTCGATGATCCCATCCACCCGTGCGCGTACTTGCGCACTTCTATATGCTTCCAGACGCCCCGGAAGATCCTGGGTCAACGTCACTGAGCCCGGGGTGACAGTCACGACATCCACTTCCATCGGCGGCGGAGCGGCGGCTGCGGGTGCCTGCTGCGCGCCACCGTCTTTGGAACCGCATGCGGCTAGCGCCATCATCGCCGCGCCAACGGCCAATGCATTGAGGAATTGAGTTTTTGTTTTCATCGACAATCTCCGACCGGGTTCTTAAATTCTTGGTGGCTGAATGAATAACACTGCAGTCAGCAGGATAATAGTTAGGGAGCTAACGATTAGCAGGATAACATATATTTATAATTTTACTATCCGGGCGCGTCGATTAAATGCGATGCGCTCATGGTTTACTCAAGCATATTCCCCGCACCAGCAGTAGGTATTAGAGCCGTTGTGCTTGGCCCGGTACATGGCCGCATCGGCTTTGCTCATGATCGTTTCCATCTCGCTTCCATCGTCCGGATACATGGCGATGCCCAGGCTGCCCGAGATATTTACCGTATTGCCATCGAGAATGAATGGCAGATGCAGGGCTAGCAATATCTTGCCTGCCAGACTCGTGACGTCGTTGCGAGTCATGACTTCCGAAAGCAGAATCGCAAACTCGTCGCCGCCGAATCTGGAAACCGTATCGACCTCACGCACCTGCGATTTCAATCTTTCCGCAACCGCCACCAGCAACTGGTCCCCGATCTGGTGGCCCAGTTTGTCGTTCACAGGCTTGAACTTGTCGAGGTCGACATAGATGACGGCAAACTTCTTGTCATTCCGCTTCGCCCTTGCCAGTTGCTGCTTGAAACGATCGCGAAACAGCATGCGATTAGGCAGGTTGGTCAAGAAATCGTGCTGCGCATGATGGGCCACGGTATCCTGCTCGGCCCGGCTCTGCGTGATATCGGAAAAAATGCCGATGCGGTTGGCAACTCTGCCGTGCTCATCCTTGAGGGTATAGATCGCGAGCTTTTCCAGATAGGCCACACCGTCCTTGCGGCGGTTCCATAACTCGCCCTCCCAGCGCCCGACCTCGATCAATGCTTTCCACATGTCCGCAAAGAACTCGGAACTTTGCTTGCCTGATTTCAGGAGACGCGGGTTCTTGCCCAGCACTTCATCGCGGGCATATCCGGTCAGCACAGTAAAGGCCGGGTTGACGTCAACGATGTTGCCATCGGCATCCACGATCACAATGCCTTCATTGCTGACCGCCGACACCTTTGCGTTCAGCGCGATCTGGTGCATGGCCTTGCGCTGCAAGGTGGCAAGGATCGCCAGCGCCATGCCCGCCACGGCCAGCATCATCGCAAACATCCAGAAATTGGCCAGCCCGTAGCGGACAAAATCGTCGGAGAAATAACCGGCCTGCAGGTAGGCTCCTGCAAGCACCTGGGACAGGAACAGCAACTGGATCAGCGCCGTATTTCTTCTTCCCGTGCGCAGGCCAGCCCAGACCAGCAGCGGAAAGACCCAGGTAAGGCCAAGCTGCTGACCGGGCGGAATGCCCGGCAGATGCCAGCCGAGGAAGACGCTCTGTCCGATGGCAATGGATGCCGCCCAGAGGGCAGCCATTTCCCAGGCTCTGCGGGACTTGAAGAATCTCGATTTCCTGTTGGCAAACACCAGGACGATGGGAGTGAAAAATGCGATCCCGAGCACATCGGCACGCCACCATTGCCACATGACATCGGGCAGCATCTCCGAAGAGATCATGTTTGATTTCAGCAGGGCGAAAGGAACAAGGATGGCACTGACGACAGAAGGGATCAGACCGCCCAGCAGGATCAGCAGCGCCATGTCGCGCAGGCGATTGAGCGAAAGGTCGACGCTGCCAAAGCGCCGGAGCAGAAAGAATCCGGCGAATGTTTCCAGCACGCTGCCGACTGAGAATCCCAGCGCGAAGATCGCCGGCGCATCGACCATTTCGGCCGTCAGGTAGGCTGCCACAAACACAGGAGGAAGAAATCGAACGCCGCCCAACAGCAGGGCAGCGAGTGCAATGCCTCCCGGCGGCCAGAAAATCATGGCACTGCTGCTCACCGTACCAAACACCAGTCCAATCTTGGCTGCTGCAAGGTAAGCGATGATCAGACCCAGAGATTTAATGATGTATGGCATTTCTCCTCACGACTCAACGAGTAAATCCCATACTCCCCCCTTTACCACCAGATGGAACAACGCCGACTCAATCAGCGCCACTATTATTGTTTGATGAACTTATATTCGGTTAAATTGCATAAGTCAATTCCGGAATACCTGAATTATCCATGACAAATCCAGCATAATTCGCCCAAGACAAGTCGGCCTTATTGTGCGAGATTACCGTCTCTTCCACGTTGATGCTGAAAGGCGAATCTCCGACAACGCAACGCCTGTCGCAGGAATACCCAGCCATAAAGCTCAAAAGTTTATTGCACCAAGTCGGGATTTTTGCGTACTGTATAGTCTCTAACTGTTGTTATCCGATTGAGTTCATGCAGCGCGCTCCAATCAACCAAAAGGAGAAGTACAAAATGAAGAAACTAATCATATTGCTGGTGTTGGCTTCGTTGGCAGGTTGCGCGGGACTAGAGCATCAGCAGACATTTCAGCAATCCTCACCTACAAAATATCCCGCAACGACCAATGTCATGGTCTTTGAATACCGCAACGTCGATATCCATAATATTTACGACCTGCTGTTCAGCGACTTCCTGATCATCGGCAAATCGGGATTTACGGGCTCATACGAGGATCCAAAGGCGTCCGTTGAATTTGCCAAATCGATCGGCACGGATGTGTTCGTGACAACCTCGCAATTCAAGGGGAGCCGGACATCCTTCGTGCCCATGAGCACACCCACCTCGGAAACGTCATACATCAGCGGCTACAACGGGGGCAGCCCTTTCTACGGCACCACAAACAGTTACGGGACAACGACGACCATGATCCCCGTGAACTATGATCGCTACGAGCAGAACGGTCTTTATCTGAAAAACGTCAACCATGTTCCGCCCCTGTGGGAAAAGAAAAGTTCTGACTTCAAAGAAACGTCTTCCAGCCCGATGTCCGGCACCTGGTACAACGAAAACTATGATTTGAAAATGTACAAATCAGGCGCCCATATGGTTGCATTCTTCAGCAGCACTCCCAAGGGCAAGGAAAAAGGACAGCTGGACGATATTAAAATGCTCTTCAATCCCGAAACGGGCGCCGGCATCTACATGATGGCGGACAGGACTCCGCAACCCGCGCAGATCAAAATAAACAAATTCGGGAATCTGCAGGTGGACATCGCATCGCAAAACGAGACTTATTCGTTTGCCCGAAGATAGATCCTGACCGGGCACATGGCAATTTGCAGAAGTGGCCATGTGCCCCGCGTTCCCGACCGCTCACATATTCCTGCTTTTCTTGATCATGTCGTAGGCGACCTGGATTTCCTTTGCCTGCTCGGTCGCCATTGAGATCATGTCTTCCGGCAGACCCTGCCCCATCAGTTTGTCCGGGTGATACTGGCTCATCAGCTTGCGATAAGCGCGTTTGATCTCGGCATCAGTACTCTCTTTGCTCACCCCCAGGGCTTTGTAGGCATCGTCCAGCGCCGCGGCAGTGGTAACCTGCCCGCCGGCGAAATGACCCTGGTTCAGCACCATGTCCATCATCTGCCTGAAAGTGTCGCGTCCGTAACCCAGGCGTCCCGCGATGTCGATCAGCAGCGCCTCTTCCGCCGGATGCAAATGTCCGTCCGCCAGAGCCATCACGATGAGATACACCAGCAGCACGTCTTTCAGGTTCTTCGTGTGCCCGCACACGCTCATGAATCTGGCATAGGTCGGCGCGATGTCGAATGCCGGATCGGCTCCCTGCTTGAACAAGGCTATCGCCCGCAACCGATGTTCCGCAGTCATGCCCAGTTTTTGCATGAACTGCTCGACATGGTCGATCTCATCCTGGGACACATGCCCGTCGGCCTTCGCCAGCTTACCCATCGAGATGAACACTGTGTCCAGGAATACTGCCTGGCGCAGCGCATTCTGCAACGGGTTCATGCCGCCGGAGCCATAGGCGCGCACGCGATCAATGAACGACCCGATGAAGAAGCCGAGCAAAGCGCCCCAAAACCCGGCAAGGACAGAACCCGCGATGACACCGATCAGTTTGAACAAGACAGCTCCAGAAAATAGATTTTGCGGAAAAATAGACTGTGCGGAATTTGGCCGCCCCCAAGGGGGCGCATTATACCTGCAGGCAAACAGGCCGCGACACTGCGCCTCGACTTACCGCGGCACGGACGCCGATCACTACAACTTTTGTTTGATCGCCAGTACCGCCTGATTGCGCAGGGTACGCAACAGCGACAACTGGCGTTCGGAGAGTTTCAGGCTATTGGCGTGCTGCATGTCCGCATAAAACAGGCCTATGGTTTTCTTGTTGATGACGACAGGCAACAGGATAAAACTCTGCGCATCGAGCAACTCCCGATACCAGCCTGGGATCTTGTTTGCGATGCTGTCTGCCCTCAGGTCCTCAATGACAATGTCCACACCCTTCTCGATCGCAAGGTGGAACACGTCCGATTCGAATGCCAGGTCAAACCGGAAACGCGGAATAACGTCGTCGACCCCTTCCCCAAGTCCCATGCGCGCCACCATGGCATTGAGCTTGTTATCGCGGATACAAATGATCGCCCGTTTGAATCCGAGGCCTCGATAGATAGTCTCCAGCACCATCAGCAACACATCGTTGAGTTTGAAATCCTCCACCAGCGAATTGGTCACATCCTGGATGCCGGCCCCCATGACGGTCTCGGGATCGGGCCTGACCGATGCCATATCCTTCGAACCGGTATCCAGAACCGATTCGATGCCATGCACACCGCTCATCCCTTCGGCAGACTCCCTGTTTGCGACAGTCTGCTGCTCGACAGGCAGCCCGCTCCATTGATGCACCTTTTTCACCAGCGGACTGCGCGCCGTATTGATCTCCAGCGTCATCGCCCGCCGCGACAGTTCCTTCAGCCCGCTTTCCAGCGCTTCGTTCAGTTTGCGCTCGGAAATATCGAGGGCATCCTGGTAGCGCAAGCGGAGCCTGTTCAATGCCAGGGATTTCTCCTGGGTCGCGGTCGTTGCCGCGATCATGCACAATTCGTTCGCCATATTCACCGTGGCTCTCATGTGCTCTGCCTCGGTCCTGGGTTTCTTCACCGGTTCGCTTTGCGGCAGTTTCTCCATGCCGTCAAGCAGCCGCTTCGGGAAGCTCCAGCTACCGGCAACCCCTGTTCCGATCTCGTTACAGGTCAGCCCAAGCACCTTGATCGCCGCCTGGTCTTCCGTCAGCCCCTGCTCGATGAACCTCGCGATCTCCTGGCTTTCTTCAAAGAAATAGTAGGTCACCAGCATCCGTCCGAGATTCTGGAACATCGCGCAGATCATCAGTTCCTCGGCATCGCGGATATTGCGCCCCACGGCCAGTTGCGTCGCAACCACGCCAGCAAAGAACGCGGCGATCACCTCGTCCTTGAGCTGATGTGCCAGCGATTTGTTTTGCATGAATTCGAGCATGATCAGCGACATCGCGATGTTGCGCACCGTCTCGAAGCCCATGATCACAACGGCCTTGGAAATCGTGCTGATGTTGCCGCCAAACTGGCCATACGAAACCGTGTTGACCAAGCGCAACAACTTGTTGGTCAGCGCAAAATCCTGCAGGATCACGCGCGCCAGCTTGTTCGCGCTATCCGACTCCGAAGCCACGATCCGGTTGATCTCGGTGATGATGTTGGACAGCGCGGGAAAATCGCTCTTGCTGCGCATGCGCCTCAGCAGGAAATCCAGCGTGCTGTGGCTATCGTTGGCGGCCGCATCTCCGATCCCGCCCAGATATTCCCTCAGCGCGGCGCACATGGCGGCGGCATCCGGGTAGCGGTCTTCCTTGCGTTTCCCGACCGACTTCAGAATGATGGCTTCCAGTATCCCGTCCACTCCGGCATTGTGGGCAGAGGGAGGAGCCACAGGTTCGTGTGCGACGCGGTTCAGCACCTGCATCACATTCTCGCCCTTGAAGGCTGCGACCCCAGTGACCATCTCATACAGCACGATGCCGAGCGAATACAGATCCGAGCCGGCATCCACCCCTGCGTTGCTGATGCTCTCCGGTGCCATATATTGAGGAGTGCCTACCACCTCCTGGTCAACCTCACTCTGCTCCTGGATCAGCCTGGCGATGCCGAAATCCATCAGCATCGGCTGGCCCCGGTGCCCGATCATGATGTTGGCAGGTTTGATATCGAGGTGCATCACGCCTTGCTGATGGGCATATTCGAGCGCATCCAGCAGATAGCATGCGATTTCCGCGGACTTCACCGGAGGCAATGCGCCTTCCTCCAGCATCTTCGCCAGCGTACCGCCTTCGACATAGGAGCAGACCAGATAGGTTACGCCTTCATGCTCGCCCGCATCGTACAAAGGCACAATATTGGCATGCTGCAACTTGCTGACGATACGCGCCTCGCGCAGCAGTCTCTCAGTCCGGGCCGCACCGGGACGCAGTGTCTTGATCGCCACCTGGCGCTCCAACTGCGGATCATGGGCGAGATAGACCGCCCCCTGCGCCCCCCTGCCCAATTCGCGGATGATCGTGAAACGACCTATTTTTTTAGCTGCCATCTGAACCCACCCTCTACCAGCCCGCATGATAGCAGCTCCGGGACTAGCTACCGAAGGGAGCTGCGATGTGCGACATATCCCCTGTCACGGCACGGACACTACCCGAAGTAACCCATACAGCTTGCCGACGGTTTGAAGCTATACTGAACATAAATACAAAATTCAGGGATGTGGGGGAAGCGATGAACGGAATCGTAATTCCAGGTTTGTACTTGTTCGCCGGCATCATGGTTTATGCCACGTTTCATCACCTCTCAAATGCCCTGTCCTCCCCGCGGGATCCTGTGCAAGTATTGTTTGGCCTTATTTGTGCGATAGCGATCCCGTTCACCCTTTTTCATGTCCAGATGCTGCAGGCGAATGACGTTGACGAATATGTCAGGGCGCTGAAATGGAATCTCTCGTCTGCGATCCTGCTTTTCATCCTGTTCCTCTGGTTTATTGCGCTTCACACGGGAATACATCATTGGCTTTTCCCGGCAGGATTCAGCTTGCTGTTTGCCTTTCTATTCGCGGTCAATCTGGTTCTGCCTTTCAGTTTGCAGTACGACCACGTCGAAAGGATTCAAGCATTACAGCTTCCGTGGGGTGACTTAATCACGCGCGGGAACGGCCACAGCGGACTTTGGGCGTACATGACGATCGCCGGGGTCTTCGCGGCATTTGGCTACGCGATATATGCGTTGCTCGGCAAGTACCGTCGATCTCGATTGCTCACTGACTTGTGCATGCTGGTTGCAATCGGCATATTTCTGCTTGTCACGATCCTGGGCGTCCTTACAAGGCTGTCGCTCATCAATTTTGTCGAACCGGGCCCCATCGGCATGCTGACAATGGTCATCGTGATGAGCGTGGCCCTGACCAGCGAAACCGGAAATCGGCTGCGCGAAAGCGAGACCCGGTTCCGCACGGTCATTGAACAGTCGCCGATCGGCATGGCTTTCGGTCGCGACGGCATGACGGTCGAAGTGAATGATGTCTATCTGCAGATGTTCGGCTACCACCACGTGGATGAAGTGTGCGGACACCCTTTGACCGACCAGATCGCGCCGCAGTGCCGGGCTGACGTTGAAGACCGGATCAGGCGCAGAATCCAGGGGACGCATGTTGAAACTTCGTATGAAACGATCGGCCTGCGCAAGGACGGCTCCCTGTTCCCGATTTATATCTCGGCGAAGCGCCTTGTGTTTAACGATGGGCCGATGACCTTTGCTTTTTTGATCGATATCTCGCAGCGCAAGGAATCCGAAGAGGAGATCAAGCACCTGGCTTTCCACGACCACCTTACCGGTTTGCCTAACCGCCGATTGTTGCTCGACCGCCTGCAACAGGCTCTCGCTTCCAGCGCCCGCAGCGGTCGCCACGGGGCACTGCTTCTGATCGACATGGACGATTTCAAGACCCTCAACGACACGCATGGGCACATCATGGGCGATTCGCTTTTGCAACAGGTTGCAGAGCGCCTGAAATCCTGTGTGCGCGAGGGGGATACGGTGGCCCGGCTTGGCGGAGACGAATTCGTCGTGATACTGGAAAACCTGAGTGAAGAACTGATCGAGGCCGGCGAGCAGACAAAGAGCGTCGGCGTGCAAATTCACGGAGCTCTCGGCCGCCCTTTCCAGCTTGCTTTCCATAAATACAAATGCACCATCAGCGTGGGAGCTACGCTGTTCAAAGACACCCGCCTGACCAAGGACGAACTCATAAAGCAGACCGACATCGCCATGTATCAAGCCAAGAAAGCGGGCCGCAATACACTGCGTTTCTTCGACCCGCAGATGCAGGAAGACATCAATGCCCGGGCAAAGCTCGAGAGCGAGTTGCGCAAGGCACTTGAGTCCGGACAATTCCATTTGTACTTCCAGGTTCAGATGGATTACTTGCACCGCCCGATCGGTGCAGAGACTTTGATCCGCTGGATACACCCGGAACGAGGTTTGATTGCGCCCGCCCAATTCATTCCACTGGCGGAAGAAACCGGGCTGATATTGCCTATCGGGCAATGGGTCCTGGAAAATGCCTGCCGTCAGATCAAGGCATGGGAACACGATGCGCTCACGTGCGAACTGGCTCTGTCTGTGAATGTGAGTGCAAAGCAGTTCCAGCAATCCGATTTTGTTCTGCAAGTCCGGGATTCGGTCCGGTCACATGGCATCAAGCCCGGAATGCTCAAGCTGGAATTGACCGAAAGCATGCTGGTGGAGAACATCGAGGACACCATTGCGACAATGAATGCCCTGAACGAAATCGGTGTGCAGTTCTCATTGGACGACTTCGGGACGGGGTATTCATCCATGCAGTATCTGAAACGGCTGCCGCTCGAACAGATCAAGATCGACCGGTCTTTCATACATGAGATTGCAGACAATGCCAGCGACAGGGCGATTGTACGAACCATCATTGCGATGGCGCAGAGCCTGAACCTGAACGTCATAGCCGAAGGGGTCGAGACGGAGGAACAACGGGATATCCTGATCGACAAGGGTTGCAGGTATTTTCAGGGATTCCTGCTTGGCAAGCCGGCACCTGTCAAACAATTCGAAGCGGCACTCAAGAGACGGTGATTCCGCATATTGCAAGCCACGCGACCGCAAACTGACCGGGATGGAGCACGATGTAAAAAGGCGGCCATGTGGCCGCCTTTTTTCACCGGATCCGATGTTACTGCAGTGTCGCATCCTCGATGAGTACCTTGTAGGCATAGCCCGCACCGAAATCCTCGTCGTTGTGGACAACACCCTTGACTGTCACAACATCATTGAGCTTGGTCTCATTGGTACTCGTCACGAGAATGTCGTTGGTGTCGTCTGCAGCGGACCCGGAACCATCGCGCAAATGGATCCAGTTCTTGCCCATGATGCCCGCATTGTATTTAACGACCTTGCCGCGAACCACGACCGTTTTACCTCTGAGGGCGACCCGATTCTTGATGATTTCTGCAACGGTCTTGGCATTCGCGCTCTTGGCCTTGGGGATATGCTCATCATTGATCGTGTCGAGTTTCTTGGCGGGAATGGTGGCATATGCCGTGCCCAGTGCATGCCCGCTTCCGGTTGCACCATCCATTGCGCCATTCATTGCCGAGCCACCCGTCGGCGAACCGCTCATGGCAGATCCGCTCATCGCGTTTTCTCCCGACATGGCCATTCCATGCGGGCTGGCCGCACTGCCCGCCGAGCCACTCAGGGAACCGAACACGATCGACGGGAAGGTCTTTTTCAGTGTCTTGCTCTCGAAGTTTTTCATGACGATCGCGTTCTCAATCGTGACTTTGGCACCCAGCTTGACTGGCGCATTGATGACGGCCGCCCAAATCTCGCCGTCCTGGGTCTTGAGGCGAAGGTAGGTGAAATTCGCGACGTTCTGCACCTCAAGCACCTCGCCTTGAACGACGCCGGGGCCAGACTGATTGGCGGCAGGTTTATCTTCTGCCCAAACGAACGTCGCAAAGACCATCAGGCAGATCGCTAAAAAAGCTTTCATGAACAAGTACTCCTTAGTGGGAAATAGGCAAAGTTTAACAGGGAGGAACCGGGAGGGAACGACAGTAGCTCATGATCGAATAGGGTTATTGTAATTTTCTTAATTACCGACACTGTAACCAGGTGACAAACGCTTGAGCAATCGACGCTCCGAACAAACAAGGAAGACGCTGGCCGAGTCCACCCCTGCACGTCTGCCGGCCATATGTACCATAAATCGTAACAAGGTTTAACGCTTCCCATATAATTTCTTAACGCCATCTTAACAAAGCCACTGTTAGGATGGTCTTTATAAAAACAATAACTCCGGTGGCGTGATAATTCTGCCGGAAAGATAAAGCTCAGGGAATGCACTTTTCAATACCTGATTTTCAATATCCAAACTTTAGGGGAGCGGGAACATGAAGAAACACATCCTGGTAGCAGCACTGGTATTTGCGGCGTCGAACGCGATGGCGGAAAGAATCGTATCGGGGACGAATGAAAAAGACAGGAATTCGGGTGGCAACAAAGCCGAGGCATGCAAAACAGCCAAGGAAGATGCCTTGATCAAAAGAACCTACGATGAACAACTGGCAAAGTACTCGCCATGCGAATGCAAACAGAATGAAAAAGGCAGCTGGGCCTGCACAGTCGATGCCGCGCTGGAAAAGACTCGTTAGCCGGCTCAGCGGTGCGATGGGAAAGGCGATCTTGGGGTCGCCTGTTTTTTTGTACCCGACGGCGTGCCGCTCGCCGCGTACATCCCGTTAACCTGCCAAGTGGCGACAAGCAGATGATATTGAACCTCTTCAACTAATTCCCCCAGGGTGATTGCGTGTCCGAATCAGAACGATACAATCGAATGACTGAAGATTCCCGCGACGGCTACTGGGTGGTCGATCTGCAGGGCAATTTGCTGAAAGCGAACCAGGTTTATGCGGAGATGTCAGGATACTCGGTCGACGAACTCATGAACATGCATGTCACCCGGCTGGACGCGCAGGATGATGAAACGAAAGTAAAAGCACGGATCGAAAAATTGCTTGCGCAGGGCCACGACCGGTTTGAATCGCGGCATCGCCACAAGAAAGGCCACCTCTTTGAGGTTGACGTCGCTATCAAATATATTCGCGAATCAAATCATTTTTTTGTTTCCTTCCGGGACATCTCTGAACGCAAAATATACCAACAGGAGTTGCGCGAGAGCGAGGAAAAATACCGCAGACTGTTTGAGAATGCGGGCGACCTTGCGTACAGCACCGACCTGAACGGCGTATTTACCGCGATCAGCGAGTCGCTGCTTGAAGTGACGGGGTATAGGCGCGAAGAATTGATCGGCTTCCCCATCAGCAAGATCCTCACACCGGAAAATCTCGAACTGGCGAAACGCATGACCGCGGCAAAGCTCGCCGCGGAAAAGCAGGTGACCCGCTATGAATTGGAAATAACCGACAAGCAAGGGCGGCAAATGCCGCTGGAACTGGTCACCACGCTGACCCACAGGCACGGTGTCCCGGTCGGAGTGCAGGGTATCGGCCGCGACATCAGCGAGCGCAAGCGATTGGAGACCGATCTTCGCATCGCCGCCACGGCATTCGAGTCGCAAGAGAGCCTGATGATCACCGACGCATACAGCGTGATCCTGCGGATCAACAAGGCTTTTACCACCTGTACCGGTTATACAGCTGAAGAGGTCGTGGGGCAGACCCCCCGTATATTCAAATCGGGACGCCACGATGCGGGTTTTTACGGAAAGATGTGGGAGAGCATTCATCGCACCGGGGGTTGGCAGGGAGAGATATGGGACCGGCGCAAGAACGGCGAGGTCTATCCCAAATGGCTCACTATCTCGGCAGTCAGGGGAGATGACGGTGTCGTCACACATTATGTCGGATCGCACATCGACATCACCGAACGCAAGGCGGCGGAAGAACAGATCCGGCAACTGGCGTTCCACGATCCGCTCACCCGCCTGCCGAACAGGCAACTACTGCTGGACCGGCTGCAGCGTTCATTGATTTCCAACGCACGCAGCGGACGGAAAGGCGCATTGCTGTTCATCGACCTGGATAATTTCAAGACACTCAACGATACCCTGGGCCACGCGATGGGAGACTTGCTGCTGCAACAAGCTGCCGAACGGCTTACGTTCTGCATGCGCGAAGGCGACACGGTGGCCCGCCTCGGAGGCGACGAATTCGTGGTGATGCTGGAAAACCTGAGCAGCCAGACCATCGAGGCTGCGGAACATGCCGAAGCCGTCGGCGAAAAAATCCTTGCCGCGCTGAGCCAGCCTTACCGACTGGGCACACACACATTTCGCAGTTCCGGCAGTATCGGCGCGACCATCTTCAGCGGAGACCACCAGGAGACAGAAGAACTGTTGAAACAGGCCGACATCGCCATGTACCAGGCCAAAAAAGCGGACCGTAACAATCTGCGCTTCTTCGACCACAAGATGCAGGACACCATCAACGTCCGTGCCGCGCTCGAAGGCGAATTGCACAAGGCGCTCGAAAGCGGGCAATTCCAGTTGTATTACCAGATACAGGTGGACAACGCCCGACAGCCTGTCGGGGCCGAAGCCTTGATCCGCTGGAACCATCCCGCACGCGGACTGGTATCGCCGGCCGACTTCATTCAGCTTGCAGAAGAGACCGGATTGATCCTGCCTATCGGAAAATGGGTGCTGGAGACGGCCTGCGCCCAGCTCAATGCATGGGCAAGCAGAGAAGAGACCCGGCAGCTCGTTCTGGCGGTAAACATCAGCGCCCGCCAATTCCATCAGGACGATTTCGTGGATCAGGTGTGCGCTGCCGTGCAACGGCATGCCATCAACCCGAACCTGCTCAAACTGGAACTCACCGAAAGCCTGTTGCTGGAATACACGGAAGATACTGTGGCCACCATGAATGCATTGAAAGCGATCGGTGTTCGGCTATCGCTGGACGACTTCGGCACCGGCTATTCGTCTCTGCAATACCTCAAACTGCTGCCGCTAAATCAGATCAAGATCGATCAATCGTTTGTGCGGGACATCGCCACCGACACCAACGATGCCGCCATCGTACAGACCATCATCGCGATGGCCGAAACGCTGGGACTGGAAGTCATTGCGGAAGGCGTTGAAACCCAGGCTCAGCACGATTTTCTGGATTTGCGCGGCTGCCACGCTTACCAGGGGTATTTGTTCGGCAAGCCGGTGCCGATCGAGCAGTTCGATACATCCCGGGATCGGGGTTGACGGAATTTCATGCAGGGTGGCCGGCGTTGTCCGAAAGCGCGGCATGCAGATGAACATATTTCGAATTGCGAATCATTGCGCATGAAACTTTAATCGGCAATACTGGTCTGCATTACGGGTAGCGCAAGCTGCGTCAGGTTCATTTGCGACTATAGATTGAAATTGTCATTTGCATATTTCAAAAAGGAGAATGAACATGGATAAAAAAGTTCTATTCGCAATTGCCACGGTCATCTTGCTGGGGGCCGCGTATGCGACTTATACGTTCTGGCAAAACAGCCATCCTGCGCCTGAAATCGTTCAATCGAAGAATACTCCGCCGCCCCCGCCTCCGCCTGCACCCGTCGCAAGCCAGGTAGTCGAAATTCCTCCCGCACTTCCACCGTTGCCGCAACTGGCAAAAAGCGACAGCTTCGTACTTGATGCACTGGCCAACGTATTGGGAAACGAGTCGTTGATGAAGCTGTTCCATGCCGACCAGATCATTCACAATATCGTCGTCACTGTGGACAATCTGCCTCAGCAGCGCGTGCCCGTTAAATCATTGCCGTTCAATCCGCCACCGGGACACTTTCTCACCGTCGGTGCCGAGGATCATCTGACCATCAGTCCCAAAAATGCAAGTCGCTATGCGGGCTATGTGAGTCTTGCCGATGCGGTAGACCCCAAACAACTGGTCGGACTCTATGTCCGCCTCTATCCGCTGTTTCAGCAGTCGTATGCAGAACTGGGCTACCCGAACAACAGCTTCAACGACCGGCTCAATGAAGCGCTGGACGATCTGCTGGATACGCCGGATATCAAGGAACCGATCAAGCTGGTTCAACCCAAGTTCTTCTACCAGTATGCGGACGCTGAAACGGAAGCCCTTTCGATCGGCGAGAAGATCATGCTGCGCCTCGGCAGCAAAAACCTGAAGATCGTCAAGAACAAACTTGGCGAAATAAAACAGGAACTCGCCCAGCACGCCACTGAGCTGAAATAGCGCAAGGCGATTGAGCTGGCCGTCAGTTGATGTCCTGAACCGATATCAAGAGCGCGGCCTTTCCGCTTCAAGCATCATTGACACCACCCGACCTCCTCCCATAGAGTTCGCCGCCCTTCGTCTGCAGCAAACCTGTCCCGCCGGAAACCGGGCGGGCTTTTGGCGGAACGCAGGGCAACGACGGGAATGAGCACGTGCTGCAACGGCATTTGCATCAAACCCGATCTCAAAAACTAAAACATTATTATTTCAGGGAAGGGAAACATGAAAAGAATCATCGCAATTTCGTTCTTGTGTGCATCCGTCATGCCTGCAGCATATGCTGAAGAGCAAGCGGAGAATTATGTCGGCATCGCGGCCAGCACGCTGACTTTCGGCCCATCCAGCACCGGCGCTGCCGTCATGCTGGGACACCGCTACAACGAGCACTTCGCTGCCGAAGTCGCCTATGAAGATTCCGGCGCGCTGAGTGCGGCTCCGGACAGGACTTCCGCGATCTCCATCGCCGCCCTCGGCTTTGTGCCGCTGTTTGGCGAATTCGAAGGCTTTGCCCGTCTCGGCCTCGCTTCCGCGCATTCGAAGGATGCCACCGGTGCCACCGCCAACCACGGCGACATCACCTACGGTGTCGGCGTCGAGTATCATCTGAACGAAAAATATTCGGTCGACCTGGGATGGAATCGCTTGCGTGTCGGCGATAACGCGGCCATCCCGCGCGGCAACGAGAACTCTTATGTACTGAGTGTATTGCGCAGCTTCTGAATAAAAAAGGCGACCGCCCGGTCGCCTTTTTTCACCCCGTCCGGCACATGCCGAACAGCATCATGATCCTGGAATGCCCAGTTCGGCATACAGCTTTTCCACCAACCCTCGCAGCTCGCCGACCTCCGCTTCAAGCCTGGTAACGTTGGCCTTGAGTGCGGCAATCTCGCCCACGGTCACATCGCCCGTGGGAGCGTAGGATACCGGGCCTGCAGGCACTTTTTCATCGACGGCAGGCATGCCCGAGAGCAGATGCATCCAGCGGTTCTCGCGCGAGCCGGGCTGGCGCGGCAATTCCGCCACCAGAGCCCCTTCCGCGCGCTCGGACAGCTCAGCCAGAAAAGCTTCCACCGAAGAAATATCCGCGAATCTGTGCAAGCGCTCGCAATTGATGCGCAACTCCCCCGCCGTCTGCGGGCCGCGCAACATCAGCATGGTCAGCAAGGCGGTAGACTGGGTGGGAACACGCAGCACACGTTCGATGTTGTGCCCGTAGCGCGATGCCCTGCCCCCGCTCGTCTCCACGATCAGCGACAACGCTCGCAGGCTGTCCAGCGCCGACTGCACTTCGGATTCGGAAGCTTCGATCACCGGATCGCGGCTGCTCTTCTGGTTGCAGCCGGAGACCAGGGCATTGAGTGTCAGCGGGTAACTGTCCGGCACCGTGCGTTGCTTCTCGGCAAGTACGCCGAGGACGCGGGTTTCAAGGAGAGAGAGTATGGGCAGGGTGAAAGACATGATTCAATTTTTTCCGGAAGATATCGCGCCGGTGATTATACAGACACGTTCCTCATATCATCATTGACATACCCCGACCAACTCCAATACAGTCAAAACAGAATCCTTGCGCATGTTTCGGAGAACCCGCATGAACGATCAGGACAGCACACCACCTTCGCCCGCACCCAACAAACGCCGCAGGATTCTGCTGCTCGTCGGCGGGGCCGTGATGCTGGCTCTGCTGTGCATTTTTGCATGGTGGTTCTTTCTCGGACAGTGGCGCACCGGCACCGATGACACCTACGTGGGCGGCAACATCATCCCGGTGATGCCGCTGACCGGCGGCACGGTGATCGCCATCTACGGCGACACCACACAGGCCGTGACCGAAGGCCAGCTGCTGGTGAAACTGGACGACAGCGATGCCCGCCTGCAGCTGGAATCTGCCGAAGCCGCACTGGCATTGGCCGTGCGCGAAGTGCGCGGCCTGTACGCAACCAACCGGGGCAACCTGCCGCTGCTCGCACAACGGCGTGCCGATCTGGCACGGGCGCAGGCTGAGCTGGCCAGCAGCGAAGCCAACCTCGCGCAGGCCGAAGACGAATACAACCGCCGGGTCGCGTTGGCCCGGCAGAATTTCGTCTCCCCCGAGAACGTACAGATCGCGCTCACCGCGCGCGATGCAGCACGGGCGCAGCATGACGCCGCCACCCACGCGGTGCATGCCAGCAGCGCCGCCATCGAACAGACCATCGACCAATCGGGCGTTTCGCGCGCGCGGGTGGACCATACCTCGATAGAGAATCACCCGAACGTTCGCGCCGCCGCAGTCCATGTTCGCGAGGCCGCGCTGGCGCTCGCGCGCACCCGCGTACTGGCGCCGAGCAGCGGCCAGGTCGCCAAGCGCTCGGTGCAGATCGGCGAACGGGTCTCGGCCGGTGCCTCGCTAATGGCGATCGTGCCGCTCGACAAGGTCTGGCTGGACGCCAATTTCAAGGAGACGGAACTGAGCGAGGTCCGCATCGGCCAGGGCGCCGAACTGACATCGGACTTCTACGGCAGCTCGGTCGTGTTTCACGGCAAGGTAGTTGGACTGGCGCCGGGCACCGGCTCTGCGTTCTCCCTGCTGCCCGCGCAGAATGCCACCGGCAATTGGGTGAAGATCGTGCAGCGCGTGCCGGTACGCATCGCGCTCGATGCCAATGAATTGCAGGCGCATCCATTGCGCATCGGGTTGTCCATGGATGCGACCATCGACACGCATGACCGCAGCGGTCCCGCGCTGACCACCCTGCCGGAAAGCAGGGCGATCGCCTCGACAGAGATGTATGCGCAAAACCTCAAAGCCGCCGATGCACGGGTAGCGCAGATCATCGCCGACAATCTGGCACGCAAGTAGCATTCACGCCGGAGAGGCGGAACGAGGACATAGGCTGCATCCGTGGAGTGTTGAAAAATGGATCCTGCTCAACCGGGCATACTGAAAGGCGTCAAACTGGTGGCCGCGACATTCGCGCTCGGCATGGGCTCGTTCATGAATATCCTGGACCTGACCATCGTCAATGTCGCCGTTCCCACCGTGGCGGGCGATTTTGCGGTCACCCCGACCCAGGGCACCTGGATCATCACCTCCTATTCGGTGGCCGAGGCCATCCTGCTACCGCTGGCGGGATTTCTCGCCGGACGTTTCGGCGAAGTGCGCACCTTCGTCGTTGCCACACTCTTGTTCACGTTTGCATCGTTGCTTTGCGCAATGTCGGTCAGCTTTCCGATGCTGCTTGCTTCCCGGGTGCTGCAGGGCGTGTTCGGCGCCTCCATGATCCCGTTATCGCAAACGCTGCTCACCACCATCTATCCGCCGCACAAGCGCGGACTGGCGCTGGGCATCTGGGCGATGACCACGGTGATCGCGCCTATCGCCGGCCCCCTGGCGGGCGGCTGGCTGACCGATAACGCGTCATGGCACTGGATATTCCTGATCAACCTGCCGGTCGGACTGCTGGTCGGCATTTCCGTTGCCGCGTTGCTCGCTGGGCGCGACGTGATCCAGCCCGGCAAGCGCGAACAGAAAATGGATTGGGCCGGATTGGCCCTGCTGATCGTCGGCATCGGGTCCCTGCAGATCATGCTCGACAAGGGCAACGAACTGGACTGGTTCAGCTCCGGCACCATCATCATCCTCACAATGACGGCGATAGTGGCGCTGCTGGTGTTCGTGGTATGGGAATGGTACGAACCCGCTCCGCTGGTCGATCTGCGAATGTTCACGCGGCGCAATTTCCTGGTCGGATCGCTCTGCCTGATGATAGGCATGATGGCCTTCTTCAGCGTGGTCGTGATCATTCCGCTGTGGCTGCAGACCTATCAGGGCTACACCTCGCTGTGGGCAGGCAAATCCGTGGCTTTCGGCGGCGTGCTGGCGGTCATCCTCGGCCCCGTCATCGGCGCCAACATCGGTCGTGTCGATGCGCGCGCCATCACTACCTTCGGCTTTGTCGTGTTCGCGCTGGTGGGCTACTGGAGTTCCGGCTTCACACCCGATATCGACTACTGGTCGATCGCGCTGAGCCGCCTGTTCATGGGTATCGGCATCAGCTGTTTCTTCCTGCCGCTGGTCACCATCAGCCTCTCCGGCCTGCCGGCGGATCGCGTCGCGGCGGCATCCGGCCTGACCAATTTCATGCGCAATCTCGGCGCCAGCTTCGGCACCGCCATCACCACATGGCTATGGACCAGCCAGGCTGAAGGATTCCACGCCAGGCTGATGGAAAACATCCAGACCTACAATCCGCTGGCGACCGAGTATATGGACCGGTTGCACCAGCTCGGCATGCCGGACGATGTCGCCTATGCCTATCTCGAACGCCTGATCACCACCCAGTCCTACACCATGTCCACCGACCGCATCCTGGTCATTTCCGCCACGCTGATGCTCTCTCTGATCGCCGTGATATGGTGGGCGAAGCCCCCGTTCGTCGCCAGCCGGGGCGGCGGGCATTGACACTATCCGAGCACCTCCCATAAAGTTCGCTCCACTTGCAGATCCGCCACACGCACATCGCACCGCACGCACGGCGTGAGGCTCGTAGCGGAATTCCCAGACAGCGGGAGGGTGACGGCGAAGCCATCGGGCACCCACCGGCGTACCCCTTGCGGGTGACAGGAGGCTGGCGCAAGAAAAGACTTCCGCAACGGCGGGAAGTATTGCCAGCAACGTCTCTTGTTCAAAAAAGGGGAATCTCTTGATTGCAAGTCTCAACTTACCTGACCGGCTTTTCCCTGGAATAATTTCGTTTCGAGCGGGAGAAACAAAATGAGAAACCTCATACTGCTGCTGGTACTCGTTTCGGGATTGCTGGCCGGATACTTTATCGGCGATTACCGTGGCAGGGACGCACGCGAGGCACTTGGCAAGGCAATCGAAACCGGCAAGACGCTCGACGCTGAGCGCATGACAGCCATCTCCCGGCTCAAGACGGAACTGGAAAGCATCGACGAAAAGCACCGCCAGGAACTTGCCGCGATACGCAAGGACAACGACGTCAGGGTGGCCGGATGGCGCCGCGCAAAATCAGATCTGACAAACACGATCACGCATACAACCGCAACACTCGCCGAATCCGATGACAGGCTGAAATCGCTGATTAGCCAGCGAGACAGCACGAGCGGAGCCGAAAAGGCAAAAATCGAACTGGAGATCGCGCGCCTGCGGAAAGAACGGGAAAACCTGCTGCAGGAAAGCGCGGGCAATGCATGCCTGCAAGCCCGCGCTCCACACAGCGTATTTGAGGCGCTGAATGAAACGAAAGTAGCGGAGAGTAAATGATGAAAGCACTCAGGAGATCGTCGAGATTCATTTGTTCAAGACTCGCGCCAATGTTGTTGGCCAGTCTGTTCATGGCAGGATGCAGAACCGTGCCCGTTGTTCCCCATGCCGTCGGTTGCGATGCCAGCCCACAACTGCTGGCAAGCAAATGTCTGCCGCCCGGACAGCTTGAAGACAACGCGACGTTCGCCGCGGTGGTCGACACCATGCAGGCCGATCGCCAAGCCCTGCGGGAATGCGGCATGACCGTCGATGCATTGATCAAGACCATCAGGCAATGCAATCGCGCAACTGACGAGTACAACAAAAAAATAGATGCCATCAACAGCGCAAAATAGGGAGCCCCATTCCCGCAAATGCATGCCCCCCCATAACCCTTGTACCAGTAGCATTGACTGCCCCAGTCAAGTCCCCTACAGTTCGTCCCAGTTGCAGATCCGAACTTCGCAATCATCCATCGTTACTCATGAAAGAAAGAACCGACAATGTATAACCTGTTCAAACCCGAACAACCTGCAGGCCTGATGGACTTCGTGCGCGCCGCCAAGTCCTGCATCACCGAGATCACCCCTGCAGAACTCAAAGCCAAGCTGGATTCCAAGGAAGACCTGTTGCTAGTCGACGTGCGCGAGGCCGCCGAATTCGAGCATGGCCATATTGACGGCGCACATCTCGTGCCGCGCGGCATCATTGAGGCTGCCGCCGACACAAGCTACCCCAAGCATTACCCGCCCCTGTCCGGCGCACGCGACCGGCAGATCGTCGTTTACTGCGCCACCAGCGGCCGTTCGGCCATGGCAGCTGCCGTGCTGCAGATGATGGGCTATAAGAAGGTGATCAATCTTGCCGGCGGAATCACGCGCTGGGAAGCTGAAGGCATGCCGCAAGTCCGCGAGGCTGAGTATTAGACCGGCAGAAGATTAGTTCCGGGAGAAAGCGGGAAGACGCAGGTTTTTTGTCCGCATGGAAATTCATAACCAGGATCAACGAACCATGCCCAGCGAGCCCTCAGCCCTGCAAAAGAAACCGGACGATGATAGTTATCGGTCGGTGAGAAAGTTGCTGATCGTATTGATCGGCTCGGTATTCTTCATCGAAGTGGTGGTAATGGATATGGTGCTTTCGCTTACGCACTTGTCCAAAACAGGGGAGGCATTGCTGGATGCCTCGTTGCTGACCCTGCTGCTGTTCCCCATTTTTTACTATCTGATCTTTCGCCCCTTGATCCTTAACATCGCCGAGCGCAAGCGGATCGAGGCTGAGCTGCGCATCGCCGCCGTCGCGTTCGAGATCAAGGATCCGTCGTTGATCACCGATGCGAAGGCCAACATCATCCGGGCCAACCAGAAGTTCCTGGAAAAGACCGGCTACAGCCAGGAAGAGATCGTCGGCCGGAATCCGCGCATGTTCAAATCGGGAATGCATGACAAAAACTACTATGAAAAACTCTGGAGACATCTGTTAGAGGATGGCTCCTGGAGCGGCGAGATCCACATCATGACCAAGGGAGGGCGCATCCTTCATCCGTTCTGGCTGACTATAACCGCCGTGAAGAACGAGCAACAGGAAACAACGCATTACATCGGCATCTATAATTTCTGACGATCCGATCCGCCTGATTTACCGGCGACCTGCACAATCAAAGAAATAATTGCGGTGCAGAGCCGTGTGATTCGAAGCCCGTTCGCTCCCGGCAAAGCACGGCGGGTAAGTCATTGCTTATGTCGAGAGGTGAATAGGCTTCGACATATCAGGATTGGGATTTATGTCCTCCATTTTGGAATCCTCGACTATGGGGCTGTCGATTTCGCGGCCTTCATGTTGTGGATTCAGGGGCAATTCAGCTTTCTCTTCCCTTGAGGCCGAGTCTTTTGCCTTGAAGTACATTTCCCACCGAGCCAAAAAACTCTTTGAGCACATATATCCCCCGCCGGTCATTAATCAGCCATTCTGAATAGAGTGGCGATAATTTGTGACAAATGTACCCGGGGAACACGAAGCAATCGGTCTGTTAACGAACATTGGCAGCGCTTTAATGCCGTTCAGAGTGCGACCGGCCCGATTTGTTAAATTTGATTTCATCTTGGTCTATAAAACATTATCCCCTGACAGCTTTATTGACACTACCCGATCAACTCACATAAAGTGCGTGCGACTTGCAGATCCGCCACTCGCACACTGCACCGCAAGTTCGGTGCGGGGCTCTCGGCGGCGTCCCCGGAACAGGAGGTCTGGCGCAAGACGATACCCGCGCGACCGGGAAGCCTCATCGCCAACAGCATCACTTGTTCAAAAAAGGGGAAGCCATGAAACAAATACTCCTGTTGATCGTACTCGCTCTGACGGCTTCGGCAACACAGGCAAGCGTGTTCAAATGCCAGACACCCGAAGGCCTGGTTTATTCAGAGCGTCCATGCCCGCCGGGCAGCACCTCCCAGACCATCCATACCTCAAGTCAACAGTCGTCACAATCGGGCGGCAGCAACGTCGATGCCGTCCCCTTGCCTGTGCCCGACAAGCAGCGCGGTGCTTATGAGGCTTTTTTGTCCAAGCCCAATCCAAAGGCCTTTGTGATCTGCAGCGATGGACGCGTGATCAGCTTCGTCGGCAAGTCGGATTTCGTGGATCAAAAACTGGCTACATTGGATGCCGGATGTTCGCCCTATTCGGTCAACGGCAACGTCGTGTGGTCCAAATAGATAACCACCGGAACCCCAGAACGATGGAAATGAAAAAGATCAATTCCGGCAAGCTGCGCGCCATCGGCTACGATGCGCGAGCACGCATCCTGCAGGTACAGCTCGACAATGGCGACACGCTCCAATACAGCGGCGTCGGGGAGGACATCTGGCGCCGGCTGAGCAGCTCGGGGGCGGCCTGGAGCTTTTATCGGGACAACCTCGAAGAGGAGTTCACCGTTAAGAAGGTTTCGGGTATCGCATCTGATGGAAAGAATCCACTTGATGATCTATTCACCAAAAAATAGTAGCGAGGCCTTTTTTAGGTATGTTACCGCACAGATTTGCGGCATCTTTTCGTCCAATCTGAAACTCCAGCAGGGCTGACCTGCCAACTTGAATGGAGAACGTGATCATGAACAAGAATCAAATCAAAGGTGCTGCAAAGGATGTCGCCGGCAAGGTACAAGAAGAAGCCGGCAAGCTGGTTGGCAGCAAAGAGCAGCAAGTCAAAGGCCTCAACAAGCAAATCGCCGGCAAAGCCGAAAAATCCTTTGGCGATGTCAAGGAAGCCATCAAGCGTATCTGATTCGTTACAGTGACGCTCATTGGCGGCAGCGGGCAGTCGCCGGGTGCTGCAAGAGCTAATCACTGCTTTAGCTGTTCGCCTTGAGATATATACCTTCGAAGGACACGGAGAATGTGCCCTCATTACATCATCGGGAGAAACTCAAAATGAAGATTCAAAAAACCATCAGTGCGACCCTCATCATGAGTGCGATCATTGTGATGCTGTCCGCCTGCCAGAAGGAAGGCCCGGCAGAAAAAGCCGGCAAAGCAGTCGACAATGCAGTCGATAAAACCGGGCAGCAGCTTGAAAAAGCCGGAGACAAAATTGAGGACGCCAGCAAAGGCGATAAGAAGTAGGTATCAGGCGTGAGAGAACTGAAGGGACGATGACGCACAATCAATCAGATGCGGAATCCGCCCTTCGATATGACCAGCGACTTGCCCGCTTGCGGGCTTGGTCGAATGGCTGGTAGTTCCATCAAGCTCAACACGAACGGACTCATCAATATCGACTCCGGTACAATCAATACCCTCACGATATTTCCAGACACAGAATCGCCATGACCGACTACAACATATGCGCAGGCATGCCGACGGTGGAAGTACTGCACCTGGGCAAACCCGTCACGATACAACGCGAACAGGACCCGGCAGCGACGATCAGGACGGATTATGCCGTCATCGCGCGCAAGTGCCCGCCGTATTGCATCCAGCCGATGCAACTGGCGCCGGGAGTGGAAACGCTGGGCGAACTGGAAGTGCTGGACTGCCTGCAGCGCATACGTAAGGGAGAGAGCAAGCTCATGGTCGTCGATTCCCGCACGCCGGACTGGTATGCGAAGGGCACCATTCCCGGCTCAGTCAACATCCCTTATGCGCAGAACATGGCAGGCCAGGCCACAGACCTGCCCGGCGTGAAGAAGACATTGATCGAGTCTTTTGAAGTGAAAGAAACCGCCGGGACTTACGACTTCAGCGCCGCCTGCACGGTCGCGATCTTCTGCAATGGGCCGTGGTGCGGACAGACGCCGAACTACATCCGCACCCTGCTCGCCCTGGGCTACCCCGCCGGCAAGCTCAAATGGTATCGCGGAGGCATGCAGGACTGGTGCTCGCTGGGGCTTACCGTCACTTGATCGCGTTGGCGACATCCTCCACAGACTGTCATTCCGGCGCAGGCCGGAATCCAGCCATAAAAACATTCCGCGAAGCGGACAAAACCATCATGTTGCCCCACTTTTGTAGGGATTTTTTAATCGTCTGGATTCCGGCCTGCGCCGGAATGACGCAGATTCTGCTAACGGACAATTTGCGTTAAACCTTTTCTTTCGCCTGCGGAAAAGGAGGTTAACTGAGTTCTTAGCCAATCAGGATTTGTCATGCGCGAATGGAATTGCGCCAACGCAGGCAGCGTCACACTCTAGCGCAAGGTCAGCAGAAAAATGCTCTCCTCCATACGGCTCACGCCGCGTTGTGCGAAGCGCGGGTTTTCCGGCAACGTGTCTTTCTGTGCCAGCTGGCGTATCTCGGCGTACTTGCCGTAGAGCGCCTCGACTTCGCTTGTCGACACCGCAAACGGCGGCCCCTGCATCTCCGCCTGCGGATAATCGAACGTGATCAGCAGGATTTTCGTCCCGGGCGGCAGGATATCCACCAGGTGGCGCGCATAACGCTCGCGCATGTCCGGCGGCAAGGCCACCAGCGATGCGCGGTCGTACACCGCGCTGATGTTCGCCAGGTCTTTCCTGCCCAGGTCGAAGAAATCCCCGCACAGGATGCGAATGCCGTCTGCCTCGCACGTTTCGAACTTGTCGTTTTTGGTATGCGTCGGTGATTTTCCGCTTTCCGTGAAAAAATCCTGCACCGCTATGGAGCTGAGCTCCACCCCCAGCACCGTGCATCCTTGCTGGCGCAGCCACGCCATGTCCTGGCTCTTGCCGCACAGCGGCACGAACACCTCGCCGCTGCCTGAACAAGGCAACTCTTTCCAGAATTGACGCAAATACGGGTTGATCTCGTTCTGGTGAAAACCGATCTCCGCCCGCTCCCAGCGTTCCAGCCAAAATTCCTTTTTCATGTTCGCACCTTCATGTTTGGAAATGCCACACGGCAAGGCGCAAAGTTTACAGCGGAACATGCAAATAAAAAGCGACCCGACGGTCGCTTTTTTCTCGTCACGAAGCCTTACGGCTTTACGACGACGGAACCTTCAGGTGCAGCCATTTCCCAGACTGCAGCATGGGTTTCCATATTCCATCTCTGCAACCTTTCAAGTTTCCGACCGGCCATAGATCGCACCATAAGAATTATGGGCGTTAATGAGTATCTCCTCGGTCTGGATGAACTTCATTTTTGACAAAGCCACATCCAGGGGGGTTTTTCCCTCCGCATTCTCCTTTTGAAAGTCAGCCCCATAGGCGATGAGCAGCCGCACGATCTCGGGGTAGCCTTTCTCGGCAGCCAAATGCAAGGGAGTCGTGCCGTACAGCGTGAAGTTGACGTTTGCGTTCATGCCCAACAGCCGCTCCACGGTAGCCTTGTCGCCTTTTTCAATTGCGGCAAGCAGGGCCTGGCGTACATCCCCGGTCTCCGGAGGAGGCGATTCCTTATCGGTGGGCAACCAGTTCATGTAGCGGTTCAGCAGCGTGAGCGCAACCACGACACCAAGGGACACGAGCAATGCCGTCTGGCTGATACCCAACGCGGTTGCCATTTCCGCCGGAAGGTTGGCTCCGATCGCCAGAATTGAAATGGTTAACAACAGCAGCATCCGCAAATAGCGGAACATCGCTACAACCACCAGGGTCGCCAATGCGACCAGCAATATCCTTTTGTCGACCAGATTACCCAGAATGGAATCGGGAATATTGGCCAGAAAGCTCATCAATGAAGCCGCCAGCAATATGGCCACTTCTTTGGTTTTGAAATGTATTTCCAAGATCTCCCCCTTTCTGCATATTCGGCAATAATTGCTCTACGAGAATAATGGGTATCGACTTGCGCTTTTATCGAAAACGACAAACGGACGACCAAATTCGGATAAATGGTTAATATGGACTCACCGGAGGAACGGAATTCCCGGCTATCCGACAACCCCTAAAGGCACGAAGAACATGTCCTTCACAAGCCGCAACCCGGCCAACGATCAGCTGATCCAGTCCCACACCAGTTGGGATGTCGATCTTTTAAATAGCGCATTGCAAAAAGCCCACAGCGCGCAGCAACTGTGGGCGCAAAACCCTTTCTCCCAACGCGCCGAAATACTGCGCAATGCAGCGACCCGGTTACGCGCGCAGCTTGGGCAATATGCGGCACTCATCACGCTGGAAATGGGCAAACCGCTACGCGAGGCGCGCGCCGAAGTCGAGAAGTGCGCGGGTGCCTGCGACTTTTATGCCCTGCATGCCGAGGATTTTCTGCGCGCCGAACCGATTCCATCGGATGCAGGAAAGAGTTATGTCGCGCATTACCCGCTCGGCGTGTTGCTCGCCGTCATGCCGTGGAACTTTCCTTTCTGGCAAGTGTTCCGCGCAGCCGCTCCGGCCTTGATGGCGGGCAATGCTGTCGCGTTGAAGCACGCCCCCAATGTGCCGCAGTGCGCACTGGCGATTGAGGCGATCTTTCGCGACAGCGGTCTGCCGGAGGGGTTGTTCACGAACCTGATGATCGAGGTCGAACACGTCGCCGGGGCGATCGCCAGTCCGCATATCCACGCAGTCACACTCACCGGATCGGAAGCGGCAGGACGCAAAGTGGCGGCCTGTGCCGGCCAGTACCTGAAGAAATGCGTGCTGGAATTGGGCGGCTCCGACCCGTTCATCGTGCTGCACGATGCCGATCTGGAATTGGCAACCGATATGGCAGTCGCCTCGCGCTACCTCAATGGCGGGCAATCGTGCATCGCGGCAAAGAGATTCATCCTCGTGCCGCAGATCGCGGAAGAATTTCTGCACCGCCTCACAACCAGAGTGGAGGCGCTCCAGCTCGGCGACCCGATGGACGAGACCACGCAGATCGGCCCCATGGCACGCCTCGATCTGCGCGACAACCTGCACCGGCAGGTCACCGAATCGATTGCCCAGGGGGCGGTCCCAGTGACCGGATGCAAGCCGGCGGAGCGCGCGGGATTCTTCTACCAGCCCTCCATTCTGGATCGCGTCACCGCCAAAACCTGCGCTTACCACGAGGAGCTGTTCGGGCCGGTCGCCATCGCGATTCGCGCCGCAAGTGAGGAGGATGCGCTGAACATCGCGAACGAGACCCGTTTCGGGCTTGGTTCATCGATCTGGAGCAAGGACGTGGCGCGGGCCGAACAACTGGCGACCCGTATCCAGGCCGGATGCACCTTCATCAACGGCATGGTCAAATCCGATCCGCGCTTGCCGTTCGGCGGCATCAAGTCTTCGGGCTATGGACGCGAGCTGTCCAGGCTGGGGATACATGAATTTGTGAACGCGAAGACCGTGTGGATCCGGTAGGCCGGCAATAGAGGACTGCTTCAGAGCGATCCAGGACAGCGCGGGAAATGCCAAGCCCGCTTACTTCCTGGCATTGTGGAACATGCGCAGCCATTCGCCGTTCTCGCGCCGCGTCGACGCGGCGGAGCGGAGCCCTTCGGTACGGATGGAGAGGTCGGGCAACGGCTCGGCCGATTCCGCGGTCTTTTGCACGATGCCGCATAGTTCGGAAAAGATCGGTGACCGCGGGTTCGCCTGATAGTGCTTCTGGTTTCCCAAGCGCTTGACTGTCACCAAGCCGCTTTCATCCAGGCGTTTCAACTCGCGCTGCACCGCACCGGAACCGCCGCCGGACAACCCGATCAACTCGGTGGCAAAGAAACTGCGTTGTGGCTGCCCGAACAATAATCCCAGCACCCGTTGTTGCGTATTGGAAAACAGCGCAGCGGATAAACTGTTGTGCTGAACGGGAGTAGAAGTTTTTGCCTTTATGCCCATAGCGGGCATCTTACTACCCAATATGGGTATGTCAACTCTACCCCACCCACTTCCTTGCATTCTGGAACATGCGCAGCCATGCGCCGTTCTCCTGCCACTCCTTCGGGTACCAGGAATTTTGCACGGAACGGAACACTCGCTCGGGGTGCGGCATCATGATGCTGAAGCGCCCGTCCGGCGTGGTGAGTCCGGTGATGCCTTGCGGCGAGCCGTTGGGGTTGAGCGGATAGGTAGTCGTCGGTTTGCCGTAGTGATCGACATAGCGCAGCGTGACCAGCGGTTGTGCGTCATGCAGGCGCTTGGTGTTGCCGAAGTCTGCATAGCCTTCGCCGTGCGCAACGACGATGGGCATGCGGCTGCCGGCCATGCTATCGAACAGGATGGACGGCGTTTGCTGCACTTCCACCATGACGAAGCGCGCCTCGAACTGCTCCGACTGGTTGCGCGCGAAGTGCGCCCAGTTCTCCGCACCCGGGATGATCTCGTGCAGGTTGCTCATCATCTGGCAGCCGTTGCACACACCGAGCGCGAATGTGTCACTGCGCTTGAAGAAAGCCTCGAACTCGTCGCGCGCCCTCGGGTTGAACAGGACGGATTTCGCCCAGCCCTCGCCCGCACCCAGCACGTCGCCGTAGGAGAATCCGCCACAGGCCACCACGCCCTTGAATTCGGCCAGCTTCACGCGGCCGCTGATGATGTCGCTCATGTGCACATCCACGGCGGTGAAGCCGGCGCGGTCGAAGGCGGCAGCCATCTCGACGTGGCCGTTCACGCCCTGCTCGCGCAGGATGGCCATCCTGGGGCGCGAAGTAAGCACCGCCGCTGCCGTTCGTCCCGACCTTGTCGAAGGATGGGCGGCAGAGGTGACAGGCTCGCCGCGAACGGTATAAGGGTTCTCGTTCGGATCGTAAGTCAGCTTCACATGCAGACCCGGGTCCTTCGCATCCAGCGTGCGCTCGTATTCCTGCTGTGCGCAGGCCGGATTGTCGCGCAGCTTTTGTATCTGCCAGGTGGTTTCGGACCAGATGCGACGCAGGGTGATCGCATTCTCGCTGTACAACTGCGTCTTGCCGTGCGAGATGTTGACGGTGCCGCTGGTGTTGAGACGCGCCACTTCGTGCACGTTGGTAAGGCCTGCGTCGTCGCACTGCACGAAGATGTCGGCCAGATCGTCGCAATGCACTTGCACCAGCGCGCCGAGTTCTTCGTTGAATAATATGCCGAGGTCGTCGCCCTTGCATTCGTCCAGGCGGATGTCCAGGCCGATGTGCGAAGCGAAACTCATCTCGCACAGGGCCGCCAGCATGCCGCCGTCGGAACGGTCATGGTAAGCCAGAAGCTTCCCTTCGCTGTTGAAGCGCTGGATAAGGCTGAAGAAGGCCTTGAGTTTCTTGGCATCGTCCACGTCCGGCGCGACATCGCCGACTTGCTTGTACACCTGCGCCAGCGCCGATCCGCCCAGGCGGTTCTTGCCGCAGCCGAGGTCGAACAGCAGCACGACGGTATCGGTGTCGGCTACCAGTTGCGGGGTGAGTGTCTTGCGCGCATCGCTGCATGGGGCGAAAGCGGTGACGATGAGCGACAGCGGCGCGGTGACGGCTTTGCTCTGCTCGCCCTCTTTCCAGGTGGTCTTCATCGACATCGAATCTTTGCCCACCGGGATGCTGATACCGAGCTGCGGGCACATTTCCATGCCCACGGCCTTGACGGTGTCGAACAGCGCAGCGTCTTCGCCGTGGTGTCCGGCGGCAGCCATCCAGTTGGCGGAGAGTTTGATATCGCCGATCTTGTCGATCTGCGCGGCCGCGATATTGGTGATCGCCTCGCCGATGGCCATGCGGCCGGAAGCAGGCGCATTGAGCACGGCGATGGGTGTGCGTTCGCCGAGCGCGAAGGCTTCGCCCAGATAGGTGTTGTAGCCCATCAGCGTGACGGCGACATCCGCCACCGGCACTTGCCACGGCCCGACCATCTGGTCGCGCGCGGTCATGCCGCCCACGGTGCGGTCGCCGATGGAGATGAGGAAGGTCTTGTCCGCCACTGAGGGCAGACGCAGCACGCGCTCGATGGATTCCTTCAGCACGACGTTGCCGGTATCGAATTTGGGCAGTGTGACCTGCTCGCGTGCCACCTTGCGCGTCATCTTCGGCGGCTTGCCGAGCAACACGGAGAGCGGCATGTCCACCGCGTTGTTGTCGAATTCTTCATCGTGCACCACGAGCCGGTCTTCGCGGATGGCCGTCCCCAGCACCGCAAAAGGACACCGTTCGCGTTCGCACAATGCCTGGAATTCCAGCACGCGCTCGACCGGGATCGCCAGCACGTAGCGTTCCTGCGCTTCGTTGCTCCATATCTGCATCGGCGACATGCCGCGCTCTTCAGAGGGCACCGAGCGCAATTCGAACTTCGCGCCCTTGCCGCCGCCATGCACCAGTTCCGGCAGCGCGTTGGAAATGCCTCCCGCACCGACGTCGTGGATGGAGAGGATGGGGTTGTCGTCGCCCATCTGCCAGCAGCGATCGATGACTTCCTGCGCGCGGCGCTGCATCTCGGGGTTGCCGCGCTGCACGGAATCGAAATCGAGGTTTTCGGCGTTGGCGCCGGTATCCATGCTGGAGGCCGCACCGCCGCCGAGGCCGATCAGCATGCCGGGACCGCCGAGCTGGATCAGCACCGCGCCCACCGGCAACTCGTGCTTGTGCGTGTGTTCGGCTCTAATGCTGCCAACCCCGCCCGCCAGCATGATGGGTTTGTGGTAACCGCGCATCTCGCCGTTGACATTCTCTTCGAAGGTGCGGAAGTAACCAGCCAGGTTGGGGCGGCCGAATTCGTTGTTGAAGGCCGCGCCACCGAGGGGGCCGTCGATCATGATCTGCAAAGGAGACGCGATGCGCCCTGGCTTGCCGTACGTCTGGGAAGGGTTTAAGGGAGAAGGGAGCGCGCCTTCGGCGCTCAAGGGTGAATTCAGCAGCGATGCGGCGGTTTTACCGTACTCCCTTCCTCCTTCCCCCTTCTCAAATATTTCCCACGGCTGTATGAACCCCGGGATGTTGAGGTTGGACACCGAGAACCCAGTCAGTCCGGCCTTCGGCTTGGAGCCCGTGCCGGTCGCACCTTCGTCGCGGATCTCGCCGCCGGAGCCGGTCGCCGCCCCCGCGAACGGCGCGATGGCGGTCGGGTGGTTGTGCGTCTCGACCTTCATCAGGGTGTGCGTTAGTTCCTTGCTGAAGGCGTAGCTGCCGTCCTTGCGCGGATAGAAACGCTCTATCTCGGCACCCTTGATGACCGAGGAATTGTCGGAATAGGCAACCACGGTGCCTTCGGGGTGCAACTTGTGCGTGTTGCGGATCATGCCGAACAGGGAGATGGTCTGCTGTTGGTCGTCGATGATCCAGTCGGCGTTGAATATCTTGTGGCGGCAGTGTTCTGAGTTGGCCTGCGCGAACATCATCAGCTCGACGTCGGTGGGGTTGCGTTCCAGCCTGGTGAAGTTCTGCACCAGATAGTCGATCTCGTCGGCGGAGAGAGCCAGACCCAGTTTGCGGTTGGCGGCTTCCAGCGCCGCATTGCCGCCTACGAGGACGTCCACTGTGGACAGCGGCTGCGGCGTGCCGTGTTTGAATATCCTGTCTTCGATGCCTGTCCCGAGCTCAGTCGAAGGGCCTGCAACGTCGGCAACCACGGATTCTGTCATGCGGTCATGCAGCAACGGCAGCACGGCCTGTTTTTCGGTATCCGTCAGAGGCTTGCCGCTCCTGGTCTTCAGGTAAAACAGCACGCCGCGCTCGATGCGCGTGACTTGCGGCAAGGCGCAATGGCGCGCGATGTCGGTGGCTTTGGAAGACCAGGGCGAGATGGTGCCCAGGCGCGGCACGACCAGCAGGCGGGTTACCTTGCCCTCGAGATGGGGCTCGCCTGCACTCTTATCCAGACCGAGCAAACGATCCAGCAGGACAGCGTCAGCCGGAGCAAGCTCGGCGGAAAGTTCGGTGAAGTAGCAGTGGCGGGTGTCTTCGAGGGTGACGCCCGATTTCGTGGCGCTCAGCGCGATGCGCAGTTTGTCGAGACGGAAGGCGGAAAGAGCGGATTTACCTATCGAAGTGCGGAACATGGCATGGATAAAGGGCGTTGACGACAGGTTGCAATTATAATGCAGCCGACCTCTCAAACTCAGGGAAAACAACATGGCTAACGCCCGCACCGCCTCGATCACCCAGAAGCAAGTCGCCGCCTTCCTCAAGCCGCGCCCCAGAGACAGCAACAAGGGGATGTTCGGCACGGTCACCGTCATCGGCGGGGCCAATGGCATGGTCGGGGCGGCGTTACTGGCCGGCCGCGCGGCCCTCAAAATGGGTGCAGGCTGTGTGCATGTCGGGATGCTGGCGGATAACGCGCCTGTTGTGGATTTATTACAGCCGGAGCTGATGCTGCATGGCGCTGCAGATGCCATGAGAGGCTTCCAACACCCCAACCCTTCCCCGGTGGGAGAGGAGGCAAACGCGAAAAACAATTTCAATTCTCACGTGCTGGTGGTCGGTTGCGGCCTCGGCAAAAGCCCGGCTGCGCAAAAGCTGCTGTATGACGCACTGCTGATCGACGTCGCGCTGGTGCTGGATGCCGATGCCTTGAACCTGATCGCCCAGCGCCCCGACTTGCGCGGCATGCTGCATACACGCAAAGCAGCCGCTGTATTCACCCCGCATCCAGGCGAAGCCGCGCGTTTGCTGGACTGCAAAACAGAAGACATTCAAGCGGATCGGACGGGCGCGGCACTTGCTCTCGCCGGGAAGTTGCACGGCAGCGTGGTACTGAAAGGCGCAGGCAGCTTGTGCGCCACGCGCGACGGCAAGCTGCACATCAACCGGACCGGCAATCCCGGCATGAGCAGCGCCGGCATGGGCGACGTGCTGAGCGGCATGATCGCTGCCTTCGTCGCGCAGGGCTTGGACACGGACGAGGCACTACTGCTGGCTGTATACCTGCACGGCGCGGCAGGCGATGAGTTGGCAAAACAACACGCCACCCTGGGCATGAGCGCAACGGAAGTGACCGAGTGGGCGCGCTGGCTCTTGAACCGCATTTCACCGAAGTAAAGTGCTTCCGAGGTCATGACTGCCGTCCTCTATCGCTACCTGATGATCATCATGGCCTGCATCTCGCTGCTAATCGGCTTGCAGGCCCCCAATTTCGTCGATCAATACCAGAAACGCGTGGATGCGCATCTGCGCGAGGTAAGTATCAACTTGCAGCCGTACCAGGAGATCGCCAACAAGTATTTCAACGGCGACCTGAACAAGCTGATCGAGCTGCACCGCAACAGCGAGGTCAAGCCTTTTCAGGAAGAAGGACTGGCAATCGCAAAGATGGTCGCGCGCAAGCTGCGTTTCGAGGCCGACATGGCCGCGCTGCAGACCAGCCTGCCGCTGAAAGCGCTGCATGTCCTCTTGCACGGCGACAAGGAAATGCTGGATGAAGCGATGGGACAGTACAGTTATGCCGTTCCATTGAACCAGGATGCGCTGGTGTTCGGCGCGTGCGCGGCGCTCGCCGTCCTGCTGCTGGTGGAGCTGCTGCTGGCACTGGCGCGCCTGGCTTTCAGAAAATTATCCCGTTCAGCCTCCCCCACCCCGACACAATGAGTTTTTCCATCGATATCAGCGAAGAGTCCGGCATCCGTTATTTGCACTTCGGTTCCACCTGGGTACAGGGCGCGATGCGCATCGCACGGCCCTGGCATCTGGAGCTCGAATACACCAAGGAGATGATGGCGAGCCTGCTCATGCGCGACGATGCGCGCTTTCCGCGCAAGGTGCTGCTGATCGGTCTGGGCGCGGCTTCGCTGACCAAATTCATCTACCGCAATTGCCCGCTGGCGAAGCTGACCGTGGTGGAGATCGAGCCGCGCGTAGTGGCTGCAGCCAGGCAATTCTTCAAGCTGCCGGACGATCCTCTGCGCCTGAATGTTGTGATCGGTGACGGCGCAAAATTCATCGCCGAAAACGACAAGACTTACGATCTGATCCTGGTCGACGGTTTCGACGAGAACGCACGACCCGGCGAACTGGATACCTTGCCGTTCTATCAGATGTGCCGTTCACGCCTGAACGACAACGGCATCCTCGCCGTCAATCTGCTCGGACGCAGTCGCGGCTATACCGCCAGCCTGGAGCGACTGCGCGAAGCGTTCGAGACGCGCGCACTGGTTTTTCCTTCCTGCGAAAGCGGCAATGTGATCGCCTTGGCCGCGACGGGCGCGCCCATCCGCATCGACCTGGACGACCTCAAGGAGCACGCCGTGAGGCTGAAGGAGAATACCGGATTGAATCTGCTGCCCACCCTGACGCGCATCGAACAGGCGCAGACTTGTCCGGGCGGTGTGTTTTATCTTTGACACAAATAAATCACAGGGCGCCGGGTATTTGTGTTTAGAATTGGGGGCGAGGGGGATACATAAAATTACAAGTTTCATTTTGCAAAACAATGAACTTAATTTTTGAAAGGTAGCGATCATGGCAACTGTAAAATCCACCACCGCAAAAAAACCCGCCGTCTCCAAACCGTCAACCAAGCCTGCTGCCGGAAAAACAACCGCTGCAGCATCCCTCCCCAAGGCGACCGCCAAAAAGGTCACTGCCAAGACAACGACAACCAAAACCGCAACAGCCAAAAAGCCGGCAACAACGGTCGGCAAACCCGCTGCAGCGGAGAAGAAGCCCGCCGCGCCCGCCAAAGCGGCACCGGCCAAAACGGCTGCCGCACCGACACCGGAACAACGCTACAGAATGGTTCAGGACGCTGCCTATTTCATTGCCGAGAAGAACGGTTTCAAGGCTGGCTCGATGGACTACTGGATCGCTGCCGAGGTTGAGATCGAGACTCAGTTGTCCGGCAAGGGAAAGAAGTAATTGATGGAACAACTGGCCATCCCGGCAAGCAGCCGAGAAATCAGCCGATAAGCGGTTGGTCATGACCCGGCAAAAAAATGCCAGGCAAGACATCGGCCACAGACTTACGTCGTGCCGGATTCCACAGCGTAACGCACATAGTGCAGTTGCAGTTTCTCCGCAACGACCGCGGCCATCAATCTGTCCGCATCCTTCGCTTCCAGGATGAATTCGACCGCGACGGCTAGATTTCCTGCCAGCTCGAAGAAAGTCTCTTCATGCATGCGCCCGTGCTTGCCATAGCCGGCAATGGCGCGAAAGGCCGAGCCACCGGGTATTTCCAGGCGTTGCGCCAGGCGCAGCAGCCACTCGTGCATCAGTTCGTTATGGTGATGTTGTATTTCGCTGACATAGAATCTAAGCACGACGGATTGCATATTCTCTCCCTATTGCTGTAACCATTTGAACGTTTGCATCCCCAGCACCGTCATCAGCAGCGAACCTCCGAGGTGTGCCGCGACGATCGCCGTGCCCCAGGCATATTGCCCGCGCATCAGCAGCGTAACGGTCTCTGCCGAGAAAGTGGAAAAGGTCGTGAGTCCTCCCAGGAAACCGGTGATTGCGAACAAGCGCCATTCCGGCGACAGACTGGGGTAGTGCATGAAAAATGCGACCGCAAGTCCGACCAGATAACCGCCTATAAGATTGGCGGACAGGGTACCCAATGGCAGTTCGGATACTGTCGGGTTCAACCATATTCCCAATCCCCAGCGCAGCCACGCGCCGATGGCAGCACCCAGACCGACAGCAAAAAAGGCAAAAAAAGTCATGGCTCGATTGTAGCAGGAGGAGTCAGGCCTCGCAGCTTGAAGCAGCGCATGTTCGGCGAGCCGTCGAGCTCATACACATTGAACTCGCGGCAAGGCGTGGGACGTTGCTCGTAGATGGAACAGGATACCTGTTTGCCAACCTCGCCCTGCAGGGCGACGCAACGCGGAGGATGGTTGTTGGTCCCTTTCATGCATAGCAGGTGCTGGTGCACCTGCTCGGTCAGTTCGGCGGGAACGATGCCACCGGGGGTTTCGTTCGACTCACCCCAGTAGAACGAAACCCGGAAATAAGCGCAACAGGCGCCGCAAGTCAGGCAGGGATTTTCCTCGCTCATGCTCAGACCACTTCACCCCACAGATCATGCTCATCGGAATCGGTGATCCTTACCGTGACGAACTCGCCGACTTCCAGCTCTTCACCGTCGATATACACCAAACCGTCGATCTCCGGCGCATCGGCAGCGCTGCGCGCGACCGAGCCGTTTTCATCCACATCGTCCACCAGCACGGTCATGGTCTGGCCGACTTTCTTCGCCAGCTTCCCGGCGCTGATCTCTTCCTGCAGGTACATCAGGCGCGCCAGGCGGTCTTCCTGCACATCGGGATCGACATGGTCCGGCAGCGCGTTCGCGACCGCGCCTTCCACCGGCGAGTACTTGAACGCGCCAACACGGTCCAGTTGCGCCTCTTCGATGAAGTCGAGCAGTTCTTCGAATTCCTCTTCCGTCTCGCCGGGAAAACCGACGATGAAGGTGCTGCGCAGGGTGATGTCTGGGCAGACGTCGCGCCATTGGCGAATGCGCTTGAGCACATTCTCGCTGTTGGCCGGACGCTTCATCAGCTTGAGGATGCGCTCGTTGGCATGCTGGAACGGGATATCCAGGTACGGCAGAATTTTGCCTTCCGCCATCAGCGGGATGACTTCATCCACGCTCGGATAGGGATAGACGTAATGCAGGCGGGTCCACACGCCGAGGCTGCCGAGCGCGTCCGCCAGTTCGGTCATGCGCGTCTTCAGCGGCTTGCCGTTCCAGAAGCCGGTGCGGTATTTAACGTCCACGCCGTAGGCCGAGGTGTCCTGCGAGATGACCAGCAGCTCCTTCACGCCGGACTCGACCAGTTTCTCCGCCTCGGTCATGACCTCGTGGATCGGCCGGCTTACCAGGTCGCCGCGCAGGCTGGGAATGATGCAGAAGGTGCAGCGATGGTTGCAGCCTTCGGATATCTTCAAATAGGCGAAGTGTTGCGGCGTGAGGCGCACACCTTGCGGCGGTACCAGGTCGACATAGGGGTCGTGCAATCTGGGCAAGTATTGATGCACTGCGTTCATCACAGCATCGGTCTCGTGCGGCCCAGTGACTGACAGTACCTTGGGGTGTGTCTTTTGCACGATGTCGCCCTTGGCGCCGAGGCATCCGGTGACGATGACCTTGCCGTTCTCCTGCAGCGCTTCGCCGATGGCTTCCAGCGATTCCGCCACGGCACTGTCGATGAAGCCGCAGGTATTCACTACCACCAGATCGGCTTCCTGGTAACTCGGCGTGATGACATAACCCTCGGCACGCATGCGCGTGAGGATATGTTCCGAATCGACCGTTGCTTTGGGGCAACCGAGCGATACGAAACCGATTTTGGGTGTTTTTTCTTTGATTTTCATGCTGTTTCGGTGTTGCACTTGGTGTAAGGATTCAGGCAAACAAGGGGATTTCGCCCCTTCTTGACGGGGACGCTATTCTAACTGTTTCATACACGGGGAATGACGAATGTCTGGAAATGCGATCCGGGCCAGTCTGTCAGGCGGCCGGACGGGGATTTCCGATATCGGGCTTTACGGCAAGGGACTATCGGGACCGGCGCAGTCAAAACGACCTTGGACTACCTGACGGCGCAACGGATCATTGTTTCCAGGAGAGGATCAACGGTTCCTTTCTTGAAGTCGCTTCGGTTTCCCCCATCGGCAGCCCCACGACGATGGGGGCAATGACGGTGTAAGCAGCGGGTATGCCGAGTTCTGTTTTCACCATGTGGATATTCAGGACGGAAACGACCGAGCCAATGACGCAACTGCCGAGACCAAGTTCACAGGCAGCCAATATCAGATTCTCGGCTGCCAGCCAGCAATCGGCAACGACGAAGGGGCTCGCCGGCTTTGCACAGATGATGATCAAGGCGTTTGCCCCATGGAACATGTCGAAATCCGGCCTGGCAAAATGCTCGAACGAATGTCGAACACCCTGAGCGTTGCGGTGGCGCATCTCCTCGATGAATATCGGCTTGGCCCGGTCGGACAGCTGCCTCAATATTTGCCTGTTCTGTACCACGACGAACGCCCATGGCTCCTCGTGCATGGCGGTGGGAGCACGGACTGCGGCTTCCAGCAGTGTCTGAATCGCATTCTTGCTGATCTTGTCCGGTGCATATGCCCGTACGGTGCGCCGCGCGAGAATGGCTTCGAATACATTCCTTCCCTGCGGCTTTTCGATCGTTGGCAGCAACATGTTGGGCACCTCCTTTTACGTTGCCCACGCTAACATCGAACCACCGCCCGATAAAATCAGTATGAATACGTATGGGTATGCGAAAACTATCTGGATACGTGGTTCGAGGTGATGCGCGCGAGTTCGAGCATATTGGATGCGCCGGTTTTTTGCATGACGTGGGCGCGATGTATCTCGACTGTCCGGTAGCTGATGCCCAGGCGTTGCGCGATCTCCTTGCTGGTATGCCCGGCGACGGCCAGCTTGAGAACTTCATTTTCGCGATCGGTAAGCATGGCCAGCCTTGATGCGATGGATTGGGAAGCCTGAGCCTGCTTCCGCAAGAGGGAACACTGCTCCATCGCTTCCTGGACTCGGGCCAGCAATACCGCTCCCTTCACCGGTTTGGTCAGAAAATCCATCGCACCGGCCTTGAGAGTGCGCACCGTCAACGGTATGGTTCCGTGTCCCGAAAGAAAGATGATCGGAAGATTCAAGCCCCGCCGCTTCAATTCCTCCTGCAAGGCGGGACCGTCCATGTCGGGCATGCTCACATCCAGAATGATGCAGCCATGGGTATCTGGGGTGCATATTTCCAGGAAATCTTCGGCACCGTGAAACGTGGCGACGGCATAACCGGCAGCTTCCAGCTGCATGCGTAGCGAATCCAGCACGACCGCATCATCATCCACGATAAATACGTAGCCGTAGTAGCTCATGATGCGAAGGGCAACGTCAGATGAAAAATGGCGCCGGAACCGGCTTGTGATTCAAACCACAGTTTGCCGCCATTGGTCTCGGTCAGAGAACGGCTAACCGCGAGTCCCATGCCGATGCCTTTGGCCTTGGTGGTAAAGAACGGCTTGAACAGGCGGTATATATCCTCTTCCTTGATGCCAGGCCCGTTGTCCCGTATCGTCACCTGGGCAACATTTTCACCCGGGATACTTTTCACCGTCACCAAAATGACCGGCAGCGGAACGCCGGCTTCCTGCATGGCCTCCATACCGTTGTGCAACAGATTGAGCAGCACCTTTTGCACATGGGTACGACTGGCTCGAATCAAAGGAATCTCTTCATCCTTTTGGAAAATGCATTCGAACCCCAATTCATGTTCCGACCTGGCCACATCGAGAGCGTTGGCTATTTCCGCATTGAGATCGAATGTTTCAGTCGAGAACTCCTGAATGTTCAGGAATTCGAGCAGGTCGCGGATCGACTTCCCGGCGCGGTGTGCCTGTCGCTCGCAACCATCCACGGCTTTTCTGACCTTGTCCAGGTTGGGCGCTTCGGAATTCAGCAGCATGAGCGCCGCGCTGCTATAAGATGCGATTGCAAGCAGTGGCTGGTTGAGTTCGTGTGCGATGGCTGCAACCGTCTGCGAGGTTGCATGCAGCATATGCAGATCGTCCATTTCCTTTCGCCGCTCTTGTATTTCCTTTTCCATGCTTTTTCGTTCGGTGATATCGGAGATGATGATTCGCACCGGCGAATCATTCCCCGCTTCCATCCGTGAACTATCCAGTTTGGCTTGAAAGACTGAACCATCAACGCGCCTGATCGCCGCTTCGCAACTTTGTTTCGCGTTGCAATTTTGTGTGTTCAAAAACTGTCGATGCCACGGTTCACTGTCTTCGGATGCCACAAAGGGGGCAAAGCGGCGGCCGATCAACTTGTTGCGTTCAATGCCCAGGAGTGCGGCACCGGCAAGATTGACCTCGTTGATGATTCCCTCGCTGCTGAGCGTGATATAACCGATGGGGAAAAAGTCATAAAGATCCATGTATCGGTCACGGGACACCTCCAGCGCAATCGGTGCCTTCCGTCGCTCGTCGTCCTGCAATCCCGGTTCGAGCGGGTGCACCTGGAGTTCGTACAGCTTCTCCCAGGTGGCGCGAGACTGTACTTCCACGGGAGGCGAATGGGAGCGCTGTTCTTCGGCTTTCATGCGAACAGGGTTCCGGATTTTCTTGCTAACCGATTTATCTTCTGGAGGCATCAAGATGTCGCTTGGTTCGTCCAATGATGTTTGTCAAAATGGAAACGAAAATACCACAGAAACAGATAGCTAAGTAGCACCCGCATGAAACAGGATTCCGGCAAAAAGTAACACGGCGCCATCCTTGATGCCAGTGTACAAGGCGTCCAATGTATGGATCGATCGTTTTACCCATTGTTGATCGTAAAGCAAGCAGCCTTTGACTGTCCGGACATATACCGCTTTCAACCTGCTCTGTATATAGAAAATCCATATATTCTCAAATAGATATGTATTTATACATATGTATTCGCCCGTATTTCCCCCATCCCGGTATTGCAGTAAGTTCAATCATCCCCTATTGCCCCGTCTTTCCAAGATAGCCTCAAGGAGAAAAAAATGGACTTGCAGAGAAGTTTCTCATCCAGCGATACCCATCCCTTTTCCTATAGCCAGCCGCGGGAAGAGCGCGACGAGTGCCGGATCGAACCACAAGACCCGCCGTCACTTGCACTTGACGAACGCGGAATGATCCAGGATTGCAGCAGGTCTTTTGAAAGGCTGTTCGGCTTTCAGCGTCGCGATCTGGTTTGGCAGCATGTGTCGCGCCTGCTGCCACAGCTCACCGGCGTCGACTTGATCCAGGAAGAACGATTGAACCCGTTTCTCAATTATCTGTGCCATTGCGGCCACCGCTACGAAGCGCAAAATCGGCGAGGCGATATTTTGTCCTGCATTTTGAGTTTCGTCCGTGTCGAATTTGATGGCAAACGTTCCATAAGGCTGATCATCAATCCACTCATGCCCGGGCTGGAGCCCTGAGCCGCACTCTCATGCATCCCGAATAAATCGATTTTTCTGACACATTGCAGCTGCCTGTTTTGAATGGTTGTAACCGCAGTCTTTCAGGGAGAATCGCAGCGGTATTTGTCTTCGACGCAACTTAAAAAGGAGCACTATCATGAACTTGATCAAATGGGACCCCTTCAGGGAATTGGATGACGTATCAAGTCGTTTGAATCGTATCTTCGGGCGTATGCCCAGCCGCCCGGCATCGGATAATGAGATGCTGGCCGTTGCAGACTGGATGCCTTCCGTCGACATCAGCGAAACAGATGCCGCCTATCTCATCAAAGGTGAAATTCCCGGGGTAAACAAAGAAGATGTGAAAGTCACCATCCAGGACGGCATGCTCACCATCCAGGGCGAACGCAAGCAGGAGAAAGAGGAGAAGAACAAGAAATTCCACCGTGTCGAGTGTTCCTACGGCAATTTCATGCGCAGCTTCCGGGTGCCCGATGATGCGGATGAGTCCGGGGTAAAAGCCGAATTCAAGGACGGCATGCTCAACGTGACTCTTCCAAAATCGGAGAAAGCCAAGCCAAAGTCGATCAATGTCTCCGTGTCATGACCGCAAAGCAGTGCCGGTCAAATGCGCAGGAACCATTTGACCGGCGCCCCTGCGGCGTACTTGCCGCTGCCATTCATCGCATCATGCTCAAGCGGGTGCGATAGAGCCGAACAGCGCGACTGTCCCCACGCCCAACAGGATCAGCACTACCTGCTGCACAGTGTCGCGCATGCGCGTTCGTTTGTGCAAACCGGGTATCAGGTCGGCCACCGCGATGTAGATCAGACTGGACGCCGCCAAGGCCAGCAAATACGGCACCAGCGATTGCATGTCCTTCAGCGCGACATATCCCAGCACACCGCCGACCAGCGTGGCAAAACTGGAAATGAGATTGAGTTGAAAGGCGCGTAGTTTGCTGTAGCCGGAATGCAGCAGGACGGCAAAATCGCCTACCTCCTGCGGGATCTCGTGGGCAATGATGGCCAGCGAAGTCACAATCCCCAGGTGCACATCGACCAGGAAGGCCGCCGCGATGATGATGCCATCGATGAAGTTGTGGAAGGTATCGCCGACGATGACCATCGTCCCGCTACGCCCATGATCGTGCCCTGCCTGTTCGTGAGGCTCATGCGCTTCGCAGTGTTCATGATGGCAGTGGCGCCAGATCAACACTTTCTCCAGCGTGAAAAACAGCAATATGCCGACCAGCACCATGCCACTCACTGCCGGCAGATTGGACGCTTGCTGAAAAGCCTCGGGCAGGATGTCGAGGAATACGGCACCCAGCAGCGCACCGATGGCATAGCTCACCAGTCCGCCGAGGTACTCACCCCGCGCATTGAGCGCAAACAGCGCAGCCGCTATCACGCTCAGGATGCCGCCCAATAGGCTGGTGATGATGATCCAGGCCAGGATGCTCATGCTATAACCCAAATTAGTGAAGGGCGCGGATTATACCCAGTATCACCGGATGGCACCGAATTCGGGTTCCTTGTTGTAGTACCTGATACTTTCACGCAAACGTTTGGCCGCTTCATCGGACATTTTCTCAAAGGCAACACCGCAAATGAACTTTCCCTGCTCCTTGCGTTGCCAGGTGATCCTGCCAGGCAGTTTGACCGGCTTCTGTCCCTCGTAATGACTGATATCTTCCTGCGGCAGATATATCTCCATTTCGATCAGCTTGCTCCGGTCCAGTTCTTTGCTCATCAGCAGGCGAATACCGGTCATGCTGAAATCGAGGCTGGGGCATTCGACTGAGGTCCCGCCCTGAGCCACATGGACCAGCAAACGGTTGGCGGCGCGCGGAAAAGTTCGCTTCTCGTGCTGAATCGCCTGGATGGCAGAAGTGTGGTTAAAGGTGAATTCAGCCATCAGATTGTTCAGCTTCCCGGTGACCGTATGCAGCCCGTCGCCGATACCCGCCGTCGTCTCCACCTTTACCGAGCTCTCGTGCAGCGTCGCGAACAACTCCTTCAGTGTCTTCTGGAGGATATCCACGTTGCGTATCTGCGCAACACTCGCCTCGGATATACCGTTGTTCGCGCTGGCCGTTTCCGCGACATCCACCGAGATACGCTCGATCACCGCAGCCGTCTCGCCCGCCAGTTTCTGGTTCTCGTGCACCTTGCCCACCACCACGCTCATCGACGTTGTCACTTCTTCCACCTTGCCCCCAAGCTGGGAGATGATGCGCGAAACCTCACCGGCCGATTGCGTCGTGCGCTCGGCCAATTTGCGCACCTCATCGGCCACGACGGCGAATCCACGCCCCTGCTCGCCGGCGCGGGCGGCTTCGATCGCGGCATTGAGCGCGAGCAGATTGGTTTGTCCGGCAATGTCCTGAATGGTGGTGATGATGTCGTGGATCTGTGCCGCCGATCTCTCCAGCTCGTTGATCTTCGTGGCTGCCTGATTCACTTCCTGCACCGTGTTTTCCATCTCGGAGATATTCTTCTGCACGAAACTGATTCCTTCGCGCGCCTGTGACTCGGTCTTTTGCGCTCTCACTGTCGCTTCGGTCGCTTGCGCCTGCACGCTTTCCGAGATCTGATGCAGTTGCCGAGTAGCACCGTTCACCTCATCCGAACGGCTTTGCTCCTTGCGCCCCACCTCGGCGATCTCGTGCGATATCTTGGCGATCTGGAATGCAGACTGTTCCATTTCCTTTCCGCTCTCGTCCACCTCGCACATGATGTGGTTGAGCTTGGACAGCATGTCGTTGAAACTCTTTTCCAGCTCCCCGATCTCGTCGCGCGAACGATGCTCCACGCCCTTGGTCAGGTCGCCCTTCTCCACCGTCTTCAACGCATTGCAAAGGGCCTTGATCGGTTTGACGAACAGGCTGGCTACAAAGCCGATGATGAAGAACTGGAGCATGAACTCCAGCCCGGACTCCCAGAACGAATTGAAAATGTAGGCATTATGGTTGGCCACGAGCTGGCTGATCACCTGCTGGCTGACCCCGCCTTCACGCGCGATATCGACCATCTGCCCCAGTTCGTGCGAGGCAAGCATCCGGTTATAGACAGTGGTGACCATCGTCACCAGGAAGAAGCCGAATTGAAGCTTCCAGCGTATGCTGAGCGAGTTGTACCAGTTGATCATTGATTTCTCCAAATTGGGGCTACATTTATGAAAATGTAGTGCGCACGTCTATGACGACATCCGGCTGGAAAACTTGAGGCCGGAATGCGCGTTGGCGATTTTATGCCTTTTCGCGACCGCTAATCGCCCAGGGGGACGTCGAGCGTCTCGGGCATGAACAGCAGTCCGAGCACGGAAGCAAAGATCAGCATGCCCACCGGATACCACAGGCCGGCCAGCGCATCGCCCGCCTGGACCGAAAACAATGTGACCATGAAAGGCGACAGGCCGCCGATCCAGCCCGCACTCAGGTTATGCGGCAATGCTGCTGCCGTGTAACGTGTTCTCGCAGTGAACAGCTCTGCGAGGACGGCGGTCTGCGGGCCGGTGATCAGTGCAACGGCGATCACCGGCACGACGAGCAACAGGAACAGCATGAAGCGGTTTACCTGGCCGACGTCCGCACTTTCCGACCATCCCCGGGCTTTTAATGCTCCCGTCAGCCTTTCGGGATTGAAACCGTATATCCCGCCGTCGCCGTCTATGCTCACAAAGACGTCCTGCCCGGCCCGTTGTGGCCGAAGGGAATAAGAGACGCCGTTCCTGGTAAGGAATTCTTGATTGCGCTCGCAATCATTCGCCGCCTTGCGGAACGGACTGTAGTCGCAATCGCCTCCGTACAGCGACACCGCGACTTCACGATTGAAACGCTCCAGCGCCGGATTGCCGTAATGCTGCAAGCCCTTGAACACGGGCAGGATAGTAATCGCCCCCAGAATCAAACCTGCCAGCAAGACCGGCTTGCGCCCGATCTTGTCCGACAGCCAGCCGCAAAAGACAGTGAGCGGGAACAGCAGCAGGGTGCTGGTCATGACCAGCGTACTTGCGAGTTGTGCGTCGAGCCGCACCACACTCTTCAGGAACACATTGGCATAGACCTGCGACGAGAAGAACAGCAGCGAACCGCCTGCAGAGATGCAGAAGAACAGCAGCGCCATGCGTCCCAGGGTGCGGCGATCACTCAGGCATTCCCGCAGGGGCGCCTTGGAGACCGTGCCCTCAGCCTGCAACTGGCGAAACACCGGCGACTCTTCCAGACTCATACGCGTCCTGATGGAAATGAACAGCAGCAGCGCGGAAAACAGGAATGGCACGCGCCAGCCCCAGCGATGAAAATCTGCATCGCTCAAAAAGGCCTGCAACAGCACAATCTGCAAAGTGGAAACCAGAATGCCGAGCGGCCCCATCAGTTGCAGGACGCTGGTGTAGAAACCGCGTCTGCCGTGCGGTGCATGCTCGGTGAGATACACCGCCACCCCGCCGATCTCGCCGCCCACTGCAAAGCCCTGCAACAGGCGCAATATCAGCAACAGCAGCGGCGCAAGAATGCCAATCTGCGCATAGGTCGGCAGCACTCCAACCAGAAAGGTCGTCATGCCCATCAGCGAGATGGTCGCGATAAAGATCGGACGCCGGCCGAATTTGTCCGCCAGCGAACCGAACAATGCCGAACCCAATGGCCGCACCACCATGCCGACGCCAAACGTGGCGAGGCTCATCAGCAACGCTGCCGTCGGATTCTCCGGCGGGAAGAACAGCACGCTGAAATAGGTCGCCAGCGAGGCAAAGGTAAGAAAGTCGTACCACTCGAGGAATGTACCGAAACAGGCGGCGATGACAACTTTGCGTTGGGTGACGGTGATTTCTTGCATGAAAGGTCAGGATGGTTAGCGATTGATACCGTCAAACTCGCTTGAGGATGTGGCTGCCAATCGAATACCCGGCCCCGAATGAGCAGATGACGCCGATGCTGCCTGCCGCGAGATCGGTGTTGTGCTGATGGAATGCGATGATGGAACCGGCCGAGGCCGTATTGGCAAACTTGTCGAGGATCACGGGCGCTTCTTCCAGCGTGGCGTCGCGGCCGAGGATGCGCTTCGCGATCAAGTGGTTCATTGTCAGGTTGGCCTGGTGCAGCCAGAATCGCTTGACATCACTTGCCGCAAGACCGTTGGCCGTCAAGTGGCTACTGATGTGGTCGGCGGCCATCGGGCAGACTTCCTTGAACACCTTGCGGCCCTCCTGCATGAAAAGCTTGTCGCGATTGTCGCGCGAGGCCGGATCGCAACGATCAAGAAAACCGCTGTTGTTGCGGATGTTGTTGGAAAAAACGGTCGCGGCCTTGGAGCCGAGTATCTCCCATGCAGACTTCTGCCGGCCCGAGGGAGAGGCTTCGACGACGACGGCGGTGGCGATGTCGCCGAAGATGAAGTGGCAATCGCGGTCGCGCCATTCGAGGTGGCCCGAAGGCAATTCCGGGCTGATCACCAGCGCACAGCGTGCGCTGCCGGCGCGCACGGCGTTGGCGGCCTGCTCAATACCGAACGTGGCGGATGAGCAGGCGACGTTCATGTCGTAACCGTATCCGCCGCAGCCAAGCGCGCCCTGCACCTCGACGGCAATGGCCGGATAGGGACGCTGAAAACTGGAGCAGGCAACGATGACCAGATCGACCTCTTCCGCCTTGCGTCCGGCGTTGGCCAGCGCCTCGCGCGCGGCACCGACGGCCATTTCCGCCATCAACGAGATCTGTTCGTTCGGGCGCGACGGGATCGCGGGACACATGCGGTCAGGATCGAGCACACCGGTCTTTTCGACCACGTAGCGCTGCTTGATGCCGGAGGCCTTTTCGATGAACTCGCTGCTCGATTCAGGCAATGCGGCAACCTCGCCGCTGGCGATGGCGGCAGCATTGCGCTCGTTGGTGCGCCGAACATACTCGTTGTAGGAAGCCACGAGCTCGTCATTGCTGATGAGATTTGAGGGCACCCAGAGTCCGCTGCCCGTGATGTAGACCTTATTCATGCTGCACGCCTCCTATTGATTTTGGAATGTTGCAAACTACTATTTCAAGCGATCCCCAACCCGTTGTTGCTACCCTTGAACTCCGGCTCGCAATAGAGCTTGCGTATCTGCAACTTGCCGTGTTTGTTGTTGGACACGGCGGCGATGCCGCAGTCCTTGGAGGCGGGGACGGTCAGGGCGACCTGCCACTCCGCGTCTTGCGACGCGAGACGGCCTGGCCGGGAAGGTTCCTCCATTCGGCCGATTGAGGTACGCGCTCGCTAGCCCAGCCAGATAAACGTCCCCATGCGCCCGGTCACCCCGTCGCGGCGGTAGGAAAAGAACCTGTCCTTCTGGCGGTAGGTGCAGTAATTTCCCCCGCTGACTTTCCTGATGCCCAATACCTCAAGCCGCTGGCGCGCCAGCAGATAGATGTCGGCAAGGTATTTACCCTGCCCGCCATGTGCCACGAATGCCTCGGCAGCCCGTGCCTGATGCGCAATGAAAGCGGCGCGCACCTCAGCACCCACCTCGAATGCCTCCTGCCCGATCGCTGGACCGAACCATGCCATCAACTTGTGCGGCGCAACATCCATCGCCTTGACAGTTGCTTCGATGACGCCGGCTGCCAATCCTTTCCAGCCCGCATGCACCGCACCGACCACCGTACCCGCCTCGTCGCACAGCAACACCGGAAGGCAATCCGCAGTCATCACCACGCACACCGCACCGCGATGGCGCGCGATGCAGGCATCAGCCTGAACGTGGCAACTCGCGGAATCCGCATCGGCAACGACGGTGCCGTGCACCTGCTCCAGCCATACCGGCTCACTCGGCAAAAGCGGTTCCAGCAACTGGCGATTGCGCGCAACCGCTTGCGGACTGTCGCCGACATGTAAACCCAGGTTGAGCGTGTCGTAGGGTGCTGTGCTGATGCCGCCGTGGCGCGTCGTTTGCAGGGCTTTCACGTTCGCCGGCGCCGGCCAGTCCGGGACGATGCGATGCTCAAGCAATGCCATCGCTCGCCTCGTCGATCTGGTCCAGCAGCTGTTCCATGTCTTCCGGCAGCGGCGCATCCCACTCCATCTTTTCGCCGGTAACGGGGTGTTCCAGCGCCAATTTCGTCGCGTGCAATGCCTGCCGCGGAAACTTGTTCAACAGTTCGCGCAACGGTAGCGCGCATTTCTGCACGCCTTTCTGGTACACGCTGTCGCCGATCAGGGGATGGCCGAGATGTGTCAGGTGCACGCGGATCTGGTGTGTGCGTCCGGTCTCGAGTCTGCAACGCAATAAAGTGCAGCTGGGGAAATTCGCTTCCACGCTGTAATGGGTGACGGCTTCCTTGCCGCCTTCGATCACCGCCATCTTCACGCGCTGCGACGGATGACGCCCGATGGGCAGATCGATAATGCCGCCGTAATCCAGTTCTCCCCATACCAGCGCGAGATACTCGCGCTTCACGCTACGGGACTGCATCTGCCTCACCAGCGCGGTCTGCGCAATGAGCGTCTTGGCCACCACCATCAAACCGCTGGTGTCCTTGTCCAGCCTGTGCACGATACCCGCGCGCGGCACCTCGGCAAGCTGCGGAGCGTGATGCAACAACGCATTGAGCAGCGTGCCTTTCCAGTTGCCGCTGCCCGGGTGCACCACCAACCCGACCGGCTTGTTGATGACGAGGATGTCATCGTCTTCATAGACGATGTCGAGCGGAATATCCTCAGCCTGGTAGGGTTGCTCGGACGGATGTATCTGCGGCGATACGCAGACTGTTTCCCCGCCCCACACCTTTTGCTTGACACTTCCTGCAGTACCGTTGACCGTAACCAGCCCCTGCTCTATCCAGTCTTGCAGGCGGCTGCGCGAGTACTCCGGAAACAGTTTGACGAGCGCCTGGTCGAGGCGGAGCCCGCCGTCTTCCATCGGGATGCGCATCTCAAGCAGGTCGGCAGAGTCGTCGTCTTTGCTATAATCGGGTAAGTCTTCTTCGGGTTTTATCATTTCGGGTTTTATCATGCGCCATAGTTTAGCCGTTTTCCTCCTGCTCACGTTAGTTGCTTGCAGTTCCGATCCTGCCAAGGATGAAATGAAGAACTTGTCTGCCGACGAGATTTATGCCAAAGCGCAAGAGCAGATGAAGGATGAAAACTACGAAAAGGCCGTAAAACAGTTCGAGACGCTGCAATCGCGCTATCCGTATGGCCGTTACGCGCAACAGGCGCAAATGGAGATCGCCTACGCCTATTACAAGCACAGCGAACCCGCCCCGGCGCTGGGCGCCCTGGATCAATTCGTGAAGATGTATCCCACGAGCAGCCATCTCGATTACGTTTACTACCTCAAGGGACTCATCAACTTCAACGAGAACATCAACAGCCTGTTCGGCACCCTGTTCAAACAGGATCCGGCGGAACGCGATCCCGCTGCTTTGCGCGATTCTTTCAATTCGTTCAAGGAATTGGTCTCACGCTTCCCGGACAGCAAGTACACGCCGGATGCGCGGCTGCGCATGCAATTCCTGCTGATCACCCTTGCCCGTGCAGAGATCCATGTGGCGGATTATTACCTGCGGCGCGGTGCCTATGTCGCAGCGGCAAACCGAGCCAAGGGTGTATTGATCGATTTTCCGCAAACACCACAGACGCGGGATGCCCTGCAGATACTGGTGCAAGCCTATGACGCAATGGGAATGCCGGACCTGCGCGATGACACAAAACGCGTGCTTGCCCTGAACGTCGCCAAGGACGGTGCGCGACCCGAGGTCAAGGAATCCCCGCTGAATCCGGCACCGTGGTGGAAGTTCTGGGACTGATGCCGTGAGATTCTGCTCAGAATGCGGTGCGCCGGTTGAGCTTTCCCTGCCTCAGGACGATCACCGCGAACGGCATGTCTGTACCGTCTGCAATACCATCCACTACCAGAACCCCAAGCTGATCGTCGGCGCCATACCCGAGTGGAAGGATGGGCGCATCCTGCTTTGCCGCCGCGCCATCGAGCCGCGTCACGGCCTGTGGACATTGCCGGCAGGCTTCATGGAGAACGGCGAGACGACAGCCCAGGCCGCCGCGCGCGAAACCCTGGAAGAAGCCAATGCACGTATCGACATGCTGGAACTTTACGCGATGTACAACCTCCCCTACATCAACCAGGTACAGTTGCTGTACCGTGCCACACTGCGCGATCTGGACTTTTCGCCCGGCGTGGAGAGTCTGGAAGTGGAACTATTCGCTGAAGAAGAGATTCCGTGGGACACACTGGCGTTCCGCCCGATACGCTACACGCTTGAGCACTACTTTGCCGATCGCAAACGCGGCGAGTTCATATTCCGGAACTCCGATCTCGAGCCGCCGGCGCGCTAGCGGCGCATTGGAACCTTAAAGCCCTTTGCCCCGAAACGGGGGATCATGACAAATTCGATTTGGTTGCGAATGTGAACTGACGATGGTCCGGTCATCCAATCCGGGCGGTATATCGAGCGATTGCTGCTGTCCAAAACGGATGACAATCAGAAACAGAACCCCCAAAGCGCAGATAATCAGCCCGTCGTCCACAGCAAACCTCCAACCGCCGTCAGGGCGGCATCTGCATCAAGAATGAAGGAAAACCGACTTATTGATCAGTCTTCCCCTGCGGGAAGTTGCTAACCAGGCTTATGCACAAAATCGACTTTGCGATTCTCCTTCCTGCATTTTTCCTCATGGCATGTCAGCCGCGGCTTTTCCCTGCCCAAGCTGATCAGCCTGATCTGCGCTGCCGGTACGCCCTCTTTAGTAGACACGTTTGACCCCATGAAGCTCGACTGTTGACGAATGGCAGAAAACTCGGTTTACATAAATAATATTGGTATAAATGTTAAATGGCGATGCATAATATGCGCGGAATGATGTTCTTAAACTATATGCCATAAAAGTGCATGCCGCAGATGATGGAATCTAGCTATTGGAGGATATTCTGATCCTGGATTGGAAACGCAGGCTTGTATTCTGGTGCGGGGCGATCAGCGTCGGATTGGTTGCGATTGTGTTTGCGATGGCCTGCGAGTGGGCGAACGGTGTCTTCCACCGACTTCTTGCCATTTCCCCGTATCTTCCCTTGTTGATTACACCTTTGGGACTCGTTTTTATCGTTATCCTGACCAGGAGATTCTTTTCCGGCGCGCAAGGCAGTGGCATTCCGCAAACCATCGCAGCACTTGACCCCGACGAAACCAGCAGGATCCGCGAGCAGGTGCTCTCCCTGCGGGTGACGAGCGGAAAGATCATGCTCACCGTCGCGGGACTGATGCTAGGCACGTCGATAGGGCGCGAGGGACCCTCCGTCCAGATCGGCGCATCCATCATGCATAGCCTGGGCAAGTTTGCGCGCTTCCCGAAGCATGATCTCGACAAGGGTTTGATCCTTGCCGGCGCGGCGGCCGGAGTCGCCGCCGCCTTCAATACGCCACTGGCCGGAATCGTGTTCGCCATTGAGGAAATGAGCCGGTCCTTTGAAGAGCACAACAGTTCGACCATACTCATGACCGTGATCATCGCCGGGATAACCTCGCTTGCGCTGCTCGGAAATTACTCCTATTTCGGACACACTTCGCAATCGCTTGCCTTCGGCAGCGAGTGGGGTGTGGTTGTCGTCTGCGGCATCGCAGGAGGCCTGCTGGGTGGCGTGTTCAGCCGCACGCTGATCGAAGTCAACAAGGGACTGACCGGCAGGATAGGGGCATGGATGCGGGCACAACCGATCGCCTTTGCGGCACTATGCGGACTGCTACTCGCGCTGGTGGGGCTGGCATCCGGCAATACGACCTATGGCAGCGGCTACAGCGAGGCGAAATCGCTCATTGATGGCAGTACCGTACTGCCCGAGAGTTACGGACTGCTGAAGATGGCGGCGACGGCAATTTCCTACGTCAGCGGAATACCCGGCGGACTCATGGCGCCCACACTTTCCGCAGGCGCCGGATTCGGCGCCAATATCGCACACCTATTCACATCAGTACCGGCCGGAGCGGTGATCATAATTGGAATGGTCGCCTACTTTTCCGGAGTCACCCAGGCCCCCATCACTGCGTTCGTCATCGTCATGGAGATGATAGACAGCCACGAAATGATATTGCCTTTGATGGCTGCAGCGTTCATTGCCAAACTCAGCTCGCAGCTGGTGTGCCCTGCGCCGCTATTTCACACGCTTGCCCGGAATCTCATTGGCAAGCGCTAAAGGCTCTGTTTCGACCGCTGGCACTTATATATCAGCCTGGTCCTTCAATTGCTCAACGACGATCCCTCTCTCCCCGGATGCTTCCCGAATTGCGCCAAACAGGCTGTCTTCAAGTGCCTTGCTGCGCTCATCGCTGACCGGGAAGTCCTCAAGCAGATCCTTTGCATTGGTTTTGATGGTTTCAAGGTAGTTTGCAGGACCACCTGACACTGGCTGCGACCCGACAAAATGGATCATTCCTCCACGAACGATGATCGCCAGCAGGTAGACATCACCGTGGGCGGTCGCCACTTGCCTGTCGCTGACCGCAAAGAATTGCCTGGCGCTGCCATGCTGTGTCGAAACGTTCGACTTCGCCAGGCGATCGATGATCGCCTCAATGAAGGGTTGAGCCAAGTTCAGTTTTGGCGCGAGCGTGATCTTGTACTGACCCGGCCGTTCGATCACCAGTTGGCTCTCCAGAGGTGGAGTTTTGCCGGGACGAAAGAAGACCAGAAACAAGACGCCAAGCGTAATTAAAGTGAGGGTTTCTATCATGTTAAGTGTCACCGATTGTGTTGAACCGACATTTTATCCGCTCGATCAATACTTCGTGCCGCAACGAGCCCTGTTTTTTAAAATCAGAAAACCATACAGATTCGATTTCAGTGCCGGGGGAGTATGTGGTCGCTGAAGCCGGTCGAATACAATGCAGGTACTCACGGGACGAGCGAGGTAACAGACATTGGCAAGATGTGCTTCGATCGATTCTAAGACTACTGGCAACCCTATCATTCATCAAGCCACCGCTCGGATTTCATACCTGCCAATCTATCGTTTCGATCAAAACAAAAAACGGTCGTCGTGACCGTGAGCATAGAGCCGGATCCTGCTCGTTTCATCTATTGCAATACGGGTGACGTTGGGCGGGCCGTCCATCCCTCAATAAGCCGAGCCTGGAAAGTCATAGTCCGTACCTGAAATGTCTTCTCAGACTCTTGAACAATTGCACCGATTGATATATGGCCGCGAACTCGCTGGTTTACGAAGTACGGATGAAACCAGGTCCACGTTCCACACAGGAAAACAATGTAAAGGACGGTCACCACAATCGCATTGCGTCTTCCCTCATCCATGATCAAACCACCTTTGCGGATTTCGGTATTTTGACAAATGAATCGAACCGGGAACACTGCTTGTGCAGTACGCGATCCGGCAATGGATCCGGATTGATTTCGCCAGCGCGCAACCGGACGGCATTGGGTCCGGAAAGCCCGGCAAAGCCGGGCTCGCTCCAGATCCTGCCGACAATGCGGCCACTATTGCTAGTTAAGCTTATGCGAAAAATCGACCCGGCGATTCTCTTTCCAGCATTTCTCTTCGTGGCACGCAAGGCGCGGATGATCTTTCCCTAAGCTCACAGTCCTGATCTGGGAGGCCGGCACACCCAGACGTTCCAGGCTTTTCAGGACAGCTTTTGCACGCCTGTTCCCCAAAGCCAGATTGTATTTCTCGCTCCCACGCTCGTCCGCGTTGCCTTCCAGCGTGACCACGTCATTCTTGTGCCCCTTGATGAATGCCGCCTGCTTCTGAATCGCATCCTGATATTCCTGCTTTACGGCGTACTTGTCGAAATCAAAATAAACGCTTTCCTTTTGAAGCCCTTGCAGTTCGGACGCAAGCTCGCTCGCAGCCAGTTCAGCCGGCGTTGCCGATGCAGTCTCGGGGCTGGCGGTCGTTTGCGGCACAGCTTGCGGTGCCGCTGCTGTTTCAGCCTTGTGGGCGGACGAGCATGCGGCTACCAGTAATGAAGCCAGAACGAATGCAATTTTTTTCATGATATATTCCCTTACCAATAATTTAACAAACCAAAACCAACCAAAGCATTGCCATAAACGCATCGGAGTGAATTAAGTTGACATGAATACATATGATATAAATGTTTTCTCCGTGACAGGTGATCCCAACCCTGGCTGCGCAATCCCCAGAAAGAGGCAATAAATTGGCCAAGCTCAACAAAAGCCAGCTTTCGGTTCAGGTGCTTAAGAAATTTCGCATCATTTTTGGCTCTGTTCGCCAGCATTTTCGGGAAGTGGAAGAAGCCTGCGGAGTCACCGGCTCGCAATTGTGGATATTGCAGGAGGTGGCAAAGACTCCCGATATCGGCGTTTCCGAACTGGCCGAGCGTTTGTCAATACACCAATCGACCTGCAGTCAACTGATCGAGAAACTTGTGACGCGAGGGCTGGTAATAAAAGAACGAAGCAAGGAAGATCAGAGACGAGTCGGCCTGTGCCTGACCGAAGAAGCGTCAAGGATCCTGAAAAAGGCACCGGGGCCTGCGGAAGGAATACTGCCGGAAGCTCTGCAGGGATTATCCGAATCCGAATTGCTCGCTTTGGACAAATCCTTGATTGAGGTGATCGGGCAATTAAGAACAAAAGACGACAGGCTTGCCGACAAGCCCCTGTCTGATTTGTAATGCCCCGGTTTTAAGGGGGTTCGCATTGCCCCTCGTCAGCCTATCCAGAGTCCGGCAGACTGCCAATCCGGCAAAGCTTATTTCTTTCCCGCACCCAATGCCTGGAGAAAACGCGGCGCGAGGTCGGGCTGATTCTCAAAATTGTTGAATTGGCCGGTCATCTCCTTATCGAGCAGACTCAGACGATCCGCCGGTGCCGGATGTGTCTTGAACATCAAGGCCACGCTGGAATCGTTTGGATTGAGCGATTGCAGAGTCTGCAACACCGCGGGTAATCCGTATGGATCATAACCGCTCCGCGCAGCGATCACGACGCCCATACGATCAGCCTCGAACTCGTCGTTCTTGTCCAAACCCCGCGCATACACTTCCGTTCCCGCGCTGACCAGCTTGGTCAGCGCGGGATTGCTGCCATTGCTCTTCAGCGCCTCGCTCGCAAGATCGGACAGCAACTCGGTTCGCGCCCCCTTTTTGATGGCCTGCAAATGATGCTTGCGCAGCACATGCGAAATCTCGTGCGCCAACACGCCAGCCAATTCCGCCTCGCTGTTCATTTGCGCCAGCAATCCCTTGGTGATGAACACGTAACCGCCGGGGGCGGCGAAGGCATTCACATCGTTGTCGTCGAGCACACCGAATTGCCAGGGCAGATCGGGACGTTCCGTTTGCAGAGTAAGCCAGCGTCCGACGCGGTTCACATATTGCTGTGCCGCAGGATTGTCCAGCAGGGGTGCGGCGCCCAGCAAATTGCTGGCAATCCCTTCGCCCAGCGCGATCTCTTGCGGCTCATCAATATCGGTATTGGCTTTTTGCACTTTCTTCACCGTATCGACCGCTTTTTGCCAGTCGATGCTACCCAGATCGAAAGCGGCAGCGGGTAATGCCGAAGCCAGCAGGCACAACAAGACCATCGTCCGATTCGTATTCATTTATTGGCCTCCATCCAGATAATCCATGCTTTGCGCGTGCAGTTTTCCGGCGGCGGCGTAGCGCTGCGCTTCCTGCCGGCTCACTGCATAGCGTTTTGCGGCTTGCAGTTCCTGCGAGTTGGGTTTTGTGTTCTTCAACTGCTCCTCCGACAGACCGCGTATCCCGGTGGTCACCGTGCTGCTGCTTCTGCCGGTGGAGGCGACATTGAACAAGGCACTCAAACCGTTGTCTCCTCGCCTGTTTTGGTCATTCGCTTCCAGTTGCAGGCTCAACATCTTCACCCAGCCGCTGAAGGAGATCGATTTGACGTGAGTCCAGCCCGCCTGCCGTCCCAGCACCTCGACCTTGCTGCGGGGAGGCAACGATGTCAGCGTCTGCGCATCGGTGTAGGGTTTTGCTTTCAGTTCGGTGGAGCGAATTGTGTAGGCATACCCTCCGGCCCAGGCTGCCGGTACAAAGCCGAGCAGCAAACATAATGCAATGACGTTCCTCATTATCTAGCCCCTTCCTTTTCGACTGGTGCAAACAACTCTACTTCCTGCTCGCGACCTTTGACTTTAAACGATCCAAATGACTTGAATTGGTATGCATCGCCGCAGGCTTCCATCGTCTCGCGCGAAACCAGGATGCGCGAAACGCCCTTGGTCAGTCCTTCGATGCGGCTGCCCAGATTGACCGTATCGCCGATGGCGGTATATTCGCGGCGCTGTTCGGAGCCGATCAGCCCCACCACCGCCGGACCGGTATGGATGCCGATGCCGACATCGAAATTCGCATCCTCCTCGCCCAGTTCTTTCTTGAACCGCTGCAACACCTCGCCCATCTCGATCGCCGCCTCCACCGCATGGCGTGCATGATCCGGGTCATCCAGCGGAGCGCCCCAGAACGCCATGATGGCATCGCCGATGAACTTGTCCAGCGAGCCGCCGTGACGGAACACCACCTCGACCTGCAGGGTGAAGTAGCGATTCAGCAGATCGACCACCTGTTGCGGCGTGCGTTTTTCCGACAAGGTGGTGAAACCGCGTATGTCGGAAAACAGGATGGTGATCTGGCGACTTTCGCCCGCGCGACTCAAGCCGCCATGTGCTACCAACTCTTTGACCACGTGCGGATTGACGAAACGGCTGAACATCTGCACTGCCTGTTCGCGCGACTTGCGCTCGAGCAGATATTCGCGCAGGGCAAACACGAAGTAGCAGGCCCAGGCCAGCATCAGAGGCAACAGTACCGGCAGCAGGTAAAGCCGCGCTACCGCAAGGTAACTGAAGAGCAGCGCCAGCAGGCTGGTGGCGAGCAATGCCACTCCCACCTTGATCGCATTCATGCCTCGCAGGAAGGCGATGTTCAACAATGCCAGTAACAGGAACGCCAAATACAGGGCAAAGTCACCGTGCGTACGGTGCATCATGCGCTGGTTCTTCAGGTCGTCGATCGCGGTAGCCAATATCTCCATGCCCGGATACAGACTGGCCATCGGCGTTACGCGCACATCGTGCAAACCGGTTGCCGCCGTACCGATGATGACGATCTTGCCTTTCAACTCGTCCGGGGCACGCTGCGCATGCTCGCGATTGAAATCCTCGTACAGATCCGCATAGGAAATATGCTTGAACGCTCCAGATTCCCCGCGCCAGGCCAGTATCATGTCCGGCTGCTTCGGCACGACATAACCCAGGTCCTGGGCCACGCGCGCCGGTAACGACGGGATAAGCCAGCCGTAAGCATCCGTATAAAGCTGGTAACGCCGCCCTACACCATCGGAATCTTCCACGAAATTGATCGTGCCCGCACGCCAGTGCGCCGGATCCACCGCCAAGGGCGGCAACACCGCAATGCGCGCATCGTCGTCCGCATGCTCTGTGCGCTGCAAACCCAGCATGGTCGCCACTTGTACGGCAGGAGCGCCCTGCTTGTCCAGCTCGGCGTCGCGCCTCACCATCGGGAAATACACGTTGTTCAATCCGTGCAGGGAGCGATTGAACTCGCGATCGCTATCCGGCCTGAATTCGTCGCGTTCGCTGAACAGGATGTCGAACACGATGGCCTTGGGCTGCTGTTTGGCGATCCCCTGCACCAATTCGCCATGCACCGAGCGGGGCCATGGCCAGCTTCCGGCCGTATCCTGCATGCGCGCAAGGCTGGCATCGTCGATGTCAACGATAACGATGTCTTTATCCGGCACCAAGCCCCGCGCCTGCTGACGCACGAACCAGTCGGACAGGCGATTTTCCAATGGGGATAGCGCGTGCAGCCAGGTCAGTTCAAGAAACGCCAGCACCAGGAACAAAGCCCCGATGCGCAAAGAAGTCTGACGGCTATTCGACGAAGTTGAAATATCCATAGTCGTGCATACTAAACGCTTTGCGCAGATTGCAACAAGACGGATGCAACAGGCGCCGATTTCCCTCTATAATCAAAACTATTCTTTCGGCTCACCTACATGTTCATGCTTTTGATGCGAATATCCATCATGTTGTTTGCAAATCTGTTGTTGGCAGGTTGCGGCTCAATCAATCTCAGTGCATACACCCAGGAAAAAGATCCCTTCGAATCCTTCAACCGCGGCGTCTACAAATTCAATGACACGCTTGACCGGGCCGTGGTCAAACCTGTTGCACAAGGTTATAACAAGGTCGTGCCCAGTCCCATCAAGACCATGGTCAGCAACTTCTTTTCCAATCTGGACGATGTGGTGGTTACCGCCAACGACATTCTGCAATTGAAATTCAGGCAAGCTGCCAGCGATGGGGCGCGCGTGGTTTTCAACACCACGTTCGGCATTTTCGGATTGATCAATATCACCGACCGTCTGGAAAAGCACAACGAAGATTTCGGTCAAACACTCGGTTATTGGGGAGTTCCCAGCGGTCCGTATCTGGTGTTGCCTATCCTGGGGCCCAGTACGATACGCGACGGCACGGGAGTCTACACGGACAGCTACTTTAGCGTCATCAGCAACACCAAAGATGTTCCGACGCGCAACAGCGCCTGGGCTCTCGAGGGCCTGGATACACGTGTCGGCCTGCTGGAACAGGAGAAAGTGCTGGATGATGCGGTCATCGACCGTTACAGCTTCATTCGGGATGCCTACCTGCAGCACCGACAAAGCCTGGTGTATGACGGCAATCCGCCACGCCAGAAATTCGATGACGACGACTGAATAAAAAACGGCGGGTTAATCCCGCCGTTTTTGTTTCTGCACATCGCTATCGCTTATTTTCCCGCACGCAAGGCTTCGATGCGTTCATCCAATGGCGGGTGCGTCATGAACAGCCTGGAAAATCCGCCCTGGCTGGAGATTGCCATCGCTGCCATATTCTGCGGCATCGCGGCTTGCTCATGGTTCATCTTCAGCCGCTCCAGTGCCGCGATCATCTTCTGCCGTCCGGCCAGATTTGCCCCGCCGGCATCTGCCCGGAATTCACGCTGACGCGAGAACCACATGACGATGATGCTGGCCAGGATACCCAGCACGATCTGCGCCGCGATCTCGGCGACGAAAGCGCCGATACCGGGGCCGTTGCGCGGGTCGTTCTTCAGCAACACGCGATCCACGAGAATACCGATGATCTTGGCGAAGAACACCACAAAGGTGTTGACCACGCCCTGGATCAGCGCGAGCGTGACCATATCCCCGTTGGCGACATGGCTGATCTCGTGACCGAGCACAGCTTCCGCTTCGTCGCGACTCATGCTGTGCAACAGACCGGTACTGACTGCCACCAGCGCATCATTCCGGTTCCAGCCGGTGGCAAAGGCATTCACGTCCGGCGCATCGTAGATAGCCACTTCCGGCATACCGATGCCGGCGGCTTGTGCCTGGCGGCGTACAGTCTCCACCAGCCAGCGTTCTGTCGGGTCTTGCGGGCTTTCGATGACCCGGGCTCCGACCGACATCTTGGCCATCCACTTGGACATCAGCAGGGAAATGATGGAGCCTGAAAAGCCGATCACTGCAGACATCACCATCAGCGCGCTGAAATTGATCCCGCCGCTTTGATCCAGGACACGATCCACGCCCAGCAAGCGCAACGTGAAATTGATAACCACCAGGACCGCGAGATTGGTCAGGATGAACAAAAATATACGTTTCATTGCGTAAGTTCTCCAAAAGTACGATGTAAGGCGGCGCGAAGTGTAACACCCGGCCACGGCCTGCGAGATGCGGGCGAATCCCGGATTTTCAAGTCCGGCCACGCCGGCCGGGCGTGCATTTGAATGTTGCGGTCAAAAAAAGTTGCATCTCCCTGTCCTCAACAGGACCTGTCCGTACAAGCGGAAAACTTTGATTGACACGCAGCCGACCTCTTCACTAGGATTAGGATAAGAAGAACAGATATTGAAGAGACAGAAATGGCTGATCGCTACACAAAAACCGCTGTGATCCTGCACTGGCTTATCGCCCTGTTGATCTTCGTCGCATTCCCATTGGGGCTATACATGCACGATCTGCCGCTCTCGCCCACCAAATTGCGCTTATACAGCTACCACAAGTGGATAGGCGTCACCGTGTTTCTGTTTGCAGTGATGCGCGTATTCTGGCGATCAACCCACCGCCCGCCGCTCCTGCCGGATACCATGCGGCACTGGGAAAAGATCGCCGCCGAAAGCGTACATTACCTGCTTTATGCATTGATCTTCGCCGTTCCCGTCACCGGCTGGCTGATGAGTTCCGCAAAAGGGTTCCAGACCGTGTGGCTTGGCGTGCTGCCTCTGCCCGACCTGGTCGGCAAGAACAAGGAACTCGGCGACTCGCTGCATGAGGTGCATGAGATTCTCAATTACATCATGCTCGGACTGGTGGTCGCCCATGTCGGCGCCGCCATCAAGCATCACCTTATCGAGCGCGATGATGTCCTTACGCGCATGGTTCCATTCCTCGGCAGGAAGCCCTGAGGATGCAGCCCTCACCTGGCCGTCAATAAATACCGTCCAAGAAAGAACTGCCATGAATAAATCTCTGCTCATCCTTATCGGCGCGTTGTTCGCCATTCCAGCTTGCGCCCTGGACAATTACACCATCGATCCGACACATACCTGGCCAATGTTCGAAGTGAACCATCTCGGCTACTCCACCCAGCGCGGTCGCTTCAATAAATCCAGCGGCACGATCACGCTCGATGTCGCCGCCAGGCAAGGCAGCGTGGACATCGTCATCGACGCGAACTCGCTCGACATGGGTTTCGCCAAGTGGGATGAACACATGAAAGGGGAGGAATTTTTTAATGTCGCGCAATACCCGACCATCCGCTTCACTTCCGACAAGTTGATCTTCGACGGCGACAAAGTCGTCGGTGCCGAAGGAAAGTTCACCTTGCTCGCCACGACCCGCCCTCTGACCCTGCGCGTGGATAATTTCCATTGCGCACCGTTCCCGCTGACCAGAAAAATGCACTGCGGTGCGGACATCTCCGCCACCATCTCGCGTATTCAATTCGGCATGGCAAAATTCGTACCCATGGTCGGTGACGAAATCAAACTCTATTCTCCGATCGAGGCCAACAAGGACTGAACCAATGTCATTGCGGGCTCGGCACGATCCTGAATTTGTTATTCGACAAGCACGAAATCGTGCCTGGCCCAAACGTCCGAAGTAATTTCATATCCGTCGGCGTTTGTGGTGTCGTCTTTGTAGGCAGGATCGCAACCTTCGACTATAAAGGCAAAATCCTCATCCAGATCCGAGTCGATCACATCCACGACGTAGATAACCAGATCCGGTGTGGCGCGCGAAACGTATGTTTGCCCGATGAGCGGCGGTTCGGTTTGCATATTTTGATTGCCTGTTGTCATAAGCTGGATTCCTGGCGAATTAAATTCTGACTTCTGTCATATTCATCTGCAGAAAAGCAGATTTGCTGCCTGAGTTGTTGCCACAATTGTACGCCAACGCACATCAGTGTTTGCGGACAGTTATTTTTCCGACGAGATGGAATATCCCGACATTGTGTGTCGGATGACAAGACTTGGATACACATCATGGGCCCGCACCGGATATAGCGACGCTTCCCGCTTGACTTCCTTACCGGCCTATGGGAACTTCGCCGGTCAACGGGAATGTTGCTCGGCCCGGAGAACATAAAAATAACGTTAATATTCAATAAAAAAGGGGGAAAGATGAAATCCATCATCATCGCGGGCATGACCGCGGCAGGAATGGCAATCGCAGCCAACGCAATGGCGACCGACATGCCTCCACTGGCCAGGAAGAACAACTGCGTCGCTTGTCACTCGGTCGACAAAAAAATTGTCGGGCCGGCCTGGATGGATGTGTCCAAAAAATACAGGAACGCGACCACTTATACCTACAAGGGAACTGAATACCCCTTGCTGGAAGGATTGATCATGAAAGTCTCCAGGGGCGGCTCGGGCAATTGGGGCTCGGTACCCATGCCCGGAAATGCCCCAGCGGTGAAGGATGCCGATATCAGGGAACTGGTCCAGTTTGTATTAAGTCTGGCGAAGTAGGAACAGCCTGCGATTTGTCGGCGCTATCCGGTCATTGCTTGCAAGTCATTCCCATTTAAATACATACGCACCGATCGCGATAAAGATCACGCTCGTCAGCGCGAGCACCCAGACATGGGGCATCACCTGGGATAGCGTAGCGCCTTCATTCATGATCGCGCGCGCAGCCGAGATCAAATGGGTCAGCGGAAAGATCAGCGCCAGTTTTTGCACCCAGACTTGTGCGCCTTCGAGTGAAAACCACGCGCCCGACAGCAACATCATCGGCCAGGTCACGATATTGAGCATGCCGCCGGCCAGTTCTTCGCTGGCAGTATGCGCCGCGATGAGCAGACCGATGGAGATCAAGCTTGTTGCTCCCAGAGCCGTCACAAGCAGCAACGTCCAATAGGATCCCTGCATATTGAATCCGATGAACATATTGCAGCCGGTGTATACGATCGTGGTGATGACAAGGATCAACAGCAAACGCGAGACCAGTTGCGCAAACAGGAATTGGAAAGCGCCCAGCGGCGTTGCCTTCAGGCGTTTCAGGAAGCCGTTCTTGCGGTAACGCACAATCACAAAACCGACGCCAAACAGGCAGGCGAACATCATGTTCATGCCGAGAATGCCGGGCAGGAACCAGTCGACATAGCGTATCTCCGCACCTTCGACAGTCTGCCTTTCGAACCGGCTTCCCTCTGCCCCCCATATGATGCGCTCCAGCAGATAACCATTGGGTGAGCTTGAGTTGACCCAGTATTTTGGCGCGCCGCTGACATCGATCAGCATGTCCATTTGATGGTGTCTCACCTTGCCGATGGCCGTGTCGAGGTCATCGTACGGGATGAACTGGATGTATTTTGTCGATTGCAGCGCGGGTGCGATGCTGTGCAATTTCTCGATGCCTCCAACGATGCCGATCTTGTAGATTTCCTTGTTGCTGCTCGAAAATGTGAAGGCCAGACCGATCACCAGCAAGAACGGCATCGCGAGATTCCATGCCAAAGCGGAGCGATCGCGCAGGAACTCCATGTTGCGGGCATGCAATACGGCAAGGAATTTTTTCATGGACTGAGTTTCTTTCCGGTCACATTGATGAACAGGTCTTCCAGAGTCCAGGCGCGAATGCGCAAGCGATCCAGATTGATGCCATTTTCCATCAACTGTTGCAGGGTATGGTGCAGGCGATTGGTCCTGATTTCCAGCATATCTCCCGCCTGTACCGCATTCAGTCCCAGTTCAGCAAGTCTGCCAACCGAATCAACATTGGGTATTTGCAACACCACATCACCAAAATGCTCGGACAGCAACTGCGCCGGCGTACCTTGGGAGACGATCCGCCCCTTGTCCATGATGGCGATCTCGTCGCAAAGTGCATACGCCTCTTCCATATAGTGCGTGGTCAGCACGATGGTCTTTGCGCGGGACTTGACCAGTTTGACCAGGTCCCAGAAATTGCGTCTGGCCTGCGGATCCAGCCCTGTCGTGGGCTCATCCAGGAAGATCAGGTCCGGATCGTTGATCAGCGCCAAAGCGAGCAACAGACGCTGGCGCTGCCCTCCCGAAATCTTGCGCGTGTCCCGCTCCAGAATATCCGCCAGCGAACACAGCTCGACCAACTCCGGTATGGGCATGGTTTGCTGATAGAGTTGTTCAAACAACTCCAGCGTTTCGCGTACCGTCAGAAACTCCTGCAGCGCAGTGTGCTGGAACTGGATGCCAACCTCTTCCCGATAACGCGCTCCCAGCGGCTCGCCTTTGTATAGCACCGAACCGCTTGTTGGGGGGTGAATGCCTTCCAGTATCTCGATGGTCGTGGTCTTGCCTGCGCCGTTGGGACCTAGCAGTCCGAAGCATATCCCCCTGGGAATCGACAGATTGATACCGTCAACGGCCCGAACGCCGGGGTATTGCCTGACCAGATTTGTGGCAGTGATTATTGGAGACGTCATGTGTGAGCTGTCTTTGTGGTGGCAGTTATTTGACGCCTGAAATGCGTCAATGCAACCCACACTTTACAATGATTGAAGCCTGATTCGAACATGATCGCAAATCAAGGTTTACGTTGGCTCTTTGCAGCGCGGCTGGATATATCCCGTTGCAAGCGGACCAGCTTTTCAGCTTTCTCGATATTGATAGTCAGCGCTTTCTGCACCAATGAATAAAAATCGACCAGGTTATGCCTTGGGAAATCATTCAACTCGCCGTAATCCTGGAAAAATTCCGCGATCCAGAGCGAGTCCAGCTCAGACTTCCCAGTCTCCTGCCAATATTCTGTTGCGGCCATTTCAATATAATCGATTTTCCTGCCCATCGCTCCTCCGATGAATCTCTACTGCATTGTACCGAACAGCATCTTGATGCCGATAATGTAAAGAAAAGCCGCGAAGATCTTCTTGAGTGTTTCCACCGGCAGCTTGTGGGCAGCCCTGGCCCCAAACGGGGCAAGCAGCACGCTGGCCACCACGAGACCGGCCAGGGAAGGAAGATGAACAAAGCCGAAGCACCAGTCCGGCAGGTTACTGGTTGACCAGCCGTTCAGCACATAGCCGACGGTTCCTGCAACCGCGATGGGAAATCCTATCGCCGCCGAAGTGCCAATGGCGTTGTGCATCTTGACGTTGCTCCAGGTCATGAAGGGTACGGACATGGCACCCCCGCCGATACCCACAAAGCTCGAGACAAAGCCGATGAACCCGCCCGCCGCGATCATGCCGCCGGTACCTGGAAGCTGGCGCGCCGGCTTGGGCCTGATGTTGAGCAGCAACTGCGTTGCCACGTAGAACAGGAACACGATAAAGAAAGCCTTGAGCAGACCGGCGGGAATTTTCGCGGCAATGAACGTGCCGATCAGGGTGCCCAGCAGGATGCCCGGCGTAATGCTTTTCACGATGTTCCAGTTGACCGCCCTGTGCTCGTGGTGAACACGCAAACTGGACACTGAAGTGAACATGATGCTGGCCAGCGACGTGCCGACCGCGATATGGATCATATGGTCGGCCGGAAAATGCTGGGCTGCAAAGATGAACATCAGGATGGGTATGATCACGACCCCGCCTCCGACGCCCAACAGTCCGGCCAAAAATCCGGCGACGCTGCCGGCCGCGATATAAAGCAGAATGAATTCCCAACTGATCATCGACTGACTCCCTTTGCGGAGGAACCTGCACAGTTCGTCCACGGTTTAAAAACAATGTCCCTGCTCCCTAATGCAGCCAATCCGCCAACGCCCTGTAATCGCCGAAATCCCCGACGGCGTGTGCCGCGATCTGCGGGTGTTCCGCCCCGACCAGTTTGGCCAGATCGTTTCCCGGCCCGAGCTCGATCACTCTATCGATACCGGATTCCGCCAGTGCCTCCATGCACCCGTCCCATCGGATCGTCGTTGCGATCTGGCGCGACAGCGCATCGATCGCCGCTTCGCGCGAACGGACCGGCATCGCATCGACCGCGCCCAGCACAGTGATCCTCGGCGCCGCGATAGCACTTGCAGCCAGGATGTCGCGAAACGCGGTGGCAGCCCGCGCGAGATAGTGGCTGTGAGCGGGAACCGTAACGGGCAAGCGCACCAGGCCCGGATTCATCGCTTGCAGATCGGCGACAAAATGCGCGATCGCATCTCCCGGTCCGGCAAGCACTTCTTCGCCATGCCGACGTTTGATGGCAACATCCAGACCGTATTCAGCGACTGCATGATCGCGTGCGGCCAATGCGGCGGGAGAAACCCTGCCACGCCACAACACCATGCAGCCGCCATCTCTTTCGACACCGGCCGCTGCCTCATCCATCAGGCGCGCCCGCTCTCGCACTAGCCTGAAAGTCTCATTTGCTGTCAGCGCCCCAGCAACATAATAGGCGATCAATTCTCCCAGCGAATAACCCGCGACCAGGGCTACTTCAGGCAATTGCGCGGCGATCCGTACCCAGGTCGCGATCTGGTAATAGGCGATGGCGAATTGCGCATTCGAATTGAGGAATATCTCGCTGTCATCGAGTTCGCCCCACCATTGCGCGACATCCTGCCCCAGCACTTCGCTTGCCGCCCGGCGGACGGATTCGCATTCGGATGCGACCAGCAGCTCATCCAGCATGTTGCGATGCTGCCCTGCCTGTCCCGAGCACAATATGGCGAGCCGCATATCAATCGGGGAGCGAATGCAAGGTTTCGAGCTGATGCACCGCCCAGGTCGCTGCCACCAGATCGGCACTGCCTCCCGGACTGAGATTACGTGCAATGAAAGCGCGATGAAGGACCAGCAATCGTGCCCGCCAGCCCGGCGTATCCACTCCACCCGAGCGATTGAAACCGGCGGCCGAGCCGCGCACGAAATCGAGCCCGCTTTCCCCGTCGCGCCACAGCACATTGGTGTCGGGCAGGTGTTCCATCAGGGTCATCAGGGTGCCGATCAGTGCCGTTTCGCGATCATGGCCGGCTTGAAGGAGGCGGCGCAAGACCGGCAGGCCGATGCTGTAGACAGTCGGAAAACCCGCGGCCGCTTCCGTGCGCGCGCCGCCGGCCGCGAACCTCCTGAACACATGGTTGCCGTGCGAGGCATGCGATTCCTTGCGGCCTGCGAGAATCCCTGCGCCCCATGCCTTGGTGACGACAGCGCCGCATTCCAGCCCCGCCAGCGTCTCGTCCGCCATGCGCCGCGCCGCCGCCGCCGCAAGCAGACCCAGGTTGAAGATCGCACCGCGATGCGTATTGATACCGCCGGTGGCGCAAAGCATCTTGTGTTCTGCTTCCATACCGATCGCCTGCAGCTCGGAGAAGGATGATCCGGCGGCACCGGCACGCGCGAGCTTGGAGAAGCTGCCCTGCAGCGCATCCATGCTGGCAAAGAAGGTACCCAAGTGCATGTCGCTGTGGCTGCCCGAGTCGACCGGCGAGACCAGGCCTGGCTTGGGCCAGGCCATCACCTCGTGCCGGAGTGCCTCCAGACACAGACGGTCGAGACGAGAATGCTCTTCGTCGAGGCTGGCGGATTTTTCCGCGTTTCCGGCCAGATGACTGACAGTGGTTCCCATCTCAGGCAGGAAGCAGAATTGGTTGAATGAACTCATCGACAGCGATCAGACGGGCCTCGCAGTCGGACTTGGCGAGTACTTGCCGCGGTGCGCCCGTACGCAGCGCAGATGCCAGTTCGCGCCAGGCGACCGCCCATCCCGACGCCGACAATACCTCACCGTCGATGCTCGGCACCTCCGGCGAAAAATCCTCCAGCCCGGCAAGCAGTTCGCGTAGCCTTGTGGAAGCGCCGCATTCCAGCAGCAAGTCGAGATCGCTGGCCTTATCGAGATACCGCATGCCGGTGAATATCTCCGACGACAGTGAACCGTATACACGCGCTTCAGTCCCGGTCCTTTCAAGCAGCGTCCGGAGGCTATCCAGTCCGGCACGCCAACCGGCCGGTGCATGCTGTATCGTTTCGGACAGCGGCAGCGGGCGCGTGTGGCGGATGATCGCGGTGCGATCTGCGCGGAGCATGACGCGCGTGCGCATCGGGGCAGACGGCAGCGTGAAACCCAGCGCGACCTGATTCGCTTTCCCGGCGTGCTCATTCGATTGACGTGCCACCACAAGCGGAAAACCTTGTTGCACCCAGTCGCGTGCCAGACCCCTCTGGCCGAGGGCCGCAAACAAGCCGGCATCAACTCCCGGATCGAGCCAGATCAAATCATGGCGGCGTAACCGTGGCGTGCTCACGAACTCGCCACGATCTGTGCCGTCGGCGCAGACAGCAATCGTCCCCCGCGTTCAAGCCCGATCGCAGCGCGGTCATCCGAATTCGCAGCGTGACTCAGCGCAGTAGCCATGCACTCTGACCAATCGCCTTCTTCAGACCAGATCTCGTGGATGCCTCCCATGCGCCAGTAATTCTCGGCGCCGGGCGCGAAGACGGGCGAACGCTTTGCGAGTTCTTCCAGCCGTTCGAGACTGATCTTGGTGACACGCGACATCGCGCGCAGGTCCATCACACGCACCTGGGAGTTCGGCAGCGCGCAGATGCGGTCGGCCATCAGCCCATAGGCAAGGAAACCGCCGCTGACCGCCTCGCCGCTGATCACGGTCAGCAGGCGGTGTCCCCGCCTGCGCGCCAGATCGACGCAGCGCACGATATGCGCAAAATAGCCATTGAGCCCGAGCAGTTCCTCGTGCCGCGACAGCGCCTGGCCCTGCGTGTCCGCAATAAATACGATAGGACGCGGCGGTTTGCCGCCGGCGGCATCGTCGCGCACCACATGCAGGACCGCTTCCGCGATCCGCAGAGCGATCGTCCCGTCGATGGCGGCATGGTCGCGGGTGCCGACCACGGCCACATCCTGCGCGCCGATCCTGGCAGTTCCACACAGGAAGAGTCCTTCGGTCGTCAGTGCGTGAGCGCCCGCCCCGAACAGGCGGTCGAACATCGTCTCCCCGTTCATGCGGCTTCTCCAAGTTGAATATTGAATTCTGCAACGGTCATTTCAGGAACGCGGGATGCCTCGGCGAAGGTGTTCGCCCAAATCTCTCGTCCGTCACGCGCGGCGGCAAATCGTGCGCTGCGTTCAGTCAATTCAGCCTGTACCCCAAGCAGCTCATCGAGATCGGCAGGCACAGGCGGATGCGCCCGATAGCGTTCGATCAGGCTGACAGCAGCAGTGCGAAATGCCGGGATCAGGTCGTCGACCAGCAGCGTCGCCTCGCCCAGTGCGCGGCGCAGCTTGCCTCCGGTGATGCGCCACACCAATGCACGGTCGCGCGAATCGAACTCCTCCACGCCTTTGACCGTTTCGATCACTTCGGGTCCGGACAGGCCGAGCCTGCCCTGTTCCGACATGACCACTTCCGTGCACAAACGGGTGACGATGCCCATGCCGCCGAATGCGCCGCAGGAGCCTCCGACAAGCGCGAACACCGGGATGCCCGCAGCCTGGACGCGCAACACGGCGCGCATGATCTCGGAGATGGCGATCAGCCCTGCATTGGCTTCGTGCAGGCGCACACCGCCCGAATCGATCAACAGCAGCACCGCAGTCGGACGTTCGCTCAGCGCACGGTCGAGCAGACCGCGTATCTTCGCGCCGTGCACTTCGCCTACGGCACCGCCGTTGAAGCGCCCTTCCTGTGCGGCAACCAGCACCTTGTGCCCCGAAAGCGAGGCACGACCGGTCACCACGCCGTCGTCGAATGCCAGCGGTGCATCCAGCATTGCCAGGTGCGGACTGGTCTGCCTCATCTCCGGGGGACAAAACTCAACCAGGGAGCCGGCATCGACCAGCTCGCTCAGGCGTTTTCGCGCGGAAGCCTCAAAATAGCTGATCTGAAGGCCGTTCATGCGAGCTCCCCGCGGCACGTTTCAAAGGCCTGATCTAGACGCAGGCTGACCACCGCCGGCGTGGCGCCCGCATCGTTAATGGAGAGGCTGAGACCGCCGACGCTATGGCGCCGGGCGAAGTCCTTCAGTACCGCTTCCCATATGTCGCGGAAGCCGTGCGCCGAGGTGTTGACCACGATCCGGCAGGCATCGGAAGTCGCGGCCGGTTCGACCAGTATCTCCAGATTGCCCGAAGAGACGACACCGCATAGCGTGGCACTTGTGACGTTTTGCGGAATCGCGGCTGACGGCAGCGTGAGCGTGAATTGTTCCATTGTCTGTTGTCCTGTCACCAGTTGCGGAATTGCCTGGGCGGGTCGTACAGGCCGCCGGAGGCATACACCAGATCCTTGACGCTGCGCGCGGCAAGCAAGTCGCGCGTCGCGTCGCTCTTTCGGATACCCATATCTTCCGGCCGACGGATGATGCCGCGGTCGCGCAGGTTCTCCACCATGCGCGGGTCGCGCGCCATGCCGACCGGCGTATAACCCGCCACGCCGCGGATAGCTTGTTCGCGTTCCTGCGGCGTCCTGCACAGCAGCAGGTTGGCGATGCCCTCCTCGGTGATGATGTGGGTCATGTCCTCGCCGTAGATCATTACCGGCGGCAGTTCCATGTTCGCCGTCGCCGCCAGATCCCAGGCATCAAGGCGCTCGACGAAGGCCGGTTCCATATGCTCGCGGAAGGTCTCCACGATCTGCACGACCAGTTTCTGTCCGCGCGGCATCGCGATATCGCCGCGTCCCTCGCGGCCGGCACGCAACCAGGCAGGCGAGGCATGGCGGCGTCCGCGTGCGTCGGCACCCATGTTCGGCGCACCGCCGAATCCGGCGATGCGTCCCTTGGTCGCGGTGGAGCTGTTGCCCTGCAGGTCGATCTGCAGGGTCGAGCCGATGAACAGGTCGCAGGCGTAATGGCCGGCGGCCTGGCAGAAGGCGCGGTTGGAGCGCATCGAACCGTCCGCCCCGGTAAAGAAAATATCGGATCGCGCGGCGGTGTAGCGCTCCATGCCGACCTCGGAACCGAAGGAATGCACCGATTCGACGAAGCCGGCCTCAATCGCGGGGATCAGCGTCGGATGCGGGTTCAGCGCCCAGTGGGTGCATATCTTCCCTTTGAGCCCCAGGTCTGCAGCGTAAGTCGGGAGCAGCAATTCGATCGCCGCGGTGTCGAAACCGATTCCGTGATTGAGGCGCTTGATGCCGTATTCCGCATACAGTCCCTTGATCGCGATCATGCCCATCAGTACCTGGATCTCGGTGATCTGCGCCGGATCGCGGGTGAACAGCGGCTCGATGTAATGCGGCGTCGGCGCTCTGACGACGAAGTCCACCCAGTCGGCAGGAATGTCCACGCGCGGCAGTTTGTCCACGATCTCGTTGACCTGGGCGATGACGATGCCGCCCTTGAAGGCCGTCGCCTCGACGATGGCCGGTGTGTCCTCAGTGTTGGGGCCCGTGTAGAGATTGCCTTCACGGTCGGCGGCCTGCGCCGCTATCAGGGCGACTCGCGGCGTCAGGTCGACGAAATAGCGCGCGAACAATTCGAGATAAGTATGGATCGCACCGATGGTAATCTTCCTGCTTTCCACAAGGCGCGCCAGGCGCGCAGCCTGCGGGCCGGAGAACGAGAAGTCGATGCGGCTCACCTGCCCGCGTTCGATCAGGTCGATATGTTCGGGCAGTGCCAGCACCGATTGCACCAGGTGCAAATCGCGCAGGCGCGAGGGATCGGTCTTGATCAGGCTGCGCGCAAGGAAATCCGCCTGTTTCTGGTTGTTGCCCTCTATGCAGACGCGGTCTCCGGGTTCGATCACGGCCTCCAGCAATTGCACGATCTGCTCCGAGGGCACGATGCAACCGGAAGCCAGGCGCTCCGCCCGGGCAAGGCGTGCGGCACGGTTGCGTGCCAGATTGTCCCAGCGCTTCGCGGAAGTGTCCGGTGCGTTCATGATGTTTTCCTAATGCTCATGGCGATCACTTGGTGCTGAGTCCGTACACTGCATCAGGGAAGCCGGTGGCGATCGAGGGAAAGATGCAGATCAGCAGCACCGCAAACATCATCAGGGCGACGAAGGGCACTACTCCCCAGATGATGTCCTTCAACGGAATGTCCGGCGCGATGTTCTTGATGACGAAGATGTTGAGCCCGACCGGCGGGTGGATCAGCCCCATCTCCATGACGATGGTCATGACCACGCCGAACCAGATCAGGTCGAAACCGGCAGCCTTGAGCGGCGGCAATATGATCGGCGCCGTCATCAGGATGATCGATACCGGCGGCAGGAAGAAGCCCAGCACCACGACCATCAGCAGGATCACGCTCAGCAACGCCCATTTGGACAGGCTCAGGGCGACGATGGATTCTGCCGCGGACTGGCTGATGTGCAGGTAGCTCATGACGTAGGAGTAGAGCAGCGACATGCCGATGATGAACATCAGCATGGTCGATTCCTTCAGGGTACTGGACAGGATGGGCTTGAGTTGCGACGGCCTCCACATCCGGTAGATGACCGCGATCAGGCACAGCGCCAGGATACCGCCCAGACCGGCGGTCTCGGAAGGCGTGGCGAATCCGCCATAAAGTGCCACCATGACGCCGACCAGCAGCGTGACGAACGGGACGACACGGGGCAACAGCCTGAATTTATCGTAGAGCGTCAACCTCATCGCATCGAGATAGGCCGATTTTTTACCGCCCTGATTGTAGGTATCGAGCGCTTCCTTGTATTCCTTCTTGTAGCGGAATGCCGCGTAACCGGAGAACAGGATCACCATCAGGATACCGGGGCCGATCCCGGCCAGGAACAGCCGGCCCAGCGACTGCTCGGCTGCGACAGAGAACAGGATCATCACGATGGACGGTGGCAACAGGATGCCGAGCGTGCCGCCGGCCGCGATGATGCCCGCTGCAAAGCGCGGCGAATAGCCGCGTGCGCGCATCTCCGGGATGCCAGCGCTGCCGATGGCCGAACAGGTGGCCGGGCTCGAACCCGACATGGCGGCGAACAATGCGCTCGCGAACACGTTCGCGATGCCCAGGCCACCCGGGATCTTGTGCATCCAGGCATGGATGGCCAGATAGAGGTCGGCGCCGGCGCGCGACTTGCCGATGGCCGCCCCCTTGAGGATGAAGAGCGGAACCGACAACAGCGTGATGTTGGCCATCTCCTCATAGACATTCAGTGTGACCGTATCCAGCGACGATCCCGGCATGAAGATGAACATGAACAGGACCGCGATACTGCCCAGGGCAAATGCGATCGGCATGCCCGAAAACATGAATATCAGGGTTCCAAGCCCGTAAAGTACCCCAATGATCCCGACGCTCAATTTGCCTCTCCTTTGGTCTTCAACGCGATCAATATCTGCAGCAGCATCTGTATGCAAAGCAAAGTCATTCCTGCGGCCATCAAGCCGTAAGGTATCCACAGGGGCGGCCCCCAGGTCGAGGAGGTCGTCTGGCCCTCGACGACGGCTTCATGCAGCATGCTCCAGGTCTTGTAAGTAAAGAATATGCAGAACGCCAGTGAAGCGATGTCGCAGAACAGCAGGCGCAACCGGTTGGCCGCCGGCGAGAAAAACCCTTCCAACGCACTGATGCCGATATGTCCGCGTTCCGACTGCACAAACGCGCCGCACATGAACACGGCCCCGATCAGCAGGAAGACGGAAACCTCGTCCTGCCAATCGGTGGGCCATTTCAGAAAATAACGCATCACCACACTCAATGTGAGAACCAGGCAGGCCGCCAGCAGCGCCAGCATGGAAACAAACAGCACGTAACTGTTGATCTTCGCCTGCCAATCGACCAGCGTCCCCAGCACACCGCCGACTTGCGGGGTCAGGGATGGCTTGCGGCCTTCCAGGTCAACTCCGTGGCTCACAACAACTTCTCGGCCAGAGTAAGGATGCGCGCACAGCTCTCGCTCTTCTCACCATAGTTCTTCCATGCCGTTTCACGGGCGATCGCTTGCCATTTTTTGACGGACGCATCGCTCAGGTCATACGCTTTCCCGCCGGCCTTTTGATATACCGTCGCGACTGCCTGGTCGTCGGCTTTAGCCTGCTCCATGGCGAATTTCTCCATCTCGGCGCCTACCGTCATAATCAGGTCCTGCTGGGACTTGGGAAGCTGGTCGAACACCGACTTCGAGATCATCAGCGGTTCCAGCATGAACCAGTAGGTCTTGCCGCGACCCGTAGTCAGGTGCTTTGCAACCTCTTCAAGACGGAAGGAGATCAGGCTGGTGGATGAAGTCATGGCGGCATCCAGTGCGCCGGTTTGCATCGCGGCATAGATCTCGTTGGAGGGCATATCCAGCACTGCTGCGCCGGCTGCCTTGAGCACCATATCCATTTCCTTGCTGCCGCCGCGGATCTTCAACCCCTTGGCATCCGACGGATCGACGACTGGCGTGGTGCGGCTTGCAACGCCACCCGCCTGCCAGATCCAGCTGACGATGATCACGCCCTTGTTGGCCAGCACTTCGGACAGGGCTTTGCCAACTTCGGCATTTTTCCATTTCGCCGCCTGCTCGTAGGAAGTGACCATGCCGGGCATCAGGCCGATATTCGTTTCCGGGACTTCGCCACCCGCATAGTTGAGCGGTACCAGCGACATATCCAGTGCACCTTTTCTCAGGGCGCTGAACTGTGCATTGGTCTTCATGAGCGAGGACCCCGCGTACACGGTTCCTTTCAATGCCCCCCCGCTGCGCTTCTCGATCTCGGCGGCAAAGCGACGGCACAAGCGGTCGCGGAAGTCACCGGCGTCGATGGTGCCGCCGGGGAATTGGTGCGATATCTTCAGCGTCACCGGGTCGGCAGCCAGGGCCGGGCGGGTGAACAAGGCACAAAGTGAGGCTGCTGCAAAACACAGAAGAATGCTGCGACGAGTAATGGCCATTGGAAATCTCCCTTTGATGTATGAACGAAACACTGGCAGGCAGTTAATATTTACTGAAGCAACAGCCTCTGTCTTAAATACCCAAAATCAATCAATAATTACTTTGTATACAAAATATCATACAATGTATGCAATATTGACTGCCTGGGCAATTGTTGTCAATGCCATAATTTTTTAGCAGCCTCATCAGGAGCAGCATGGAAAGCAAGCAACGCACGTCACGGCGCTCGGAACAAATGGGCGATCAAATCGAGGAACGTATCGTCACCGGCGTCTATCCGCCGGGCATGCGCCTGGACGAAACCGAATTGGCAAACAGCTTCGGCGTGTCCCGTACGCCGATCCGTGAAGCGCTTATCCAGCTGGCATCCGCGGGCTTGGTAGAGATACGGCCGCGGCGCGGGGCGATCGTCGCCGAGATCGGACAGAACCGGCTCTATGAGATGTTCGAAGTGATGGCCGAACTGGAGGCCATGTGCGGACGCCTCGCTGCACGCCGTATCACGCACGCGGAACAACAGGCACTCATGGCTGCCCACCAGGCCTGCGAAGCAGCCCAAAAGGCGAACGACCCGGACTCCTACTACCAGTTGAACGAGCAGTTCCACCAGTTGCTATACGCGGCAAGCCATAACGGGTTTCTGGAAGAACAGGCCAACGCCCTGGGCAAGCGCTTGAGGCCGTACCGACGCCTCCAGCTTCGCGTCCGGGACCGGATGAATTCCTCATTCGCGGAACATGCCGGAATCGTCGAAGCGATCCTCGCGCAGGATGGCGAACTTGCAGCGACACGCATCACCGCCCATGTCGTAGTGCAAGGGCAACGCTTCGCCGATCTGGTTGCCACATTGCCGATGCTCGGCAGTCCCAGTCGCGGATAGACCGGTGACAGTGCGGTCACAACCGACCGACGCGTTGCTACCATGCAGTCAACAACTCCGCCGCAAACTGGTGTAAGGTTTGATAAACTTTAGCCGTCCGGTCGCAATTGATCCCTGATAAATACCGGAAATCAAAGCAGGAGGTGATATGTTGCGCAATTCCCTTTGCACCATTGCCGTTACTTCCATTCTTGCCGGATGTGCCACGAAGCCGGTCGAGATCGACAACACCCCGCTCCACGCCACCGCCGTCATAGAACGGCAGGTCGTCAACAACGGGATCAAGGGGTTCTTCCCGACCGAAAGCACCGAGCAGAATTTTGTGCGCAGCAATATGCGACGGGACGAATCGATGTTCAAGGGGACGGGCACATTCTCGGGCTATTTGATCGGAAAGAAATCCGGAACGAAAATTTCCCGCATCGACCGCAACCTGCTGTGGCAGCTAGATACCGAAAAGCAGGAATACACCGAATGCCCCCTGAAGGGCTGCGCCGAAACCGCAAAACGGGCGCCCCCCAAGCAGAATGATGCCGAGCAGCCTCCAAAGGCTCAGCATGAATCCGGTTGTACCATGACGATTGCGAACACGAGCTTCACCGTAAAGTCGACCGGACAGAAAAAAACCATCAACGGTTTTGACACTGACGAATACCAGGTCGCCTGGGTAGTCAAACTGCGTGACAACACCGCGCGCAACTCGACCAGCACCATGAATATGGATATCTGGACCACACCGGTAAACCGCTCCATGCGGGATGCTCTGGATATGGAAGAGAGCTATGCCCGTGCCTATGCCGGAGCTGTTGCCAATACCGTCAAGCAGCAAATCCTCCCGTCCGATGCCGCCAAATTGATCTCGGCCTATATGGCCAGCTCCCTGAAGCAGGCCGACCTCAAGGCCTTCCTGGATGCCGGCAGGCAAATGGAAAAGATCAAGGGATACCCGATCTCAACCCATCTTGAATGGAACATGGCAGGCAACGCCTGCGCCGCCAAGGAAACGAAAAAAGAATCTTCCAGCCAGGAACCGATCCCTTCCAGCACAAGCGGGCTGGTCTCCAGCCTCACCGGGATGTTCGTGAAGAAGAAAACCGACGATGCGATGAAAGAGGCAGAGGGCGAACCGATACTATCGTTCACCGTCGAAGTGAAGTCGCTGAAACTCGATCAGTTGCACGACAGCATCTTCACTGTACCCAAGGATTACAAGCTGGTGTCCCGGCAATAGGATATTAGACCTGACACCGGAATAGTGCCCGGAACAGATCAGAGCAGTCAGGTATTCTCTTCAAGTCAAGCTTTGCGCTTCAAAGCCGGATTCGCGGAAGCTCATTTGACGCTCGCAACGGAAATACGCGTCTTGGACAAACCTTTATCCAGGAAATACTGTTCGGCCACCCCCACTGCAGCTTCCGGACCGGCGATATAGATGTCACCCTGAAGCAGGTTCGCGTCGCTCAGGTTGATATTTCCAAGTTGTTCAAACAGAGCCTTCGCACGTTTGTCATTGACAGAACGCAGATCGAAACCCGCGACATGTTCTTCATAATGGAAATTATCCAGCGCGTCTTGCCACGCATGGGCGATATTCGGAAGGTAGATATTCTTTTGATTCGATCCGAACCAGTGCAAATATATAGTTTCCACTTCGAGCGACAGCGCGTGTTCGATCAGGCTCTTGATCGGGGCAAAGCCGGTATCGAACGCAAAGAAGTACAAAGGCCGGGTAGATCTTTCATGCAGTATGAATTCTCCTTGCGGACCTTCTATCTCCACCAGGTCATTCTGATCGAGATGATCAAAAACATAATCAGAGAACAGGTTTCCGCGTTGTCTGCTTATGTGAAACAGCACATTGCGATCGTCGCAGGGGCAGCTGGCAATAGGCAGCTCCGCGCTGAAGGATTGACCGACACGCAGGGTCACTGATTGACCGGCCAGAAAACGCAGACGCTGGGTGCGCGGGGTCTGGAGATGCAGCAAGAGCATATCTTCGCTGATATGTCCCATCGTCTTGACCCGGGCGCCGATCTGTTGAAAAGGAATGTCCTGCACACTGCCCGCCACGGCAGCTTCGATCACCACATCGCTGACCGCCGTGTTGCTGCACAGAAGAATATAGCCCTGGTTCTTTTCCGGTTCGGAAATCACGAAATCATGATGGCGCGTTTTCTTGACCTCCCCCGACAGCACCCTCGCCTTGCATAAACCGCAGTTGCCGCCGCTGCAGCCGTAATTGAGCGGTATGCCGGCGCGCATCGCGGCTTCGAGAAGCGAGTCGTGGCCTTCCACCAGAAAATCATGTTTGCTTGGCAATACCGTCACCTGGGCGGTGATGATACTCAGGACAGCGTCCTTGATCGCCATCGGATTGACGGTCCCCGGTTCCATAGCCAACTCAACCTCCTTCCTGATCCAGGCCTTCAGATCTTCCATAATCGGGCGAGACTCCGCTTCAAGCCTGGATTCGACCTCTCCAAGCTTGCCCCGAAGTCTATCGAGCAGCGCGTTGAACTGCTTCACCTGTTTCTGGCTATTCGCCAGTGTCTTGCTGAGTTCGGTGATGCGAGCTGCCAGCACTTCCGCATCAGGCAAGGTCCTCTCAAACACACGCTTGCCAAAGGCCCGCTCCTTGATCTGGGCGACCCGTCTGGACTCTGCGGTGTCTTCCAATTGCGCGTCCGGATAGCACGCCAGCAGATTTTCGACAGTCACCATCCCGTCGTGCGAAACCAGCTCGCCGCGCTGGATCTTCCTTTGCAGTTCAGTGCGCGCAACGCCGATCAATCTTGCGGCACGTGTCAGACTTAGCATCTCACTCACGCCATCTTCCAATTCTTGTCAGGTTAGCAGTCATCCCGACTGTTGGCTGCATTATGCCCAATATTGGCGAATCGCGAACGTCCGGACTACAGTGGTTCCTATACTGCCGCTCCGAGTTTACAATCCAGCCCTTCGTTTGACCAAGCAGCCCCGGTTTACTATTTCGCAATATTCAACTTCAAAATAAAGGCAGTTATGGATTTGGTAGAGGCAATTCAAAGACATGCGGAATGGAAAATAAAGTTCATTTCCGCAATGAGTCAGCACCAAACACTTGATCCGGTCATCCTCGCAAAGGATAACTACTGCGAACTCGGGAAATGGCTACATGGTGAAGGAAAAACGAAATTCGGAAATTTGAGCAGCCATGCCGGTTGCGTTTTGAGCCATGCGGCATTCCACGCGGAAGCCGGAAAGGTGGCTCAAGCCATCAATGCGAAGAACTATATCGAAGCTGAAAACATGCTTAAAAACGGAACGCCCTATTCAGATGCCGCGGATGAAATTGCCGGCGCAATCATGAAATTGAAGAACGAGGCAAAACTGTAATTGCTCGATTAGCATGAGACCGTTGCTTCAACGCCCAATAAGAGATGGCCAATTTTGACGGTCATACTTTCAAATCTTTCGCAGCCAGTTACCAGGCTTTACTCCGTTGTCAAAGTAGCGCATCCTTTAATGATGCGCACGATTCCTTTTTTGAGAATAACGATATTGTCATCCCTCTGCCTGAGCAGCATAGTCTCGGCCGCACCGAGCCACTTTCCGGTTGTGATAGGTTCAGCCCTGACATGCAGGGATCAGATCAATGTCGACTATTTCAACGATTACATGAAGACATTCTTCGGCAATCCGGCATTTTTTGCAGGAGGCGCTAACTGGTGGAAAGTGAGTGAAAGCATATTCAACTCTCCCGTCGAGTACGTCTTTGTGGGATCGGGCCTGGACTTCATTGGCGCCACGTTCAAGGATAACCCGGAAAAACTCATCGCAAATGTAAGAGATTCCATGGGCATGGAATACAGGCAGACAGGCATTGAAAAGTGGGAAGCGCCAACTTCCGGGGTTCTTATCAAGTATTACGACAAAAATGCATCCAGCAAGATGTATTGTTTCGGATCGCCGCACACACCCTATTAGTCGTATCAGGTCGAACGTTGTCTCGCACAAGTTGGGAGACTGCCACAGCCGCTTGTCCGGCCTGATCACGATACGATTTGAAATTGGATTCTCCGGAAGCGGACGGTCTCAACCGGCAACAATTAACCCACAACGGCCCTTCAGTATTCAGAATACGCTGCCTGGTAACAGTCATTCAGTCAGATTTACAGTCAGCGCTTCTTTGAAATCTGATGTTCACTTGAGAGTTGTGGAGGATGTCGTATTTGAACTACTTTATTGCCGCCCACTCGGCGACACCTTCCCGCAGGTGAATCGCTGAATATCCCTCCGGTTGAGAAGTGCGACAGCATCTACCGCCATCAGGCAGTATGGACCTCGGCAGTAAGCCACAATTGATCGGTCTTTAGGTAACTCTGCTATTAGCACGCAGCAGCTGTAGCGCAACGCCAAGCATTGCCACAAAACGGACGCCCATAGTCAATTTTGTCCGAAAAGTTGGGTTGCGTATGCCATATACCTGCAGCGGAACCAAAAATCAGTACTTAAAAATGGCTCTAATGTTCGTCGACTGTCGGTTTGCGATCCTCCAGTTTTCGGGATTTTTCCTCTGCCACGAGCCTGAGCTTTCATCCAGCACTTGACTTGACCGACCGGTCTAGTATTATGCTCAACATGACACCCGATATCGACACACGTACCCGTATTCTCTTAACTGCCCGTGAAATGTTTCATGGTCGCAGCTACGCAGATGTAGGCATTCAGGAGATTTGCGACGCTGCAAAAGTCCAGAAGGGCAGCTTTTATCACTTCTTCCCGTCCAAGCGGGAGTTAGCCATGGCGGTCATCGACAACATGGCCGAAGACTGGGCTTACGGCTTCGTGGCGGAGGCGTTCGACCCGGATCTGCCACCGGTTGTGCGCCTGGATTACATGATTGACGCTGCCTACTACTGGCAAGTCGCAGCATCCGACATGGAAGGCCGCATGCCTGGCTGCTTGTTTGGCAATCTGGCGTTGGAGATGAGCACGCGCGACGACGTCATGCGCGCAAAGCTTAATGCTGTGTTCAACAAGGCCATGGACAAATTCCGCGTTACGCTTGACGAGGCGGTACAAAACGGTACGTTGGCAGCAATGGATACTGAAGCTACAGCGACGGCAATGCTGGCCTACCTTGAAGGCATCATCCTGCTGGCCAAAACGCGCAATGACCCGAAAGTGATTTTGCATCTTGGTCCAGCCATCAAGACTTTGCGGATCGAGTTGAGTCACTAGGCAACAGATGGTTTGAGAACACCCCTGATGGGGGATTTTTGTGGCTCCAGTTTTGACCGACCGGTCATCTATCGCGGCTTTGCCGCATAACTTGAAAGGAGAAACACCATGGAAGCGAAACAAACCCTCGATGCACGGGGCCTCAATTGCCCTCTCCCCATTTTGCGTACCAAGAAATCTCTGATCGGACTGCAATCCGGCGAAATCCTGAAAGTCATCTCTACCGACCCTGGTTCACTCAAGGACATAAGTTCCTTCTGTTCGCAGACAGGGAATGAGTTGCTCTCATCGCAACAGCAGGGGAAAGACTACGAATTCGTCATTCGAAAAGCTTGAGAGGGAGATCACTATGAAAATCACTGAACAGAACCAGGCACCGGGCATCCCAACTGACCTTGCCAGTCTTGACGCATGGCTGGACAAGAAGCTGGACGAGAAACTTGCCCAACGCAAGGCGGCAAAAACCCCATCGCTCGCCATCATTGCAACGAAGGGCACCATGGACATGGCCTACCCGCCCTTCATCCTCGCTTCAACTGCTGCTGCACTAGGATGGGATTCGTCCGTTTTCTTCACCTTCTACGGCCTGGAACTCTTGAAGAAGGATCTGCAGATCAAGGTGTCGCCGCTGGGCAACCCGGCAATGCCGATGAAGATGCCTTTCGGCCCGGAATGGCTGCAGCACATCAATATGAAGATACCAAACTTCGTCGCCGGCAATATGCCCGGGTTCGAGAATTTCGCCACTGCCATGATGGAACAGACCACGAAGACCAAAGGCGTTCCAAGCATCCTGGAGTTGCGCGATATCTGCGTCGAGTCAGGCGTCAAACTGGTCGCCTGCCAAATGACCGTTGATCTGTTCAACTACAGAAAGGAAGAATTCATCCCGGAAATTACGGAATGGATTGGCGCCACGACTTATCTGGCTAGCGCGAAGGATGCAGACATTTGCTTATTTATTTGAATTGGTCTTGTGGGAGCGTACTTTTCGCATAGGCATGCGCATAAAGTTCTGCTTTTGCTGGTTGAAAGCCGCTCCCACTACAAACCACTTGTGCAGCAATCGCCATCCAACGTAGAACCTATATAAAACGGCTCTCGGCCTGAATCAACCACAGATCACGGATACACAGACGATGTTGGGTAAGTTTTTGTGCTCAGAAATAAGTATGCAAGTCCCTCGTATACAACATGCTTGGTGGCGTTTATTACACCCACGGGCACTGCCGGCGGAATCTTATTAAACCCGGGGGTCATACGGGGTAGCATGCGGCGCCCAATTAGATGCGTAAATTCTTCGATAACTTGAAGTACAGCTTCGTTTCAATTTGGGTTAAGGTATTAGGTAATCGGCGTCGCACGCAAACACGCATTTACTTATACGAGACTTAATAGGAATGCTCTTCGACAAGATTAGAAATAGAGAAAATGGGATCGTGCTGTACGGAATGGTTCCTCCAAAAAGGGAAACGCCACCTGAAAAGGTTGAGGAAATTTCCTTAAGACAAGTACAAAGACTCCAATCTCTCAAGATTGACGGTTTGATCCTTTATGACATCCACGACGAGCAATCGAGGACGCCAGAGGAGCGGCCATTTCCTTTCATCGAGACGATTGATCCATTTTTTTACAGTAACAATTATTTGTCCGCACTGTGCATTCCAAAAGTCATTTACCGGTCTGTCGGAAAATATAGCAACTCCGAACTATCTCGCTTTTTTGCAGAGGCGTCTCCAGAAAATGACCTAACAGTTCTTGTCGGGGCGTCGTCAAATTCCCAAGAGGTTACCTTCTCTCTCAGCGAAGCGTATAAATTGAAAAGGGAAATTAATCGCGATCTTCTGATGGGTGGCGTTACGATTCCGGAAAGACATCTTTCTAAGGGTAATGAACACGTAAGAGTATTCGACAAAATGTTTCAGGGGTGTTCATTTTTCGTGTCGCAAGGCGTTTATGACCTAAACGCGTCCAAAAGTTTCTTGTCTGATTACTATTACTATGGTCAGGAACACAACGTTCCACTTGTTCCAATAATATTTACGCTTACACCCTGCGGTTCTCTCAAAACGCTTCAATTTATGAGATGGTTGGGAATCAGTATTCCGAGGTGGCTAGAGAATGAGTTAACGCATGCAAAGGACATTCTTCAGCAGTCTGTCGAGTTTTCCGAACAATGTTGGCTTGAGTTGAAAAATTTCGCTGATCAAAAGGGAATTCCTGTTGGCTGCAACATCGAAAGTGTTGCGGTTAGACAAGCTGAGGTTGAAGCATCAATTGAGTTGTTGCAGAGAGTGACTAAGCAATAGAGACAACTTAAGAAAATCAATTTGATTGGCAGAACTTATGTCTAGGCATCTGTCCTTTTTGAACGTCGGCTAGCTTCAGAGATTCTTGTACTTGATGATCGGTCAGTCATAGTTACTGAGTTCTGATGGCTAACGAAGCTGTAGAAAAAGTGTCTTCATATTCTAATCGTATCGCAATTCAAGTTGGAGGACGCCCGCGACTGTCCGGTTTTGGCCGATAACAGTCTTACACTTTCATATATTAGATCGACCAACCTAATCACGATCTTCGTTAATTTCGCAGACAACATCTTTAGAGGATATTTCAACAAATTTCTTAGTCTCTGGATCTAAAATCCATGACTGTTTTATAGAATCAGCATATCCACCAATTTCTGGGGGCATGCGATCTTTCCAACTACCAATCGATAATACTGATCTGTTTGGATACATCTTATCCATACACTGTACGTCCTCATCAAGAAATTTGAAACCTTGTGAGGGAACAAATTCCAACGCATCTTCCGTTTTGAATTTCGGGTACCCATGGGAAGTACGTTCAAGAACCATCCGAATCGCATAAACACATTTCTTTGCGATTCGAGGACTCTTGACATCTCGAAGACACCATTCAGTTCCAAACAAGTTCATATCGATCTTCCACGGATGTTGGAGATCTCCATTTTTTACTGAAAAGGAATGTACGACCGTATAGCCCGCGGCTGTTAGAGAGGTTTCTAATTCATTTAGCGAGCCTGCATACCGAATAGCCAGGACTTCTGGATGTAACATCTCATTCTCAGCCTGAGAATATATTGAATGCAGCAGCAAATATCCAAAAACAATCGGCGAGCTCAACTGGTCCATGCAACACTTTAATCTATATGTTTGATAGATGGAGTGTGAAATATGACCTACAGAACACGAATCAAGTATACGGCCAAGCACAAAGCTGAGATTTGGGACCGCTGGCAACGTGGAGAATCAC
>DAIDAG010000048.1 GCA_027310725.1 Sideroxydans sp. | reverse complement strand
AAAAGGCTGACGGGTTTTCCGTCAGCCTCTCTGCAAACGCCGAGATTACTTGACTTCAGCAGTTGCGCCAGCTTCAATCAGTTGCTTGGCGATCGCGTCAGCATCGGCCTTGCTGATGCCTTCCTTGACCGGCTTCGGTGCACCGTCAACCAGATCCTTGGCTTCTTTCAAGCCCAGACCGGTGATGGTACGCACAACCTTGATCACGTTCACCTTCTGGTCGCCAGCGGCCTTCAGGGTCACAGTGAACTCGGTCTGTTCAACTGCAGCGGCACCGGCAGCAGCGCCGCCAGCAGCGGCAGGAGCAACCATCGCAGCAGCGGATACGCCAAACTTCTCTTCAACCGCCTTAACCAGCTCGTTCAGTTCCAGCACGGACATTCCGTCCAATGCTGTCAAAAATGCGTCTTTATCGAATGCCATGTTGTTCTTCCTGAATTAAAAGATCGAAATAAATTACGCGGCAGCAGTCTTCTTTTCTGCCACTGCGACGAGCACACGCGCCAAGCCTGAAACCGGTGATTGCAACACGCCCAACAGTTGCGCCAGCAGAACTTCCTTCGGCGGTACGGTAGCCAATGCGGAAACGCCCGCTTTGTCCAGCACCTTGCCGTTGTATGAACCCGCTGTAATCACCAATTTTTCGTTCGACCTGGCGAAGTCATACACCACCTTCGCAGCTGCGACAGGATCAGCGCTGATACCGTAAACCAACGGCCCAACCATTTTCTCTGCCAACGCTTCGAACGGAGTGCCTTGCACCGCACGGCGTGCCAACGTGTTTTTAACCACGCGGAAATACACACCAGAGTTACGCGCATTGGCACGCAATCTGGTGATGTCGCCGACTTCGATGCCGCGATACTCAGCCAAAACGATAGTCTGAGCCTGCGCCACTTGTGCGCTGACATCCGCGACCACCGCTTGCTTTTCTTGCAGATTAAGACCCAAAGCCTTCCTCCATCTTCACAGCGGAATATCGCACCGTAGTTTGATATTCCTTAGATTAACGACCGCGTCCTCAAGACAGGGAACAACAAATACTTCCTGCTCGCGGGCACACCATCTACGTGGGTTGACGCAACTGCCGCCAATTAAGTCTCCGACCAACGACGCCTTCGACACCTACGGTCTTTGATAATCTGCCTATGCTGCCAGCAGTCAAAGAACAAATGACAGCGGGGAATACCCCGCCGCCAAATTCAAAACTTATACAGCCAAAGACGCCTGTTCAACACGAATACCGACACCCATGGTGCTGGAGATCGCAACTTTCTTCAGGTAAACGCCCTTGGAAGCGGCTGGTTTGGCCTTGTTCAACGCATCGATCAGCGCCAGCATGTTCTCGCGCAACGCTTCCGGCGCGAACGAGGCGCGCCCGATCGTGCACTGCACAATGCCGTTCTTGTCTGTGCGGTACTGCACCTGACCCGCCTTGGCGTTTCTCACTGCGCCAGCCACATCGGCAGACACGGTACCCACCTTGGGGTTGGGCATCAAACCGCGCGGACCCAGGATCTGACCCAGCTGACCGACGATACGCATCGCATCCGGAGAAGCGATCACCACGTCGAAATCCATCTTGCCAGCCTTGATGCTCTCGGCCAGATCGTCGAAACCGACGATATCGGCACCTGCCGCCTTGGCTTCTTCAGCCTTGGCACCCTGTGCGAATACAGCCACGCGAACGGTCTTGCCGGTACCCTTGGGCAATACCACAGAGCCGCGAACCAGTTGATCTGACTTCTTGGCATCGATACCCAGATTCACCGCCACGTCGATGGATTCATCGAACTTGGCCTTGGCAGTCTCTTTCACCAGCTTCAGCGCCTCATCCAACGCGTACAGCTTGTTGCGGTCTACTTTGGCGGCGAGCGCCTTGTAACGTTTGGAAACTTGTGCCATGTTATACGCCCTCCACAGTGATGCCCATGCTGCGCGCGCTACCGGCGATGGTGCGCACTGCGGCATCCAGGTCGGCCGCCGTCAGGTCAGGCTGTTTTGCTTTGGCGATGTCTTCCGCCTGCTTGCGGGTCAGCTTGCCGACCTTGTCGGTATGCGGCGTCTTGCTTCCCTTCTGAATTCCGGCAGCCTTCTTGATCAGAATGGTCGCAGGCGGAGTCTTCATCACGAAGGTGAAGCTCTTGTCAGCGAAGGCAGTGATCACAACCGGGATAGGCAAACCTGGCTCGACACCCTGGGTCTGCGCGTTGAACGCCTTGCAGAATTCCATGATGTTCAGGCCGCGCTGGCCGAGTGCCGGACCGATAGGAGGACTTGGGTTGGCCTTGCCGGCCGGTACTTGCAGCTTGATAAAGCCGATGATTTTCTTTGCCACGTTGCTACTCCTTGCTTAGTGGGTTAAACGCGTACCGCAACTGCTCCGATACGCTCCCCGTTTGTCATGCCGGAAATTCCGGCGCTCAACATCAGGCTTTTTCGACTTGCCCGAAATTCAGTTCCACAGGTGTCGAGCGACCAAAAATGGTGACCGCGACCCGCAGTTTGCTCTTGTCGTAATTGACGTCTTCCACCATGCCGTGGAAATCCGTGAATGGCCCTTCTTTAACGCGCACCGCCTCACCCACCTCGAACAACACCTTGGGACGCGGCTTCTCAACACCCGCTTGCATCTGCGACATGATGTTATCAACCTCCTTCTGACTGATCGGTGTCGGCTTCATCGCCGAGCCACCCAGAAAACCGGTGACCTTGGGCGTGTTCTTCACCAGATGCCAACTCTCGTCGGTCATATCCATCTCGACCAACACATAACCAGGGAAGAATTTGCGCTCACTGATGCTCTTCTGACCGGACTTAAGTTCGACCACCTCTTCGACCGGAACAAGAATCTGTCCGAACAAGTCTTCCATTCCTTCGCGCGCGATGCGTTCCAGCAAAGCACGCTGTACGCTTTTCTCGAACTGCGAGTACGTATGCACCACATACCAACGCTTGGCCATCACTCACTCCGTCCCATCAATTTATTGACGATCATCAACAGACTCGCATCTACCGCCCACAGGAACAGCGCCATTACCACCGCAAACAGAATCACTACCGCCGTAGTCTGTATCGTCTCTTTACGCGTCGGCCACACTACGCGCTTCGCTTCCGCCACCGAATCGCTAGCAAAACCAAAGAACTGCTTGCCGGGCACGGTCGTCCAGAACACACCTGCCGCCAGCAACACACCGAAAAGCACCGACAGTACGCGCAATACCGCAGCACTATCCTGCAATGCATAGTAGCCGACCACACCTGCCACGACGAACAGAAATGCAACCAGTAATTTGATCTTGTCAGCCATGTACGAACTGTCCGTTTCTACTTTACTAACTGGCAGGCCAGGAGGGTCTCGAACCCCCAACCCTCGGTTTTGGAGACCGATACTCTACCAATTGAGCTACTGGCCTATAACCTGCAAATGACAACAGCGGAGCGAATCGCTTCGCTCCGCCACTATCGCTAATAATTACTCGATGATCTTGGCAACCACACCCGCACCGACGGTACGACCGCCTTCGCGGATCGCGAAGCGCAGACCTTCCTCCATCGCGATCGGGTTGATCAGATTCACCGTGATGCTGACGTTGTCGCCCGGCATCACCATCTC
>DAIDAG010000065.1 GCA_027310725.1 Sideroxydans sp. | reverse complement strand
CCATGTTCGCATCGGCTTCCATTACGGCGAAGTCATCCACAAGGCGAACGATGTGTTCGGGGATACCGTGAACGTCGCTGCCCGTGTGGCATCGATCACAAGGGCGCGCCAGATCATGACGACTCAAACCGTCATTGATGCCTTGCCATCCGGGTTCGCAGACAAGGTGCGCCCCGTCACGCGTGCCGCATTTCATGGAGTGCAGGATTCCCTGGCCGTGTTCCAAGTCCTTTGGGAGCCGGACAATACATTGCTGGGCCGGATAGGCGACTCAATATTCCGCAAGCAATATGTGGCCGACAACGACTCGTTCGTAAATACCCAGACGCTGGACCATCAGCCACTACAGGCCAACCGTCAGGCCCAGTGACCTGGGGACCCGGCGGTCACTGGCGCTTCAATCGCGGCAGCGGCGCAGTGGTCAGATAGATGCCGGAGAAGATCAGCACGATACCGACGTAGTGATAGGCCTGCGGTATCTCGTTCAGGAAAATCGCCGAGAGGATGGTGCCGAAAACCGGCATCAGGTGGATGAACAGGCTGGCCTTGCTCGCACCGACCTCGCCGACCGCCCGGTTGTAAAAGACGTAGCCGAGGAAACCGGGGAACAATCCGGTATAGGCTATTCCCGCCAGAGCGCCTGTGTTGAGCCTGATCGTCCTCCCTTGCACTATTTCCCAGGCGTAAGCCGGGGCTAGCGCGAGCAGGCCGACAACAGTGAAGGCGGCGAGCATCAGCATCGGATGAACGCCGCTCGGGCGCCAGTGCAGGCCGATGGTATAGAGCGCCCAAGTGAGTACCGCCACGAGCATCCACAGGTCACCGATATTCAGCGACAACCCGGTCAGCGCGGACAGCTGGCCGTGAGCGACGATGGTCGCCACGCCGGACAGCGAGAGCAGGACGCCGAACCATTCGATTCCGTGCAACTGTTTGTTCAGGAAGGCCCAGGACAACGCGATGGTGACGACCGGGATAAAGGAATTGAGCAATACGGCGTTGGTCGCCGTCGTGTATTGCAGGGCGATGTAGGCCAGTGTGTTGTAACTGCCGACCCCGAGCAGGCCGAGGACGAGAATGGCTTTCCAGCCCCGCTTGAGCTGCGGCCATTGGCTGCGCAGATGGGGCAGCGCCAGCGGCAGGGTGAACGCCAGCGCAATGGTCCAGCGCCAGAAGGCCAGCGAAAGCGGCGGCACGTCGCCGCGGATGGCGCGGCCTATCACCATATTGCCGGACCAGAAGAGGGTGGTCAGTATGAGCAGCAGGTAGGGGTGTTTGAAGCGTTGGAACATGCGGCCGAGTATGGTCGTAAAAGCGCATTATGCATGAGGAAGGGGTTTAAGCAATTACAGTGTGAGGATTGGAAACGTTAGGACATATAAAATGCATATTGGCCCGCATACTATCTGACAACAAGTTGTCATTTGGCCCATTACCGGCTGCCTGATGTTACGGAAATTATCATTCAGGAATCTTCTTATTTTTTCAAATTCCCACTTGCCTCAGACCTTGCTGTGTCATCGCTGCACATCCGGTTGCGTCCCCCGTTCTTGGCCTTGTACAAGGCAGCATCGGCGCGTTTGAGTGTAGTATCGATTCCGGTATCCGTTGTTTCCACACTGGATACTCCGATCGAAACCGTGAAGTGCAGCGAATCTCCGTTTTCCAATTTCACGGCAGCGCTCTCGACGGATAGTCGCAGTCGTTCTGCCGCCTCCTGCGCTTGCCCTGCAGAGGTTTCAGGCAGTAGCACGGCAAATTCCTCGCCGCCAAGACGCCCGATAGTATCGATTTCGCGTAAGGTATGGAGACAGACCTTGCTCAGTTTTTGCAGTACGGCGTCGCCAACATGATGCCCGTAGGTATCATTAACCGACTTGAAATTATCCAAGTCCAGCATCAACAACGAGAGCGGTTCACCATGCCGCCTGTCTCGCGCAAATTGCTGCTCTGCCAGTTCAAAGAAATGGTGCCGGTTATTGAGGCCGGTCAGCATGTCTATGCGCGCTTGTCGCTCCAACTCGCGTTCCAGTTTTTTGCGTTCGGTCAAGTCGAACAAAGTTGAGCGGCTTGATACATAACGGCCTGCGGCATCACGGATGGCCGTGCCACTCAGCAGAATGGGAAATACAGTGCCATCCTTGCGTTTCAGTTCGAACTCAAGATCGTGTACATAGCCGCGTTCCTTGAAGACCGGAAAATTTTCCTGAAATATCTGCAAGCCAGAGGGTGTGAGCAAATCGGGGAATCGCATTTTCCCAATCACTTCCTCGCGGTCATAGCCAAGCCACTCCAGCTCGGTGTGGTTCATACGGATAAACAGGCCGTTCTCATCCAGCGAGTGATAACCGCACGGCGCATGATTGTACAAGTCCTCGATTTCTTTGGCTGACCTGCGCAACTCATCCTCGATGCGCTTACGCTCGGTGATGTCCTGGTTGATGGTGACCGCACCGCGGATGCTCCCGTCGAGCCTGCGTAGCGGCACTGCAGAGTTGAGAATGATCTTGTGCGTGCCGTCAAAACATTCGATCTCAATCTCTTCTTCAATGGAAGTTTCGCCTTTCTCGACCGCTCGCGCACCGGCCCACTCATGCGCTCCGACCGGTTTTCGACTGTCAACCCGCCAGCCTTTGTATTCACCAAGGCGCTCAAGTTCAACGTGGCTCACTCCGGCCCAGATTCGTTGGGCGGCGGGATTACTGAATGAGATTTTTCCTTCTGCGTCAAGTACCCAGAGCCCAGTGGGCAGGATGCTGATAATCGTGTTCAACTGCTCCTCATTCTCGCGCAACGCATGCTCCATGGATTCGCGCTGAACGGCAGCATCATAGAGTGTTCCCGCAATCCCCAGAATCAGTGCTGCCAGCCCGGCCACGCTTACTGTCGTAAACAGCGCGAGCAGAAAGGTCTCGCCAAAGTACCCGGCACGGTAGCCTCGCTGGATCAACCAGCCTGTCGCCAGCGTGAAAGCCATCGCAGCGGGCAACAGGCGCCGCACCATGACGCCCGCAGGGTTGCTGCTGGTGGCGAAGCGCCGAAACGGATAATCGGCGCGTGCATTCAGAATCCCAAACGCCAGCAGCACAAAGACAGTTGCAGCATGTATGGACATCGGCGTGTAATTGAGCTTTTCCCGCAGAAAATCCTCGATGTCATAGCCATAGCCGATGAGCGCAGAGCCGCCAAGGATGATAGGCCCGATGGTTAGCGCATGGATCACTGTAACCTGCCCCCCTTGACCCAGGCCCAACAGCAGCAGGGCAGCGCCCAATCCGGCAAAGCTGAGGGCGGTGTTGATCGCCATTCTGCCGGGAATGTCGCCTGGGAAGTGTGTTGTTTCCGGAATCAGAAACTGATCTATGCCGAAGTCCGCTCCGCTCAGGTATTCCCCCAGCGTGAGCAGGCCAATCAGCATCACAAGGGCGGCGCAAGCTTGTGTGCCAATCCGCAGAGGACCGCTTTTACTACTGGTTTCGATGCTCCATAGCGCAACACTTGCCAGGATAAAGCCAACGGCGGTATTCGCCTTCATGATAGTTAAGCCGGGGAGGACGCTCTTGAGCGTGTCCAGATTGAACACCCAGCCGATGAGTACGAGCGCGCCCACGGTCGCCGCAATTACAGAAACCGCGCGTGGAACGAAGTCAAACAACAGGTGGAATCGACGCGGTGCAGGTGCATTCATTCAGAACCCTCCACAATTTGCAGCCGACTTAGAGGCCAGAGCGTGCTACGGAGGCGCGGCCAATTGGCCAACTCATTGCTACGCTACCCCAGTCTATCACTGCCCATTCTATTGACTTGATAAATAGCTATCATGCGTGAGTGACCGTTATCTGGAGCAATTGCGAATGGCCATATTTTGGGCCAACAACGGAAGGCCGCTCACCTATCTTCACCCACCTAGACCTGCCATTGCAGCTATCTCACTGCAAAATTTGAAAGCTAAGTAGAGTGCCGTCTTTCAGCCCAAGTACTGAACCAGTACAGATAAGGTAAGCGAAAAACTATTCAAACCTGGCGCCAGTCTCCCATTCCCAGTTTGGCAGAACCTCAGTCCAGCTTAACCTTGTACAAGGTGACCGGAGCAGCGCTGTTCTTGTCGAACGCGATCCCGGCGTCCACACCGGCCTGGGCGATGTCGGTTGCATCGTCGCAGCGCGGGTAGGCCTGATGCATGGCGCCGAGCGAGAATTCGTTGCCCGAGCCGATGGCCCAGTACTGGGTGTACTCGAACACCTCGCGCATCGAATAGATGGCAAAGATGCCGTGGGAATTGGCGATCAGCGCGGTGATCTGGCTCGATTCGTAGGGGTCTTCCTCATCTTCCTTGGGATTCAGGAAACACTCTTCCTTGAGGATGGGATGCAGTTTGCGGAACGTTTCGAAAATCGCGGCCTTGCTGTTAAGCTGCACGTCCGGCGTCTTGGCGAGCAGGCTGGAGAGCACCAGATGGTGGGCGGCGCTGCCGCATACGCCGACATAGCTGTCGCCGATGCGCAGTATCTTGTCGTGCGAGGCGTCTTGCGAGGCATGCAGACGGGTGTTGCCGAAGGTGGTCAGGGTATCTGCCGCGATGGCGACGTATCCGTTCTTTTTGACAGCGACGATGGTGGTCATTTGAAGTTTTCCTTATTGGTCCGTACGCGATTTTATCATTGATGCTGTATAGCTCCCCCATTCCTTACCGGTCCGATGCCAGCGCCTACTTCGCGGCGATCCGCGATCTGTCGTGGCCTGCTTGGCTGGACAGCGGAGGAAGCGGGCGTTTTGACATCCTCGTCGCGCAACCTGTTGCCACCCTGGTCACGCAAGACGGGCAGACAGAGATACGCGATGCTTCCGGCGTGCGCAGCTCGGGAGACGATGTCTTTTCTCTTGTGCGCGAACAGCTGGGAGATCCGATCGTGCCGATGCCGGATATCCCGTTTGCCGGGGGCGCGTTGGGATACTGGAGCTACGACCTCGCGCGCCGTTATCACTCCATTCCGGAGCTCGCGCAAGACGCAGAGCATCTGCCGGAGATGGCGGTCGGAATCTACGACTGGGCGATCATCGTCGACCATCAGGCGCTGAGTGCGCGGCTGGTGTCGCGACAACGCCATGCGGAGACTGTGCATGTGTTGCCGCAGATCCTGGAACGGATACAAGACGCATATCCTTTCAAAGCGGAAAAAGAAAAAATACCTTTCAGGGTGAATGGAAAGATCGCCTCCAATTTCACCTGGACGTTCTATCGTGACGCATTCGATGCGGTGCGGAAATATCTGCACGCCGGCGATTGTTACCAAGTCAACCTCGCGCAACGCTATTCGGCGCAGGCGTCGGGAGATGCATTTGCCGCATATCTTGAGCTTCGGAAACTAAGTCCCGCGCCGTATTCCGCGTTTCTGGATTGGCCGCAGGCCCGGATCTTGTGCGCATCTCTGGAACGCTTCCTGCAGGTACAGCAGGGCAGGGTCGAGACCAGGCCGATCAAGGGTACGCGGGCGCGCAATGCCGATGCGGTGGAAGACGCGCGGCTGGCAGACGAGCTGCGCCATCACCCCAAGGATCGCGCCGAGAACCTGATGATCGTCGATCTGTTGCGCAACGACCTCGGCAAGGATTGCGAACCGGGCTCGGTGCGCGTACCGGCGCTGTTCGATGTGGAGAGTTTCGCCAACGTGCATCATCTGGTCAGTACGGTGGAAGGCAGGCTGCAACGCGGGCGCGATGCGCTCGATGTGTTGCGCGACTGTTTTCCCGGCGGCTCCATCACGGGTGCGCCCAAGCAACGCGCGATGGAGATCATCGAGCAACTCGAACCGCACAGGCGAGGCGTGTATTGCGGAACCGTCGGTTATGTCGGGCACGACGGTAACATGGACACCAACATCGTTATCCGGACATTGGTGTATTCGGGCAGTGAGATCAGTTGCTGGGCGGGAGGCGGCATCGTGGCCGATTCCATATGCGAGGCGGAGTATCAGGAGACGCTGGACAAAGCGGCCGCGATGCTGGAATTGCTGCAACGATTCGGCGGAACGTTAGCGTAACGAATGCCGGAACGATGGCGGATGATCGCGGCGCAGCTGCGAACCGGCAAGAGCCGTCATAGCAGGGACTTCAGCAATGAGTCCAGTTTGGCCGGGGTGAACGGCTTGGTGATATACCCGTTGATGCCGAGAGCGGCAGCGGTTTCAACATTGTCCCTGGTCGCTTCCGCCGTCACCATGATGACGGGGATATGCTTGAGCGCATCATCTTTTCGCATTTCTTCCAGAAGCTGGATGCCGGACATCCGGGGCATATTCCAGTCGGAAATGACCAGATCGTAGCGCAGCAGTTTCAATTTCCTGAGTGCAGTCTCTCCGTTCGGGACGTCGGTCACCTCATAAGCACCCAGATCGTAGATCATCGTTTTAATGACGTATCGAACGCTGGGTGAATCATCGACTACAAGAATGCGTTTCAAAATGAGCTGTCCTTCATGCGATTGTGGCCGGGCGCGTCATGTGCAGGGCTTCCGTTTTTCCCCGATCCTGGCATCGAATCTTTCCCTGTTGATGATGAAGCGTTCATGCCGGCCTTTGGAGATCACCTCCACGCCGTCGTGAGCCTCGACCTGGAACACGAGTCGTCTGCCGTCCACTTCGATCAATTCAACGGTGGCAGTCACTTCCAGGCCGGGCGGAGTGGCCGCCTGATGGCTGACATTGATGTGCGTGCCGACGGTCTGCTCGACCGGCCAGTCGATATGGGGATTGAGGCATTTGATGCAGGCCCATTCCAGAAAGCCGACCATGAATCCGGTGGCGAACACCTCCGGCATCGCGAGAAACTCTTCCGCTTCCGGATAAAGCGCCGGAACGGTTTTAGAAGGAGGCACGAGGAATTTGTGCTCGTATTTGAGTCCGGGCTTCAGGGTGTCTTTCATATCTCTCTCCTGGCGGAATTTATGCCGGGATACTCTTCTCCCGGGTGATGCGTATCACTTCCTGGATCCTGCGCAGGCCGCGCATGACGCTGGCAAGATGCTGGCGGCTGTTCACCTGCAGGGTGAAGTAGAGCGCCGTGTATTCCCCTTCGTTGGTGAAATGGACGTTCTCGATGTTGGACTCGGCGTCGGCGATGGCGGCGGCGACCTTGGCCAGCACGCCGCGCTGGTTGGCCACGATGAGCTTGATGCTGACCTCGAACAGTTTATTGATGTTCTTGTCCCATACGACATCCATCCAT
>DAIDAG010000064.1 GCA_027310725.1 Sideroxydans sp. | reverse complement strand
GCACCAGTCTGGCTCCGCGAGCGCTATTTCACAAAATGCGGCGACGGGCGTTTCGAAATACATCCCCACATCAGGAAAATGGTCACGTTTTCCTATCTCAACTTTGCTGAAGACGTTTATCCGTCGCTATCGAACAATACCAGCGCGATGGACGTGATCCTGTGCCGCAATGTCCTGATGTATTTCACCGCGCAACGGGCAAAGCAGGTTACCGGCAATTTTTACCGCGCGCTGGTTGACGGCGGGTGGTTGATCGTCAGTCCAGCGGAATCTTCGAATCGCCTGCTTTCTCAGTTCACGCCAGTCGATTTTCCGGGAGCGGTGCTTTACCGGAAGATAGTCAACGCAAAATCACAGTCACAGGCGCGTGAGTATCAGGTTTTGCAGATATCCAGGAAGGCAGGGGTCACGCCCCAGTCGCCGTTGGCCTCACCGGAAGAGCCTGCAGTGACCGAAATTAATGCGGGGCAAGTCAGTCACTTTCCGGTTCTACAGTCGGATGAGAGTGAGGTTCCATCCCGCATGGCACTTAGTTATGCGAACCAGGGCAGGCTTAGCGAAGCGCTGGAATGGTGCGAAAAGGCAATCATGGCCGACAAGATGAATCCGCTGCACCACTATCTCAGCGCCACCATTTTGCAGGAACAGGGACAGCACGAAATTGCTATCCAGTCATTGATGCGCGCACTTTATCTCGATCCTGATTTCGTGCTCGCCCACTTTTCTCTGGGGAACCTGCATCAATCGCAGGGACGCTACCGGGAGGCGCAACGCTATTTCGGCAATGTCCTGCAACTGCTGCACAAGCACCCGCAGGATGAAATCCTGGCGGACGCAGATGGTCTGACTGCCGGGCGAATGGTTGAAATAGCCACATCCCTGCTGGCGAGCCTGCCGCAATCTGCGACGACAGATCCTTAAGAGGAAACTATCCATGAACGAACCTACAACGACCCTGCAAAACCCGAAGAAGGAAATCGACTGGCGCGAGATTGAGCAGCGTATGGATGCATCGCGCGTCGCGATAGAACGTCTCTGGGCGCCAACGGCCGAGGATACCCTGCGGATTCTGAGAGAAAGGGCGAGCAACCTTGCGCGGGAAGTAGTGGCAGGGGAGACCGCCGACACAGGCATTGAGGTCATTGAATTTCTCCTAGCCCATGAGCGGTACGCCATTGCAACAGAATACGTTCGCGGCGTTGATCCATTGGAAAGTCTGACCCCTCTGCCTTGCACTCCCTCTTTCGTGCTCGGCATAGTCAATGTACGCGGCGAGATACTTTCCGTTATCGACATCAAGAAATTCTTTGATCTACCAGAGAAGGGGCTAACCGATCTCAACAAGGTGATCGTGATCGAGTCAGCAGATATGGTGTTCGGCATTGTGGCTGATGCCGTCGGCGGTGTGCGCCGCATTCTGCGCGCTGACATTCAGTCGTCCCTGCCCACACTGACGGGTATTCGCGAAGACTATTTGCTAGGGGTGACTGAAGAGCGTGTGGTCATCCTCGATGCTGCAAAACTCTTGAACGATGAGAGGCTCATCGTGCAGGAACAGGTGGGGGAATAGGGAGTATCGCAGTTCGAATTTGGTAGAACAACAAGGAGAACAATATGAAATGGTCTATTGGAACAAAGATTGGTGCTGGCTATGCTTTAGCGTTAATGATTCTGGTTATCCTTGGCACAGTTTCTTACCGGAACACGAGTGGACTCATCGAAGCTGCACAGATGGAAGCGCATACCTATCAGGTGCTCGAAAATCTGACAAAGGTGCTCTCCACCTTGACGGATGCTGAAACCGGGCAACGCGGCTACATAATAGTCGGGGAAGATCGGTATCTGGAACCGTACCAGACCGGTACCTTGGTCGTTAATCAAACCATCCAGAACCTGCGGAAGTTGACGACGGACAACCCCAACCAGCAGCGGCGGCTCGATGCCCTTGAACCTCTGATCGCCGCCAAACTTGCCGAGCTGAAAGAGACGATTGATTTGCGGAAAAGCAGGGGATTCGAAGCTGCATTGCAGGTGGTGCGGACGGACAAAGGTAAGAAAGTGATGGACGATATCCGGAAGATCACCACAGAGATGGGTAATGAAGAAAGGATGTTGTTAGAACAGCGCGACAACGAAGTCAAAGCGAGTTCCGGCATGACGATTGCTGGCATTGTTTACGGGATTCCGCTGGCAATGGCAGTATTGATTCTGTTTGGTTTATGGATTATTCGTGTCCTCACGCGTCAACTCCGGGCGAGCGTTGACCAACTCTCCACATCCTCCGCCGAGATACTGGCCACCACGACGCAAGTCGCTTCCGGTGCGGCCGAGACGGCGGCCGCAGTGAGCGAGACTACGGCGACGGTGGAGGAAGTCAAACAGACCGCGCAATTGTCGAGCCAGAAAGCGCGTTCCGTTTCCGACAGCGCGCAGAAAGCCTCACAGGTCTCCCAGAGCGGGCGCAAATCGGTGGAGGATGCGATGCAGGGCATGCAGCGCATACAGGAACAAATGGAATCCATCGCCGAGAGCATCGTCCGGCTCTCCGAGCAGAGTCAATCCATCGGTGAGATCATCGCCACGGTCAACGATCTGGCCGAGCAATCGAATTTGCTCGCGGTGAATGCCGCAATCGAGGCGAACAAGGCTGGCGAACAGGGCAAAGGCTTCGCGGTGGTGGCACAGGAGGTCAAGAGTCTGGCGGAACAGTCCAAGCAGGCGACGTCCCAGGTGCGTACCATACTCGGCGACATTCAGCGGGCGACCAGTGCTGCGGTGCTGGCCACCGAGCAGGGTAACAAGGCGGTTCAAGCGGGAGTAAAACAAACCACGGAAACCGGTGAGTCGATCCGTCTGCTGGCTGACAGCATTGTGGAGGCGGCGCAGGCGGCGACCCAGATCGCGGCATCGAGCCAGCAGCAGATGGTGGGTATGGATCAGGTGGCGCTGGCGATGGAGAGCATCAAACAGGCGAGCGTACAGAACGTTGCCGGCACCAAGCAGGCCGAGGTCGCGGCGCAGAGCCTGCATGATCTGGGGCGGAAGTTGAGCGACATGATCGGGGGCAAGTCCGCATGATTTCACTCTTCACAAATCATGAGGAGTCCCACTACCTATTGATGCCTCGGGTGGCGTGGAACAGGCTGGGCGCACGGTTGCAGCGCAATGAGCGGAATCTCGGGAAAGCGTGGGAAATTAGCCCGGATTCTGCTCCGCGCCATCCGGACTCCCTGATCAGCTCAAGCTTGTACGGAACGGATCATGGATAAGCAGAACGGTGAATTTCTGAAAAGACTGCTCGCGACTTTCCGGCTTGAAGCGGGTGAGCATCTCCAAGCGATGTCGACGGGATTGATCGAACTGGAAAATAGCCCTGCGAAAATCAGGCATGCGGAAATCGTCGAGACCGTGTTTCGCGAGGCTCACAGTCTGAAGGGTGCCGCGCGGGCGGTGAATCTCAAGGAAATCGAGTCTGTTTGCCAGGCCATGGAAAGTGTGTTCGCGGCACTGAAAGATAACCAGCTCGCCGCGTCCCCTCCGCTGTTTGACCTGATGCAAGAAGCGATTGCCGACTTGACCGCACTCCTTTCCGCGGAGGGTGCGGCGATGGCTGTTGCAGGAAAGTCTGCGATTGCAACGTTGATCCAGCGGTTCGACGATCTGTTACGGGGGAGGCATGCCAATACTGTTATAAGCCATCCTACCGCCATCCAAGCCACGACACCTCAACCGATGCCCTCGCTACAGCAGACGCCTGGGACACTCGTTCAGGATGCAAAGGCGGAAGCGCCCGTAGCGGATGCAATGCATACGCTGTCCACGACACTCAGCTCTGCATCCGGTACGGTCAGGGTTTCCACGCAAAAGCTGGATGCTGTAATGCGGCAAGTTGAGGAGCTGCTGGTGCCGCGGCTGGCCTCGGTGCAGCGTGCCACGGACTTGCGCGAGCTTGCTGTCTCCTTCGCGACCTGGAAAAAACAGCGGGTCCGAATGCGACCCGTGCTGCGGCAGATCGAGCGTTATGTCGAAAGAGGAAGCGGGCGCAATGTCGGCTCTGGCGTAGCGCAGGAACCTCCGATCAAGGAACTGCCAAAACTGCTGGAGTACCTGGAATCCGAACATCTGTTTATGAAAACGATAGAGGCCAGACTGCTGAGCTTAAGCAAGTTTGCTGCGCATGACCGCCGCACCCTGGCGAACATGGGCGACACTCTTTTGCATGACGTGAAAGAAATGCAACTGCTGCCATTTTCTTCGCTGCTCGAGATCTTTCCGCGTTTCATCCGCGAGCTTGCCCGCGAACAGGGAAAGCAGGTGGAACTGGTGATACGAGGCGGCGAAATTGAAATCGACCGGCGTACTCTGGAAGAAATGAAAGACCCAATAATGCACCTGCTGAGAAACTGTGTGGATCACGGCATTGAGCAGCCGGTCATGCGGCGGAGCATGGGCAAGCCTGATTGCGGAAATATAACAGTCGCCATTGTGCAAAGAGACGGGGGAAAAATCGAGATACTTGTTGCCGACGACGGGGCAGGTATAAACGCAGCCAATGTGAAAGCATCGGCGCAGAAACTAGGCCTGATTTCTGCGGAGAAGGCGAAGAATCTGAATGAGCAAGAGGCGCAGGCGCTCGTTTTTCAGTCGGGGATTTCCACCAGTCAAATCATTACGGATATTTCCGGACGCGGCCTCGGACTCGCCATCGTGAGGGAAAAGGTGGAACGACTGGGCGGAGTCATCGCGCTTGAAGCTCCTCGTAACGGTGGAACATCCTTCGTTATCACGTTGCCGTTGATGCTGGCCACCTTCCGTGGTGTACTGGTTCGCATTGATGAACATTGTTTCGTCATTCCGGCATTCAACGTTGAGCGAGTGACCCGCGTGGCCTGGCAGGACATCAGAACTGTGGAAAGTCGCGCAACCATTTCGTACGACAAACAGGCCGTTTCGCTGGTCAGTCTAAGCGATATATTGGAACTCTCGCGTCAAAGCTCAGCGGCTAGCACCTCAGCGCAGGTCACGGTTGTTGTTCTCGGCACAAGCCGCCAGCGTGTTGCGTATCAGGTCGACGAAGTTCTCGGAGAGCAGGAAGTGCTGGTCAAGGCGCTGGGCCCACAACTCACGCGCGTGCGCAACATCGCGGGCGCAAGTGTACTGGGGACCGGCCAGGTGGTGGCGGTACTCAATGTGTCGGATTTGCTGAAATCTGCGGTGAACCGTGCGGCGGCACCATCGCCGGTTATCGCTGAAACTCACGGCGTGGAGAAAGGCCAGTCCATTCTGGTGGCGGAAGACTCCATCACATCTAGGGCATTGCTCAAGAGCATCCTGGAATCGGCGGGGTACCGCGTCACGACCGCAGTGGACGGCATGGACGCCTACACCACACTCAAGACCGGAAAGTTCGATCTGGTCGTGTCGGACGTGGAAATGCCACGCATGGATGGTTTTGACCTAACGGTCAAGATACGGGCGGACAAACAGCTTTCCAAGTTGCCGGTGATACTTGTGACGGCGCTGGAGTCGCGCGAACACCGCGAGCGCGGCATCGATGCAGGTGCCAACGCATATATTGTAAAAAGCAGTTTCGATCAGAGCAATCTGCTGGAAATCGTCCAGCGGCTGATCTAAGACTCAGAGGATGAGCATGATCAAAGTTCTGGTGGTTGAAGACTCGCCGGTGGTACGGGAGTTCCTTATACATGTTCTTGACGCCGATCCTGGCATCCGGGTGATCGGTAGCGTGAGCAATGGCGAGGAAGCGATCGAAGCAGTGAAGCACTATCGGCCGGATGTGATCACGATGGACATACATATGCCGAAAATGGACGGGATGGAGGCAACGCGCCGCATCATGGAAACGTCACCGACACCCATCGTGATTGTGAGCGGCAGCACCGATCCGCATGAGAACACCAAGATGTTTCGCGCCATGGAGGCCGGGGCGTTGGCCGTACTGATACGTCCGACCGGTATCGGTCACCCAAATCATGAAGCCAGTGTGAGGGAACTGGTGCAGACGGTGAAACTGATGTCGGAAGTAAAAGTGGTGCGGCGCTGGCCACAAACGCGGCCTCGGTCGGTCTTGTTATCGCCCCAGAATGCGTTGGTGGAGAAACCGGCAATTGTCAAAGTGGTTGCAATGGGGGCTTCGACTGGCGGGCCGCCCGTGTTGCAGACAATCCTGGCGATGCTACCCAGGGACTTCCCCTTGCCCGTACTGATCGTCCAACACATCGCGTCCGGATTCGTTACCTCCTTTGTCGAATGGTTGGCACAATCATCCAAACTGCCAGTGCATGTTGCAGCACACGGCGAGCACATTGCTCCAGGCCATGTCTATGTGGCCCCCGATGAATTCCAGATGAAGGTGGAACGCGGCGGAATAATCGCCCTCACCAAGGATGAGCCTGAAAACGGATTGCGCCCTTCCGTCTCCTATTTGTTCCGCTCGCTTGTCGCTGGATACGACGGACGAGTGGCCGCTGTGCTGCTCAGCGGAATGGGGCGCGATGGAGCTGAGGAATTACGGTTGTTGAAGGGAAATGGGGCAGTTACCATTGCCCAGGACAAAGACAGTTCCGTCGTACACGGCATGCCGGGGGAAGCAATCAAACTCAATGCTGCGGCGTATATTCTGGCGCCGGACAAGATTGCGGCAGTGCTGATTGGTTTGGCAAGCTGCAAAAACAATAAGGAGAGCTGGTGATGAAATCTCAGATGAGCAACAACGGCCTCGACATACTCATCGCAGAAGACAGTCGTACCCAAGCCGAGCAACTCAGTTACCTGCTCGAGCAGAATGGTTACCGGGTGACTGTTGCGGCCAATGGCAAACAGGCTTTGCTTGCGGCTCAGGCGCAAAAGCCAACTCTGATCATCAGCGATATCGTGATGCCGGAAATGGATGGTTATCAACTGTGCAAGGCGATCAAGTCCGACGAAAAATTGAAGGATATTCCGGTCATCTTGGTCACCACGCTTTCCGATTCGCATGACGTGATTCGTGGACTGGAGTGCGGTGCGGACAACTTCATCCGAAAGCCCTATGACGAGCGCTACCTGCTGTCACGCATCAATTACTTGCTGATGAATCTTGATATGCGCAAGGATCTCAAGATGCGCGTGGGTGTGGAAATCAATCTCGGCGGCCAGAAATACTTTATCAACTCGGAGCGGCAACAAATCCTGGACTTGTTGATTTCAACGTACGAGGAAGCTGTTCATATCAATAATGAGCTCAAGCTGCGCGAAGCGGAACTGAAGCATTCCAACCAAGTGTTGAACGGATTTGGCAATATCGTGGCGGGTCTCAACCACGCGCTTACCGAACAGGAGGTGGCGGAGACAGCGCTGGAACGTGCACTGGAAATGCCCGGAATTCAAGCCGGCTGGATCGCGATGCGGGACGGCGAGTTCGGCTTTCGAATCGCCGCAATGCGCAATCTCCCGCCGGCGCTGATGGTCTCTGGTGCGCTGGATGGCGTTTGCACGTGCCGTAATCAACTGCTCTCCGGCCAGTTCAATTCGGAATGCAAAATCTTCGAATGCGAACGGTTCACGAAGGCCAGTGGCGACATGCACGGGCTGCGTTATCACGCCGGTGTGCCGTTGTGGACTGGTGACAGGACCATTGGAATCATGAACCTGGTCGGCGCGGAGCAGGGTCTGTTCGACGAAACGGAACTGAAGATGTTATCCGTCGTTGGCAACCAAGTGGCAGTGGCGCTGGAGCGCGCCCGATTGCACGAACATCTCGAGCAGTTGGTCGAGGAGCGAACGTCAGCGCTGACCGCGGAAATTACCGAGCGCAAACGAATTCAGGAAGAACAGGCGAGACTGGTGGCGATTCTGGAGGCAACACCTGATTTTGTTGGTACCGCTACGGCGGACGGTCATCCGCTGTACATCAATCGAGCGGGTCGCAGGATGCGCGGACTTTCGGAAAGCAGCGACAAATTGCCGGATCACGTCCAAGAAAACCATCCTGAATGGGTGGAAAAGCTGATGCAGGAAGAAGGTATTCCGCATGCGCTCATTCATGGATCCTGGAGCGGGGAAACGGCAATTCTCGGGCAAAATGGCCATGAGATACCCATCCTTCAAGTGGTCATCGCGCACAAGGGAGCAGACGGCTCGCTGGCGTATTTTTCCACTATCGGGCATGACATCACTAATCGCAAGGTAAACGAAGCCAGGATTGCCCGCCTCAACCGGATTTACAGCGTGCTTAGCGGTATTAACACCACCATCGTGCGCGTCCGCGAGGAGGAAGAGCTGTTCAGCGAAGCCTGTCGCATCGCGGTCGAGCATGGTGGATTTATTTTTGCGTGGATAGGCAAGTTTGATGCAGACAACACGCAGGTAACGCCGGTCGCCCAAGCAGGCCGCGACGACGGTTATCTGGCAAAAATCAATTTGACCTCACGCATATATACCGATGGGAATTGCCCGCTGGTTTCCCAGGCACTGCTTGATGCGGCGCCAGCGATCTGCAATGACATCGATAGCGACGAACGAATGGCAACCTTGCGTAGCGAGGCATTGAGCCGAGGCTATCGCTCAGTGGTAGTGCTTCCCCTCGTTTTGGAGAGCAAGCCGGTCGGCGTGTTCGTGCTCTATGCGCCGGAGCCAGGCGTATTCGATGATGAGGAGATGCGGCTGCTTAACGAGATAGCGGGTGATATTTCATTTGCTATAGATAACCTTAAAAAGGAGGCGAAGCTTAATTATCTCGCCTACTACGATGTAATTACCGGCCTGCCGAACCGTTCGCTGTTTTACGATCGTTTGGGGCAACACCTGCATGATGCACAAAGCGGTGAAACGATAGCGGTTCTGGCAATCGATCTGGAACGGTTCAGGGTTGTCAATGAGACGTTCGGTCGGCACGCTGGCGATACGCTGCTGAAGCAGATGGCTGAACGTTTGATATCCATAGGGATCGGAGTGGATCATATTGCACGTATTAGTGCGGATTGCTTCGCGATGGTTTTATCCAATATCAGGGAAGAGGCAGACGTGGTCCGCTTCCTTGAAAATCAGATTGCTACAGCCCTGAGCAAGCCATTCAAGCTGGAAGGACAAGAATTGCGCATATCGGTCAGAGCTGGCATTGCCATTTTTCCTGACGATGGGAAAGATGCTGATACATTGTTTCGCAACGCCGAAGCCGCATTGAAAAAGACTAAGCTTTCTAGCGACAAATATTTGTTCTATACCCCCGAGCTCAATGCACGGGTCGCCGAGAAGCTGACACTTGAAAACAAACTGCGTCAAGCACTGGAGCGAGAGCATTTGGTATTGCATTACCAGCCTAAAGTCGATCTCAAGAGCAATCAGATAGTGGGGTTGGAAGCGCTGATGCGCTGGAATGATCCGGAAGGCGGACTGGTCCCGCCATCGAAATTCATTCCGCTTCTCGAAGAAACAGGAATGATCATTGAGGCAGGTGCCTGGGCCTTGGCTCAGGCGATGACGGATTACAGTGCCTGGCGGGCGAAAGGCCTGGCCTCACCTCGCATTGCCGTCAATGTTTCGCAGGTTCAACTCCAAAGAAAGGATTTCGTCAGCACGATTGAGCGAGTCGTTGGCAGCTTAGGAGGGCAATCCGGCGGTTTGGAGATTGAGATTACCGAGAGCCTGATCATGCGTGACATCGAGATCAATATCCAGAAGCTTCATGCAATTCGGGAGATGGGAGTGGAGGTCGCGATTGACGATTTCGGTACAGGGTATTCTTCGCTCAGCTATATCGCCAAGCTGCCGATCAGTTCATTAAAAATTGACTGTTCATTCATTACCAATATGACTAACAATGCAAATGATCTGAGCATTGTCTCCGCCATAATCTCCTTGGCGCACTCGCTGAATTTACGGGTTGTGGCCGAAGGTGTGGAGACCAATGAACAGGCAAAACTGCTGCGACTGCTCAAGTGTGACGAGATACAGGGATTCCTGTTCAGTCCGGGAGTGCCTGCGGTAAAAATTGAAGAATTCCTGCGTAACAAAAAGACACTTGAATAATCACGGGAGCATTGTTGACAATTAATTAGGCATTATTCAGACCTCCGGCATCGACGTTCTTCATGGCTTCCTTAGCTTACGTCATTACGAACGCTGGTCACGGCAGGAATGTGCCGGTGCTGGGAAGATAATTGCGTCCGTACTTTCCACTCATTATTGTACGGACGGACCTATTTGTAATTAATGAAATAGCTAGGCACTATGGAAACTTCGACAACACAAGCTATCAAATTGGCTATTATCTCGGCTACCGGACTTTCAAAGGATGCGCTTCATATCTATGTTGGCCTTACTACGCAACTTACAGCGGCAGCTATCTTGCGAAAACCCTTGCGGTCAATTATTTCATGGATTATGGTTCTCACACTAACAGTTGCAGGGGAGATGGTTGATATGCGTGATGATATTGCGACCTTGGGTTACTGGCGCTGGGAAGCAAGCCTGCATGACGTACTCAATACTATTTTTTGGCCTTCAGTGCTATTGATTCTCGCGCGGTGCGGCATTTTTTGCGGAACTTCAAATGATTCCAGTGCCTAGTGTTACGATAAAGTGAGATGCGTCGCCGCATGCGATCCACCCTTTCCTTTGAAAGTCCGTTCCAGAGAGCTCTCCCTGTCTTCCATGGATAAAAAGTCTGCTAATCGCCACCGTCGTATGTGATCCTCCATATAATCGTTTGGCATATTGCCCTTTTATACTCAGGTAGCGTCTACGACATTGTAATATTGCTGGAAAGTTTCGCGTCTGGAAGCTAATCGTAATGATGCTTCTAGCAATTTAGTGGGAGACAAACCATGGCACTCGACGATGTTACGCGCGATGAATTACAGGGCATCATTGCACAGCTAAAAGAATCCCTCTATAACCACCAGCAATGGCATGGGACATTGATTCGCACGCTTGTGTGCAAGTTGCCGGGTGACAAGCATGATGCCAGCGACACAGCCCACATGGAATGCCGCTTCGGTCAATGGTACTACAGCAAAGCACCTGAGAAACTACGCAAACATCCCGGATTCATTGCTCTAGGAGAGGAGCATGAGCGCTTGCATCATATGGCCAGGCTGTTGCTGATCGCTGCGGGCGCCGGCAATCCCATTGCCCCGCTCGACTACGACAACTTTGCCAATGCACTGGAGCGGCTGCGGCTTGAAATATTCGCGCTGGAGCGGGAACTTGAAAACTCGTTGTTCAACCACGACTCGCTAACCGGCGCGATCACCCGTTACGGGATATTGCCCACATTGCGCGAGCAGCAGGAGCTAGTGAAGCGTCATGCCCAGCTTTGCTACATTGCCATGATGGACTTGGATAACTTCAAGGCTGTCAACGATCTCCACGGTCATGCCGCAGGTGACACAGTGTTGGCCGTATCGGTGCGTTATCTGATCAAGCATCTCCGTCCTTACGACAAGGTGTTCCGCTATGGTGGGGAAGAGTTTCTGCTGTGCATGCCGTATACCGAGTTGACGTCCGGTCATGACCGGATAAGGGAGCTCAATGAAGGTCTTGCCGCAACGGAAATAGACATCGGCAAAGAAAAACCCATCCGTATTACTGCATCCTTCGGCTTGGCGCTCCTCGACCCGGATGTCCCAGTTGAAAAATCCATTGACCGTGCCGACAAGGCTCTATTTGCGGCCAAATCCGCTGGACGGAACTGTGTGCAGATTTGGGATCCGTCGATGTAAAGCATCCACTTCCGAAAAGCTCGGCCGCTTTGGAATGGGTTTACCTCAGACAAATAAAGCAATTGATAGTAGCAACTCTTGCCTTCAAGCCAAATATCCACAACAATCTGTACCTGTACATCAACCATAACAACAGGAAATCACTACACATGAACCGCAAAGAACTGATTGAGGCATTGGCAGACAAGACTGGCAGCAGCAAGGTAGATGCAGATCGTAGTATCGCTGCATTAATAGACATTGTGACCACTGCCTTGAAAAAAGGTGACAACGTTGCCCTGGTGGGCTTTGGTACTTTCGAAGTCCGAAAGCGCGGGGCCCGAGTCGGGCGCAACCCTGCTACAGGAGCAGAGTTGAAGATAAAAGCATCCAAGGCTCCTGCATTTAAGGCTGGCGCGACATTGAAGGCAGCTGTTAACGGCGTTAAAAAATAATCCCGAGATTCCGATGGGAAATGAGACCGGTCGTAAAGCCGGTCTTTTTCATTTTATTTGTCCAATACCAGCCATGCCTGTACATTGACAGCTTAAGTTAGTCAGGGGCAGTAACGAACTTATGAATGAAATCCTCCAGTACTTGAAAACCCATGGAGAGCGACTTGATGCGGAGATCGCGAAAGCTGTTAGCATGTCGCTGACCGATGTGCGAAAGCACCTCATCGAACTTGCTGCCAAAGGCGCAATAATGTCATACCAGTCAACCAAGTTCGAGAACGGCAAGAAAATTGAAGGGATCAGATGCAGAATTACTGGATTTATTCCTCCATCGGCACCAGGCAGGAAATCAAAGGTTCAGTTGAAGTTGTCCTAGCATTTCGATAAAAGCCACGCGCTTACCAAGCCTTCAAGAAGATCGGTACGCTCGATTCTATGGTCTGAAATGTTCATATCTGTTGGCGTGACAGATCTTCCGTTTGCACGTGTCCATGCCCATAACAGTAATATCCAGTTCCGATTGCCAAATCCGTTTTGCAAGAGCCATGCCCATGCATTGCGCGGTTTCATCAAGTCTGTTGTTTCAATCACCAGCAAAATTCCACCATCGACTAAACATGACAAGAGCTGGTGAAGAGCCCTCTCTTTGTCATTCAGCACGAACAGCAAAGATGCCGCCGATACGACGTTCGCTTTTCCCCCGAGTGTTTGCAACTCGTCGATACTGATGACCTCATAGTGGGATATCGATAATTCATCTGAGGAGTTCTTCTTCGCTTGCACGATCATGGTCGGATCCATGTCAAACCCCGTTGCCTGATAACCATGTTCAGCAGCGAGCCGGGTAACCAGTCCCGGCCCGCATCCTACGTCGAACCAAAGCGAGCCGGACCCTGGTGGCAACAGAGATACTGCCTGCTGATGCAAATCACGATAAAACTCCGCTCCCTGCACATAGTTGAAGAAGCGTGCCGATAACTGGCTCATCGCGCTGATTGCTCTGTCTGCATTGGTATGGGCCGCCATAGCCACAGCAGTAACGCTATTACGGTGGCATTGAACATAGGGAAAGCTGATAGAGAAAGTGGCACTATTGATTGCATCGTATAAAACACACCGACTGCAAGATCGATAAGCTGAATCCATACCATGCCGACGATCAGCAACCCATTTTTACTTGGGCTTTTCGTGGCTATCAACATCAATACGCCATAAACAAGGAAGCGTGACGACAACATGCCGAGCGGATAGCTTATGTCATCTGCGATCGGGGAGTGCCCCATCCATTGCAAAATACCATGCGGGGCAAGCAGAAAGGCGAGCCCCAAAATAATTTGAACGGTACCCACGATAAAGATTAGCGCTTGTATTTTCTTCATGACTTTCTCCAGTTGTAATACAACGAAGCGCCATCATAGTTAAAGCACTATACAATGAGAAGTAGTTACCAAATGGTAAGTCGGTGAAATGAAGACAAACATACCTGCACAAACTTGTGATGAAGATTGCCCCGTCCGTCAGGCATCCGAGATTGTCGGACACAAATGGACCACACTGGTCGTGCGTGATCTTATGTCTGGCAAGAAGCGCTATTCGGAATTACAACGCTCGATTTCAGGAATCAGCCCAAGAATGCTTGCGGCAAGATTGAAGGAGTTGGAGAGAGCAGGGGTGGTGACAAGAACTGTGTTCCCTACGATCCCACCCACGACGGAATACGAGCTCACCCATCTTGGGCGCAAACTGGAAAAGTTAATTCATGCCTTAGCTGAATTTGGTGTTGCGCTTCAAAGAAGACGCTGAATCTAGCGCAAACCGGCAAATTCTTTGGAAATGAAGTCCATTACCAATTGCACCTTGGGCAGACGGTGGTGGCGTTTATGGCAAACGAGATACAGGCTTCCAGTCGCATTAGGACCTAAATCGATATCGAGTTCCTGCAGCTTATGCAATTCATTCAGACCAGCGTAATGATGCAAGACTTGCGGCAGGACCATCGCACCCACACCCGCCTTGCAGGCAGCGAGCTGCACGATGTAGTCGTCGGAAGCGAATGCGGGTTTGAAGTTGGGTATCGCCGCACTCAGCTCCTGATTGCTGCGCAATTCATCGTAAGGTGCGGCCCAACAGATCCAGTCCAGATCGGCAAGACCAGGGTGGGGTGGGAGATTCGCTGCGTACATTTTGCTGACGAATACGCGCATAGGACTAGACACTTCATCCACACATACCAGATCGGAATCCGTAGGCTTTTCCGAGCGCAACGACAAGTCGGCTTCGCCGCGTCCCAGGTTTAAGACTTCGACGGCCGACAGAACCCCTATTTGTATCTTCGGGTATTGCTGGCGTATTTTGGCAGCTAGCGGCGCGACCACTTCATACGCGATGCCAGGAGGTGCCGCAATGCGCACTTTTCCTTCTGGCAAGTAGGTCTGTTTCTTCACCCTGAGTTCTGCTTCATTGGCCCACTCGGCCATGCTCTGCGCCGCTGGCAGCAGCTTCTGGCCTGCCGCGGTCAAGAGCACCCCCTGACTTTGCCGCACAAACAGTGCTTCGCCCACGGCTTCCTCCAACTCGGCGATCCGCCTGCTCAACGTGGGCTGGCCCAATTTCAGTTCGCGGGCCGCGCCGCTCAGGCTGCCCTGCTCATGCACTGCCAAAAATAGTTTCAGATCGTCCCATCGCAGATTCATGTGTTTTCCCCCGTGAGATATCAGCCCATTCGATAATGGATGGACTTATCCATATTTAGCCAATTGCTGGTTGATATCAGGATGTGTGAGTATAAATAAAAATACAAGGAGGCTACATGAAAACGAATCACATCTTTCTATCCTTATCCAGTTGTGTACTTGTGCTGCTACTACAGGGTTGTGCGCTAACCAGTCATCCCATAGGCAAGCCAGCCATAGGCAAACCTTCAAGCAGTGCCGAAATGGAACGGCTTATCGATCAGCCAGGACCGATCCAGTTGGAGACATTCGACAGCGCCGACTGGTCACTTCCGCTCTCCGGTCCGCTCAACCTGAAAAGACCTGAGGCAGTTCAGGCAGGGCTGACAGACCGCGATGAGCCAATACAAATCTATGTACATCTGCTGAAACATCCGCAGCGTGGGAATTTCTTGGTGGACACGGGGGTGTCGAAAAAGGTGATGGACGATCCTGGCAAGGAAGGAATTAATTGGCTCATTCAGAAAGTGGGGTACTTCGACAAATTGAAACTCAATAAGGGCACTGCCGAGATACTGCAAAGCATGGACGGTAAATTGTCCGGCGTGTTCTTCACACATCTGCATTTCGACCATATCACCGGCTTGCCCGATATTCCAAACGATGTGCCGCTGTACATCGGGGCAGCCGAATCGACTGATACGAGCCTGAAAAACATGTTCACGCGCGGCGCAAGCGATCAATTATTGCAAGGCAAACAGCCACTGCAAGAATGGCATTTCCAGCCCGATCCACAAAATCAATTTGAAGGCATCATGGATGTTTTTGAAGACGGTTCGGTATTTGCAATCAGTGTGCCTGGGCATACCTCAGGCAGTGTCGCGTTTCTGATCCGAACCACACGCGGCCCCGTTCTGCTGACAGGCGATACAAGCATAACGCGGTGGGGTTGGGAGCACACGGTTGAACCCGGCGAGTTTACGGTAGACAACGAACGCAATCTGAAAAACCTGATGAGCTTGAAAGAGCTGGTGGCCCGACATCCCCAGATCGAGGTACGTTTGGGACATCAGCATTGAGCGAACTATGGAGAGCTCTACTAGCCCGCAAAGGAGATCAAAATGAATGCAATCAACCATGCTGCGACGGCGCTCATCATTAACAAAAAATGGCCCGGAGTGCCTATTGTTCCAGTTCTGCTCTCAGTTCAATTGGTCGAATTTCTTTGGGTGGTGTTCAATTTGCTGGGGATAGAGGTCACTACGACCGAGCTGCAGGTAAGAGCGCTCAACGATATTCACTTGGCTTACATGCCGTACTCGCATTCAATCGCTGCCACAGTAGTCTTGGCATTCACGGTTTGGGTGGTTGTTGCAAAGCTTTTTGAAAAGCCCATCTGGGGGCTCGCGCTCGCAGTCGCTGTTTCGTCTCACATTGCTCTCGATCTGGCCACTCACGTTCATGATATCGCAATCGCTCCGGGTATTGAATCGCCAAAGTTTGGGTCGGGTCTTTACGGAGTTCCGTTGTTGGCCTTGGTCGTTGAGACAATATATGGGGTGTGGTGCTGGTGGGTTTTTCGTGGTTCCAGGGCACTACTGGCCGTAATAGTCTTGTTTAATTTGGCCGCATTATCCTTTTACTCACCTTCGATTCATGGCCCTGAATATCTTCTGGCTGGGCGCCCAAGAATCTTCGCCGCCCTCATCGGAATGCATATCATCGCCGGATTAGTAGCCGTTGGTTACTTTGCACGTTCACAATGGCGGGACGCGGCCTCCGCTGGTAGCTATCGGGCAGTGTAATGTTGGGGCCATACATTGCATACCGGTCTTAAGCCGACATAGTGAAAGGTTCGCATGACGCATCAGGTTACTTCAATCACACTTTTGCCAAAGTGTCCTGTCCTATTCAGATGTTCATAGGCCTCGCGTGCCTGTAGGAAAGGGAATACGCGATCGATGACAGGATGTATTTCGGCCACACGTCAAAAACGTGTTGAGCTCCTCGAACATGCAGCGGCTGCCAACGAAGATGCCGGACAAGCGTTTTGCGCCACTGATCAACGCGAACGGACTGAGTTCGCCACCAAAACCAAAGCCGTTGACGCTGCCGATGATGGCAACTGTACTGCCCATCCTGGTGCTCGAGATTGAACGCGTCAGCGTGCATTGGCCACCGACTTCCAAAACAAGGTCAACGCCTTGGCCTGCGGTCAGCCACAACACCTCGTCCTGCCATTCGGGCGTGGTCTTGTAGTTGATCGTTGCAGATGCACCAAGACAGCGTGCATGCCCCAGCTTTTCATCGCTGGATGAAGTGATGATGGCACGCAGACCCGCAGCTTTGGCTAACTGTAGCGCCCAGATCGACACGCCGCCGGGCCTAGCAACACCACGTTATTTTCAGCCCTGAGACCACTTTCGACGAACAGCGAATTCCACGCTGCGCCCCCTGTGTAAGGTATGGTGCCGGTGTGGCTGTAATATTCAGCGAGATGTTGCCGAAGATTGGTTAAGTCTAGATGCTGGTTAATGCTCCGGAGGAGATGGTTCTGGGGAACGTGGTCTTCAAGGTTGAAAGAGTAGAACAGGCGTTTTTGGTTATCCCTCTGAAACCCAATCATATCAAGGTTCCCAACTAATTCTATGTACGAAATTATACTGCTCGCAACATCAAATTTCGAGGGAGTTTTTCAACAGAATCGCCGAATTTCGGACTATCACTGTTATTGATGTAACCGTCTGAATCTCGGCCGAAACAGTCTTACACCCGGCAAAAAAATGCGTCTGCTATGAGCTCTTGCCGGTCGTTTGCGGATCGTTGACGCAGAGTGTTCACTTCATATTTGGTAATCGGCATCATGTCTATTCTCAAATGATAAAGTCCGAAAATGGCTAGTTTGGGGTGTGGGCGATTCTTATAATGCATGCTATGGACAAGAATCTTGACCCGGAAGCCTGCTATCGAGCACTTCAAGCCCGTGACCCGCGGTTTGACGGGGTTTTTTATGTTGGTGTTCTTTCCACAGGTATCTACTGCCGGCCGATTTGTTCCGCCGGGCCGCCAAAATTCGAAAACTGTATTTTTCTACCGAGCGCCGCGGCGGCACAGCAGCTCGGTTTCAGGCCGTGCCTGCGCTGTCGCCCGGAGTTGAGCCCTGGCATTGCAGGATGGCGGGGTACGGCCACCACGGTGTCCAGGGCGCTGTATCTCATCTCCGATGGCGCGCTGAACGATGGAGGAGTGGATGAGCTCGCCGACCGGCTGGGCGTTACCGCGCGCCACCTTCGGCGTCTATTCCAGCGCCACCTAGGCGCGACGCCGATTTCCGTTGCGCAGACTCATCGCATACTGTTTGCCAAGAAGCTACTAGGCGAAAGTTCGTTGACCGTGACCGAGATCGCGATGGCCGCGGGCTTCGGAAGCATCCGGCGTTTCAATTCTGTCATGCAGCGCGTTTTCGGCATGCCTCCGAGCCGTCTGCGGCGACTGGCCGAACCCGAACCGAACGGCACGACTGGCATAAGTTTGAAACTGCCCTTCAGCCCCCCGTACGACTGGCAGGCCATGATCGACTTTCTGGCCTTGCGCGCCATTCCCGGGGTCGAGACCGTGGAGTCCGGGCGCTATCTGCGTACCTTTGCAATCGAAGGCGCTTGTGGCTCCGTCGCGGTCAAACTCGGCGGTGACAACTACCTGCTGGCGACCATCTGGACCAGCAATGTCGCCGCTCTGGGGGGCATCATTGGGCGTCTGCGCCGCCTGTTCGATCTCGATGCCGATATGACTGCTATCGACACGCACTTGATGGCTGACCCGGCTCTGGCCGTTAGAGTGCTCAGTCGACCGGGGGTACGCGTGCCGGGGGCATGGGACGAGTTTGAGCTGGCCGTCCGTGCCGTGCTCGGCCAACAGATCAGCGTGCGTGCGGCGACGACCCTTGCCGGGCGGCTGGCCGACCTGGCAGGCGGCTCGCTGGAACCTAGGATGCGGGCTCCTGAAATCGATCTGCATCGTCTATTTCCGACCCCGGCCGAACTCGCCCGGGCTGATTTGACTCGGACCGGGATTGTTGCCAGTCGAGCGCAGACGCTCCATAACCTGGCGCACGCGATGCTAGATGACCCGCGGCTGCTGCGTCCGTTCGAGTCTCTAGATGCCACCGTGGAAAAGCTGGTTTCCGTACCCGGCCTCGGCCCATGGACGGCTCAGTACATTGCAATGCGCGCACTGCGGGAACCGGATGCATTTCCTGCCTCGGATCTCGGGCTGCTGCGTGCGCTGGAAGATTTCAATGGTCGCCCCACGCCGGCACAAGTCTCGAGCCGTGCCGAAGGCTGGCGTCCCTGGCGCGCCTACGGCGCCATGCGCCTGTGGGCGCAGCCTTCGGTCGATCACCGCTAATCCTTCCTTCCCGCTCCTGCGGCCTCGTCAGGCGACGCTGTTGCGCCACGCCAGGCTGCCGACGTTGTCGAATTCAGGATCAAGTCCTTTTTTGGCCAGCCTGGGCGCTGGAATTTGACTAATCTTATGGTATCAGCGACTAAAGTGAAGAAAGAAAAAAATGAACAAATTGATCCTGCAGACAGCTCATGTATCAAGTCCCATTGGCGGCATCCTGATTCTTTCGGATCAGGATGGCTCTATACGCGCAGTTGAGTTCGAAAACCTGGTTGAGCGTATGAACCGGCTTCTTTGTGCCCACTACGGTGCTCAAGGCTTTACCGTGCTGGAAAGCCGCACACCTTCCAGATGTGCACTGGCCGTTCAGGCTTATTTTCAAGGCGATCTGGCATCGCTCGACAGTATTGAAATTGCTACCAGTGGCACGCCTTTTCAACGAACCGTATGGTCCGCCCTTCGGCGTATCGAGGCTGGGCAGACCATCAGCTACGGCGCGCTTGCTGCACGCATCGGCCAGCCAACGGCATCGCGTGCCGTCGGTCTTGCCAATGCCAGCAACCCGATTCCGCTCATTGTGCCTTGTCATCGCGTGATCGGTGCGGACGGCTCATTGACAGGGTATGGCGGGGGGCTGGAACGCAAGCGATGGCTCTTGAACCATGAACGCAACCATAGCGGCCTCGACTGAGCATTTACGAGAATCGCCATGAACGTTAATCCGAACTTACCCACACCCCGCATCTTCTACGGCTGGTTCGTCGTTGCTGCTGCTTTTGCAGTCGGTTTTGTGGGATTCGGTAGCGCCTATACGTTTGGCGCATTTGCCGATGCGTTGCAGCATCAGTTCGCGGCATCACGCGGTGCCATTTCCCTTGTCTTCTCGCTTGCCGGCTTTCTCTATTTCGGCTTGGGTGTTATCACCGGCCCTTTGGCGGATCGCTGGGGAGCGAAGCGGCTTGCGGTCATCGGCATGCTGCTCATCGGAACCGGCCTCACGCTTGCCGGCCTTGCACAGTCGCTACTACAGGTGGAATTATCCTACGGGCTCGGCGTCGGGCTGGGCATAGGGTGCGCTTATGTGCCAGCGTTGGGAGCGGTGCAGCGTTGGTTCTCACGGCGCCGCGGATTCGCCTCGGGGCTGGCCGTGAGCGGCATCGGTGCCGGTACGTTGATCGTTCCCCCGTTCGCCGCGCTCCTCATTCACGACTTTGGCTGGCGCAATGCGTATTTTGTGCTTGGCGTCCTGGCCGCGATTATGGGCAGCGGGATGGCACTCCTGATCGTGAACGATCCGCACGAACGCAAACTGCATCCCGATGGCGACCTGCCTTCGTCGCAGCACGCAGACGAAACCGTGCCTGCCGGCCTCTCCGTTCGCGAAGCAGTGCGGTCCCGGACGTTCAAAGGTCTTTATGCAGCCTGCATGGTCTGCTCGTTTGCGCTGTTCGTGCCGTTTGTGCATCTTGTGCCCTATGCTCTCGATCATGGCATCCGTCAGTCGGCGGCAGTATTCTTGCTGAGCGCGATCGGCATCGGAAGCACCGCTGGGCGTTTCATGCTCGGCGGTGCGGCGGACCGCATGGGGCGACAACGCGCTCTGCTGACGACTTTGATGGCTATGGCGATTACCCTATGCAGCTGGGTAGCCGCGCACAATTTCTGGCAGATTGCGTTGTTCGCCTTTGTTTACGGCGTCTTCTACGGAGGTTTTGTAGCGCTGCTGCCTGCGCTCACTACGGATTACTTCGGACGAAGGAACGTAGGCGGAATTATTGGGATTCTTTACACCAGCGTTGCGTTCGGCACACTGGCGGGGCCGAGTGCGGTAGGTTATATCTTCGACCTCAGTCACAGCTACACACTACCGATCCTCGTTGGAGCGGTGTTGGACATCGTTGCTGCGATTATCGTCCTGACAACCGTCAAACCCGTCGTTCCGACCTTCGGCTCCGGTTTGACGGCCTGCCAGCGAATCGCAGGGCAGGGGAATGGAACGTCCGTCGACCGCAACGGCTGCCCGCGCAACTCGGGGTGGCGCAGCAACTCTACAGATGCGTAAACCGCATCCGTATCCAAATGGGCAATGCGCCGCGGGATCATGATTGTATCGGCCATGCTTCCAGGACAACCGGCCTCTTGCGGAAAAAGTTTCGTTAGCCGTCATCTTTGCTGGTAACCGCTGCCTAGTCTGCAGTCGAGTTCATTCCTGTTCGGGTATGGAGCAGCCAGCAGTCATAGGCTTCCGCTCCCTGCTGAGCTCTTAATTTGTTATTAATGTTAATGCAGCACCTTGCCGGCCAGCAATTATAGTTGCATTGCTAACTATAATAATATATATTGGTTCTATGTTTGATCATTGTCTCTACTTCAATACAACGGCCTTGGCACGGCAGCTTGAAGGCGAATGGGCTAAGGCGTTTGAGCCATTCGACTTGACGCCACCTCAAGCATTCCTGCTTAGGGCCATATTGGATCAGCCAGGTCTTATGCAATACGAGCTCGCCAATGCTTTGACAATTTCAAGGCCGACAGCCACCCGTGCTTTGGACGGGCTTAGGACAAAGGGACTTATTGAACGCAGAAATTCTGAGCGTGATGGCCGTGAGCAGGCGATTTTTCCAACCGCCCCCGCTATCGCCATGCATGCATCGTTAAATGAGGCGAGCGCTCAAGTAGGCAAACGGTTAAAGAAACTGCTGGGAGCGGATGTTTTTGCTGACACTGTAACCAAGATTCGTGGTGTTCGCGCCGCCCTTAAGTGATCTTTTTTTGCACATATGATTGCATAGCTAACAATTGGAGCGAATCATGTATATGATAAAAGGTAGCGTGGTAACTCAGCTTGCAGCAAGAAGGAAATTTACTCTTCGAGGCGCACGCGATGTCCTTTTCGAATGTACAGATGGCATGGTCTGGCTGACTATAGAAGGACAGCAGGGTGACTTCCTGCTGGCGAACAATGAGCGGCTATGCATCAAGAGTAGCGGCCTTGCGATTATACAAGGTTTGCCGTCTGGCTCAGTTCAGCTAGTCAGCAAGGCGCCAAAATCAATCCACCAAGGAAATCGATTTGCCCGGGCTTTTTATTTTTTAGCTCATATAGTTGCATAGCTAATTATACAAGGGGAAATCATGCCTATCCTAAACATTGGCGAATGGAGGTCACCGTGCAATTAGATCGTCGCGAGTTTCTCAACTTAGCAGCGGCAGGGGTTGCAGCTGGCATTCTGGCGTCAATGCCGTTAGCTCATTCGAACACAAGGTCCAAAATCAAAGCAATTGCATTCGATGCCTTTCCGATCTTTGATCCAAGACCTATCTTTGCGCTTGCCGAGCAGCTCTTCCCAAGCAGAGGCGCTGAACTCAGTAACGCATGGCGTGCCAGACAGTTTGAATATCAATGGCTACTCGCCTTGTCCGGCCACTATGCGGATTTCTGGCAAGCTACGGAGGATGCTTTAGTATTTTCTTGCGAAATTCTGAAGCTTGATCTGACGTCGGATAAACGTAAACAACTGATGAGTGAGTATCTTGAGCTTAAGGTTTGGCCTGATGTACCGCCAGCACTAAAGTCGCTTGAAAGTAATGGCATCCGACTGGCGCTCCTATCCAACGCAACGTCAAAGATACTCGACGCAGGCATTAAGAACTCAGGATTGGAGGGTATCTTTGAGCATGCTCTAAGTACCGATGAGATAAAAACATATAAGCCCGATCCTCGCGCCTACCATATGGCGATCGATGCGTTTGGCCTAAAACGTGAGGAGATTCTCTTCGTTCCGTTTGCAGGCTGGGATGCAGCGGGGGCCAAGTCATTTGGTTACACAACTTTCTGGGTTAATCGCCTTAACCTCCCTGTTGAGAAGCTCGGCGTTTCCCCTGACGCAATTGGGCAAAACCTAACTGATTTGGTGAATTTCATGAATGCATCGCGTTGAAATTCATGCCGCGACTGTAACTCGAATTTAATTGCAGATGGATGCCTGTACTTGCTTGTTTTGTAGTTAGCGTTGTTCTGGAGTTGGAAATATCATCGTCAACATTCAAATAAGAGGAATCAAATATGCCATTTACACGTATAACAGTTAAAGAGGGAACGCCTCCTGAAAAAAGAAAAGACATAGCTCGTAACGTACATCAGGCAATGGTCGAAAGCATCGGGATTCCGGAAGATGATTTTTTTCAATTGATTTCGGAGTATGGTCAAGGGGATTTCTTCTTTGACCGCGGTTTTATGGGCATAGCGCGTTCCGACGATCTGGTTGTGGTCCAAATCACCCTGCGTCGAGGTCGAAGTGATGCGATGAAGCGGGATCTTTACGCAAAAATCGCGGGCAATTTGCATGGCAACGTAGGTATACGTCCCGAGGACATATTTATTTACCTAAACGAGAACGATTTTTCCGACTGGTCAGTGGGAAACGGACAAATGAGTATGGCGATAGTGCAGCAGAGGGGAGACTAAATATTGCCAGGTCAAATTGATTGTGGAAACGCTATTTCTCTGCAAGCCTTGCCATCACGCGCCGCCAAGCAGCTTCGTCCTTGGAGCCCAGTTCAGAAAATACCTTGGCGAAGCGCTGGCGCTGGTCTCCCGACAAAATAGTTTCCAGCGATTGGCCTGACTTGGAAAGCGATAATCGTTTGATCCGGCTGTCATGTTTATCCGGTTCGGTCTGGATAAGGCTCATTTCAATAAGCTGCTGTAACGGGCCGTTCAGTGATTGTCTGGATACTCCAAGTATTTTCAATAAATCATTCACGGAAAGGTTGGGGTTCCGACCCACAAAATACAGTATGCGGTGATGCACTCGAGAGAGACCATGCGAATCCAGGATTGCATCCGGTCGGGCGATTACAGCGCGGAATGCAAAGTGCAACAGCACCAATGCCTGGTTAAGTTCGTCTTCTCTCGCAAGTAATGAGTTATTTATATCAGCCATATTGACATATTATATGAGCGAGGGTAGTTTTGATATATCAATCATGTTGATATATGTATGCTCATGATATGCGTTCCCAATATTTCAAATACTTATAAAGAGATATATGAATACAGACTCAACTAATAGCCGCAATATGGACCATTCGTCTGCACGCGTGGCGCTGATGCTCGGTAATTTTATCATCGGCCTTGCCATCGTCGGTATCGCCGGGATGCTGTCCGAACTGGCCAAAGGGCTCGACGTGACCATCCAGCAAGCTGGTTTGCTCGTTACGGCAGGCGCAATTGTCCTCTGTGTTGGCTCGCCGCTCACTGTATGGGCGACAAGCGCGTTCGATCGCCGCCTTCTGCTCACCAGCTCGCTTTTCATCGTCGCACTTGGGCATTTTGCCTCTGCGTTCGCCCCAAACTACGGCGTGTTGCTCGCCTTGCGCGTGCTGATGTTGATCGCCGCGGCACTCTTCACACCTGTCGCCGCAAGTACGGTGGCGATGATCGTGCCACAAGCCGAGCGCCATGGCGCCATCACCTTTGTCTTTCTCGGCTGGTCGCTTTCCGTAGCTGTAGGCCTGCCTGCCGTCGCCTTCCTGGCAGCGCATGCCGGGTGGCAGGCAACATTCGCGGCAATGGGCGTCGGGCTGCTCGCGTGCGCGGTGCTTGTCTTTCAGGGATTACCTCCCGGCCTGAGCGGAACGCCGATTTCGTTCAGCAGTTGGGGAGCGTTGGGGCGCAACCGTTTCGTGGTGACTCTGCTCGCTCTTACTGCGGTACAGATCGCCGGTCAGTTTGTCGTCTTCACTTATCTAGTTCCGCTTCTACGCCGGCTCGCCGGCGCAGATGTCATGGCAATCGGCATTTTCTTCTCGACCTTTGGCGTGATGGGCTTCATCGGCAATGTGATCGCTACGCGACTGGTCACAAAGCTAGGCCCTTTCACTACATCCGGCCTTGCACTACTTTCCATCTTCCTTGGCTTCACCTTGTGGAGCCTTGGCGTCAGCATACTTATCGTAATGGGCGCTGGAGTGGCTCTTTGGGGCTTAGGATTTGCGGCGATCAACTCGATGCAGCAGGCTCGCCTCATTGGCGCCGTTCCTGCACTGGGCAGCGCCGCAGTAGCGCTTAACACCTCGGCCGTCTATGTCGGGCAGGCGATCGGCTCCGCGCTCGGTGGCGTCCTTTTCGCCCACGATCTTCCCCGCGCACAAGGTTACGCTGCGATGATCCTCGTTGGTCTGAGCCTAGTGCTCCTGGCGACAACCCGTGATTCACGCCTTTAAAACGAATGTATCCAGCTTAATCCAGGCTTCCTTGGTGCGCTATTGCGAAGCGGCTGGCAATACTCTGCTGCCAATACGTTGTCAGGAGTGGTTATGTAAGCTACTTCTGCAAAAATCACCAGCGATGAATTAAGGAAGAGAAATGTCCGATACCATTGTAATCAAGCAGTTCCGCTTACGGAAAGACAAACCGAAAACAGAATGGCTAAAAGCAGATGAGCAAACCGATGCGTGGATAAATCAGCAGCCGGGTTTTATTTTTCGTTGTTTGTCGGAGACCGCGGAGGGGGAATGGTTTGCCGTGGAATATTGGTCCAGCATCGAAGCGGCGAAGGCGGCAGAAGAAAATTTCCGAGAGCGGCTGGAGGGACTGATTGTGCCATTTATCGAGATGAATAGCTTTACTGCTCGTCATAGCAAAGCGCAGGTGATGCGGCAAAGCGGCTTGGCGTACCTTGAGCAAAACGTTATCTGCTTGATTGATAGTTGATGTCTACGCTTGATAAATACTCATTTGGATGAGGTTTCAATGATAAGCAACCCAATTGAAGAAGCAACTACTAAAAATGGAGAGTGCATATGAAAAAGAACGAACGAGTGGTCGTGATAGGCGGTAGTTCTGGAATGGGCTTTGAGATTGCGAAAATGGCATTGGCGAAAGGCGCAGAAGTAGTGATTGCAGGACGGTCGATACAACGTCTTGAAGCAGCATGTGTGGCTCTGGGTGAAAATGGCGTTGAAATCGCTGTTGTAGATATCGGTCAGCAATCTGAGGTGGCAGCGCTATTTAAACTTGTAGGGCAACTAGACCATTTAGTGGTAACGGCAGCAGATCTTTCATACGGGCCAGTAACGGAACTCAAGGAGAGCGATCTAATGCGTGCTGTTCGATCAAAGCTTTTAGGGCCTTTGTTCGCAGCGCAGGAGAGTGCATCAAGAATCCGGCCGGGAGGCAGTATAACTTTCACCTCAGGTATTGCGGCGCGCCGCCCCATGCGGGGCGGGGCCGCAGCAGCGGCAATCAACAGTGGACTGGAAGGATTGGCGCGCTCATTAGCGATCGAACTCGCGCCACTTCGAGTAAATGTGGTGTCCCCAGGCTGGACAGATACACCGATTTGGGACGGGATGACTGGCATGACGGAAGATAGAAAACATGAAGTCCATTCCTCAATGGCTGCGCGCCTACCCTCTGGTCGAATTGGGCGTGTCGAAGATATTGCGGAGGCAGTATTTTTTCTAATGAAGAATGGATTCGTAACAGGAACAGTATTGGATGTGGATGGAGGACATCGGTTGGTGTAATCAATGTCTGATTTCCAAAATATACTGATCTTGAATTGCACGGCGGCCAGAGATATCGGAGCTAGCACTTCTCTAGTCAATCGTCATGCTTCATATGGAAGAAGTGATGCTCACTGAAGACAAAGTACGAAGACTATCACCACAACAATGGTGAGATAGAGGAGTCAAATCTGAAACATCTAATGGCCGAGGGAAAGGATAAATCTCATGAGCATGAATCCTGTTGACCAATTCATAGAAATCGCACCAGATTGCCCACTCAAGGTCGCAGTCGTACCTGTGGACGGAGGTGCAAAAAGAACGATAGCCTCCATCGAATACGAGCTGCTGGCTGCAAACCCTTATGTTTATACTTTGGCTGAATTGCAGTTCATAGTGAGCGCTCGTCGAAATGAAATATCGGATGAGGATCTCATTGCACAACGCCAGGCGCTTTGGGATGCTTTTTTCTCCAAACCACATGCCTGTATGCGAGCCTCTGCATTGACCAAGAAGTTCGGGTGGGGCGCGCATTACGACAAGCAGGGAAAAATCGCACTCTATGCTGTAGAAAGCGAGGAGTACCAGCGCTTCGTCAAGGATGGAAGTATCAAAAAATACTTTGCTATGCGCAGCAAGCGCGAACCCGTATGAATTAGCGCCATCGGAAATCTTCAGGTAACGAGATATGAGGACTTACCACGGAAGCTGTCACTGCGGACAGGTTCAGTTTGAAATCAAAACTGAGCTCACTAAAGCTACTGAATGCAACTGCTCAATTTGCACGAGAAAGGGAGCTTTACACCATCGTGTTCCACCGCAGCGATTCAGGCTGATTTCTGGGCAGGACGCGCTCACCCTTTATCAGTCTGGCGACAAGAAAGCAAAACATTGGTTCTGCAGATTTTGTGGCATCCATCCATTTAGCAACCCGCGTGCCGCTCCGGAAATGTACAGCATCAATATCCACTGCCTTAACGATTTCTGGGATGAGATCGCAAATATTGAGGTTAGACAGTTTGATGGAAAGAATTGGGAAGATGCCATTAAGACATTCAAGTTTTAGCCCTATCCCTATGCCGTACCGCACTACTCGATAGCAGGTCTAAAGTCTCCTGCCAATACGTTGGCAGGAGACGGTAGTTAACATTCTTCAGCCGGATGTACCGGCACAACAATCTAGGAGAATGAAATGTCCGACACCCTCGTCATCATGCAATTTCGTTTGCAGAAAGACAAAACGGCAGCAGATTGGTTGCAGGCCAATCAACTGGTTAATGACTGGATAACGCAACAGCCGGGCTTTCGTTTCCGCAGCCTGTCCGAGACCGTCGATGGTGTATGGTTCATTGTGGCCTATTGGGCCAGCATGGAAGCGGCCAAAGCGGCGGAGGCGAATTTCCGGAAAAGCATGGAAGGGTTGATCGTGCCGTTTGTCGAAATGAGCGGCTTTACCAGCAGTTACAGCACAGCGCATCTGATGCAACAGGGCCAAGACAGGGGATAAGCATGAATGTAAGTCACACATCAGTTCAAGCGAAACACATCTACCGGGTGGACAGATTCGTCGTCCCGGAAGCTGCGTGCGACGAGTTCTTGAATAACGTTCGCCAGACTCACGGCCTGCTGAAAGTGCTCCCGGGTTTTCTGTTTGAGGTCGTATTGAAGCAAGTTTCCGGTGAAAATAGATACAATTTCGTAACCATGGTTGAATGGGATAGCGGAGTGTCCATGGCTAATGCAAAATCAGTCGTTGCCGCGATGCACACCCAGACACATTTCAATCCTCAAGAGATGTTCGACCGTCTCGGCATCCAGGCCGAGTTGGTGAACTATCAGCGACTTGACTCGTAACATTAAGGATACCCAATGATCAAGATCAGCATCCTGTATCCCAACACCGGCAAGTTCGACATGGACTATTACCTTAATATCCATATGCCACGATCCATCGAACTATTGAGTACCGGGCCGGGTTACCGTGGAGTTTCGGTGGAACGCGGTCTGGGCGGCACAGCACCCAATTCGGCGCCTAGCCATGTTGCGATGTGCCATTACCTGTTCGATACTACGGATGACTTCTTGGCAGCATTCCTGCCAAATGCCGCAGAACTGCAGGGGGACATGCCGAACTACACCGGCATTGAGCCGATCATCCAGTTTAGCGAGGTTGTCATCAGTCGCTAGCGCTTCAAAAAAGGTGCTTCATGGCTATTAAGTGTTCGGTATTCGTTGCAACCAGCCTGGATGGCTTCATCGCTAGAAAATGTGGCGCTCTTGACTGGTTACCGGGCAGCAATGATGTGGCGGGAAGCGAGAATCTAGGCTACAGAGATTTTTTCGCATCGATCGCGCGCTCGTGATGGGGCGAAACACCTACGATCTAGTGTCCATATTTGACGAATGGCCATATCTGGGCAAGAAGGTCATGGTATTGAGCAGCCGATTTCCAAAATTTTCGGTACAACTTGCAGAAGAAGTGGAAGGCACCTCAGCCTCCCCTGTTGAGGTAGTGCGCCAACTGGAATCCGCCGGTTCGGCACACGTCTATGTGGATGGAGGAAAAACAATCCAGAGCTTCCTGCAAGCCGATCTGATCCAAGAAGTGACGATTACCAGAGTACCCGTTCTGATCGGGGAGGGCATACCGCTCTTCGGAGAGTTGGCTCACGACATCAGACTTCGGCATCTTTCGACAACAATATTTGAAAACGGATTGGAGCAAAGCAAATACCGGGTAGAAAATGCTGCTTAACATTACGCGTTTGACACAGGCTCATGCGTAAGTCGGAGCGGCTCTTCCAGTTGGTGACGCTGCTGCAGGGGCGGCGTACAGCCATCACCGCACAAGATCTGGCGCGAGCGCTAGGCGTCGCCATACGTACCGTGTATCGCGACATCCAGGCGCTCATTCTCTCTGGCGTGCCTATCGATGGAGAGGCAGGTGTGGGCTACCGCTTGCGTGCAGGTTTTGATCTTCCTCCGCTCATGTTCCAACCGGAAGAGGTCACTGCTTTGCTGGTCGGTAGCCGCATGGTGCAGGCTTGGACAGACCCCGATCTGGCGCGGGCTGCGAAGCATGCGGAAGCCAAGATACTTGCTGTGCTGACCCCGCAGATGTTGATTGGGGTGTCTCGGCTGCCATATCGCATCCCTGTGTACGAGCGTTCCGAAAGCGGCATACACCGACTGTTACGCAAGGCATGTGAAGGCCGGCAAAAAGTATCCATCGCCTATCGCGACATGAACGGGCAGGATTCAACACGTACCGTATGGCCGCTTGGCATGGTAGGCTGGGGTGATCACTGGACGCTGCTAGCCTGGTGCGAAAAGCGCGACGCCTATCGCAACTTCCGTTTTGACCGCATCCAGGACATCATGTTGCTACCAGAGCATTATCCGCAGCATTCCGAACGCAATTTGGAACATTACCTGACGCGTATCGTCGGCATGGATGACGAACAGAAACCCGCTTGACAAAGCGCGGGACGGGAAAGCCATCCTGTTTGAGACGTGGGTTCTATCCAACGCAACATCAAAGATAGTCGATGCTGGCAAGCAGAGCACGCCTGCCCCGCGCAGATTGTTGTACGGTGTTTCTCCAATATAAAGGGCGTAACGGTCGTCGGCAAATAGGGCTTCCAAAGGTCAACATCTGACCATTAGCCTGGTTTGTATCCTGATTTTCGGGTGCGTCCAATAGCTTACTTACAGAATTCAAAAGCAAGACTCGGAGTGTGTCGTGGCCGTCCAATGCCTAAAGTACCTGCCATCCAGCACAAAATAAGGAGCAGGACATGTCCAAGCATGCCGAACAAGCTGCCAAAACATTCAGCGACCCTCGCTGGGCGGCGGTCGTTGCCCGCGACTCGAGAGCGGACGGCCAGTTCTTCTATTCGGTCTTTGGATGCATGGACACACACATTGCCGATCGATGAGATGCGGGAACGGCTTGAAGCTGTATGCGGTATAGGACCGTGGACCGTCAACTACGCTTTACTGCGGGGATTCGGCTGGCTTGACGGTTCGCTGCATGGTGATGCGGCTGTACGTCGCGGATTGCAGGCATTGCTGGCTTCGCCCGAGAAACCCGGCGCAGAGGAAATCGAAGAGTGGCTCGCGGTCTTCTCGCCATGGCGTGCCCTGGCTGCAGCACATATCTGGGCTGCACAATCATCGGCGGCCTATTGATTAATAGCGAGGCTATTCGGATACTGCGACACACGTCCTGAAGCAACGTGCGATTGAATTTTGGCGTCCCCTACAATATTACCAACTGGTGCTGATTTGTAACTGAAGTAATATCTTCTTTGGAAGCAATCTGTAGCACTTTAACAAATCTGCCACGCGCTATCCATTGCCTTTTCAAGCACCTCAAAAATCTTCGGTGACTGGCATTGCGCCACATTGAAGCGCAGAAATGGCGAAGCAGTTTGGCCCAAGCTGAAAACGTTTCCGGGTGCCAGCACAACACCTGCTTGCAGTGCTTCTCTCGACACCTTGGCGGAATCCAGTCCCTGCGGCAGGCGTACCCAGAGGAACATGCCGCCCTGCGGTTTCATCCAGGGGGCGATGCCGAGTTTCTCCAAGCGGTGCAATGTACACCCCATGGCGTCCGCCAACCGGCTGCGCGTTGCGTCGATGTGATGGCGATAGGCACCTTGACGCAACATGGAGTAGACCAGTTCCGCTCCCAAGCTGTTGCTGCTCAGTGTGGTTGCCAGTTTGAGGTCAACGATTTGCTCAGCCCACTCTTGCCGCACTGCGAGATGGCCGCAACGCGACGATGCCGATATGACTTTGGAAAAACTGCCGACGTGGATGACCCGATTCAAGCCGTCGAAGGAAGCCAGCAGAGGCGAGGTGTTCAGTGCGAATTCGGCATAGATGTCGTCTTCGATAATGAGCAGGTCGTGATCCTCGGCCAGTTTGAGCACGCGGTGTGCGACGATGGGCGATAGCACGGCGCCGGTCGGGTTATGGAAAACGGTGTTGGTGAGGTACAGGCGCGGTTTGTGCCGTGCCAGCAGTTCGGCCATTGCTTGCACATCGGGCCCCTGCTCGGTATAGGGCACTGCGATTAGTTGCACGCGGTGCGCGCGCAGCAGCGCCTGAAAGTTGAAGTAGCCCGGATCGTCTATCAACACCGTGTCGCCGGGCTCCAGCAGAAAACGGCAAATCAGGTCGATGGCCTGAGTGCCTGAATCGGTCAGAATAATCTGCTGGGCAGAAGCTGCGACACCGCGTTCACCAAGGCGGCGGCTGAGTTGTTCGCGCAAGGCGAAATGCCCATACGGATGCCCATATTCCAGCAACCCCGTTTGCGGCTCTTTGGTCAACCTGCGCAATGTGCGGCGGATTTCCTCATCCGGTAGCCATGATTGGGGAAGCCAGCCGCAGCCGGGTTTGAGCATGTCTGATTCTGCTTCGAGCGACTGGCGAATGATCCACAGCGGGTCGATGCTGCGATCCCGAGTTGCACCCACATTGGCCAGCGACAAAGGCGGCAGGTGCCCGCATACATAAAAGCCAGAGCCGCGTTTTGCCGTAATCACGCCGTCGGCGGCCAGGCGATCATAGGCTTCGACGACGGTGTTTTTCGCAACATTCAGACGCTCGGCCTGTTGCCGGATGGAGGGCAGCCGTTCACCCGGCACCAGAACGCGGCCGGCCAGTTGGTCGCGTATGGCCTGCATCACCGCGTTTACGCGGTTGCCGTCTGCTCGATCAGCTTTGCTTGGCATCATTTGTACCCATCAATTTTGTGGACAGTATCTTGTGATTGTACCCATCCGTCTCTGTTGAGCCAAAACAATTCGGGAGAAGATACCGACTCTTCTGGCATGAAACGGCAGGTGTGGGTATGAGCAAAGAATTTAAGGGATGGAGCAGCGGATTGCTGGGCGTGCTGATTTTTAGCGGAACACTTCCGGCCACACGCGTGGCGGTCGCCACGTTTGATCCTATCTTTGTAACCTTTGCGCGGGCAGCAATCGCCGGCGTGCTCGCTGCACTGATCTTGATGGTGTTGCGCCAGCCACGGCCCGCGCGTAGCAACAACCGCGCTTTGCTGGTAGTGGCGCTCGGCGTGGTGGTCGGCTTTCCACTATTGCTTGCCCTAGCGCTGCGCCATGTCAGTGCATCGCATGCCACTGTGTTCGTCGGGTTGCTGCCGATGGCGACGGTGATATTCGGTGTACTGCGCGGCGACAAAAATCCGCACTGGTTGTTTTGGCTGTTCTCATTGTCGGGGAGTCTGGTTGTGGTTGGTTTTGCGATGGAGCAGGGCGGCAACGTCTCAGCGATGGGCGATCTGCTGATGCTGGCTGCAGTCACCGTGTGCGGAATGGGCTATGCCGAGGGCGCGCGTCTGGCGCGCAGAATGGGCGGATGGCAGGTCATCTGCTGGGCGCTCGTGTTGTCGCTGCCGTTGATGTTGCCACTGTGCCTGTGGACGCTACCAGGCAATTTTCAACAAGCCGCATGGCCTGCATTGCTGAGCCTCGGCTACATAGCGCTGTTCAGCATGCTAATCGGCTTTTTCTTCTGGTATCACGGGTTGGCGCTCGGCGGCATAGCCTCCATCAGCCAGTTGCAATTGCTACAACCGTTCTTTGGGCTGGCCCTTGCCGCCGCACTGCTGGGTGAACACGTCAGCACAATGATGATCGTCTCTGCACTGGCGGTTGCGCTGTGCGTAGTCGGGGCAAGACAGTTTGCTAGCTAGGCTGCGATGCGGTCTTACAAATATGCACATGTTAATCAGCAGCTCATTCCTTGTTTCGTGTGTTTCATCACAATTCGATGTTATTTAAGAGCCTAGTTACGTAACATTCCGTTGTGCTGTGCATACCTCAATTGCACAACTAAAATACTAAAAGGGGATGATAGTGGTTTCTTCATGGGTCTTAGATATTCTGGGATGTCCTGAAACAAACCAGAAGCTCTTGGCTCGCGATCTCGGGTTGATACGAGTCAGCGCGGCAAGTTCATCCCCGACCATGATGGCATCACTTCTCTGGTCTATCCACCGGAATTGGAGGGAAATAATGAGAAGATGAATCGGCTCTACGAATGGCTGGCTCCCTACTATGACGTGTCTGAACGTATTTTGGGGAGATTACTTACAGGGCTTGATATGTGACGGGGGCGGCAAAAGATTGTTGATCTCCTGGGACTCAAGTGACATGCGTTTATTAGAGGTTTCGCCTGGACCTGGTGTGTTTCACCAATACTGCGTAAAGAATTAGGCGAAGAGGCGGAAATAGTCTCCGTCGACCTGTCGCTGAACATGTTGCAACAATGCCGAAAACAACACGCATCAGAACGCATCGAACTAATCCAGGCCAAGGCACAGAATCTTCCTTTCGCTGACGAATCGTTTGATGGAGTCTTTCATTTTGGAGGGATTAACCTGTTTAATGATCCACCGCGTGCCCTTGGAGAATTTGTTCGGGTTGTTCGCAAAGGCGGGTTCGTTTCATGGGGAGACGAGCAGATGAGCGAAGGATTTACACATCCAATTGGACGCCGCGTCCTACTGCGTATGAATCCAGGGCTTAATAAAGCACTTCCGGAAATGCCCGTAGTGGTGATGAACGCCACCAAGCATGTTGTCTACGAGGGACTTGGATACCTATTTCTGAGTAAAAAATTTGCCGATGCACACGAGGCCGAACAAGCGCGTCCTTGGAAGGTCTCTGATGCTCCACAAGAATTCATAGACCGACTACTTCAATCAATTGTTGGAATTGGAATCCCAATTGCAAAGCTCGTGGGTAAATGAAAGGTTAGCCAGAACCGGGCTGAACCTGACAAACTTGGAGTTGTGGCTGGGCTGCTTGCACGCAACGAACAGCAGTCAAAAGACATGGCTTCTCTGGTCAGTCAATATGTCTCGCTCGCAACGGGAACTAACCTGTGTATCAAGAAGGACGCGCTAAAGCGCGCTCAATAGTCCAATGATTGACATCAAGGAAATTGCCATGCGTTGTAATCGTTTGTGCGGCCAAGTTGAATTTGAAATTGTTGGCGAAATACCAAATCTCTATCAATGCCATTGCGCGCTCTGCCGCAAGCAGGGTGGCTCCACATCGAATACTGCAACAGTTATTCTTCGCGAAAATTTCCGTTGGCTATCAGGCCAGGAGCACATCACATCTTGGGTAAAAGACAATGGGTTCCGATCTGATTTTTGCTCGAAATGTGGATGTCCCGTTCCCAATCCGTTAGGTAATGCACTTTATTATTGGGTACCTGCGGGCCTATTTGGCGAAGAGGTTCAATCTGCAATTGTTGCTCATCTTTACGTTGGATCTAAAGCGTTATGGGATGTTATTTCTGCATCAGGAAAACAGTACGAAACCATGCCAGGGTTAGCTGAAGTCATGGAACTATTGCAATCTGACGGCCATCTCTAGATGACCACAAAATGTGCATACCGTTCATCGCAAACAAGAACTACTTCTCCTGGTCTTTGCGCACTTGACGTTCAGAAATGAACGAATGCATAATCCGAGTAATCGCAACAGGTTCTCAACGAACAAAGCCACAATGATTTCTGTCGCTAGCAATATTGTCGTTCCCGCTCCTGGCGCTTTCGCCCAGGTAGGGGGCGCATATTGCCGTCGCGAATAAATCGAAGAAACAGTCGCTCATCTGACCGGGGCGAGCTGTCCCGTCAGGTGGGCTGACAGGACAGTAGACGCACTGGTACACTCCTCTGCAATTCTCTTCTTGTAACTCCTCTGGCGGTGACTTGTCGGTCAACATCAGGAGTTTTCGTTATGTCAAGATTTACAGGTATCTGGGTGCCTTTAGTCACCCCATTTCACAATGGAAGAATTGATTTTCCCGCGCTAAAGGCAAAGGCCTGCGAGTTGATTGGCGCAGGCGTTTCCGGTCTGGCCACCTGCGCCACCACCGGAGAGCCTGCCTCACTCAGCGAGGACGAACAGCTCGCAGTTCTGGACGCAGTGATTGAAGCTGTTCCCGGACAGCCAGTCGTTATGGGTTTATGCGACAACAATATGTTATCTCTCCTCAGTCGATTGAAGCGAATTCAGGAGCGACCGATTGCCGGGCTGTTGGTTACGCCGCCCTATTACATACGCCCCTCCCAAGCCGGCCTGGTCGAATATTTCAAATCGCTCGCGGATGCTGCATCAGTCCCCGTCATCATCTACAACATTCCCTATCGAACCGGCGTTGTGATGGAATTGGAAACCCTGCGCGCAATTGCACAACACGAGCGCATCGTGGCAATCAAGGACTGCGGCGGCAATATGGCGCTGACGATGCAGTTGATCGCCGACGGTGATCTGGATGTTCTGGCCGGAGAAGATCAGCAGATTCTCTCGACACTTTGCCTGGGAGGTAGTGGAGCCATTGCAGCCTCGGCTCACATACGACCAGACTTGTTCGCACAACTACCTCAACTGGTAAATGAATCGCGCTTGGGTGAAGCGCGGGAAATATTTTATCGCTTGCTGCCGATGATACGCCGTGCATTTGAGGAACCAAATCCGGGGCCAGTCAAAGCTGCACTGGCGATAATGGGCCAGATGCGGAATGAACTACGCTCACCGATGCAAGCGGCTTCCGTAGAAATGCGTGAAGCACTGAGAGAGGAGTTAAGCCGCCTGGATTGCGTCTAACGGGGCGCATTTTGCTTGTGAGGGTTTGTAGTGGGAGCGGCTTTCAACTTGCGAAAACAAACCTTCGCGCAGAGCCTGTGCGATAGAAGTCGCTCCCATCAGCTTTTCAAATGAACAAACAAATGTCTGCATCCTTCGCACTGGCCAAGTAAGTCGTGGCGCCTATCCACTCCGAAATCTCGGGCATGAATTCTTCTTTCCTGTAGTTGAACAGGTCGACTGTCATCTGGCAGGCGACCAGCTTGACGCCTGACTCGACGCAGATGTCGCGCAACTCCAGAATGCTTGGAACACCTTTGGTCTTGGTTGTTTGTTCCATCATGGCAGTGGCAAAACTCTCGAACCCGGGCATATTGCCGGCGACGAAGTTCGGTATTTTCATGTTGATGTGCTGCAGCCATTCCGGTCCGAAGGGCATCTTCATCGGCATTGCCGGGTTGCCCAGCGGTGATACTTTGATTTGCAGATCCTTCTTCAAGAGTCCCAGTCCGTAGAAGGTGAAGAACACGGATGAATCCCAACCTAGTGCAGCGGCGGTTGAAGCGAGAATAAAGGGCGGGTAAGCCATGTCCATGGTGCCCTTCGTTGCGATGATGGCGAGGGAAGGAGTTCTTGCTGCCTTGCGTTGGGCAAGCTTCTCGTCCAGCTTTTTGTCCAGCCATGCGTCCAGACCGGCAAGGTCCGTCGGGATGCTCTGTGTTTGGTGCTGTTCGGTGATTTTCATGACGATCTCCTCAGGCTTTACGGATGACAAATTCGAAATCTTTGCCCTGCTGTTGTGACGACAGCAGCTCATTACCGGTTTGCGAACAGAAGGAACTCATGTCCTTGAGAGAACCCGGATCGGTAGATATCACTTTCAGGGTTTCTCCGGATTGAAGGGAGATCAGGGATTTCTTGGTGCGCAAAATGGGGAGAGGGCAGTTGAGGCCGCGTGCATCGAGAGTTTGTTTCGCTTCCATGGTATTTCTCCTTTCAAGTTATGCGGCAAAGCCGCTTTAGATGACCGGTCGGTCAAAATTGGAGCCACAAAAAACCCCCATCGGGGGCCTTCTCAAACTATCTGTTGCCTAGTGACTCAACTCGATCCGCAATGTTTTGATAGCCGGGCCAAGATGCAGAATCACCTTTGGATCATTGCGTGTTTTTGCCAGCAGGATAATGCCCTCAAGGTAGGCCAGCATTGCCGTCGCCGTCGCCTCGGTATCCATGGCCGCCAACGAACCATTCTTGACCGCCTCGTCGAGCGTAACGCGGAACTTATTCATGGCCTTGTTGAACACCGCGTTGAGTTTTGCGCGCATGACGTCGTCGCGAGTGCTCATCTCCAGCGCTAGATTGCCAAACAAGCAGCCAGGCATGCGACCCTCCATGTTGGATGCTGCGACTTGCCAGTAGTAAGCCGCATCGATCATGTAATCCAGGCGCACCAGTGGCGGGAGATCCGGGTCGAATGCCTCTGCCACGAAGCCGTAAGCCCAGTCATCGGCCATGTTGTCGATGACTGCCATGGCCAATTCCCGCTTGGACGGGAAGAAGTGATAAAAGCTGCCCTTCTGCACTTTGGCTGCGTCGCAAATCTCCTGTATGCCTACATCAGAGTAGCTGCGTCCGTGAAACATTTCGCGGGCGGTTAAGAGAATGCGGGTACGGGTGTCGATATCGGGTGTCATGGCTGGCATAATACTAGACCGGTCGGTCAAGTCAAGTGTTGGATGAAAGTTCAGGTTCGGAGCAGAAGTCAAAATCCGGAGAGTTGGAGGAGGGCAGGCCAGCAGTCGACGAACATCAAAGTCATTTTTAATTAACATCTCGTCTCATGCTGGGGTGCGCCCAAAGGGCGCTTCCATCCCTTATGCTGTTAGCAAGGCGGCATTGAATCACATGACAAAGCTGCTTTCGCTCACCTTGGCTCCAGAGGTGAGAGTTAACGCGATAGCTCCAGGTCTGGTTGATACACCTATGACGAAATCGTGGCTCGCCGTGCACGAGCTTTGGGAAAATCGAGCCCCGATGCGTCGAGGGGCCATGCCGGAGGAAATTGCAGATGTTGCCTACATGCTTATAGCATCTACTTATTTAACTGGTAAGGTTATAGTTGCCGATGGCGGGTTAAACCAAACCTGATTTCATTCCGGTGGATATGTTAACGCGCGCCGCCGAACTCTACGTTGAACGTCTGTGTTCTAGCAAACCGGAAGTTTTGCGGCATAGTTAGCAACGGCAGCAATGGGCGAGTTGGCAACCTAACCGATCTTCAGCCATAGCTGCCAGCTCGGCCTACGTTACGTCCGCAGAGCAGATCAAAGCTGACATCTCTGAAGTTCAATTGCTTCCGCACTTGCCATTTATTATTATGCTGACGCGTGCGTCCCCATAATAACTGTTAGCCACATGAGTCCGGCCTTGCGATTACCCATTCCATCCGACAATGAGGCACTCGCTTCGTGGGTACCCGATGAGGCCACGTGTGCCCGTTGGGCTGGTCCCTTATTTCGCTTCCCGTTTTTCGTCGATGAACTGCCTTCGCTACTCGCAGGCCCAGGTGCAACAAGCTTCGCTCTCGTCGATGCGAACGCTTCAAGTGAACTCCTTGGTTTCGCTCAATTGATCGAAAAGGGTTCCGGTGTCCTTCGCTTAGCGCGAATCATCATTTCCTCGCGCCACCGAGGTGTCGGGCTTGGTCGCATACTCTGTCAACTACTACTTGCTAAAGCTTCTGCATCCCCGGGCATTGAGAAGTTTACGTTGGGCGTCTATCGAGACAATCCCGTCGCCATTTCTCTGTACTCTAGCCTTGGCTTCGTTGAAGTTCCACCATCGCCGCGCCCTGAAATCATTGCAATGGAGAGGAGCAATTCCTGTGGCTAACCACTCATTCGAGCGGACTTCCGAGAAGCTGCGCTGCTCGGCCGCCGCCCAACTCAAACATTTGGCATCTTGGTAAATGACTGGTATCTGTGTAATCTTTGATTTGGACGGTACGCTCGTAGACAGCGAGGGACTTTGCAATCAAGCGTTTCTCGATCTGCTTCCGCAACTGAGTGATACGGTGGAATCATTGATCCAGCAGTATCGTGGCAAAAAACTGACTTCAATCCTTGCTGACCTTGAGGGCCGTCTTTCCCAGAAGCTGCCAGATGCGTTTGAACAGCATTATCGCCAGCATGTTTCGGAACTCTTCTCACGTGAATTGAAACCTATGCCTGGCGTTCTTGAAATGCTCGAAACCGCGAATTTTCCCAAGTGCATTGCCTCAAGCGGGCCACCTCTGAAAATCCGTCAGGCGCTGCAAGTTAGCGGCCTTGCACCTTACTTTGGCGACAGCATCTTCAGTTCATATGAAGTTGGCTCTTGGAAGCCGGAGCCAGGCCTATTTCAATATGCAGCAAATGCAATGGGCTTTATGCCTAGCCAATGCGTGGTTGTGGAAGATAGTGAAGTTGGGATTGAGGCTGCCGCAGCAGCAGGAATGAGAGCATTCCGGTATGTGCGAAATGGTGAAACGTCGTCATGCCGAGTCGGGGAGGAAGTGTCATTTGACGATATGTTGCAGCTTCCTCAATTGCTAGCTCAATTTGTTAGCAATGCCCAACCCATTATTCAACGTAGGCAGGTGCGATAAGGCCGTGCCAGCCGGTTAATTCAAACATTAGGCACCGGAATGATCAGCGAAGACAAGATTGTTGCCACTCATCAGGCCTTGGGGGAGTTCGTTGTGATCTTCCAATGGGTCGAAAATCTCTATCGCCAGATCGGATGGTTCATTCTCGATCCAGAACGAAAGGATTGGCCCCCCATAAAGTTACGACGAGAAACAAATTGCCAATTGATTGACAAAGTCACTGACATGTTTGTGAGCCTTACGCAAACGTATGCGCTCGACAATGGCGACGAAAAGGCAAAGGACATCCTCGAGCTGAAGGGGCATTTCCACGAGTTGAGGCGATACCGAAACCGTGTCCTTCACTCCACCTACGTTGAATTGAACGGTGGTGGAGAAGTTCATGGATACATCCGTTCAAACCCGGACGTCGGCGTTGATCCTGAAACTGGCGATCTGATTTTCGATCAAGAAGATTTCACGGCGGAAGCGATTTACTCAAAGATTCGCGAGTACGGTGACTACATGCTTCGCCTCAATCTCCTGCATGTACAACTCGTTCATTGGGCACCGTTTGCTCTCCATGGCTCAAAAACCGGTGCTTACCAATCGGTCCCTCAACTCAAACGTTGATGTCTGCTTTGGTCAGCTAAACTGCCGAATTTCAATCCATGATCAGTTGGCCGTTTAGGCCAAGAATCAAATCATCCTTTTCTTGGCATTGCGGTCTTGGTGAGAAGTCTTTCGATGTGTCCGTTATATGGAGGGAGGCGGACGAAATCCTAGGCGACCCGTATTTCAGCTCCGAACCAAAAACGGAACCTCAATATGCCATCAGGATTTTCCGTCGCGCGCAATATTTCAATCCAATCTTCAAAAATTCATAGGCTATTTATGCAGTTTGTAAAACATGCTGAACGGGGTAATATGCGATAATTTTTTATAACAACCATCCAAACTCCTGCTCATGAAAATCATCCTCGCCAATTTGATACGCAGTGCCTTGCCATTATCTGTACTGTTTCTAGTCGCGTGTGGAGGGGGAGGTGGTAGTGCAACATCTGCAGCCGCAACTACTCCTGCAGTAACCTACTCGGTTGGTGGTACGTTAACGGGGCTGGCTGTCGGCAATGCGCTGACTCTAACCAACAATGGCACTGACAATCTCACGCTCAATGCCAGCGGTGTCAGTCAAGCCTTTACCTTCGCCACGCAATTGGCCAATGGTACTGCTTATAACCTTTCCCTAGCTACCACCACGCCCAGTGTACAGCCCTGCACCTCAACCTATGGCGCAGGAACGATCAACGCGGCGAATGTCACCAATTTGAATGTGTTTTGCGGGCTAGCTGGTGGTACGTCCACGTTTACTGGAGTCGGCTCACTCCTGGCAGCGCGTGACCTGCACACCGCCACGTTGCTGCCAAATGGCAAGGTGCTGGTTAGCGGCGGATATACCGCAGCAGGTTATCTTGCCAGTGCAGAACTGTACGAGCCAACCACAGGGACTTGGTCTGCCACCGGCTCACTAACGACGGCGCGTGCATCTCACACCGCCACACTGCTGCCTAACGGTAAGGTGTTGGTCAGCGGCGGAGCGGGTGTTGCAGGTTATCTTGCTAGTGCTGAACTGTACGATCCAGCCACAGGGACTTGGTCTGCCACCGGCTCACTAACGACGGCGCGCGCATTGCACACCGCCACATTGCTGCCTAACGGTAAGATGTTGGTCTCCGGCGGCGTGGGCTCAACAAACATTGCTCTTGCCAGTGCGGAACTGTACGACCCTGCCACAGGGACTTGGACTACTACCGGCTCACTTACTGCGGCGCGTGCATTTCACACCGCCACGCTGCTGCCCAACGGAAAAGTGCTAGCTAGTTGCGGAGACGGCGCAACAGGATACCTTGCCGGTGCCGAACTTTACGATCCTGCCACAGGAGCTTGGACTGTTACGGGCTCACTTGCCACGGCGCGTTATTACCACACTGCCACACTATTGCCCAACGGCAAGGTGTTAGTCGCCGGTGGCATGGGCACAACAAACGCTGCTATTGCCAGTGCAGAGCTATACGATCCTGCCACAGGAGCTTGGACTGTTACCGGTTCACTCGTGGCTGCGCGTGAACTGTATACCGCCACGCTTTTGCCTAACGGCAAAGTATTAGTCGGCGGCGGATACGGTGCAACAGGTTATCTTGCTAGCGCTGAACTGTACGACTCTGCCACAGGAGCTTGGACTAGTACTGGCCCACTCACGGTGGCGCGTGATAATGATACAGCCACACTGTTGCCCAACGGCAAGGTGTTGGTTAGCGGCGGATATGGCACAACAGCCCAGCTTGCCAGCGTAGAGTTGTATTTCTAAACCCGCAGTCTCAGTTGGTAAGGAGCGTCATTCACGCTATTTTTCACAAAAGAGAGGATATGTATGTTTATCAAAGCTCATGATGTTAGAGGTCTTGCTGCATTAAGTATGCTCCTGCTTTCGGCTTGCTCATCAGTTGCCTCTGTCAAAGAAGTCACTGCCGATCAGACCGGATATATGACAAAAAAGTTTTCTCCTAAGTCACTATCAGCGAATATTGAAAAAAAGATTCCGCCTACAGTTGATAGCACCAACTTTGGGCAACTAAAGATAACAGTTGAAGCGAGCAATGAACAAAGTGATGGGAAGAAACAATCATATAAAAACGTAATGACGCTAACGGATGTGGGCAATGGTCAGATTGAGCGATTGATGGAGCAAATTAGTAATGACATTTCATACAATCTTGTTTACGCACTGACCTACAAAGGCATAGTCGGTTTGAGATGGCAGGCAGTTCCACTCCTTGGCACCAGGACTACTCCACTTTATGAAATCAGAGACGTCACAAGGTTTGATGCCATTCCATCCAAAGCCAATAATGAGTTTGTCGTCGAATATACAATGGGACGGGAAAACCAGATGGCAGGCGGTATTACTACACAATTAGCATGCAAATCCACACGAATATTTGATGCTAAAGAGCTTAATGAAAAACTGCCAGGTCTGGCCACTGAATTTAATTGTCAGCAGCTATACAATAAAGCCGTACAAAGTCACAGCAAGTGGGTCATGCTTCAGAAATACGGTTTTGCCATCATGACCGAAGAAATTACTAGTACGCAGAAGACATATTTTCGCGTAATTGACTTTAACGGCTAACCTATCCATCAACCCGGACTGGCGCGATCAAACTGCGCCAGCCGGTTTTCTCAAAAGTTGATGTTCTGTTTTCGAGAAAATTCAGTGTCTACAAAGCGTTGTCGACAGAAGCAGGTTAGTATTGCAAAGTCACTGCCCGATGGCTGGCCAGTCGCCATCGACGGCATCGAGTTATAAATGTGAGTTCAAAATAGCCAGGAGCGGACTCTCCCGCAGACTAAAACAAAATCATTTTCAGTAAACCGCGAGGATCCGCAATGGAACACAACGGACGCAGGCTGCGCCGCCGCGATATCCATGATGCCCCTAGCATAGCGGACCTTACACTCCTAACCACTAGGGGCCGAAATCCGGCCGAGGCCACGGGGAACGCAACTGTGAAAGCAAGAAGCCTAAGGGACGGAGCGCAATTTGTTTTGGGTTGAAATGTCCGCAATCAAAATGCCGATTAAACCTCAGTTTGTTCGGCTATCGCCAATGTATCTTTACATCCAGGAAGCCTTGCCCGGCAGCTTGATGCCATCTTCCCTGGTTGCACCAGTCAGGCTGAAGAACAAAGATTTAAACAACCTTAACCGAACAGGCCCGGCTGATAGCTCCCCGCAGGTGTGCCGAACGGGATTGCCAGGCGGTTCCAGCCGTTGATCGCCACGACGGCAAGAGTGAGGTCAACGAGTTCCTTTTCGTTGAAGGATCGCAGCACCTCTTCGCGCAAGGCTTCTGAAATACCGCCGTTCGCGATATCCGTCAGCGCTTCGGCCCAGGCCAGTGCCGCGCGCTCTTTCTCGGAATAAAAAGGCGTTTCGCGCCATGCCTGTAGCGCATAGAGGCGTTGTTCAGTTTCGCCGTTCGCTCTGGCATCCTTGGTGTGCATGTCGATGCAGAACGCGCACCTGTTAATTTGCGAAACGCGGGTCTTCACGAGTTCCAAAAGCCCATGATCGATCCCCGAGCGGCGCACGTAAGTTTCCAAACCCAGCATGGCCTTGAGCCCTTCGGGTGCGATCTGTGCATAGTTGATGGGTTGCTGCATGGCAAACTCT
>DAIDAG010000060.1 GCA_027310725.1 Sideroxydans sp. | reverse complement strand
CTCAAGCAATGCCCAGATGGCGGAATTGGTAGACGCACTAGGTTCAGGTCCTAGCGGTGGCAACACTGTGGAGGTTCGAGTCCTCTTCTGGGCACCAATTATTAACAAGATGGTTCGCGCAAGCGAGCCATTTTTGTTTTGTGCCCAGAACAAGCGAAGCACCTGCGTGCTTCGCGCCAGGACTCGAAAGGCATCCGGTGCTGCGGATGTCGGGGTCGCGTTTATGTGACCGAGTCCTCTTCTGGGCACCACCAAATATATTAATGGCTCGCGCAAGCGGGCCATTTTTATTTGTACCCGGACCAGGCAAGGCCGTAGCCTGCTTTGCACCGGGGTTCTGGACACCCGTTGAGATGCCGGGCCCGCTTGTGCGATCCAGCCTCTACAACGCGCGGCATTCTACACCATCGGCAATACGCAGCCTTCACAATGTACGAACGATTTGGCTGATATAACGCCAAAGGTAATGACTCTGCGCTTTTTTAAGGCACTCTAGAAAAGCATGCGCTCTAAAACATTGATTGATAAGCACTCCACTCATGATTCGGCACCACAAGCGAGCCTACCGTGATGCCAACCTGGTCTGATGGCTATAACCAGTGAACTGACGACCGACTTGCGGTTGCGCAGTGAGGCGGCGAGCTGTTTGATCGGTCAAACAGCCGGCCGCTGTACCAGCAGTTCTTTCAGACTCTGCATGAACGGAATTGTGAGTCATTCACTGATGCGAACAACCACCGGCGTCTTGCACATGTCGATCACGAACTCAGTTCCGGAAGCGATACTGAGCGTGTATTCGCCAACAGGGGCATTGGACAGCGAACCAGCCACCTCAAATCCGACCAGATCAAGCAAGCGGTTTCCCTTCGCCACATCTGGGCGCGGGACACGCTTTCCTTCAAGGTAAACGGTGTCGGTATCATTGCTCAAGACCGCAAAGATCATGGAACCCACCGGTTTGCCTGTGGAGTCTGTCGTTGCCCAGCCGTTAACTGAAAGCAGAAGTTTCCTGGTTGCGGAAATCAGGTTTGAGACCAATTTAGGATTGCTTGAATCTATGGGGCACACGCCACCCTCATATACATAGGCTTTCGCGATCTTTGCAGGGCGTGTCGGGTCTATCTCACCCGCCTTGACCTTGGGGGGTGAGGTTTCACTGGATTTGTAGCATGCGACCAACGTGATTGCGACAAGAATCGCGGCAGACATCACAACCAGCTTTTTGGTCAAACTAAACCTGATTTTCATATCCCCCCCTGCCCTCAGCAGTTCCGGCGCTTCATTCTCTCGCGGTACCACTCAGCAGCGAAATTCCTTCTCGCAGCGAGTATATCCTGCACGTGGCAGCGCCGGAGAGTTCATCCTGATTTTCCAGGGTCAGGTAGTGACATCTGATTCCAACACCCGCATTCTTTGCTGCCTGCATATCCGAATCCTTGTCACCGATCATGATCGAATGCGCCATATCGATCCCGTGCTTTTCTGCGGCCTGCAATAGCATGCCCGGATGAGGTTTACGATTGAACGAATCTTTCTTGTAAGGCCCAATGCCATGCTCCGGATGATATGGGCAATGGAAAATATCAGCTATTGATGCGCCCTCTTCCACGAATCGCTGGCGCATCCACTCAGATAGAGCGAAAAAATCCTGTTCCGAATAGTACCCGCGACCGATCCCTGCCTGATTGGTCACGACGATCAAGAGATACCCGGACTGCCTTGCCGCACGGCAAAGCTCAAAGATACCGTCGATGAATCTGAAATCCTTTGAATTAGAGGTGTAGCCTGAATCATGATTGATGACACCGTCCCGATCCAGAAACAGCGCGCGATTTCCAGCCACGTTCACAATCCCGCCAGTTCTGTCTGGGCAAGCGCGTAGTCCTCCGGTACGCCAATGTCGATGAAGCGACCGTGCGTAACAAAGCCGTCGAACCGGATGCGTTGCAAAGATTCGACGAAGAATTCTGTCTCTATGGAAAACGGCTGACCCAAAGGAAAAGCATCCAGGGCATTTTTTGGCAACACGTAGCAACCCGCATTGATCAGGCCCGGGCCAGCAAGACCCTTTTCGAGGAAGGCGATGACACGGCCATCGCGCATCTCCACTCTGCCAAAGCGCGCTGTATCAGGCACCTCGCGCACCACAATCACGGGACGATGAGCGGTCTGCCATAAGCTCTCCAGAACATCAACTTCAAGATCCAGATAAGTATCGCCATTGAAGATGAACACATGATCCGACATGCAACGTGCCATTGCCGCCCTGATCGCCCCTCCCGTGCCCAGAGGCTTAGCCTCAACTTCATGCACTAAGTCCATGCCCCCATAGCTGTTGCCAAAATGCGCGACGATTTTCTCGGACATGAAGCCCAAAGAAAGGATAACCCGCGTAAAGCCTTTCCGTGCAAGCGCTGAAAGCAAGATTTCCAGAAATGGTTTCCCTGCAATAGGCGCCATGGGCTTGGGTAGATCCGGCACCACTTGCCGCAATCGCGTACCAAAGCCGCCAGCCAGTACAATCGCTTCCATTATTCTGCAGCCTGAAATATCGCATTTTCAACCAACCCACACAAAATGTGCCCCAACACCAAATGCCCCTCCTGAATTTTAGGGGTATCGCCTGACGGCACTTCCAGCAAATGGTCGCAAAGATCGCGCATCGGGCCACCGCGGTTACCCGTCATACCGATGCAAACGAGCCCCCGTTCCCGCGCTTCTTGGAATGCCCTGAGAACATTTGGAGATTTACCCGAGGTTGAGTATCCAATGAATACATCCCCCTTATTTCCATGCGCTTGCACCTGGCGGGCAAATAACTTCTCATAACCATAATCATTGCCAATTGCGGTGAGGATAGAGCTATCCGTCGTCAATGCGATTGCAGGCAAGCCGGGACGATCAAAAGCAAAGCGACTTACAAATTCTCCGGCAATATGTTGTGCGTCCGCAGCGCTGCCTCCGTTACCGGCAAGCAATATTTTCCCTCCTGTCGCCAGGGAAGCAATACAGGCCACTGCTGCAGCCTCGATACTTGCTTTTAGGGATAGATCTGCCTCCATCCCGATCATCACGCGCTGCGCTTCCACTATCTGTGTGCTGATATAGCTCTTCATTGGACTCTCCAAGCTTGCGTGCCATGTTTCGTAAAATGACAGTTGCTAACTTGGCCCTTGAAAATATTTAATGTTCTAATTACGTCCATTCGTCGCTCGGTAGGCACAAAAAACATCATAAAACCGCCACCACCTGCTCCCGAAACCTTTCCGGCTGTGGCACCCGAGGCCATTGCCGCGTTGTATATTTCTTCAATGTGCGGATTTGACACCGTCTTGGCTGAGCGCTTCTTACTCTCCCAACCTTGGCGCATTGATTCCACGATGCCGCCAAAGTCGCCTCTCAGCAGACACTCTTTCATCACTAATGCTTCATTTTTGATGCCATGCATTGCTTCCATAGCATCTATCGAACCGTTTTTAACATTATTACTTTGGTCAGCAATAATTTTTGCGGACTCGCGCGACACACCGGTGTAGAACAACACTAGCGATGCTTCCAATTCGCAGATGATCCAATTCTTGACACGCAAAGGATTGATCACCGCCCGATCATCCGCATAAAACTCCATGAAATTGAATCCGCCAAAAGTAGCGGAATACTGATCCTGTCGCCCGCCTTGCAAACCGCAATCCACACGCTCAATCTTGTATGCCAAATGCGCAATGGTGTAATCATCTAGCGGAAGGTTAAGCAACTCAGAAAAAGCACGGATCATCACCACCACCAACGTCGAGGATGAGCCCAAACCTGATCCTGCAGGAGCATCACAAAATGTACTCAGTTCCAGAGGGATTGGCTGTCCTCCGTTGTAGTGCTGGATCATGTGGTTGTAAACCGCTTTATGCAAATCCAGATGGCCGTTCAGTTCTAGCGGTTCCGTAACGGCTTTAACCTTTTCGGTCTGTTGATCTGTTGCAACAAAACGAATCACCGGATCTTCCAGCGTTTTGATCACCGCATAGGCATAGCGATCCAAGGTTGCATTGAGAACATAGCCCCCATGGACATCGCAATATGGAGAAACATCCGTCCCTCCACCAGCGAGCCCCAAGCGTAACGGGGCACGCGCACGAACAATTACCATCAAATTTCTCCTTAAGCCTATCGGCACGTACTACAACATATAAATATTTTTAATTACTGGCTCAATAGAGTCCCAAGTATAACGAGCCAAGCAAAGCAATCTAGCTTTATGCCCAATTTCACTAGCCATTTTATTGTTGGTGAGTAGCGCCACACAACAATCCGAAAACTTAGTCGCTGATTCAGCCAAAAGAATACTCTCTCCGTCTACATATTCCAGACTCTGCGCTGCAATTTTTGACGCAACGCATGGGACACCTAGAGCAGCATACTGGTGAATCTTGCCCCGAATCCCTGCACCATATAATGCCGGGGCAATCCCAACACATCCGGAGCCAATGGCACTCGAAATATTATCTACTTCACCAATAAAATTTACGGATGGATCAGCGCATGAATTCTTAAGATCATTATCAATCCCTCGACCGATAACCAATAGTTCATAACTAGGAACTTTTTCTCTAATTAGAGGATGCACTAACTTAAAAAACCAGCGTAACGCATCACGGTTAGTTGCCGATCCAAAGTAAGCTAGAAAAACAAGACAATTTCTCCGCTCATTTTTGCTGTTGGAATCTACAATTTCATCCGGCTCGGAAATATCCGAAATTTCATTATTCGACAACCCCGTTTCTACGCAATACAACTTGTTACTGGGAACAAATAATTTCATCGCACTTAAATCAGCATACGAAACACACCCTACCCGATCTGCCTTAATACAATAAACAATCTCTTTTAGTGCGTAGACAGCAAAGCGTGCAAAAAGCATTAATTTTCCTTGAACGAATGCAAGCTTGGCAGCCCTAATCTGGGACTCCATCGGGTTGTAAATTAACATTGCATTCGGCATCAGCTCTCTAAAAACAGGGAGCAGAGCACCAGATTGAAAATACTGTAAGTCAATTACATCAAAACGTTGCTGGAGAATTTTGTGGTTCTTAATGTGTTCAATATTGAATTCATTCGGAGAAATCCAATAAATTTCGTCAAATATCTCCGTGAGCCCATCGTAACCCCAATCAATCTCCGGATGCGTACAGCACACCAGTACCAGGCGTAATTTAGGGTTAATTCGTCTAATTTGAGAATACAGGTCAAGCAAACGCAACCCACCAGCATGACCTCTGCTGGGTGCATAGTAGCTCACCAGCAGAATGCTTTGAGTCAAGACTTCTCTTTCCGGTTTAGTTTCAACGTGCAGTTGATGTGATAAAGCCATTTGTGATTTCAGCTGAGTGGTGTCCGCAACTTTATAGAGTCATTACCCGGCTAGAAATTCACGCCAAAGAACGCTTCAATCTTCTCAACCACAAAACTCAGCATTTCCTCGCTCAGCCCTGGATACACTCCGATCCACAAGGTGTCGTTCATGATCTTGTCGGTATTGGTGAGCTCGCCACTGATACGGTAAGCGCGGCCTTCGAAATAAGGCTGGCGCGTGAGGTTGCCCGCGAACAGCAAACGAGTACCAATCTTATATTGATCCAGATATTTCAACAGCTCGACGCGATTCACATTTGCCGCTTCGCGCAATGTGATGGGAAAGCCGAACCAGGAGGGTTCGCTGCCTGCGGTGGCTTCCGGCAGGATCAGGAATTCTTCACAGGATTTCAGACGCTCTTTGAGGAAAGCGAAGTTACGTTTTCGCGCCTCGACGAATTCCGGCAGCCTATCCATCTGAGCTAGTGCACAGGCCGCCTGCATGTCGGTGACCTTGAGGTTGTAGCCCAGATGCGAATAGGTGTACTTGTGGTCGTAACCTTCGGGCAACGATCCCAGCTTCCAGCCGAAACGTTTGCCGCAAGTGTTATCGCAACCCGGCGCGCAATAACAATCGCGGCCCCAGTCGCGGAAGGATTCGATGATGGTGCGCAGGTCGCGGTCTTTGGTGAATATCATGCCGCCTTCACCCATGGTGATGTGGTGCGCCGGATAGAAACTGCAGGTAGCGATGTGGCCGAAGGTGCCGACATGCTGGCCTTTGTAGCGCGAACCGAGCGCATCGCAGCAATCTTCGATAACCCATAGATCATGCTTTTTGGCCAACGCCATGACCGCATCCAGATCGAACGGATTGCCCAGTGTGTGCGCAACCATGATGGCTTTTGTCTTTGGGCTGATTGCCGCTTCGATCTTCTTCGGGTCGATGTTGTAGGTGGGAATGTCCACATCCACAAATACCGGCACCATGCCGTTCTGCAGCATGGGGTTCACAGTGGTGGGGAAGCCGGCCGCAACGGTGATGACTTCATCGCCCGGCTTCAGCGCGCGCGCACCCAACTTGTGTGAAGTCAGTGCGGTGAATGCCAACAGATTCGCCGATGAACCGGAGGTAGTAGTTAGCGCGTAAGGGACCCCGACGAATTCGGCAAAGCGCTTTTCAAATGCCTCATTGAAGCGGCCAGCGGTGAGCCATCCATCCAGGGATGCTTCAACCATATTTTTCAGTTCGGCGGCACCCAACACTTTGCCGGAAGGCGGGATGACACTGCTACCCGCGTTAAATGGCTTTGCTGCATATTGCAACGTACTGTACTGCTCTACCAAATTCAATATCTGCTGTTTGATTTCTGCCTTATCCACTTCAATACTCCCGCTTAGTGTTTTTGAATACTATCGTTGTACGCATTGATCTGACGCAATGTCAGCTCATGCATGTCTTTCTCATCCCGATAGGCACGTTGCCAATCGACGATCGCCGCCAGAGCATCTTCCAGGTGCCATCTCGGATGCCAGGCCAGTCGCGCTTTTGCCTTGGAACAATCCAGCTTCAGGTAATGCGCCTCATGTGGATGATCGCCGCCATCCAGCACCCAACTTGCCCCCTCACCCCAAGCTTCGGTCAGTTTTTCTACGATCCATTCCACAGGTTTGGAATCTTCATCGTTCGGCCCGAAGTTCCACCCGTCCGCATAGGTCGCACCTTCTTCGTAGAGCTTTTGCGCCAGAGCCAGATAGCCGGACAACGGCTCCAACACATGCTGCCATGGACGGATCGCATGCGGGCTGCGGATGTTGACCGGCTTGCCTTGCGTAATTGCACGCATGATATCCGGGATGAGTCTGTCTTCCGCCCAATCGCCACCGCCGATGACGTTGCCTGCTCTACCGGAAGCTATGGCAACGCCATGCTCTTTATATTTCTCTGGATGGAAATATGAGTTGCGGTAGGCAGCCGTCACCAACTCTGCACAGCCCTTGCTGTTGCTGTATGGGTCGTATCCGCCCATCGCTTCGTTCTCGCGGTAGCCCCACACCCATTCCCGGTTCTCGTAACATTTATCGCTAGTCACATTCACCACAACCTTTACACTCTTTGTGCCACGCACCGCTTCGAGTAGATTCACCGTGCCCATCACATTGGTTGAGTAGGTCTCGACTGGCTCAGCATAGGAATAACGCACCAGTGCCTGTGCCGCCATGTGGATCACGATCTCAGGTTGATGTTCGGCAAATATTTTGCGCACATGCTCCAAATCGCGGATGTCACCGATAATGCTGGTCATTCCCTTGCCAACTCCAGCGACATTGAACAAGCTGGGATTCGACGGAGGCGCTAGTGCATATCCCACTACTTGCGCACCCATGGTTTGCAACCAGAGCGATAGCCAACTGCCTTTAAAGCCAGTGTGTCCGGTCAGCAGGACGCGCTTGCCTTTCCAGAAAGCAGCATTCATTTCCAGACTTTCCACGGCGCCTTGCCGGATTGCCACAACTCCTCAAGATGCATCTTGTCGCGTAGCGTATCCATCGGTTGCCAGAAACCGTTGTGATGAAAAGCAGCGAGATCTCCTTCTTCTGCCAACCTCTCCAACGGGTCGCGCTCCCATACTGTTTTGTCGTCAACGATGTAGTCTATGACTTGCGGGGATAGCACAAAAAAACCGCCGTTGATCATGGCACCATCGCCCTTGGGTTTTTCGCGGAAGCTATTGACCTTGTTGCCGCCCATATCCAATGCACCGAAGCGCCCGGGAGGAATGGCTGCGGTCAGGGTAGCTTTGACTTTTTGTGACCTGTGGAAGGCAATCAACTCCGTGATATTCACATCACTCACGCCATCGCCATAAGTTAAACAGAACGCCTCTTCATCCTTGACGTAGTCCTTTACTCGTTTCAGGCGCCCCCCTGTCATCGTCTCCTCGCCCGTGTCCACCAGGGTTACTCTCCAAGGTTCAGCATATCGTTGGTGCACTTCCATTTTGTTGCGCTCCATGTCGAAAGTCACATCCGACATGTGCAGGAAATAGTTGGCGAAGTATTCCTTGATGACATAGCCTTTGTAGCCGCAGCAGATCACAAAGTCATGGATGCCGTGGGCCGAGTAGGATTTCATGATGTGCCACAAGATCGGCTTGCCGCCGATTTCCACCATAGGCTTGGGTCGGGTGGATGTTTCTTCGCTAATGCGAGTGCCCAGACCACCGGCAAGAATAACCACTTTCATGACCACCATCCTTTTGATAATTTTTTAGTTCTTAGTTGGGTAAATACCACCCAGGTCCGCCATCCCAAGATGCCTAGAAGAGCGACTAGATAGAGGAAGTATTCCTTCACAAATATCTGGTGCAACACGTTCTTGTAGCGATACTCAATCTTATGGTGACCTGCAGGGAGCGAAAATTCAAGCAAACCATCCTTCGGCGTCACGTCGGCGTGCCCACCGTCTATACGCAGCTCCATCATCTTATTTGGGAAAAGCAGGTATCGCACCGTGACTGGTAAAGAACTATCAACTTCAAAACGCACGTGCGACGCAAAATCTGTATCAAAGTCCGATACGGCTGCCGTTCCCGCGGCATTAAAAACGCGCACGATACCGTTGTCGAAATCACCTGGATTGCGGTTGGGTACATAGTCTACTAGCCCTGATGCATCCTTTAGCTTGGCTGCCTTATAGCCATAACCGATATCGAATTCTGGCACCTCATGATTGATAAATGGCTCCAGTTCACCAGCCAATTGACTCCACGCAGTTGGATCATAGATGACAAAATCTGCTTCAGTACGCAGTAACCAAGGTACACTGATTTTACCGAACCATGGAAAACGCGCCAGATATTCACGATCAACCGAAGTGTGAAGTTCATAGCCCATATAGTTTGATAGTTTTACCGTATCTTGCACCAACCACGGATAGTTCAACAGAACACCGTTAGTTTTGTCGATGCTTGAAGTGATGTCTACAAATTTAATCATTTTTTTATCAGCATATTCTTTGAAATAATTCCTTAACGCATCACGACGCTCCTGAGAAAAAACAACTTCATTTTGATGTGGGGGAACAGCGTCAAGATTGGACCAGTTAACATGCGAATTAAAATTTGCAGCATGAATGAAAAACGACACCGAAATAACGCCTGCATATGCATAAAAACTCTGATGCGCTGACATTCCGATTAGTATAAATACAAACATCAACAACTCGATGGATAACAACTCAGTCCACATAGACTCAGGCTGACCGAGTTGACCATATCCGTGGACAATAATCAGTGCCACGAAAAGACCAGAAATCCATCGCGCTATAGGTAATTCCGATCTCATCACGATGAGATGTTTGAAGATGATTGCGAACACAAGGTAAAAGAAAAACGAAGCGATTGGCAAAAATCGTCCGTAAATGTGCATCTTTCCCAAACCAGGTGCTAAATAATAGAAAAGATCGGGTAAGCCTGAAGCACGTCCAAAAGTAAGAAGAAGGTAAAAGGAAAAAATGAGCGTTGATATGGCAACAACACCAGCCTCCAACGGTGAAAGTGCGATTTTTCTTCGTTGTGTAAACGCAAGTATCAACAGCAAAACTGGTGCAACACCTAATAAAATACTTGGAAACTCTCCACCACCTGGTCGACTTCCAACAAAAGCCCTAGAAAGAAGCGCAAAGATATCCTTAGAAGTATATGAGAATTCGTGTGCGGCATACCACACCCCTTCTGGTAGCCCTGGAACAAGCTTGTGATATTGCAACACCGCTAAATATATTGGCAATACAACTACAGAGGCCAACACAACAGGTACTAATAATCTGATTAATCGAGTGAGAATTTGTTGTTTTTCGCCCCTGACCTGCCAGAAATAAACTATTGCAAACAACAATGCCAACGATACTGCATTTACATCTAAAGGCAGGTATCCTGACAGAAAAACCAAAACGTAAGAGAAAGAATATAACGCTAACCGCCACCATGCCGACTCCTCGACCGACCTAAGCGCGAAATATAGCAACAGTGGAAAAAGAGAAGCAACAAAATAAAATGGCGGTATAGGGTAAGAGTTTGCAATAGCACCAAAATAGAGCACGCCCAGCAACAACGACGTTGCATTATCCAACTGAAAATACTTACGTCCTATTCTCATACTGAAATAGAGTGCAATAACAGAATGAGCATACAGAACGCCTACATAGGCACGCGCTAACGCCTCAATAGTTTCAAAACTAAATAACAAGTAGACCAGTTGATAAATGGGATAGAAGACCGGTATGTTTGGTCTCAGGAAGTAAGCTGATGCACCGTTATTTGTCAGAAAATCAATGCCGGTGAAGGCGCCGTTCTTGGCCAAGTGGTATCCCTCAACGAATTGAGGAAAATAAAGATTGTATAAATCCCCGAAAAAATTGAATTGCGGGTCAGGTGCAAAGAGTTGCGAACTAAAGAATATCGCAGGAAGAATCAGAGCCCACATCAGGCTCAGAAATCGGTCTTCCACGAAAAATGATTCATTAAATTGTGTCAAATATGCACGCACATTCATCTTCTTTTCTAGTAACGCTTTCAACGATTGCCCCTCATGTTTTCGTCATCCAACGCAGACTCGATAATCACCAGCGGCCTTTTCTTCACCTGCTGATAAATTCGGCCCAGATATTCCCCAATAATGCCGAGAAATAGTGCATTAACACTTATGCCCGCCAACACGAGAACTGCTAGCGTGGTAAATCCAGCCGGCCAGTTTACGCCGAAAAATAACTTGCTCACGCTGTAGCCAATGATGGCGAGAATTGTCATTATGGATATGCCGATTCCAAAAAATGTAGCCATGCGCAACGGAACAATAGAATGATTCAGTATCCCGTCAATTGCGAGACCAACCAAGTCCTTGAACCGAAAATTACTCGTACCGCGTTCCCGGTTATGCCGATCATATGGAATTCCATGCTGCCTAAAACCCATTGCAGCGATCATTCCTCTCAGATAGGGCTGGGCATCATCTACTTGCCGTAGTACATCCGCCACTTTTTTATCAATCAATCTAAAGTCACCGACATCTACTGGTAGATCATCATCGCTCAAATAGTCGGCAAGTCGATAAAACAGTTTCCGCGCATAATGCAACACCGCGCTTTCTTTGCGGCTACGTCTCACTCCGTAAACCACTGCACAGCCGTCTTCCCAATGTTTCAGAAATTCAGTAATAAGTGCTGGCGGATCCTGCAAGTCACAATCAAGCTGGATTAGTGCATCCCCGCGTGCCTTGAGGTATCCGGTAAGAATGGATTTTTGATAACCAAAATTACGCGAAAAGCGGAAGACGCGCACTCGATGGTCACGTTCACGTAATTCGTTGAGTATGTTGTACGTACTGTCAGAGCTGTGATTATCAGTAAAAACCAGCTCAAAATCATACTTGCCTTCATGTTGTTTGATGAGGGGCACCACTGCATCATAGAGTGGGCCGATGTTCTCTTCTTCATTGAATACGGGAACGATCAAAGAGATTAATTTTTTTTGGCTGGTAGTCATTTTTTATTAGTGTCCGAATTTTGCAGCGCATGTCGACCAATATGTTCTATTACTTCAATTATTCCTGCATCGATATTAATCTTAGGTTTCCATCCGATTGCTCGTAATGCTTCCGTATCTGCAGAGGAATCTTGAAACTCACCTTTTCTATTGGGCAACGCGCCAAAATTTAATTTTGCATTACCACCACAAAGTTTTTTCACCGACTCCACAAAGTCTCGAACGCGTATTGAGGTGCCCGTACCCACATCATAATGTCTATAGCCTGCGCCCTGCGGTAACTCAGCCTCAAACACCACACCTACAGCCGCAACAGCATCATCAACATGAATGAAGTCGCGTCTTTGTTCGCCATCCGTAAGATCAATTTCTTCGTCCGCCAAACAACGCCTTACAATTGCCGGTACGAACTTCCCGGAACCGTCCCCCGATCCATATAAATGGAATAGTCGCAAATTCACAAAGCGTATCCGACCGGCATCTCCACAGTACTTACCCCATTCTTGAAAGTGACGCTTCGATAGGGTGTAAGCCCCAAGGTAGTCGTATTCTGCTTTTTGGGTGTTGAAAAAAGTGTCCATGTTAACGAACAGTTTCACCTTGTGCTGAATCGCGAGTTCGAGCAACTTAACGGGAAAGACTTCATTGGTCCAAAACGTTGCTGTTGGGCTTGAGCCATTACGGCCATAGTCAGTCGCAGCATGAGCTATTACATCAACATCGTGATGCACGCGAAACAGATTATCCAGTTCGTCATCTTCACAATCCCAAGCTTCCAACTTTCCAAACCGCTCAACAAGCGGCTTCAGGTTGGTACTTTGGCGCTTGATGATAATAACTTGGTAGTTTTTCTTAAGGAGATATTCCAGTAATCGAGCACCCAGAAATCCAGTAGCTCCAGTTAAGAGAATTTTCATTTTTTGTTTTCACTAAAAATAAAATATTTTTGCACCAAATAGCTTGCTGGAGTCACAACGCCGATTTGAGCAATTTTCGCAAACTCTGCAACCCAACCATATTTATCAATCAATATCCATAGCAAAATTGTCCCAACAAGTAACTGGACATACATCAAGCCTGCGTATTTGAGCAAGCCTCCAACGATGACGTGCATTCCGTTATAGCGCTTCTGATGCGTAAAATAATAATGCAAAAAGAAACAAATCAAAAATGCGCAATGAAATGCCAAAAAATTACTGGATGCAACGCCCAGCCCGGCTCTAACGAGTACTGAAAATAAAATTATTTCAATTGTTGCACCAATAAGTCCAACTACGACGAAGCGAATTTTTTTTCCTTCAATCAGTCTGTCTTTCGAGCAAGTCATTTTTTCTTCAGCTGCAAAACATTTCGCACCTTCTTGAACAAACGATACAGCGGACGCAACCGACTAATAAATTGGTTGACTACATGAACAGCGGGATCTATCGGTGGCATCGAGAGCAACGCATGACCGGAAACTTTATCGGCTATCAGTGTACCTATTGGTGATTCATGTACGAGATCATAAAGCGCATTCAGCTCGTGATTATAGTTTGTCACCAAATCGTAATGCTGCGCCCAGAAGCCTCTGCTTGCCGCACAGGTGTATGCCTCGTAGTGTCGCTTAAAATGGCTGTACTGAACACGAACTACGATGTGCCGAGAGCGATGTACAGGAAGGTCGCTAGAAATCGCTGATGCAATCACAACAACCGGGAGAATAGAATCAAATCGCGCAACCTTGTCACTTTCAATTAGCGCAAGAGATCCACGGGAAAAAGTGATCATTGCCAATTGGTGTTCCGTAAAGCTGTTTTGGGTCCACTGGTACATTGCACTTGGAGTATTGTTTCTCAATATATCTGCTGTGCCAAGCGGGGCCTTTAACATCAAATCATTGATGAAAAATCCACCCACATGAATACCGCTCACCGTTGCAAGTTCATTTTCAGCAAACCAATCCAGAGATTTAGTGAAATAGTCGTAGTGCGGAAAATCAAATTGCGTGAAAAATGTAACGAAATCGGCATTTGCTTTATTCGAAAGCAAGGTGATCTTTTCCCCCAAACGAAGTCGATCCCAATTTTCATCTGTTATATCTCGCAAGTTGAACGAAACAACCTCAACGTTTGCAGGTAACTCGTCAAGTGATGGTTCGGGTGAGGAACCGTCTGTCAGGTAAATAACTCTTACATGGGCTTGTCGCGCTTGAGCAGCAAAAGCAGCTGAACGAAGGATGTGGTGAAAGTTGTTAAATTCTTTGCTGCCGCCTAGCGCCAGAGGATCTGGATCGTGATGAAAAAGGAAAATGTCTACTTGTTTAAAGTCATGCCCTTCTTGTTTCTGGTATTGCTTGGAAACTTTTAGAATGCGCTCGAAGCATGGATCGAAACACATACGCGAGGCCATAATCTGCTGAGCCTTAACCACGCGCTCCTCAGCATCTTTCGGGTTCTCAATAATCTGACTTAAAGCTTGAATTATTGTGGCAGCCCTCTCCTCTTCAGTCTCACCTTTAAAGTAATACACCAGATCGCCAAAGAGTCTTCGAACATGAGGGTTCTCATCTGAGATGACTGGCACACCTGCAGCAATTCCCTCGAATACTCGGCTGGATGATGTGCGAGATTTCATGTGTGCGGGAGAAGAAACGGCAAGAACGGCACCATATTCCCTCATGACGCGTGTCATAGTCACCCCATCAAAGGGAATTTCACCTTTGTAGGAAGTGAATCCCGCCCATGGGCTGATACCTTCTAACTTGTCGGGCCCATAGAATTCTGCAACTTGCTTTTGTTGGAGAATGTCCAGCAGCCCTTGCGCTCGCCCAGCTCGGTCTATCCCTCGTTCCCAGTTAACACCGCAATAGAATATTTTTCGGGAAGCAACTCCATTCTTGTCGGCAAGACCCGTCGGTAATGTTAAAGCCGAGGTAGCGCAAGAGGGGAACATTTCCAGCCCTGAATCCATCCATTTGCTTCCAACCACTCTCTTGATATGAGCCTTTAAGGTATCTGATCCGTTATAAAGATAATCATCGTAAGAGCGTAGGTGATGCATAAGAACATTGCGGTAATCACCCCGCAGATGCATAAACTCCAAAGGATTGGCGACCCAAAGATAGGTTGGTATATCGATGAACTTTGGCGTGTCGTAGTGGAACGAAATGGCAAAATCGTAATTATCAATAAGAGATGCTCTATTAAGACATTCTCCAGTTGTCACATCAAAACCAAAATAATCTACTACCGCGATTTTGTAACCGGTCTGTTTGATCTTTTCAATAAGTTCGTACTCGCCATTTTTAACATTCGGCCATTGAGAAATAAGAAGGATACGAAGGCTTGAGTTAATCTCAGACATCACTTGGCTTTTCCCATCTGCTCGGAATACCAGTTCCAAGTTTCTTCCAAACCCTCTCGAATTGTGTACTGACACTTGAACCCTATTGAATTGATTTTTGTTAAATCATAGGAACGGTAGTCCTGTCCATTTGGTTTTTCACTATCCCATAGAACCTGTCCAGTCATGCCTGAAATTTCTGCCAACATCTCAACGATGTCCCTGATTCTGTAGACCGTACCGCTCCCAATATTGGCGGCACCTTTTATGTTCTCCATGATCGCAAGGGCAACTCGCGCAGCGTCTTTCACATACATGAAATCTCTTTGTGCGGAACCGTCCCCCCAAACCACTACTTTCTCGCCACGTTGCTTGGCATCAAAAAATTTCTTAACCAGAGAAGGCACAACATGCCCGAATTCCGTGTCGAACTTATCTCTAGGACCGAACAAATTGCAGGAAACAACATAAGCCCATTCCATTCCATAACTCTCTTGGTAGGCTGCAAGCATGGCAAGCATCGCTCGCTTGGCATGTCCATAAGAATCTTCTGCCGGATGAGGCACACCGAGAAAAATCATTTCTTCTCTTAACGGCAACCCTGGCGATGGGAATGGGTAGACTGCGCCAGTACCCATCACTGTGATCTTGCGCACACCAACTTTCTGGGAGGCATCAACCACATTGGTATTGATCATCACGTTGTCATAAAACGACAGTGCCTTATTTTTCATGTTTCCCATGATCCCGTAGACACGTGCGGCCGCATGAAAAACATAGTCTGGTCGAGTTGCCTCAAAAAACTGGCGCGTCGATACCGGATCAACCAAGTCGCATTCTTGACGACCAACCTCGATTACATTTGCATATCCTTCATTCTTAAGGTGTTCAACTAGAGCAGAGCCAACCAGCCCCTTTGCGCCAGTAATTAGTATCTTGTCTTGTTTGTTCATAAGGTTTCTCTTAACGTGTCAGGAAGGCTTGCGATCCTGAAACTCTTTCGCGCCAATAATCAAGTAAGTCGTGCATAGTCGTTTCAAAACTAATTTCCGGTTTCCAGCCAGTGTGCTGCTGAAATTTTCTTGTATCCGGGACTTGCAAATCAGCATCAATTGGGCGTAGTCGCTCAGGATCAGTTTCAACTTTAATATCTTTACGTGTCGAGTAACTTATAAGTGTGTCGAGCATTTCTCGTACTGAGCAGGTGTAGGTTCCACCAATGTTGTAGTATTCCCCAGGAGTTGGATTGACTGTTACCAGTAGGTAATAAGCATGAACTGCATCTCTGACGTCTGCCCACGTGCGCAATGAATCAAGATTCCCTGTTTTCACGATAGGTGGAATTTGATTTGCCTCAATCATGGCAATTTGTTTTGCAAAGGTAGATTCTGCAAACACATCTCCACGGCGCGGGCCGGTATGGGTGAACATGCGAGTCGTCATTACACACATGTCATAGGCTTCTGCGTAATATCGGCCAACCAAATCGGTACCCACCTTTGAAATCGCATAAGGAGACGCGGGGTGAAATGTGCATTCCTCGTTGATAGGCAGTTTTTCTTTTGGCACTCTCCCAAATACTTCAGAAGATGCACAGACGTGAATCACGGCATCTTTCGCATATTGTCTTAGGGCACCCAATAGGCGCTCTGTCCCTTGTATATTTGTGTCAAGCGTATCAAGCGGTGAATCAAATGAGGTTTTCGGATAACTTTGTGCTGCCAGATGAAACACATAGTCTGGTTTGCAAAGTTGAACCGCATGATTGATAGACATGGTGTCGCGCAAGTCTGCATAGACAAGCTTAATCCGATCAGAACGATTGATACGATCAATGTGGTTAGTCAAATTATCCAGAGGACTGCGCCAACGCAGCATTCCCCATATTTCCCAGTCAGTGTGCAGAAGTAGATAGTCCAATAGATGAGAACCAACCATTCCTGTAATACCAGTGATCAAGACACGCTTTTTCATAAACTTCCCCTTTTCAAATACTATTCAATTACTGCTCAATAAAATATGTCAGCGTTGTGGTTTGTGAGCCTGTATCGGCAAACCACTGCACACCTTCCTGGACTAAATCAATAACCAACGAATACTTACCGGGTTCCGAAGGTGCTTTTACAATTAATGCAACGTCGATTGACTTCCCTCTTTTTATATCTGCAGGCAATTCCGTGCGAATTCCATCCCAAACGGCAGTCTCACCACTCGCCTTCAGCCAGTGGTAAGTTGCATATACCTTTAGCCAGCGACCGGATTTTGATTGGGATGGTATCGATTCAACCCCATTGTTGAAGATAGAAATTGGTAACACAACCTGCTCGTTTATTTTCAGCTTACGCAGTTCACCTTTTACTTGAATTCTCACGTTAGCAACATCCTTAGCCAACTTGCCAGTCGCGATTGTCTTATCTTCACAACCAGCCATCTGGAAAGTAACAGCAATCAATCCCATTGATAAAATCACTCTTTGAATCATTTCGATTTTCCTTGTACGATAGATCAACTGTTGTCGCCTATTAATTTCCGAATAAAGTGTTCATCTTTGAATCTTTCCATAAAGTTTGTCAGTAACAATCGAAAATTGACTTCGAATCACTGATTTCTATTCATGAAAATGCGCTTAAATATTGATGCATGATTAAATTTTTCGATTTCTTGTGCGCGCGACTGTAAATCTTGGCTAGTTTTCTCAAGTGCTACAGTTCGCTCGACTAGCGTTTGACGCGTATCAACTAATTCTTGTGTGCGCGCCTGTAAGTCTTGGCTAGTTTTCTCTAACCAATCTGTTCTTTCTGAAAGCGCATGATCAAGAAAGTTAATTAATGATTCATTAGATATATCTTTCTGACTTTTGCGTTTTGTTTTTTCATGTAAGTATCGAATCGCAACCGATTTATTTTCCTCAAATGAAATGAGACCTACACCCTCAATATACAAATACTCAAGTGCAGACTCAAAAAATCCGCGCAATGCGTCTTTTGGAGTACAAACAATTGGCTCCTCGTGCACATTAAACGATGTGTTTACGATTGAAGGATTCCCAGTTAGGCTTTTGTATTCCGTGAGCACTTCGTGAATAAATGGGTTGTGCTGCGCACTGACTATTTGGGGGCGAGCAGTTCCATCAACGTGTACTGTAGCCGGACACAATTGTTTCATCATATCTTTACAGTTCACCGTAACAGTCATAAATTCTGCCGCATGCTTCACACTTCCAATGTCGCAATAACATAGTTCCGCATCCTCTTCCCGCGTCATGGGCGCAAAAGGCATAAACTCTGTACGATTAAGTCGTTCATTTAAACTGCGATTAATATCTGATTGAGTTGCTTGTGCCAGTATCGAACGATTTCCCAAAGCACGCGGCCCAAATTCGGTTGCCCCCTGAAAGACAGCGACTATACTGCCTCGAGCCAGTAATTCAGCAATTGTTGTCGTTGGTGTATCAAGAACTTTAAAGTTTATTCCCTCTTTCTTTATCAATTCCAATGATATTTCTTTAGGATACGCAGGGCCCAAGAACATCGAATGTAAAGTTTGCGGCTTGAACTCCGCTCCTCTTGCGGCCACATGCCAAGCAGCACCAAGCGCAGTCCCATCGTCAGTCATGGGTGGAGCAACAAAAAGTTGACTGAATCCGGACTCTGCTATTTTCTGATTAATTTTTACGTTTGCGAACAGCCCCCCTGCCAAACAAATATTGGGGGACTTCCATCCCAGAACTCTAGCTTTTTCGAGAATATGAATAACATGTTTCTCTGCAAAATACTGTAGTGAAGCTGCCAGTTCTTCCTTACTTATTCCCTCAATTTGCGAACGGTAACGATATAACTTTGAACTACTTGGTATCAGCTGCGGTAAAGCATTGTCGTCATAGCAATTCACCCAATAAAGTGTTTCCTCTATTTCCGCATACTCGTCTTCAAACCATTTCTTTAATAAACTTGCGCAGCGTTCTGTGGGCTCCCCATAAGCGGCAAGACCGGTTATTTTTCCTTCATGCCTCAGAGGCATGAAACCAAGCAACGCAGTAACAAATGTGTAAAGCGTTGTCACTTTTGCATATTGCAATGCATCAAATTGATCCAATGGTTGTATGCCACTGGCTCGACCACATTGATACAACCCGCCAAACCAAATGTCGTTAGACATTCCGCCGTCATATGTAAGGCAAAGTGCCTCTTCAAAGCCGCTACCCCAAAAAGCCGAGGCTGCATGTGCATCTTGGTGTCCAACGAAAACTTTCTCACAAGGGATCATTTTCATTGCCTCATAAAAGCCAGGCCCATGCGCTAGGGTATCTGCTCGTCTTGTTTTAGCTAGGATAGTCGAGAGAAGTTTACTTTTACATGAGTCAGTACCTCGAAGGAATTCTGGAGCAGAAATAGCAACCTTATCAATTCGATCCCAAGGCATTGATGCAAGTAATTCTTTTAAGGTTCGCCCATCTTGTTTAACGCGAGAAAGTCTCTCCAAAGAAATTGCAAAAATCGGCTGGCCTTCAGGTGTAACTATCGCAATTGCGCTGTCATGCATGCCACTGTAGTTAATACCAAGTGTGCTTCCTACCGGAAATTTAGGGAATATATTCATAAAGTTGATCAGGAAATAATACTATTTATTAACAGTCGGCTCGCGGGAGCCAATACTAAACGCCGGGCCTGAATCGATCGCTAACGAAACAAATTCAAATGGGATTCCGACAATCCCAAATTTTATCTTGCTGGAATACACCGTTATTAGCATCGCATCATGAAGATAATGGTGCTGGACGTGATTAAGTGTATCTCCATCAGCTAATGAAACCATCATCATATATTCACCGTTTTGTAACATGGGAAGCCTAAATACAAATTCAGCCTCAAATTCTTGCCCAGCGCCCACTAAACTGTGCCCACCATGAGTGGCAGGTACAGTGTTCTCCCCAAATAACTCTTGACCCAGTCGATCTTTCAATATGAATCCAAGTATAGGGCTAGAAAGCGCTCCTATTGCCTTCGCTCGAATAACCACCCTAACTCTTTCGCCACCTTCAAACTCGGGGGAGGTACTGTTCTCAACTTTTACCATTGAAACAGAAACAACTTCCGCCATACCTGTTTTCCATCCGGTAGCCAACAATAAATTGCCATTACTCAATGCCTTTGTTTTATAGTCGATAATAGTCTTGTTTTTAATTGTTTTGTGCGCAGCCAATATTTCCCTTGGCTGATCCCCTATTTTACCTAGCGTAAATTTTTCGCCGTACACATCTTGTAACGACTTTTCCAGATATGCGTTACACACCTCTTCCGGAGACCCATTTAACCTTTGATGGCCTTTTTCTAACCAAATAGCCGAGGTACACAAATTTTTCACTGAACCGCTATCGTGGCTGACAAACAGGACGGTCCCATTTTCCATAAAACCTCGTAAAAACCTCATACATTTTTGTGTAAAGAAGGCATCACCCACCGCCAGTGCTTCATCCACCACCAATATGTCAGCATCCACATGCGCAATAACAGCAAATGCGAGACGCACCATCATTCCGCTGGAATAGGTTTTTACAGGTTGCTCAATAAAGTCGCCAATGTCAGCAAAAGCAACGATGTCATTAAAGCGCGTATCAACTTCTTCATTGCTCAAACCCAACACTGAGGCATTCATATACACATTTTCTCGCCCGGTGAATTCGGGATTGAAGCCTGAGCCTAACTCCAGCAGGGCGGCGATGCGACCATTGGTTTGAATGACTCCACTGGTGGGGTTGAGCGTGCCGCAGATCATCTGTAGCAGCGTGGATTTACCGCTGCCATTGCGTCCAATGATACCGACGGTTTCACCTTTTCTTATTTCGAAAGAAACGTCAGTGAGGGCCCAAAACTCTCGAAAATATTGCTTTGGCGCTCGCCCTGCCAATCTGCTTAGGCGAGGCAAGATGAACTGCTTCAGACGATCTCGCGGTGCTTCATAAATCTGATAGCACTTGCTGAGATTGCTTACGCGGATGACGATGTCGTTGGAGTCCGCTCTCTCCTTCAGGCCGTCTCCCTGATAGCAAGGAGAAGTGCTTAGATTAGAGGACATCGGCAAACCCCTTTCTGGTTTTTTGGAACCACCAGTACCCTGCCCACGCCAAAATCAAACTGGCACCCGTGCAAATTCCCAGCCCCACCCAGTCAGGCTGTTTGCCAAAGATCATGACGGCACGACTTTGTTCAATTACAAATGTGAGAGGGTTGAGCATTAGCCATTTTTGAAATTTTGCGGGAAGCGCGCTGATGGGGAAAAAAACCGGCGAGATGAACATCAGCACCGTGGTAAAAATGCCAATCGTTTGCCCAACATCACGTACAAATACACCAAGTGAAGCGAGAAACCAAGCCACCCCCAGCGTGCCAATCAACAATGGCATGAGAATCAATGGAAAGAAAATGACCGTCCAAACCAGACTACCTTTAATCAACAAAATGGCGGTCAACAACACACCCAAACTAATCAGTGAATGAAACAATGCAGCACCAAGACCGACAACGGGCAGTATCTCAAGCGGGAAAATGACTTTTTTAACGTAGTTGACGTTTGATAAAATCAATCCGGGCGCACGGTTTGCCATTTCCGCAAACAAGCCAAATACAATCATGCCTACAAACAGCACGATGGCGAAGCTACTTTGGTTTTCTTCACCGCCCGTTCCCCATCTTGCTTTGAATACGACGCTGAAGACAAAGGTGTACACCACCAGCATCAGGATAGGATTGAAGAACGACCAGGCCAAGCCCATGACAGAGCCACGATAGCGCCCCACCACTTCGCGGCGGGTCATCTGCACTATCAATTCGCGATGTCGCCACAGGCTGCGAGCCAGTGATGGAAGCGAAGTGGGTGGGTTGGCGTGCGGATCGATCATAGGGAGCGGGAAGTGGCGCGTGGTCTGTGCGAATCGGGCGATATGCCCTGTCGAAATATGGCATACCGCCAGTGAACAGCCAAATTGCTGCCCATGACACCTGCATCACCGGTAACCATCATGTTCATACGATCAGATCTTCTTGAAAATTGCTGCGGCGACGAGGCCTAGGTTGCCCAACAAGGTTTGGCGGTAGATGCCCGACCTCTTCAAGCCTATCAGCCTGGGCAAAATATTGCGGTTTCTGGCAACTGCGAATTGGTCAAGGATGAGCTGATTTTCAGGCGTCAGCTTGTGATGTATGCGCTTCAATGCATTGATGTGCCGGTCGTTCAGATCCCTGAAGCGTCCCTGCCAGAGCATGCGAATTCGAATGAAGCGTGCAGGCCAACTGGAGTTCATTCCAACCAGATTGCACCCATGTTGGCGATAACGCAGGGTTGGGTGTGCATCATAAAAAACCTTGCCCCCGCAACCGCTGACGACCAGGTAAGACCACCAGTCATGCGTGATCACGTTTACGTCCTGCCCCGCCTCGCACAATAGTTGGCGTGCTGCCTCGTTGAACACCATGGTGTTGCCGCCACCCACGTTCTGCATCAACGCGTTGGCAAAGCTGGGCGGCTTGTCAAAAAGAGGTGAGAGGCAGATTTCCCGGTTGTCCGCATCGACAACTCTTGTGCGAGAGCAATACAGTGCAGGAACATCACGAGGAAGACTTTGAAACCAATCAACCGCGCGCTGCAGCTTGTCTGCCTCCCAGATGTCGTCCTGGTCCGAGTAAGCGTAGTAATCTGCCTGAATGGTTGCGTTGCAGGTTAGCGACAGAAAATTTGCAACAAACCCTTCTGCAGGGCCAAAGTGGATTGAGAGTCGATCATTTCCCCATTGATCCCGGCACGCCTCGAGAATCGCATGAGTATCGTCCTGCGATCCGTCATCAGAGGCCCACACGATCCAGTTGGGAAAACTCTGTGCCGCAAACGAATCCATTTGTTCGGACAGATAAAGCTGGCCATGATAAGTGCAAAGAAGAATGGCAACCTTGGGTAATGCAGGGACATGCTGTTTAAGAGGCTTTTGAAATTTTGTGACAACAACTTCCTGCTGATTCGATGGCCGCTCACTCAGTCCATCGGGTATCGCAAGTGAATTTTTATTTAAGGCAAGCATTTATTACATTAACACCAGTGATACATATTTGTTTACTAATGGGTATTTCGGGGTGGATAGTATCAAACTTGTATTGCGGAATCTATTACAAAAAGTATCTAGATATATCAAAAGTACTTAAGCAAACGCTTATATATAAGGGTTGTTCGGTAATTTCTTGTCGGCTTTCAATCAGTTCCGGCAGATGTAACGATTATTGCCGCAGCCCGTTTCAAGCAGACTTTTGCAAGATGTCGCGCGCACTGGCGGTCCAGATAAATGGTTTTGGTTTGCTGTTGTGGTGTATATAACCCTTGAATTTAAGCATATCGCCCTGTATTCTTACCAAACACTGATGGATACATAAGGAGTAAGCATGCACGCCGCAACTCTCACCGAGAAATTTCAAATTGGCATCCCCAAGGCGTTTCGCGATGACCTCGGGCTCAAGGCTGGACAACAATTCGTCTTTGTCGCCAAGGGCGATGCCATCATCATGATTCCACGCCGTGAGATGAATGAGGTGCGCGGGATGTTCAAAGGTGCCAACACAAAAAATGTGCGCGACCGCTCGGATCGTACCTGATGCATGTAGTAGACACCTGCGGCTGGATAGAGTGGCTGACCGACGGCGCACTGGCGGAAAGTTATGCGCCTTATCTGGCAGACAGCAATATCCTGGTCGTTCCAACGCTGGTGCAGTTCGAACTCTACAAATGGTGCCTGCGCGAAAAAGATGAAGCCGCCGCGCTGGATGTAATCGGCCTCACCGAAGCCTGTCTGGTGCATGCACTGGACACGCGTATAGCACTGTCGGCAGCGGATCTTTCCGCGCGGCACAAACTCGCCATGGCGGATGCCATCGTTTATGCTACCGCGCTCGCTGTTGGGGGTAAACTGCTGACATCCGATGCGCATTTCAAAAACTTGCCGGAAGTGCTCTACTGGCAAAAGAAAACGTGACAGAATTTTGCAACACGTTACTTAGCCTAAACAATTCGACTCCATTCTAGACCTCGGAGAATCGACTCGCACCAGTGAATTGATGCTGCAATTCAACAAGCAAGTGAATGCCGCTTATATCGATCCCGGCTATATCGCCAGTGTGCGCAAGAAACTTGCGCTCGACCAGCGCGAAGCCTCGGAAATATTCGGTGACGGTATCAACGCCTTCTCGCGCTACGAGAACGGCAAGACTAAGCCGCCGCAAGCCTTGGTGAAGCTGCTCAAGGTGTTGGATAGGATCGTCACCCAGAACTGCTCAGCGAGGTTAAGGCTGCGTAGTTTTCTCCTGGCTCACCAATCAAGAGGGAGCATTATTGATTCGGCCAATTGAAGTTTGAAGTCCCCTGAGCCTTTCGAAGGGGCGGGCAGATAACATATTGAATGCCAAGAGGGAAAATGCGCGGACGGGTGTCCAAGCAAATTTTTTCACGCCACCTTCCAGCATTTCAAGAAACTCGCCGCTTCGAGCTTCCGTCACCCAGCCTTTCGCTTCCGCCCTGGCAATGACGTTTGCCACCTCAATCCCCTATGTCGCGGGAACGAGTGCTTTGTCTCGTTTCATCGCATCAAGTACTCTACCTGCAAGCAAGTTCTTGTGGTTTGCCGTCGCCAAAAAAAACCAACGCATGGTCACCGAGTTATCGAGGACAAAACTCATGCCCGCCCTTCCTCGATGAGTTCCTTGATGTTTACACCGCGCACCGGATCGGCAAGCATGAATGCCTTAAGTTTTTCAGCTGCCGCAACTTTGTCCTTAGCCATCACGCCCAAGCTGGGAACCAAATCAGCAACCACTTCCCCACGATTGGTAATGGTAAAGCTTTTGCCGGCTTTAACCTGCCGAAGCAATTCAGGGAGCTTTTTTTTCGCTTCATACGAACCAATTTCAATCTTCATGGGCTCACCTGCAAGTAAGACTTAAGTCAGACCAGCATATAGACCAGTCTGCTGTTAATCAAGACAAGTAAAATGAATGGAAAAAATTGCTCTGCATAGTCACGCAGGAGACAGATATGGTTATGGAGAGATTGAACAACCGCCCCCGAAAGAGACTTGGATACAAGACACTAGTCAGATTCTTCAAGTCAGGCGTTGCACTTCATATTTGAACCCGCGAATCGAAATTACTACGCCAGAGCCCGTTTTGAAGGTTGTTCCTGACGTTTCGCCGCCTTGATCTTGATAGTGGCGCCAGTTCGGGGATTTCGCCCAACACGAGCCGCCTCTTTTTCAATATTGAAATTCATTGTGACAATGGACATCTCGATCAATCGATCTTCGATCTTGTAGCTTCCTTTATGTTTTAACCAATCAAGGACATTAGCAAGGTGCCAAATTACTGTCGAGCCACTATGCACCGGCGTCGGAGCTAAACTGTTGGAGATTAAAATTTTCCGGATATTTTGCCTGCTGCAGCCCACGAAATCAGCAATATCGGTAACACCAACATAATCTGGCGTAGCTTCAATCAGCTTAGCCCCTGGGATAGCCTTAGTTACGTTGGCAATCGCTGATGTGACAGCGTCCTGAGCTGAAGGCGCTTCTCTTGTGAAACTTAGTGCTACCCTACCTTTTTGTCCCAAGCCTACCGTTGCGTCATCGCAACCTGCCTCGTAAAGTGCATTCAAAAACTGTTCCGGGTCAGTCTCCGGGTTTGGTAGGGAGAATTTGAGCTCGAAGTCATATTCTTTCATGGCTTACTCCTTGTCCTTTTCATCGGCTTTAAGCCTGATGCAGTTGTCTACGATTCTGCGAATCTGTTTCGCATGATTACCAGGGTTCTTCGGCGTGCTCCATATGCTGGATCTGCAAAACTCACCACACCGACATTCACTGTCATTGTATGGGCAGTACATCTGTCCCCATGCGTGCGAGCCTCCTTCGACAATCCGCCGGCCCTTACTTTTGGCGTATTCAATTGCAGCATTCACTTCTTTCTTTGAATGAGACATTGGTTACCCCAGAATCGTTGGCACATAGTAACAGACCGAGCATGGTTGTCAATTGACAACCAATTTGCCGTGATTGCCTTCGCTTCAGGAATGCCCGAACAATTCTGAGCTACATCCATTCCAGAGAGCAGCGTTTGAGCTGACTTTGAATATGCCGTCGACGATAACCTTATATTTAGGTACAAAAAAATAAGGGGGCTATGAGCTCCCTTATTTAACTACCTTCTCAACACTTTAACTGAACGGCTAGGATTTTTTGATGCGTGCTTTTTTACATGGTGTTCAATTTAACCTAAATAGTCCATTAGCAAAAACTGCGTCATTCCGGCGAAGGCCGGAATCCAGATGATTAAAATATCCCCACGAAAGTGGAGCAACATCATGGTGTTGTCCGCGCACCCACAAGGGGTAGGCCGTGGTTGTAAGGGGCTGAAGCCCCAACAACACACGCACTCGCGGCATGTCTTTGTGACTGGATTCCGGCCTTCGCCGGAATGACGGTCTAATGAACTATTTGGGTTTAATTTGCTCAGCTCTTGAACGGGTGTCGCAATACAATCGTTTCGTCGCGATCCGGCCCGGTGGAAACCATATCTACCGGCACTTCGCAAATCTGAGCGATGCGTTGCAGGTAGTTGCGGGCTTCCAGCGGCAGCTCTTCATAGCGCTTCACGCCCACGGTGCTGGCGCTCCAGCCCGGCATGTCCTCGTATACCGGCACGCAACCTTCCAGCGATTCCGCACCGACCGGCAGGATGTCGCTGAACTGGCCGTCTATCGTGTAGCCCACGCCGATACGCACCGTTTCCATACCGTCCATCACGTCCAGCTTGGTCACGCACAGGCCGGATACGCCGTTGATCTGGATGGAACGCTTGAGCGCGGCGGCATCGAACCAGCCGCAGCGGCGCGCACGCCCGGTTGTCGCACCGAACTCGTGACCTTTAGTCGCCAGCATCTTGCCGATGGGGTCCTGCTTGTCCACGGCATCATACAGCTCGGTCGGGAAAGGGCCGGAGCCGACGCGCGTGGTGTAAGCCTTGGTGATGCCCAGCACGTAATGCAACATTTGCGGGCCAATACCGGCGCCGCTGCAGGCTGCACCGGCGATGCAGTTGCTGGAGGTCACAAACGGATAGGTGCCGTGATCGATATCCAGCAACGTGCCTTGTGCGCCTTCGAACAGCAGGTTTTGTCCGGCCTTGTTTGCCTCGTACAAAGCGCGTGGCACGTCCAGCACCAGCGGTTTGATACGCTCGGCCAGCGCCAGCGCATCATCCATGGTTTTCTGGAAATCCACCGTTTCCGCGTGGAAGTAATTTTTCAACACGAAATTATGGTAATCGAGGACTTCACCCAGCTTGGCAGCGAAACGCTTGCGGTGGAACAAGTCCTGCAGACGGATGGCGCGACGCGCGATCTTGTCTTCGTAAGCCGGCCCGATACCGCGCCCTGTGGTGCCGATCTTGCCGGCACCTTTGGCTATTTCACGCGCCTTGTCCAACGCCTCGTGATACGGCAGGATCAGCGGGCACGCCTCGGAGATACGCAGGCGCTCGTAGACCTGTATTCCCGCTTCGGCAAGCTTGTCCATTTCCTTGAGCAACGCAGCCGGCGACACAACCACGCCATTGCCGATGTAGCACATTACATTGTCGCGCAGGATGCCCGACGGGATCAGGTGCAACACCGTTTTTTCACCGCCAATGACCAGCGTATGGCCCGCATTGTGTCCGCCCTGAAAGCGCACCACGCCCTGCGCATGGTCGGTCAACCAATCGACCACCTTGCCCTTGCCTTCATCACCCCATTGGGTACCGATCACTACAACGTTTTTTGACATGTTTCTTCCCTATATTCCAAGCATCAATTTTTGATTTCGACGACGACCCATTTGCCATCACGCAACACCAACTGGCGATCACAATTCAATTCGGACTGGTATTCGGTATTGCCCAGCAGGTCGATGACGACGATATTGCCCTGCGCCCGCAATTTTTCGATAGCTGCTTCCAGTTCGGCATCCTGAAGATAGGGCGCATGAATCGCTTTGGGCTGCTCGCGCTTGGCCAGCAAACCATGCAATTGACGCAGGTCCATGCTGAATCCGGTGGCCGGGCGCGCCCGCCCGAAGGCTTTGCCGACATCGTCGTAACGGCCGCCCAATGCGATGGCATCGTGACTGCCGGGATGGTATACCGCGAACACCATGCCGCTGTGATAGTGGTAACCGCGCAACTCGGCCATGTCGATGCCGATTCCGCGCGCAAGGGTCTTCAGATGGGCAGCGGCCTGTTCCAACTCATTTAATGCAGCGGTCACTTCAGGATAAGCAGGCAGGATCGAACGGGCGCGGGCGATCACATCCACACCGCCGTAAAGCTGGGGCAAAGCCAGGAATGCGGTTTGTACATCCTGTGGCAGACCGGCCACCAACCCGCGCAAGGCCGGTACATCCTTGCGCTGCAGGGCGTTGAACAATTCGGATTCCAGTGCGGGAGAAATGGACGCATGCTTCACCAGGCTGCGGAACACGGCGACATGGCCCAGATCGAGATGCACGCCTTCGATGCCCACCAGTGCCAATGTCTGCAACATCAAGCGCCGCACTTCCAGATCGCTCTCGATGCCGCCGTGGCCGTACAACTCGGCACCGATCTGCAGCGGCTCCCTGGTGCGCATCAATCCGGCAGGCTGGGTATGCAATACACTGCCTGCATAGCACAAACGCGTAACGCCCTGGCGGTTGAGCAGATGCGCATCGATACGCGCCACTTGCGGCGTGATATCGGCACGCAGAGCCAGCGTCCGCCCGCTCAATTGGTCGACCAGCTTGAAGCTGCGCAGGTCCATGTCTTCGCTGTCGTTGATGAGCAGCGATTCTGCATATTCGAGCAAAGGGGGCGAAACGAGTTGATACCCGGAGCGGCGAAGCAGTTCCAGCACGTCGCGGCGCATGCTTTCGATGCGCCATGCTTCGTCCGGCAACATGTCCTGAATGTATTCCGGCAGCAGCCAATTCATCTGAAGAGTTCCATCACTTGACCCAGTAAATCAGCAATACGCCGCTTAACATCAGCGTCAGGCCGATAAAACGAGCCTGACCATCCTGAAATTGTGACACCTTGCGCAGCGTTTCGCGCCAGGAAGAGGGAAACACAAACGGCATGATCCCCTCCAGTACCAACATCAAGCCCAATGCCGCCAGCCAGTAATTGCTCATGTGAAATTATTTGCCGTCCTTGCCGGGGCCTTTCAGATACTTGAAGAACGGAGAGCCGGCGTCCAGCACCATGATATCGCTCTTGTTCTTGAAGCCCTGTTTGTAGACATCCAGACTGCGATAGAAGGCATAGAACTCGGGATTGCGGCCGAATGCGCCCGCATACAATGCAGTCGCCTTGGCATCGCCCTCGCCTTTGATCTTTTGCGCATCGCGGTACGCCTGCGCCAGGATCACCTCGCGTTGCCTGTCGGCGTCGGCACGGATCTTCTCGCTCTCCGCATTACCGGTCGCACGCAGTTCGTTGGCCACGCGCTTGCGTTCCGCATCCATGCGGCGGTACACGGAATCGCTGATCTCGACCGGGAAATCCACGCGTTTCAGCCGAACGTCCAGCACTTCAACGCCGATCTTGCGCGCGTCGATATCGGTCTTTTCCTGCACGATGTGCATGAGTTCATCGCGCTGCCCGGACACCACCTCATGGATGGTGCGCTTGCCGAACTCTTCGCGCAGCGTCGAATTCACCGTTTGGGTCAAGCGTGTCTGTGCACGCGCTTCATCTCCGCCCACGCTGATGTAATACTGCTTCACATCGATGATGCGCCATTTGATGAAGGAATCCACCAGCACGTTCTTCTTCTCGGCCGTAATGAACCGCTCGGGATCGGCATTGTCCAGCGTCAGGATGCGCGAGTCGAAAAAGCGCACGTTCTGGATCAGCGGCAGCTTGAACTTGATGCCCGGCGTCGTCTCTACGCGCATCACCTCGCCAAGCTGGAACACGATGGCAGTCTGGCGCTGGTCGACGATGAAGATGCTCATGCTGGCCAGGATCAGCACGACCACGCATGCCACCAGGAAATTAGTCACATTCAGTTTCATTAGCGGGCCTCCCTGTCACGACCGAACAGCGATTCGCGGCCACGTGGAGCCGTCGGCGCTTCGCCCGTTGCCGGAGCATTAAGTTGTTCCGTCGGTTTGGCCGAAGGCAGATCGGCGCCGGGATTGGTACTCTGGATCAACTTGTCCAGCGGCAGATACAGCAAATTGCCGCCTCCGCTTTTCTGGTCGACGATCACCTTGCTGGTGCTGGTCAGTATCTGCTGCTTCATGTCCTGGTACATCCGCTCGCGCGTCACTTGCGGCGCTTTTTCATATTCGACGAGGATCTGCTTGAAGCGGCTGGCATCGCCCTCCGCGTTGGCGATCACACGCTGCTTGTAACCGTCCGCCTCCTGCATCAGGCGCGCTGCGGCACCTTTGGCCCTTGGAACAACGTCATTGGCGTAGGCCTGGCCTTCATTCTTCTGGCGCTCCCGGTCCTGGCCGGCTTTCACCGCATCGTCGAACGCGGCCTGAACCTGCTCGGGCGGCTGTGCGTTCTGCATGGTGACTTTGCTCACGATGATGCCCGACTTGTAGCGATCGAGGATGTCCTGGATGAGCTTGGTGGTCGAAGCCGCGACCTGCTCGCGTCCTTCATACAGAACGAAGTCCATCTTGCTCCGGCCCACGACTTCGCGAATGGCTGTTTCGGCGACCTGACGCACGATTTCCCTGTCATCCGGCATGCGGTTGTTGAACAGGAATTCGGCTGGATCTTTGAGGAAATACTGCACCGCGAACTGGATGTCGATGATGTTCTCGTCGTCGGTCAGCATCAGCGACTCTTTGAGCATCTTGTTCTTCACGTTGTCGCGATAGCCGACTTCGACCGTGCGTACCTGGCTCAGGCTGACCACTTCCACCGTCTCAATCGGATACGGGAAATGCCAGCGCGGGCCGGCATCCGTGATTTCCACCTGCTTGCCGAATCTCAAGACCACGCCGCGCTGGCTGGCATCGACGATGTAGAAGCCGCTGGCGATCCAGATCAGCACAACGATCAGCACGATCAATCCGATGCTATTGGCAAACCCGCCGGTTGGTTTGTCATTGCCGCCCTTGGGCGAACCGCCGCCGGATCTGCCGAACAACGATTCTATCTTGCGGTTGATCTTGCGCATCACCTCTTCGAGATCGGGTGGGCCGCCTCTGTTTTTATTGCCCCATTGCGGGTCGTTCAATCCCATAGTCAATTACCTTTAGGTCAAATCAATTGTTGTTCAGGGGGTGCCATTCCTGCACTTGCACATCCGGTTCAGGCGCATCGCGCACTTCGGCCAGCGCGGCCCGCAATTCAGGCAGGCCTGCACCTGTTCTGGCGCTCAGGTGAATGCTGGCGATTTTACCATATTCATCGCGCTTCACGCCCGCTTCAAGGCCCTGCAGGTCGATCTTGTTGTAGACCACGATCTGCGGAATATCCTGCGCCCCGATCTCGGCCAATACCTTGTTCACTTCGGCCACCTGGTCATGCCGCTCCGGGCTGTTCACATCCACCACATGCAGCAACAGGTCGGCCTGGGCGGTCTCTTCCAGGGTGCTGCGAAATGCGGCCACGAGACCGTGCGGAAGATGGCGGATGAAACCCACGGTATCGGACAGCACCACTTGCCGGTGGCTGTCACCCTCAAGGAATATCTTGCGCGCCGTAGTGTCGAGCGTGGCGAACAACTGGTTGGCGACGTAGACATTGGCATTCGTCAAACGGTTGAACAGCGTGGATTTGCCTGCGTTGGTATAGCCGACAATGGAGACCGACATCACATCGGAACGGTTGCGCGCCTTGCGTTGCAGCTCGCGATGGCGCTTGAGTTGTTTCAGCCGCTCATTGAGCAGATGCACCCGCCGGTCCAGCTTGCGCCTGTCCAGTTCCAATTGCGTTTCGCCGGGCCCGCGCGCGCCCACGGCAAACTTCTGCTGCCCCATATCCATGTTCATGCCGACCAGGCGCGTGGAAAGGTATTTGAGCTGGGCCAGCTCGACCTGCACCTTGCCTTCATGGCTCTGCGCGCGCAGCGCAAAGATATCCAGGATCAGCATGGTACGGTCGATCACGCGCGTTTGTATTTTGACGGTAAGGTTGCGCATCTGCGCGGGAGACAGGTCGTGGTTGAAAATGACCAGCGGCGCCTGCAGTTCCTCGACCAGTGCGGCGATCTCGTCCACCTTGCCACTGCCGGCGAACGTGGACGCATCCGGGCGTTGCCGTTTGCCTTCCACCAGCGCAAGGGTGCGCACACCGGCACTTTCTGCCAGCAAACGCAACTCTTCAAGGCTTTCTGCGTAATCCGGTGCGCCGAAGTCCAGACTGACCAATACCGCCGTATTGGCGGCAGTCGTTGACTCGTGCATTACTCGGCGTCGTACGGGATGGTGACGG
>DAIDAG010000057.1 GCA_027310725.1 Sideroxydans sp. | reverse complement strand
GCACGATGACGATTATAGAAATTCAAAAGGGCTCGCACCTTTGCGAGCCCTTCAGGTATTGGTGGCCCGGGGCGGAATCGAACCACCGACACAAGGATTTTCAATCCTCTGCTCTACCGACTGAGCTACCAGGCCGTTTTTGCGCCCTTCCCTGACGGGTTGGGTAAAACGAAGGCGCGCATTGTAGCGGCAAGCCGCATTACGGGCAATATAAAAAACGAACCCCGCTCAAGGCGGGGTTCGTCAGGTGCTGTACGCGCCTGAACCGTAGCGAGCGGCTTTAGTGCAAGGCGCACGGAGCACAGAAACCGGAATGTACGTTGAGTACATGAGGATTTCGAGCACCGCGCAACGCCGCAATCGAGCCGCGCAGTAGGTTAAGTTACATCATGCCGCCCATGCCACCCATACCGCCCATGTCTCCACCACCCATGCCGCCGGCTGGCTTGTCTTCGGGCAATTCAGCCACCATGCAAGCAGTCGTCAGCATCAGACCGGCGATGGAAGCCGCATTTTGCAATGCAACGCGCGTCACCTTGGTCGGATCGACCACGCCCATGACCAGCATGTCGCCATACTCGCCTGTGGCCGCGTTGTAACCGAAGCTGCCCTTGCCCTCCAGCACCTTGTTCACCACAACGCTGGGCTCGTCGCCTGCGTTCAGGGTGATGGCGCGGATAGGCGATTCCATGGCACGCAGGACGATGGTGATACCGGCGTCCTGGTCGTGGTTCACGCCCTTAAGTCCGGCAACCGCTGCCTTGGCACGCAGCAGAGCTACGCCGCCTCCGGGAACGATGCCTTCTTCAACGGCAGCACGGGTTGCGTGCAATGCATCTTCCACGCGCGCCTTCTTTTCCTTCATTTCGACTTCCGTCGCAGCGCCGACCTTGATCACTGCAACGCCGCCAGCCAGCTTGGCTTTGCGTTCCTGCAGTTTTTCCTTGTCGTAGTCGCTGGTGGACTCTTCAACTTGCTTGTTGATCTGGCCGATGCGCGACTTGATCGCATCTTCCTTGCCTGCGCCGTCGATGATGGTGGTGTTTTCCTTGCCCACTTCGATGCGCTTGGCTTGGCCCATATCGGCCAAAGTCGCCTTTTCCAGGGTCAGGCCGACTTCTTCGGCGATTACGGTTCCGCCGGTCAGGATGGCGATGTCTTCCAGCATCGCCTTACGACGATCGCCGAAGCCGGGTGCCTTGACAGCAACAGTCTTCAGGATGCCGCGGATGTTGTTCACGACCAGAGTTGCCAGCGCTTCGCCGTCCACATCTTCAGCAACGATCAGCAGCGGACGACCGGCCTTGGCGACTTGTTCCAGTACGGGGAGCAGGTCGCGGATGTTGGAGATCTTCTTGTCGTGCAACAGGATGAAGGGGTTCTCCATCGCTGCGATCTGCTTGTCGGCGTTGTTAATGAAGTAGGGAGACAGGTAACCGCGGTCGAACTGCATACCTTCCACGATGTCCAGTTCATCTTCCAGACCTTGTCCATCTTCAATGGTGATGACGCCTTCCTTGCCCACTTTTTCCATCGCAGCAGCGATCTTCTCGCCGATCACGGTGTCGGAGTTGGCGGAGATGCTGCCCACTTGTGCGATTTCCTTGCTGGTGGTGCAAGGCTTGGAGATCTTCTTAAGTTCTGCAACCGCAGCGATAACAGCCTGGTCGATACCGCGCTTCAGATCCATCGGATTCATGCCGGCGGCAACGAACTTCATGCCTTCCTGCACGATGGATTGAGCCAACACGGTAGCGGTCGTTGTACCGTCACCGGCCACATCGGAAGTCTTGGAAGCAACTTCCTTGACCATTTGCGCGCCCATGTTCTCGAACTTGTCCTTCAGTTCGATTTCCTTGGCGACGGATACGCCGTCCTTGGTGATGGTGGGAGAACCGTAGGAACGATCCAGAACCACGTTACGGCCCTTTGGGCCCAGAGTTACTTTGACCGCATCGGCCAGAATGTTGACACCCACGACCATCTTGGCACGTGCTGCATCATGGAATTTCACGTCTTTAGCTGCCATGTTCTTATCTCCTGAAATTTATTTGGAACTTTTAGTTCCGGCATAACATCAGGGCTGCGCCCCGATGTGAGCCTGCACTGAAAATAATTCTTCGTCTGGCGAAGAATTATTTTTCGACTACGCCGATGATGTCGTCTTCACGCATGGTCAGCAGTTCAACTCCATCGATCTTGAAGGCTTGACCGGAATATTTGCCGAACAACACGCGGTCGCCGACTTTCACGTTCATAGCTTGCAGCTTGCCGTCGTCACCCATCTTGCCGTTGCCTACGGCGACGATCTCACCCTGGTCAGGCTTCTCTGTGGCCGCATCGGGAATAACGATACCGGACGCTGTCTTGCGCTCTTCTTCCATGCGCTTGACGATTACACGGTCGTGCAAAGGACGGATCTTCATGCTTTATCTCCTAAAAACAGTGAGTTGATTAAAAACGTGGGCGGGACGTTAGCGTTGATAGCTATTCGGGCTGGCCAAGCGGATGACCTGTTAGCACTCCCCACCTGCGACTGCCAATGATAGGGGCTGTACCGCCAGAATTCAAGGGCGACGAAGAAATTTTTATAAAAAGCCTGATGTTACTGATGTAATAAATCATCCAATGCACCGGCAAGATTGGGATATTTGAATTGACCGCCTGCCGCGACCAGCTTTGCAGGTAGCACGCGCTGCCCCTCCAGCAACAGTGCCGCGCGCTCTCCCATGGCCAGCCTTAAAACCGGCTCGGGAGCAAACAGGAAGGCAGGCCGGTGCAATGATTTGGCCAACGTACGGGTAAATTCGGCATTCGTCACCGGCTGCGGCGCCGTCATATTGAACGGGCCGCGCATCTGATCGTCGTCAAGCAAACGCAGCACCGACGCGACGTAATCCGCGATATGGATCCAGCTCATCCATTGCCTGCCGTTACCCAGGCGGGCACCCAAACCCAGTTTGAACGGCAATAGCATGCGTTCCAGCAATCCGCCGTTTTTGCTCAATACCAGTCCAGTACGCAGCAGGCACACGCGCACGTCGTGTTGTTCAGCGAGGAGCGCCGCCGCCTCCCAGTCAACGCAGAGTTGCGCCGCTAAATCGTTTCCGGCCGGCGCATTCTCGTGCAATTCCATATCCCCGCTATCGCCGTAATAACCAACCGCAGAGCCGCTCAATAACGTAGCGGGCTTTTGTTTGGCCGCAGCGATGCATTGCACCAGTTTTTCGGTCAGTGTGATCCGGCTTTCACGCAACACCTGCTTGCGCCTGGCAGACCAGTACGCGTCCACAATCGGCTCTCCCGCCAGATTGATGACTGCATCGAAGGTCCGGTCCGGCAGCCATTCGTTGAGTGACGCCATGGCCTGTACTGTTGCACCGCATTTCACCGCGACCATTGCCGGGCGCCGGCTCAGTACAGTCAGATAATGTCCTTCAGACAGCAACGCCCTGCAAAGATGCCTCCCGATCAGTCCTGTCCCGCCCGTGATCAAAATGCGCATCGCAGCCTCCCGAAAATGATTTCAACACGCCCATCTTACGCCACGATCAAACTCCGTTATGATTCTGCGTATGTCAGCCAACTCCAGCCTCCTCGAACGCAGCCTTTCCGCCGTATGGCATCCCTGCACCCAGATGAAACGGCACGAAACCCTGCCATTGGTCCCGATCGCGCGCGGCGAGGGCGTATGGCTATACGATCTGGACAACAAGCGCTATCTGGACTCGGTGAGTTCCTGGTGGGTGAATCTGTTCGGCCATTGCAACCCGCGCATCAATGTCGCACTCGTCGACCAGCTCGGAAAACTGGAACATGTGATGCTGGCCGGTTTTACCCACGAGCCGGTGGTGCAGCTGTCGGAAAGACTGCGCGTACTCGCCCCTGCCGGATTGGGTCATTGCTTCTACGGTTCGGACGGCGCCTCGGCCACCGAGATCGCCCTGAAGATGAGCGCCCATTACTGGCGCAATACCGGCCGCCCGCAGAAGACGGAATTCATCAGCCTGCAGAACAGCTACCACGGCGAGACGCTGGGGGCGTTGTCTGTCACCGACGTCGCATTGTTCCGTGACGCTTATGGCGCGCTGATCAAACAGAATGCCACAGTCCCTTGCCCCGACTGGCGCACTGCGGAAGCGGGCGAAAACGCCGAGGACTGCGCGCTGCGCTGCGCGACCGCACTCGAAGCGCATCTGCAGGAACATCACGCGAACATTGCCGCCTTCATCGTCGAGCCGCTGATCCAGGGCGCGGCAGGTATGGCGATGTACCACCCGGTCTATTTGAGCAAAGCGCGAGAACTCTGTGACCGATTCGACGTGCATCTGATTGCCGACGAGATCGCGGTAGGCATGGGAAGAACCGGCACCCTGTTCGCCTGCGAACAAGCACCTCGGCCCCATACCAAACACCGGCAAGAGAGAGGGATTTCACCCGACTTCCTGTTGCTCTCAAAAGGCATCACCGGTGGCTACCTGCCGCTGTCAGTAGTCATGACGACAGACGACATTTTCCGTGCTTTCTATGCTGACGAGACCGCACGCGGTTTCCTGCATTCGCATTCCTATACCGGCAATCCGCTCGCCTGCCGCGCCGCTCTAGCCACACTGGATATCTTTGCCGAGGACGATGTGCTCAACGCCAACCGGGCCAAGGCTGCGTTTTTCAACCGCATCGCGCAGCCGTTGCGCGACCATCCCAAGGTGAAAAATTTCCGAAACACCGGCATGGTCTGGGCCTTCGAGGTGGATACTCCGCATGCCGACTTCGCCCAGCGTTGCTTCAGCCTCGGGCTGCAACATGAGTTGCTGTTGCGCCCGATGGGCAACACGGTATATTTCATGCCACCCTATGTCATTCGCGAAGACGAGATGCAATTCCTCGTCACACACACGCTGAAAGTGATCGATCGCCTGATATGAAACACCTGTACGTTTTGCTCCTGCTTTGCCTTGCAACCAGTGTTCAAGCCGTTTCGCTCCCGGCGACAGTCACCCAGAAGCTGAAGGAAGCACACATCCCGCAATCCGGCATCGCCGTCGTCGTGCGGGAAGTCGGCAAGCGTGCCCCGCTCATCAGTATCAATGCGCAGCGCCCGATGAGCCCGGCTTCGACCATGAAGCTGCTCACCACTTTCGCCGCACTCGACCTGCTCGGCCCTGCCTATACCTGGAAGACCGAGGCTTATATCGACGGTGACCTGAAGGACGGCGTGCTGAACGGCAACCTGATCCTCAAGGGTTATGGCGATCCTAAATTCACGATCGAGCAATTCTGGCTGTGGCTGGGCGAACTGCGGGCGCGCGGCCTGCGCGAGATACGCGGCGACCTGATCCTCGACCGCAGTTATTTCGACCTGCCACCGTACAACCCGGGCGAATTCGACGACGATCCGATGCGCGCCTACAACGTAGGTCCCGATGCGCTATTGATCAATTTCAATACGCTCCGGTTGCGCTACATGCCGGACGGTGCCGGCCTGAAAGTCGTCACCGAACCACCTTTGGACGGCATGACCCTGGACAACCAACTGACGCCCAATGACAACAAGGTGAATTGCGACAATTGGGATGATTCATTCCTCGTACAACCGAAAGGTGACAGTGTCGTGCTGCAAGGCGACTATCCCATGGGCTGCGGCGAACGCGAACAGAACCTCAGCGTGATGCCGCACACCCGCTATGTGGGTGCCTTATTCAGCGCGGTATGGAAAGAGCTAGGCGGCACCCTGCAAGGCACAGAACGCGAAGGAGTGGTTGGCAGCAATGCAAGACTTTCTTCCGTGCACCGGTCCGAACCGCTGAGCGCGATCATTCGCGACATCAACAAATTCAGCAACAACGTGATGGCCCGTCAATTGTTCCTGACCCTGGGCCAGGCAGGACCGTCGCTGGACGAACCTTCAGCATCGACAACAACGGATGCAAATGAAAGCTTCAACGCGCACCCGCTCAGTATCGAACGCAGTTTGTTCGTCATGCAGACATGGCTGGCGCGCAACCGGCTCGACTTCAAGGAAGTGGTGCTGGAGAACGGCGCCGGTCTCTCGCGCAAGGAACGCATCAGCGCCGCTCATATGGCGCAATTGCTACAACACGCCTATGACGATCCGCTGAGCGCCGAACTGCAAGCCTCGCTGCCCATCCTCGGCGTGGACGGCTCGGTAAAAAGACGCCTCAAGGATAGTCCTGCGGCCAGCCATGCCCACCTCAAGACCGGCACGCTGGAAGGAGTGAAGACCGTCGCGGGTTATGTAAAATCCCAAAGCGGCAAGGAATGGATCGTCGTGTTCTTCATCAACCATCCCTACGCCAAAGCAGAACAGAGCGCGCAGGATGCGTTGATCGAGTGGGTAGCCCGCAAATAATCGACTGACTGCTCTACTGCACCTACACGGGAGGATACCTAGTACTTTTGACAAAAGTATCTAGTACTTCTTTCACCTTTACATCCTCATGGTTAACCAACGAAAATCAAGGCGTCATTGCCGCGCGCAATTGGCGTTTATCGAAATCTTAAAGAGGGAATCATGAAGAAAATCGTCATCGTATCAATCATATCCGCATTTGCTGCCACACCCGCGTTGGCCGATAACACTGGCCATTTTTATATGGCTGCTGATTTGGGTTCTGCTAGTTATAGCAATGTTACTGTTGGTGCCGGTACTTACCCCAACCCAGGGATGATACGCATTGCCGGCGGTTATCACTTTAGCCCGATATTTGCAGCGGAAGTCGGCTATTCTCGCTTTGGGGATTCGACCATAACGGCAGGCACGGCCAGTGGCACAGTTTCGGCATCTTCGGCTCAAGCCGCCTTGGTAGGCAGTTTGCCGTTGACTCCGCAGTTCGACTTGATCGGCAAGATCGGCGTTGCCAGCAACAAGCATAAGATAGACGCCACATCTTCAGGCGTTACAGTGGTATCGATGAGTTCTTCGCAAAATGACCTGTTGATCGGGTTGGGCGCGCAATATAGTTTCAACTCGCAACTCAGCTTGCGTGCCCAATATGAAAGCTTTGGTAAATTCGGGGATTTTGGCACTACCGGTGTCGCGATGAAAGCTTCGGCACTTTCTGTGGGCGTAGCTTATAACTTCTGAGTCAGCGGCAATGCACACAATAAAGCCGGGGTCGCCAGGCTTTATTGTTATTCGTTTCACAAACCCAGCTCGCCCCACATCGCATCCACTTTCGCTTTCACCGCCGCATCCATCACGATGGGCGTACCCCATTCGCGTTGCGTCTCGCCCGGCCATTTGTTGGTGGCATCCAGCCCCATCTTGCCGCCCAGGCCCGACACCGGACTGGCGAAATCGAGGTAGTCGATCGGTGTGTTCTCCACCAACAGCGTATCGCGCACCGGGTCGACGCGGGTGGTGATCGCCCAGATCACTTCTTTCCACTCGCGCACGTCGATGTCGTCGTCCACGACGATGATGAACTTGGTGTACATGAACTGGCGCAGGAAGCTCCAGATGCCGAACATCACACGCTTGGCGTGACCGGCATATTGCTTCTTCATGCTGACGACTGCCATGCGATACGAACACCCCTCCGGCGGCAGGTAGAAATCGACGATCTCCGGAAATTGTTTTTGCAGCAGCGGCACGAACACCTCGTTCAACGCCACGCCGAGCATGGCTGGCTCATCGGGCGGCTTGCCGGTATAGGTGGAATGATAGATCGGGTCGCGGCGCATGGTGATGCGCTCTATCGTGAACACAGGGAATTTGTCCTGTTCATTGTAATAGCCAGTATGGTCGCCATACGGACCTTCCAGCGCCGTTTCTCCCGGATGGATCACGCCTTCCAGCACGATCTCGGCGGAAGCGGGCACTTGCAAGCTGGAGCCTATGCATTTCACCAATTCGGTCTTGCTGCCGCGCAGCAAGCCGGCGAACTGGTATTCGGATAATGAATCCGGCACCGGTGTGACCGCACCGAGGATGGTCGCAGGATCGGCACCGATCGCCACCGCGACCGGGAACGGCTGCCCCGGATTTTTCTCGCAATGATCGCGGAAATCCAGCGCGCCGCCGCGATGCGCCAACCAGCGCATGATGACTTTATTGGGTGCGATAACCTGTTGGCGATAGATGCCCAGATTCTGGCGCGGCTTGTTCGGTCCGCGCGTGACGACCAGACCCCAGGTGATCAGCGGCGCGACATCGCCCGGCCAGCAATGCTGGATCGGTAACTTGGAGAGATCGACGTCCTTGCCTTCCCACACGATCTCCTGACATGGCGCCGAAGACAAGACTTTGGGCGACATGGTGAGCACCTGTTTCAGGATCGGCCATTTCTCCCAGGCATCTTTCAGCCCTTTGGGTGGTTCCGGTTCTTTGAGGTAGGCCAGCAACTTGCCGACTTCGCGCAATGCGCTGACATTTTCCTCGCCCATACCCAGTGCCACGCGGCGCGGCGTGCCGAACAGGTTGGCCAGCACCGGCATCTTGTGTCCTACTACATTCTCGAACAACATCGCCGGACCCTGCGCTCGCAGCACGCGGTCGCAGATCTCGGTCATTTCCAGATGCGTGGAGACGGGCACGGTCACGCGCTTGAGTTCGCCGATCTTTTCCAGTTGCGCTATGAAGTCGCGCAGGTCGTGGTATTTCATATGAGCCGTCCCTTCCACAGATATTTCATGCACCATCCCGACAAGCCAATATAGACGGTAATTTTCAGATGATAGCCATGATAATCACCGTCATTCGGCCATCTTCACGCTTGCATCCTGAAGATGGCCGTCCCCATTGGTCTGGCGGCAAGGCATTTAATAGAATCTCGCCTCGCCTTCCGGTCGCGTCTTGAACCGCTTATGCAACCAGAAATATTGCTCCGGCATCTCGCGTATCCGGTCTTCGATAAAGGCGTTCATGCGGCGCGCGTCGGCGATATCGTCCCCGCTCGGGTAGTTATCCCAGGCCGGGTAGAACGTCAGCACGTAGCCTTCGCCGCCTGGCAACAGGCGCGTGATGCTGGGCACGACTTTCGCACCGGTCATTTGTGCGATGCGCGGCAGCGAAGTCATGGTCGCGGCAGGCACGCCGAAGAAAGGGATGAACGCGCCGTCTTTGACCCCCTGATCCTGATCCGGCGGATAGACGAACGGCTTGCCTTCGCGCATCCCCTTCAGAATGGGACGCAGGCCCTGCTGGCGCGAATAGAGATGCTGGTTGCGGAAACGCGCCCGCTTCTTCAGCAACAGTTCAGTCAGATAGCGGTTCTTCTGGTTCGCATACATGCATACGGTGTCGGCATGCTGTGCGACCCACTGCCCTCCCGCATCCATCCCGACGAAATGAGGCGTGAGCAAGATGGAAGACTTGTCCTTGATCGCGTTGAAATGTTCTACGCCCTCGACACGGATCAGGCTGCTGATGCGCTCGGCGCTCGACCACCACAGGATGCTGCGTTCGATCAGGCCGCGACAAAACATCTTGAAGTGGTCACGCACGAGTTTCTTGCGCGCCTCGTCGCTCATTTCGGGAAAACACAGCCTCAGATTGATCATGCCCACGCGACGGCGTTCAGCGGCCAGCGGATAGAGCAGGATACCAAGGCCGTTGCCGATGGCGACAATGACGCGAAACGGCAAAAAATGAATCAACCAGAAAATGAAAATACCAAGGCGCGCCAGCATCATTGTTCCCTGACCGCATCCGGCGGCAGTGCGCCGCGCGGAACTTTGTAACGGTTGTAACTCCACAGGTATTGATCGGGACAAGTGCGTATCACCGCTTCCAGTGCCGCATTGATCTGTGCCGGAACGGAAGTGGCCATGTCGATATCCAAGGGTGCAAAGTGCAGGGCATATCCTTCGCCGTGCGGCAAACGCTCGCTGCTGCACATCACCACCGCAGCGTTGCTGGACTTGATCAACTTCCCGATCAGCGTCATGGTGTATGCGGGACGCCCGAAGAACGGAGCCCACTCACCCTCGCCGTTACCCGGCACCTGGTCGGGCAGCACGCCGATGATCCCGCCGTGCTTGAGCGTCTTGAGCATCTGTCGAACGCCGCCCAGATCGGTCGGTGCCAGTTTTGTCTGACCGCGTGCGCGGCCGTCATGCATCAAGGTGTCCAGGAATTTCCAGCGCGGGGGACGATACATGGTGGTGATCGGCAAGCGTGAGGCAATGAACAGGCTGATGATCTCGAAACAACCGAGGTGCGGTGTCAAGGCGATCACACCCTTGCCCTGTGCAAATGCCGCTTCAATGTGCTCCCAGCCATGGCATTGCTTGACGCCGGTCAGCACTTTCTCCAGCGGCCGACGCCACACCCAGGGGAGTTCCAGCACTCCCTTGCCCGCCTCACTTACGTTTGCGCGCAATAGCTTGCGGAACTCTTCTTCCGAGTGCGTGAGGCCGGCTTTGCGCAGATTCTCGCGTAATCGCGCGGCATAACGCCCCGAGGAAAGGTACGTTACCCAGCCGAACAGAATGCCGATCCGGTGCAGTACCGACAAGGGCAGCCGGGCTAAAACATCAAACAGAATAACCATTCAAGAAAACCTATCAAATCGTCAAGGCGGGGATTTGGTATACTTCGCGCCCATTTAATTATTGAAGAATCAATCGGAGAGCCATGAGCGAATACTTATTTACATCCGAATCCGTGTCCGAGGGCCATCCGGACAAGGTTGCAGACCAGATTTCAGACGCCATCGTAGACGCGATTCTAGCGCAGGACAAACATTCACGCATCGCTGCCGAAACGCTGTGCAACACCGGACTGGTGGTTTTGGCGGGCGAGATCACGACGTCCGCCAATGTCGATTACATCCAGGTAGCGCGCGACACCATCAAGCGCATCGGCTACGACAACACCGAATACGGCATCGATTACAAGGGTTGCGCCGTGCTGGTAGCTTACGACAAGCAAAGCCCGGACATCGCGCAAGGCGTGAACAAGGCATATGACGACGGCCTCGACCAGGGCGCCGGCGACCAGGGCCTGATGTTCGGTTACGCTTGCCGCGAGACCGATGTGCTGATGCCGCTGCCGATCTACCTGTCGCACCGCATCGTCGAACGGCAGGCGCAACTGCGTCACGACGGCCGCCTGAAATGGCTGCGTCCGGATGCGAAATCGCAGGTCACCATCAAATATGTCGATGGCAAACCCGATTCCATCGACACTGTGGTGCTATCCACCCAGCACGCACCGGAAATGACGCTGGAAGCGATTCGCGAAGCTGCGATCGAAGAGATCATCAAGCCTGTCTTGCCCAAGGAGCTGATCAAGGGCCAGATCAAGTATCTGGTCAACCCGACCGGACGTTTTGTCGTCGGCGGCCCGCAAGGCGACTGCGGCCTGACCGGACGCAAGATCATCGTCGACACCTACGGCGGTGCAGCCCCGCACGGCGGCGGCGCGTTCTCCGGCAAGGACCCGTCCAAGGTCGACCGTTCCGCGGCATACGCGGGCCGTTATGTCGCGAAGAACATCGTCGCGGCAGGACTGGCCGACAAGTGCCTGATCCAGATCTCCTACGCGATCGGCGTGGCACGCCCAACCAGCGTGATGGTGACCACTTACGGCACCGGCAAGGTCTCCGACGAGAAGATCGCAGAACTGGTGCAGAAGCATTTTGACCTGCGTCCCAAGGGCATCGTGCAGATGCTCGACCTGCTGCGTCCGATCTATCAGAAGACGGCAGCCTACGGCCACTTTGGCCGTGAAGAGCCCGAGTTCAAGTGGGAAAACACGGATAAGGCGGCAGCTCTGAGGGCTGACGCAGGGCTGTAAAATTGCACGGTGGGCACAAGAGTGTGCCCACCCTACAAATCGCATTACCCACCCTCCGAGGGGTGCTGCAGCGGGTCTGGACAACCAGTCCCCCGTCAGGCTCGGAGCCAGTGGCTCACCGAAGCAACCGCACCCATTCATTAACTTTTTAGATGAATGGAGCAATTCATGAACGCTACCGCAAAAGGTTTCACCGACTATATCGTCGCCGACATGTCCCTCGCTGCCTGGGGACGCAAAGAACTGGCGATCGCCGAGATCGAAATGCCCGGCCTGATGGCCATCCGCAATGAGTATGCCGCGACCCAGCCGTTGCGTGGTGCACGCATCACCGGCTCGCTGCACATGACCATCCAGACCGGCGTGCTGATCGAGACGCTGAAGGCACTGGGCGCAGAAGTGCGCTGGGCTTCCTGCAACATCTACTCCACCCAGGACCATGCAGCCGCGGCAATTGCCGCGACCGGCACACCGGTTTTCGCAGTCAAAGGCGAAACATTGGCCGAATACTGGGACTACACGCACCGCATTTTCGAATGGGCGGACGGCGGTTTGTCCAACATGATCCTGGACGACGGCGGCGATGCCACGCTGTTGCTGCATCTGGGTGCACGCGCTGAAAAGGACGCATCGCTGATCAGCAAACCAAGCTCGGACGAAGAAACCTGTTTGTTCGCTTCGATCAAGGCGAAGCTGGCAAAAGACAAGACCTGGTACTCCACCCGTCTCGCCGCGATCAAAGGCGTGACCGAAGAGACCACGACCGGCGTGCACCGCCTGTATCAGATGCATGAACGCGGCGACCTGAAATTCCCGGCGATCAACGTGAACGACTCCGTCACCAAATCCAAGTTCGACAACCTGTACGGCTGCCGCGAATCGCTGGTGGACGGCATCAAGCGCGCCACCGACGTGATGATCGCCGGCAAGATCGCCGTCATCGCCGGCTATGGCGACGTGGGCAAGGGTTCTGCGCAAGCCATGCGTGCGTTGTCCGCACAGGTCTGGGTCACCGAGATCGACCCGATCTGCGCATTGCAGGCCGCGATGGAAGGTTATCGTGTGGTGACCATGGATTACGCCTGCGAACACGGCGACATCTTCGTTACCACCACCGGCAACTTCCACGTGATCACGCACGACCACATGAAGAAGATGAAGAACCAGGCCATCGTGTGCAACATCGGCCACTTCGACAACGAGATCGACGTGGCCTCGCTCAAGCAATACAAGTGGGAAAACATCAAGCCGCAGGTCGACCACGTGATCTTCCCCGACGGCAAGCGCATCCTGCTGCTGGCAGAGGGACGTCTGGTGAATCTGGGTTGCGGTACCGGCCATCCGTCTTATGTGATGTCCTCCTCGTTCGCCAACCAGACCATCGCGCAGATCGAGCTGTTCACCCGTACCAAGGAATATCCGGTCGGCGTGTATACCCTGCCCAAACATCTGGATGAAAAAGTCGCGCGTTTGCAATTGACCACATTGAACGCACAGTTGACCACCCTGACCGACCAGCAGGCGGCTTACATCAACGTACCCAAGGAAGGCCCGTACAAGGCCAACCACTACCGCTACTAATCCGCTTGTTGCGGGTATGATGCTCAGGGGCGGACGCCAGGTTCGCCCCTGTTAACTTGTTAAATGGAAAAATGCTGCTACGACTATTGCTCATCTGGACATTGAATTCGCTGGCGCTGATCGCGGTGGCGAACTTCGTGCCGGGCATCCACGTGGACGGGTTCATGGCGGCGTTCATCGCAGCCTTTGTGCTGGGCCTCGTCAACACGCTCATCCGCCCGATCTTTCTGGTGCTGACCTTGCCGGTCACCATGCTCACGCTGGGACTGTTCATCTTCGTCATCAACGGCCTGATGTTCTGGTTCGCGGGTTCCATTCTGCGCGGATTTACCGTCGACAGTTTCTGGCACGGCGTGTTGGGTGCAGTCCTGTACAGCATTTTTTCCTGGGCGCTGAGTTCAGCCGCCGCACAACTACTTGTGAGAAAAAATGGGAAACACAACAACACCGATCAGTTTTGAATTTTATCCGCCGCAAACGCCGGAGGGCGTGGAAAAGCTGGCGGTCGTACGGCAGCGTTTGGCCGTAGTCAAACCGGAATTCTTTTCGGTCACCTTCGGCGCGGGTGGATCCACGCAAGACCGCACACTGAAAACGATCAGGCAGATTCATGCCGAGGGCCATAACGCCACCCCGCACCTGTCCTGCGTCGGTTCCACCAGAGACAACGTCCGCGCACTGCTCTTCGCATACAAGGACATGGGCATCAGGCGCATCGTCGCGCTGCGCGGAGATCTGCCTTCCGGCATGGCCAGCATCGGCGAGTTTCAATATGCCAACGAGCTGGTATCGTTCATTCGCGCGCAGACCGGCGAACATTTCCATATCGAGGTCGCCGCTTACCCCGAGTTCCATCCGCAGGCGAATTCTGCGCGCGAGGACATGCTCAACTTCAAACGCAAGGTCAATGCAGGCGCGAATTCGGCCATTACGCAATATTTCTACAATGCGGACGGCTATTTCCGTTTCGTCGATGAATGTCGCAAACTCGGCGTCACCGCACCCATCGTGCCTGGCATCATGCCCATCATGCGTTTCTCGCAACTCGCGCGATTCTCCGATGCATGCGGAGCCGAGATCCCGCGGTGGATGCGCAAGACCATGGAGGGTTACGGCGACGATGTGGAATCGGTGCAGGCATTCGGTCTCGATGTCGTCACGCAGCTATGCGAGAAACTCATCGCAGGCGGCGCCCCCGGCCTGCATTTCTATACACTCAACCAGGCCGGCGCCTCGCTGGAAATCCTGAAACGTCTGGGCTACCGATGAACACTTTGCGCGCACCCGAACTGCTCTTGCCCGCCGGCACCCTCGACAAGATGCGCACCGCCTACGCCTTCGGTGCGGATGCGGTGTATGCCGGCCAACCGCGCTATTCTCTTAGAGCGCGCAATAACGAATTCAGGCTGGAAGAACTGCAAATCGGCATACAGGAGGCGCATGCGCTGGGCAAGAAACTGTTCGTTGCCAGCAACCTGATGCCGCATAACGCCAAGGTCAAGACCTACATGGCGGACATGCAGCCGGTCATCGAGATGCGGCCGGACGCCCTGATCATGGCCGATCCCGGCCTGATCGCCATGGTGCGCGAACGCTGGCCAGAGATGCCGATCCACCTGTCGGTACAGGCCAATACCGTGAATTACGCGGCCGTGAAATTCTGGAAATCGCTCGGACTAACTCGCGTGATCCTGTCGCGCGAACTTTCACTGGACGAGATCGAGGAGATCCGCCAGGAATGTCCGGACATGGAACTGGAAGTGTTCGTGCATGGTGCGCTGTGCATCGCCTACTCCGGTCGCTGCCTGCTCTCCGGATACTTCAACCACCGCGATGCCAACCAGGGTACCTGCACCAACTCCTGCCGCTGGGATTACAAGGTGGACAATGCCGCCGAGGACGGCACCGGCGACATCCAGAAGATCGACTTCGATTTCGACAAGGCGCTGAGCGACAGCCCACTATCCGATTGCGGCTCTCAACCGCGTCATCCCGAAGCGGACAAGGTGTACGTCATCTCGCGCAAGGATCATCCGGGCGAGCTGATGCCGGTGCTGGAAGACGAGCACGGCACTTACATCATGAACTCCAAGGATTTGCGCGCGGTTGAACATGTCGAACGACTGGCGAAGATCGGCATCGATTCGCTCAAGGTGGAAGGACGCACAAAATCCATTTACTACGTGGCGCGCACCGCGCAAGTGTATCGCCAGGCCATCGACGACGCCGTCAAAGGCCGGACGTTCAACCTGGAACTGCTAGGCGCGCTGGATGCACTGGCGAGCCGCGGTTACACCGACGGCTTCTATGAGCGTCACCACACGCACGAACAGCAGAACTACATGCGCGGCCACTCCGAAAGCTTCCGCCAACAGTACGTCGGCGACATCGTAGCCTGTGCAAATGGCGTGGCAGAGATCGATGTGAAGAACAAATTTTCAATCGGCGACAAGCTGGAGATCATCCATCCTTCCGGCAACCACATCATCCAGCTCACCGAAATGCACAACCTTGAAGGCGAAGCAGTCACTGTCGCACCCGGCAGCGGGCATCGCGTGCAGATACCGTTGCAGGGTGAAATGACAAAAGGAATGGTGGCGCGCTTCATCTAAGCTGACATAAGGAATCCATTGATGATCTTCTCCAGCCTCTCCCAGTCCGACCGTTACACCACGCTGCATCCCCTGTTTCCGAGTGCGTTCGACTATATTCGCAACACCGACCTGTTCAACCTCGCACCGGGGCGTTACCACATTCTCGGCGAGGACCTGATCGCGATCGTAGAGCATCTGCCGGGCAAGACGCGCGAGATGGCCAAGCTGGAGGCGCACCGGCGTTACATCGATATCCAGATGGTGCTGGACGGATCTGAGGAAATGGGCTGGAAACCGCTGGCGGATTGCCACAATCCGGTGAGCGAACACAGCATGGAGAGGGACATCCGTTTCTTCCACGATGCGGCGGTGTCTTGGATCGCCGTGCCGCCGGATCATTTCTGCATCTTCTTTCCGGAGGATGCGCATGCGCCGCTGGTAGGCGGCGGCCTGATACGCAAGATAATCTTCAAGATTGCCGTGAATCCGGTGCAACCCAGATCAATTCGGTAAAGTCCGCTTATATTAAATTCCGGGATTTACAGCAGCTTCATGGTTTGCAGCTTTTTCTTCAGCGTCTTGATCTGCGAATCTTTTTCAGTCAGCTGTTTGTCTTTGTCTGCCAGTTGTTTGTCCTTCCTGGACAGCTGATCATTTTTCTCGGCAAGCTGTTTGTCTTTCTGTTCCAGTTCGGCCACTCCCTGCTGGATCCCGTTGTTGGCGGCTTTCAGACGCTCTTCGTAATCCTGGATTGCCGTTGCTCCGTTTGGCTGGTTAACGGCATCGGCTGCTGCGCGCCTGATTGCCTCCACTTGCTTTTCCAGCGGCAAATCGCGCAGATCTCTAAGTTTCAATGCGGCAGCGATGCTCTGCAACCGGTCTTCTTCCTGCAGAACGATCTTTTCAAGGGTGACTCGTTCAGTACCTGACGATTTGCCTTCGGGTTGCGCATTTTCCTGAACTCCGCCACTGTTCATCACGCCACCCACCGAAGCAACGCTGGCAGCACTTATTTTCAATTGGGTTTGCAACAGGGCAACGCGCTCATTGATCTGTTGCGCATGGTGCGCGGCAAATGTGGCTTCCGCGCCCAAACGCTGGACCAGTTCCTTGTCGTCATGCGCGGCGGCGATCCGGCTCTTGGCGTCCTGGTACACACGCAGTGCCTGTGCGTAAGTCACCGGTGCCTGCTTGTCGGCGTTCTTCATCCTGCTATCCGCGTTGATGAGTTCGCTCTCATGCAGTGCACCTTCCTGGATGGCCTTGATCACCAGATCCAGCATGGACTGGAGCAAGGCCGTCTTTTCCCTTTCGATGCTCTCCGGCTGTTCGCGCTCCACTTTTCCAATCAAGCCGGAAAGATCGCCCATCGCTTTTTCATATTCCCTGGGCAGCAGTTTGGGCGCGTCGTGTTCTTCGAGTTGCGTCTTGTATTCCAGCTCCTTGGCGAAGCGGTATTGCACAATGGCCATTATCGCCCGTCCTTTTTCCAGAATGGCGTCGCCCTTGGCCGCGTTGCTTACCAGCACATCCCTGGATTTATTGCCCAGCGCACTCTGGCTTTCGCTCAGGACTTGCGAAGCTTCGCGGAAATAACTCGGCGCCAGGAATGGCATGTTGGCTTTCCTGGCGTCGTTCACGTTCTTTTCCAGGGTGGCCACCACGTTAAGATCGGACAGTTCACTGTATTTGGCAACATGTTCCGCGGAAGGCTTGATATTGGTGCTGACCGGGGTGGTACATCCGGCCAGAAAAAAAGCGCACACGACGCACAGGATACGAATCTGCCCGAAATACATTATTTGCTCCAATTCAAAGTTTGCATGGAAAGACTTGTTCACGAAAATACAAATTTTATGTCAGATTTCCTGGTCGAAGGCAACATCGCCTTCATCCACCGCCGCCCCAAGCTGGATATTCCTGAAGTCGAACAAATTCGCATCGAGCAGGTGTGAAGGCTTGACGCTTTGCATGGCAGTGAAGATGGTCTGGGTACGCCCCGGATACTGGTGTTCCCACTGTGCGAGCATCTCTTTGATGTTCTGGCGTTGCAGGTTCTCCTGCGAGCCGCAGAGGTTGCACGGGATGATGGGGAATTCCATACCGCGCGCGTAGCGGGCAATGTCTTTCTCGGCGCAATAGGCCAGCGGGCGGATGACGATGTGGTCGCCTTTGTCGGTGACCAGTTTGGGCGGCATGGCCTTGAGCTTGCCGCCGAAGAACATATTCAGGAACAGCGTCTCCACCATGTCGTCGCGGTGGTGTCCCAGCGCGATCTTGTTCGCACCCAGTTCACCCGCCACCTTGTAGATGATGCCGCGACGCAACCGCGAGCAAAGCGAGCAGGTGGTCTTGCCCTCGGGGATCTTGGCCTTGACGATGGAGTAGGTGTCCTGCGTCTCGATGTGGAAGTCCACGCCGAGTTTCTTCAGATAATTCGGCAACACGTCGGCCGGGAAGCCCGGCTGCTTCTGGTCGAGGTTCATCGCCACGATCCTGAAATCGATGGGTGCGCGCTTGCGCAAGGTGAGCAGGATATCCAGCAGGGTATAGGAATCCTTGCCCCCGCTCAGGCACACCATCACGGTGTCGCCCTCTTCGATCATGTTGAAATCGCCGATGGCCTTGCCGACCATGTGTTCCAGCCGCCCCTTCAGGCGATTGAAGTTGGTGGAATGGTGTTCGAAATGGATGGGTTGAGTGATGTCGTTCATTTTATTTTCAAAGGTTGATACTGCGCCCCCCGTCGACCGCCAATATCTGGCCCGTGATATAGGGTGCATCGGCGATCAGGAATTGCACGGTCCTGGCGATATCGTCCGGTTCTCCCTCGCGTTTGAGCAGGGTTTGTGCAACAAGCCTGCGGCGCTGTTCTTCGTCTTGCCAGGCCGCGCTTTCCGGCCAGAGATTGATGCCGGGCGCGACCCCGTTCACGCGTACCTGCGGTGCGAGTTCCTGTGCCAATGCCCGGGTGAGCCCAGCCAAGCCAGTCTTGGCCACGTTATACAGCAAGTGCCCATGCATCGGAAAATCGGCATGGATATCGACGATATTGACGATACATCCGTGATTGCGGCGCAATTCGGTCGCGGCCGCCTGCGCCAGGAACAAGGGCGCTTTCAGGTTGGTGCCGAGCAGGTCGTTCCATTGTTGCTCGTTCATTTGATCCAGCGGCGTGGGATAGAAACTGGAGGCGTTGTTGACCAGCGCATGCAGTTGCCCGAATTGCCCGATGGTCTCCTCGATCACGCGCGGCAAAGCGGAAATATCCAGCAGGTCCGCCTGCACCGTGCAGGCGGAGTCGGGGCGCTTCTCGTTCAATTCGGCACGCAGGGCCTGGGCATCTTGCAAAGAGGCGTGGCAATGGATAGCGACGTTCGCACCTGCCGCGTGCAAACGGCGTACGATAGCCGCGCCAACGCGCTTAGCCCCCCCCGTCACCAATACTGTTTTGCCTTGCATCCTATTCCCCACTAAACTCTCGCAACTGCTGAATTATACCTGACCATGCCCATCAACTTGCCTGTCCCCGGCCCCGACGCTCTTGTTCACAGCGCCAAATTGTGCGATCTCATCCGCGCCGATATCACCGCGCAGGGAGGATGGATTCCCTTTTCACGCTTCATGGAACTGGCGTTGTATGCGCCCGGTCTGGGCTACTACACTGCCGGGTCGCGAAAACTTGGCGAAGAGGGCGATTTCATCACTGCGCCGGAACTCTCCACGCTGTTCGGCAGAACCGTGGCGAGGCAACTGATCGAAGTGATGCAGGCCAGCTCGCCCCACATCCTGGAGTTGGGTGCGGGCAGCGGAAAACTCGCGCTGGATATCCTCGGCGAACTTGAAAGGCTGGATGAACTGCCGGAAAGCTATTCGATACTGGAGGTAAGCGCCGACCTGCGCGAACGCCAGCAAGCACTGTTGCGCGACAAGCTGCCGCATCTCGCCGGGCGCGTGCGCTGGCTAGATACCCTGCCGGACAATATCTCCGGCGCAGTCATCGGCAACGAAGTGCTGGATGCATTTCCGGTCCATCTGATGTACTGGACGAACCAGCGCATCCTGGAACGCGGTGTAACAACCGTAGCCAACCGTTTCAGCTGGCAGGACAGACTGCCGGAATCACCCGCGCTGCTCGACATCGCAAACAAGATCAAAGTGCCCGACAATTACCTGAGCGAAATCTCGCTCACCGCGCGTGGCCTCATCGCCAGCCTGTGCGAGCGCATGGGAAAAGGAGTCATGCTATTCATCGACTACGGCTTCGGTGCCGGCGAGTATTACCATCCGCAACGGACTCGCGGTACCCTGATGTGCCATTACCGTCACCATTCGCACGATGATCCCTTCTATCTGCCCGGCCTGCAGGACATTACGGCGCATGTGGATTTCACCGCCGTCGCGGAAACGGCGATCGATCATAGCGCACACTTCCTGGGCTATACCTCGCAGGCGCATTTTCTGATCAACAACGGCGTGACGGATCTGCTCGGCGAAGTTCCGGCCGAGGATGTAAAGGCGTATGCACCTCTTGCCGCCCAACTGCAGAAACTCACCAGTCCGGCGGAGATGGGTGAACTGTTCAAGGTGATCGCGCTTGGCAAAGGCATGGATCAGCCGCTGGCCGGATTCCTGCGCGGCGATCAGTCGCGCCATTTGTAACCACGCTGATTTTTCCGTCCCGGGCATGTCGCCTATCCGCAGTTTCGAACCCGTAAGCAGCGTGGATGCACGCGTACTGATCCTGGGCAGCATGCCCGGCAGAAGATCGCTGGAACAGAACCAGTATTACGCCCATCCGTCGAATGTCTTCTGGAAAATCATGGGGGAGCTGGTTGGTGCGTACCCGGGAATGCCCTATCAGGAAAGGCTTGCCATCCTGCGCACTGCCGGGATCGCGTTATGGGACGTGCTTGATTCCTGTGTGCGCGAGACCAGCATGGATTCCGATATCAGGCAGGAATCGGCGAACGACTTCTCGTCGTTCTTCGCCCGGCATCCGCATATCACGCAGGTGTTCTTCAACGGCAGCAAAGCCGAACAATGCTTCAGGAAATTCGTGCAGGACAAACAAACCTTGCCACCGCTAAAGTTGCAGCGACTGCCTTCAACCAGTCCCGCGCATGCCGGGCTTCCCTACGCGGACAAACTGCAGGCGTGGCGTGCCGTTATGTCGGACTTGCCGAAAGATCCGAAGCGAAAAAATGCGTGACTGGATGACCCGCAGGTATCGGGCAATACTGTGCCGGCCAATTGGCGACAAATGAAAGACGTTCCGAGGCTTGAAGAAGAATCGAGGTCAGGGCAGCGCTTCCCTGCTTAAGGAAAAATACTCATTCAACGGAACAACTTACTCTTAAACTCGTGACAGTGCAATATTGACCGCTGAGGCCAGAGTGCTCATCATCAGCGCGACTGTTGATGACATGAGACGTATGTAATTCAATTTCTTGCCACCGCGGCCGGTACTGAAATCGGTAGGTCTACCCAATGTCTTTAAAGGAGACGGTCATGCACTCCATTCATTTACATGATGTTCATTTACCCAAAGGCCCGAACCTCTTCGCCCTGTCTGTTGGCGAGGTTGTCTGGTTTTCGCTTGCTATCGTATTCTTCCTGCTTTCCTGGTTCATCGGCGGCGACGATTTCGAGGCCAGCATAGGCGGCAATCTCGGCCTGGCTGGATTGGTGGCCGGACTGGTTGTCGGCGCCATTCTATGTGCCATTACGAAGCCTGAAAAATAACCCGGACTGAATGATTCCCGTTATCTGGAATTGACCGCTACCGGAAATGGTCAGCGGTCTTTTGTTTTCACCGACGCGGGTGCTACGAATCTTTGATGACGGCTTCGACCGCCATGATGCGCGCTTCGCGTACCCTGTCGGCGATCAGGTTCTTGTCCGGGCATGCGCGCGCGATCTCTCCCGCGTTCACTGCCTGTGCGGCTTGCGCGCAGCGCAGCAGATACGGAGATTGCGGATAGGCATCCTGCTCGTGTCCGGTGCGCCCGTGTGCATCGGACTCGCAGGCCTGCAATACCTGCGTGAAGCGTTCCGGCTTGCGCCACAGGTCGCAGCTGTCGAACAACCTCACTATCGTGTCCGCACGCAGTTCCTTGACGCGATGTATGTTGCCGTGGTGTCTAGCCACCAGCATCGCCAGATCCCGGCATTCGCCGGGCACACGCAGCCGCTCGCACACGTCCTTCAGGTGTTCGACACTGCGCATCTCGTGGGCGATGTGGCGCGGCAGGATACCCGCGGGCGTACTGCCTTTGCCCAGATCGTGCCCCAGTGCGGCAAAGCGCACTTCCAGCGGGTAACCGTGCTTCGCCGTATCGTCCAGCACCAGCATGGCGTGAATGCCGCAATCTATCTCGGGATGGTACTGGGGCGGTTGCGGCACGCCGAAGAGCGCATCCAGTTCCGGCAGTATCTTTTTCAGCGCGCCGCACTCGCGTAGCGTGGTGAAGAAGCGCGACGGATGCTTTTCCATCAGGCCGCGCGCCAGTTCCTGCCATACGCGCTCGGCCACCAGCGCGTCGACTTCGCCGTTCTCGACCATCGTCCGCATCAGCCTCAATGTCTCCGGCGCGAAGGTGAATCCGAAGCGCGCCGCAAAGCGCGCGCCGCGCAGGATGCGCACCGGGTCCTCGGCGAACGCGGAGCTCACATGGCGCAACACGCCCGCCTTCAGGTCTGCCTGTCCGCCGTAAGGATCGATGAGGTTGCCGTCGGCATCCTGAGCGATGGCGTTGACGGTGAAGTCCCGGCGCAGCAGGTCCTGCTCCAGCGTCACTTCAGGCGTGGCATATACGGTGAACCCTTTGTAACCCTGAGCCACTTTGCGTTCGGTGCGCGCCAGCGCATATTCCTCGTGCGTTTCGGGATGCAGAAACACCGGGAAGTCGCTGCCCACCGGTTTGAAGCCGCGCGCGACCATCTCATCCGGCGTGCTGCCCACCACCACCCAATCGTGATCCTGCACGGGCAAGCCGAGCAGCCGGTCGCGCACTGCACCGCCGACGCAATAGACTTTAAGTGACGAATGACTCAAAGCGTTTTCCCCCTTCCCAACCTTCCCCCGAGGGGAGAAGGAGCGAACGAGAAGATTATTTTTGTTTTAACGTTCATCGCGATAGGATTTCTGGTTCTTCGCGTTTTGCGCCTCGATGGTGCCGAGCCGCTGTTTGAGCGATTGCGAGGTCTGGCCGAACAGCTTGGAGTAATACATGGTATTGCTCATTACCTTCTTCACATAATCGCGCGTCTCGTCGAACGGAATGGTCTCGACGTAGATCGCTCCCTCCATCGGCTGTGTGCCGCGCCATTGCCGCGCCCTGGTCGGGCCCGCGTTGTATGCGGCGGATGCCAGCACAGGGTTGTCGTCAAATTGATGCGAGACCGTCTTCATGTAATACGTGCCGAGCTGGATGTTCACATCCAGCTGATGGATCAGCCCTTTGCGGTAACCCTTCATGCCGATTTGCCTTGCCACCCAGCGCGCCGTATCCGGCATGATCTGCATCAAACCGGCCGCGCCGGCGTCGGATTTTGCCTTGGTCGCAAAGCGGCTTTCTTGCCGCATCAGACCGTACACCCAGGCCTCCTCCAGACCGTGCTTGTGCAGGTTTTCCTGCATGCTCTCGCGGTACGGTGCGGGATAGCGCAAATTGAAATCATGCAGCTGCACCGTACGATCCGCGGCATTGATCGAACGGTCGTACATCTCGTTGCGGCGCGCCACTTCGGCTGCCACCAGCAATTGCCGGTCGCTGAAGTTCCGCGTTGCCCAGGCCCATTCCTTTGCGGCTTCGGTACGCATGTCCATTCGATATAACAACAATGTACGCTGTATCGCGGGCATGGCCTGTATGGTTTCGATCTCGGTATCGCTCGGCTGGTAATGCACCGAACCCATGCCCGCACCCGGCGCGCCTCCCAATTCTTCGGAAGCGAGCTGTCCATAGAAATTGTATTCTCGGCTTAGGTCGGTAAACAACGCTTCGGCCTCCACTGGCCGCCCCAGAGCCATGAGTGCGCGACCTTTCCAGTATCTCCACACGCCCTCGCTTTGCTGTTGCGGCGACATGGCACTGATGCTCTCCCAGACTTCGTGCCAGTTGTTTGCGCGCAATGCGGCGCGGGTGCGCCATGCCAGTTGTTTCGGATTCAACGCCGCATCGCCAGCCACCGAATACCAGAGCAATGCCCTTTCGTCATGGGCCTGTGCACCGGCGTAGCCCTGCCAGCCGAAGAAATAGCGCTGTTCGTCCTCGGAAAAATAATTGGCCATATGTTCCCAGCGCGTATAGGCGATCTGCGGCGACTGCCTGGCCAGGCGCTGCAGGGCGAACAAGGCAACCATTCGACGTCCCATGCCCGCGTTCTCGAATTTGGTCTTTTCCAGATAGTGCCGCGGATTTCTCGCCGCCACGCTCAATTCGGCTGCCGGAAAGACTTCCGCCTTGGGCAGCTTTTTGATCAGTTCCCTGGCCAGGGAGGTATTGTTGCTTTCCAGCGCCAGACGCATGCGCTGCCATATATCGGTCTCGCTAATGATGCCTTGCTTGATCGCCTCTATGAACAACGGCGTACAGCTATCCGGCATCTCTTCGCTGTTGAACCACAGCTTGCGTGCCTCGGCCAACGCGCCAACGGCATCGGATTGCTGGCGCAATTGCAGGGCATAACAGGTCAGCTCGTTATCCGTATTCACCAGGTGCGGATATTCCTCTGCGAACTCGTCCCAGCTTTCGCGCTCGCCGAGATATTTGAGCCACTCTCCGCGAAACTGATCGACTACCGGGGATTCGTCGGTGCGCGCAAGAAATGCCTTGATCGCCGGCGTAGCCTTCACACCCCAGTGCATGCGCAACTGGTAATAGGTCACATAGGGCTCCAGCGGCGTCTCCCTGAGGCTCTCCGCCACTTTGTCCAGGCGTGATGCATTGCCAACGCGTAACGCTTCGCGTGCGATGCGGAAATCACTTTCTTGGTCGGCCAGCGCACACACGGGCAACGCCAGCAGCAGGAACAATACTAATCTCATGGAAGGACTCGGGATCGACTGGGCACAGAATACCACATGCGCCTTGCGCCACATCGCTGAAAATGCCCGAACACGGCGCCAGATAAGGGTTACAGAGCAGGCGGCCTCAGCAGCGAGGCCGCCTGGAAAGACACATCATTAGCGCTGATACTTATACATTTTTTGCAGGAATGCATCGATATCCACTGTCGCCAATTCGCCGGGAAGTGCCGGATGCTTATCCTCACCGACCGGCTGGTTGCCGGCCGACGCAAGTTGCGGATTCCATCCCGCATACATCACCTCGTCGCCATATTCCCCGTCCGCACCTGTTTCGCGTTCGATCTCGTAGCCGCTCGTGTTCATCGTGGTAGTCATATCACACCTCCGTATCGGGAACGGTTTCCACCGCCCCTGCAATAGATGTATCGGCTTGATCGGCGGGAAGTTTAATCCAGGTTCAGATCGAGCCCCATACTGCAAATGTAGACGCTTTGCAGAAATATTGCCGCGATGTGCATCCGGCTGTTAAATTCTCGCCGGATGCAAAGAAATGCATTTCGGCATGCCCGTTCAGATCGATCATGCTGCCAGGAACCGTAACGGATGGAAGACACAAGGATCAGACATGACAATCAGCCAAATGCGTATCGATGCCCCCCAGGTTACCCTTGTCGCCAACGAGCGGGAGATCATGGATAAACTCCTGCAGCTGGAAGATGCGAACGTACTCGAGCTCGGCTGCGGCGCCGCAGAAAAGACTCGCCTGGTCGCCCAAAAGGCCGCCTCGGTTCTCGCTCTGGAAGTGGACGAAGTCCAGCTTGCGAAGAACAGGATGATCGGGGACCTGCCCAACGTCCGCTTCGAGTATGGCGGTGCCGAGAACATTCCTGCTGCCGATTCCAGTTTCGACATCGTGCTGATGTTCAAGTCCCTGCATCACGTACCCTCCGAGTCGCTCGACAAAGCGTTCTCCGAGATCTGCCGGGTATTGAAGGCCGGAGGAGTGGCCTATATTTCCGAGCCTGTCTACGCCGGAGAATTCAACGAGATACTGCGACTCTTCCACGATGAAAAGAAAGTGCGCGAGGTTGCCTTTGCGGCCGAAGTGCGCGCGGTTTCCACTCGGCGGCTAACGCTTGTGCAACAGAAATTCTTTTTGCAGCCGGCGCATTTCGACAGTTTCGGCCAGTTCGAGAACCAGGTCCTCAAAGTGACCCATACCGATCACCGGCTATCGCCGGCGTTGTTCGAAGAGGTCCGCTCCAAATTCAATCGTCACATGTCCCCGACTGGCGCGGACTTCCTCGCTCCCATGCGCATCGATCTTTTCACGAAACCGGCTCCGTGAAAATTAATTAATTATTCGCAGTACCGCGGGCGGTAGCATTCGGCGATGTGGCAGAAAACGTGCAGGTGCCTGTCGGATGATCCTCCTGCCGATCTGTGTTCGGCAACCGAAACTGCACTCTTCACTTCTGCCAACAACTCCTGACAAGGTGGAAAACATGCCCGAAGCAGCCGCACTGCAAGGACTCACCAGCCCCGAAGCAAAGCAACGGCTGTCGGAATACGGACCCAATACCGTGGCGGAGGATCACCCGCATACCTGGCTCGTTTTACTGCGCAAGTTCTGGGCGCCGGTGCCCTGGATGCTGGAAGCCACCATCGCCTTGCAGTTCGCGCTGGGCAAACCTGACGAAGCCGCCATCATTGCCGCCTTGCTGGTCTTCAATGCCGTGCTCGGGTTCGTGCATGAAAATCGCGCCAACAACGCACTGGCAATGCTGAAAAGCCGCCTGGAGATTCAGGTGCGCGTGCTGCGAGACAATATCTGGCAAAAACTGCCCGCCCAGGAATTGGTGCCGGGTGACGTGGTGCACCTGCGCATGGGCGACCTTGCACCTGCGGACATACGCCTGCTTGACGGCAAACTGCTTCTGGACCAATCCGCGCTAACCGGCGAATCCTTGCCTGTCGAGGCGAGTGCGGGAACTGCGGTACATGCCAGCGCGATAGTAAAACGCGGCGAAGCATCGGGTGAAGTCACCGCAACCGGAACGCATACCTTTTTCGGAAGGACTGCCGAACTGGTGCGCAGCGCCAAGTCCGCAAGCCATCTCGAAACGCTCATCGTTACGATCGTCAAGTACCTGGTGACGCTAGACGCGATCTTGGTTGCCGCGTTGCTGACATACAGCTGGTTATACGGGATCCCGCTGACCGCAGTGCTTCCCTTTGCGTTGATCCTGCTGGTCGCTTCCGTGCCCATCGCGCTGCCGGCAACCTATACGCTCGCAACGGCGCTCGGCGCGCTGGAGCTGGCCAGGAACGGGGTCTTGGTGACACGCCTGTCGGCCATCGAGGAGGCGGCCGCAATGGATGTGCTGGCAAGCGACAAGACCGGCACCATCACTCAAAACCGGCTGGCGCTCACCGCGCTCCGTTCATACGCACCCTATAACGACAACGACCTGCTGTATTGGGCCGCGCTCGCCTGCGACCACTCGACTCAAGACCCGATAGACCTGGCCATTCTGGATGCCGCTCACGCGCGCGGGCTGCTGTCCCAAGTGCCGCAGCGTCTGGGCTTTATTCCGTTTGACCCGGAGACCAAGCGATCCGAAGCGCAGTATGACCAGGGCGACACCAGATTGCGCGTGCTCAAGGGAGCGCCGCGCGTGATTGTCGGACTTGTCGTGGATGGAATCGACATCGGCTCCGACGTGGAGAAAATGGGCGCGGACGGTTCACGCGTACTCGCAGTTGCCATCGAAACCGCCGGCAACGGCCTGCAATTCGCCGGACTGGTGGCGCTGCAAGACCCCCCTCGGGACGATGCTCATACGCTGATCAGGGATCTGCAGGACCTGGGCGTACGGGTACTGATGGTTTCGGGCGACGGGCCGGCCACAGCGCGCGCAGTGGCCGAACAGGTGGGCATCGGCAAGCGGGTGTGCGCACCGGAAGATCTGAATGATGCGCTCCAGCACGGCGTATTGGGCTACGACGTTTTCGCGCGAGTCTTGCCGGAAGACAAGTTCCGTCTGGTACAGGCGCTGCAGCAAAGCGGACATGTGGTCGGCATGAGTGGTGACGGCGTCAACGATGCGCCCGCGCTCAAGCAGGCCGAGGTGGGCATCGCCGTGGCCAATGCCACCGATGTCGCCAAGGCCGCCGCCAGCCTGGTGCTGACCAATCCCGGCCTGGGAGACGTCAAAGCTGCGATCGAAACCAGCCGGTGCATCAACCAGCGCATGCTTACCTACACCATGAACAAGATCATCAAGACGCTGGAGATCGCCATTTTTCTCAGTGTCGGGGTCATGCTGACGGGCGTGTTCGTGATCACTCCGCTGCTGATCGTGCTGCTGCTGTTCACCAACGATTTCGTCACGATGTCCATCGCAACGGATCATGTTTCGTTTTCGCGCAAACCCGAACGCTGGAACATTCCCAACCTTATGCTGACGTCGGGCATCCTCGCCGGATTCGTGCTGGTCCTGTCGTTCGCCGTATTTTTTGCAGGACGCGATTGGCTGCATCTGCCGCTGAACCAGTTACAGACACTGATCTTCGTGATGCTGGTCTTTACCGGCCAGGGTAACGTCTACCTCGTGCGCGAGCGCCGTCATTTCTGGCAATCGCTACCGAGCCTATGGATGCTGCTTGCATCCCTGCTGGATATCGTCGTTGTCTTTATTTTCGCCACCCGGGGCATACTCATGACCGCCATTCCCATCGGGCTCGTTGCCGGGCTGGTGGCATTGGTGCTGGTTTATCTGGTGGCGGTGGATTCAATCAAGATACGCGTGTTCAGGCATTTCGGTTTCTAGGTCGCCCCGGGTATCGGCCCGCCCTGTCTCCAACAACCGACGGGGGATACCCGAGGATGATCCAATTGCGAACCGGAATCTTTTCCGTTTCGACTCGCCTGATCAGGTTTATTCCTAGTCGATCTTTTGCCAAGTTCCGCTGGAGTCTCGGCAAGCAGTGTTTCTGGCTCTGCGGTCGGAACCGTTGCCTACCGAGTTGGTGGTATATGCCCGGCAATAACGTCCTTGATTGTCTTTATAGGGCCTGCCCGGGGTCACTTGGTACTGCGTTCTCCCGGCGGCATCGTACCAGGCAACCCGTCTTCCATCAGGCGCGTGCTCCAAAACCTGGCCAACGCAACCTTGATCAACATTGTCCATCGCTCGTCCGATGGTCCCGCCCACGATCACTCCAACAATTGCGCCACCGATAATGGCAGCTACATTATCTCCGCCATGCCCAACAGTGGAACCGATTGCAGCGCCGGTCACGCCACCCAATACCTGCCCGACTGCCTCGCGGTCGCATGTGCCGCGTTCGATCCCGTAAGGTGGGATATAGGATGCATCCTCGCCGTCGCGCCTGCGATACTGCTCTCTGCCTTCATCCTCATCTTCGTCGTCATGCCTGCGCTCACGCCGATAATCACGCTCGTCGTCTCCCTGGTCCTGCCTGTCCCGGTAACCGTGTGCCGGCGCCCAGGGAGGAGGATCCGCATAAGCATGGCCGGCGTACATGACCGGCAACAGGAGCATTACGAATGACAGAATGGGCACGACCTTGTCAGCCCGCGTCAAAAAATATGAAACGTTGGTATTTTTATCCATTTGCTATCTCGCTAAAAAATCTAAGTAGATCGAACTGCGCGCGCTTCTTAAAAATAGCCGGTGATCATCCCGCCACCGCCATAATCAGGGCTGCCGTTGGCGAAGCCTTTCAAGACATAGGCCTGGGCCTTGAGGGTTGGGCTTAGCTTTTGCGAAGCAAACAATGTGACATCCTCCTGGTTGCCTGATGTGGCCGTAATGGCTTGCACGACGTTTAACATCACTCCAACATTTCTAATGTCGTCTACTTTTTGACTAACCCCGAGCATGCCATATGCGACGTTGTTCACGGCGATACCGGTTGGCGCTCCTACCACTGTGTAGCCAGCTGTCGCAAATAGAGTGGTCTTTTTACGGAGCGTGTAATAGCCGTCGATTTGGGCCGAATAATCATTCATCCCGGTACCCAAGCCTTTGCTGGCATCGGCCGTGCCAAATTTGATCTTGCCAACAACATCCAATGTCAGTGCATCTACGGAATAGACACTGTAGCCTGCCGAAGCAATCACATCACCCAAGCCGGAGTTTGAGGTAGTAGTAGTGCCGCCGCCTTTGGCTGGCCGTCCCAAACTGGGCATCGCAGCCGTGGTGCTCGCAGGCGGGGCTACACGCCCCATCCCTTGAATCACACCGCCCGGACCGGTTACGCTGATGTAAGGCACGGTCAGCTTAAGCGTCATATTGTCAGTCTCATATTTACCAACAACCGGGATGTACAGAATATCGGTCGAAGCGGCATTGCCATATTTGCCGGAGCTGTAATCGAATCCAGTGGTCAAGCTGAATTGGTCATCGGCCAAGGCGTTGACTGACATGCACAACGCAGCCAGAGCGGGAAGTAGCTTCTTCATTCAATTACTTTCAAAAAAGCCGACGGGTCATCCGCCGGACGGGAGTCATAAAACGATGTTCACCTGGCTGGACGCTCGGATATTTCAGCGTGTGCAGCTTTTTCTATAATAGCCTTTTCGGTTTCGACTTCCTTGGAATTTTTGTGTTTTGCAGTAATGTCCTTTTTAACAGTGGCAAGACCCTTGTCGGCTTTGCTGCCTGACTTATTGGCATCCAGGTTTTTCCCAACGCTGGCAGCGCCCCGGGATGCAGGCTGAGTTGGCCTTCCTGACGTTTCCGCGTAGGCAACGGAAACAGAAACCGACAGAATTGCCGCGATGAGGTGGGTCGTCTTGACCATGGAAACCTCCTTTGATCTGTTCCGTTAATTGGGGCCAAGGTGTTCAGGTTTACCGTATCGCCATTAACGCCCACAACACTCGCCAGCTGACAGGAGAGTGCATTACCACATCAAACAACCGGCGGCCAAGCCGCCGGTAAAGGAAGTATTTCTGAAACATTAACCGCGATTAGCGGCCCGGATGTTCTGGCGTGGAAGGACGCTCTGGTACGACGACATGCTCAACTTTTTCCGCATTGCGTTCAGAAGTCTCGGCTTTCCCGTGCTGGTCATTGATGTGACTCAATGCTGTGTTCAAGCCTTTGTCGGCCTTGCCATTGGACTTGTTGGCATCGAGGTTTTTCTGAACGCTGGCGGCGCCCGTGGCTGCAGGCTGAGTGGGCTGGCCGGAAGTTTCGGCGTGTGCAAAAGAAATGGATGCAAACAACAATGCTGTCAGGAGTGTGCTCATTTTATTCATGGTACGTATCCTCCATCTTCTGGTTTTCAGAGTGGTTGCATTGTGTACATACTGACCACAGTGCAATGTACACATCGTATCCATTGTTATCTGCCAATGCTGTTACAGTGTGTTACTTGAATCAGATTTCTGTTCGGTCAAGACTAAGGGGTTGTTCCAGGCAACCATCTGGAAACTGATTTAACGCTTCGCGGTATACAAGACCACCGATGTGAAACAGTCCCATCCTGGATCACTGAAGCGCCTGCAACATCCACCTGCTCCCCGGCTTTACGACCTGTAAAGTCGCAAACGTTTTTTCCCGAATGCGAAGAAAATAGGGAGGAATGAATGCAGGAAGGCGATAACCCATTCCTTTATGACTGAGGGTCGCTGTGCGCCATTGGGATACGCTGGGCGCTCGATGCTGCCCATCCTGTGGGTAACAAGTTCTGTTGTGATTGGAAAGGGTAGCTTGTACATTAGCCGTGGTTGCTTCGCATCTTGAGCGTCCTTCGTTTCTGGCGGTGACGCCAGCAAACCTCCTCAACCGCCCGATCAATCGGGAATCGTCAAGCATGCTTCCGTTCCGCCGCCGGGGCGGGGCATCAACGCTATTCGCCAGCCGTTCGTATTTGCCAATTGCTGCGCAATAGCCAAGCCCAGGCCGCTACCGCCGGTTGCCGTACTGCGTGATGACTCCAGTCGGTAGAAAGGGCGAAATACGTTTTCGACTTCGGCAGACGGAATGCCGGGGCCGCGATCAAGGATGCGAATCACGCTCTCGCCATCGCCGCACTCGCATTCAATCTCCACCGGTTGGCCCGCACCGTAACGCACGGCATTGCTGATCAGATTGCCTAGTATGCGCCGCAATGCCAACGGTCCGACCGGTCTTATGCATGGTCTCCGCGACCTTAACTCCACCACACCCCCTTCGATCGCCGCGTTGTCCGAAAGCTCACGCAGCAGCACCTGCAGATCAATTTCTTGTGTCGCCTCTTTTTCGAGGCCGCGACTAAAAGTGAGAAATTCACCGATCATGCGGTTCATTTCCTCAACATCATTTGTTAACCTGTCCACGATTTTTGGATCAACGTTCTCCGGCAACATTTCCAACGCGATGCGCATGCGTGCCAATGGCGTGCGCAGGTCATGCGATATACCGGCCAACAGGGTAGTACGGTTGGCAAGCAAAGACTGTACTTGTAACGACATCTGGTTAAAAGTGCGCGCCAAACCAGCCAGTTCATCGGCTCCGGTTTCAGGCAAGGAGGTTGGAGAGTTACCAAGACCTATATCCCGAGCAGCTTCAGCCATGAGCTCCAGTGGCCGGGTCACTCTGCGTGCCAGAATAATGGCCGTGATCATCGTCAGGATAATGGTCGCTACCATTACGAGCAGCAAAGCCACAACCATCTGCATGCCAAGAATATCTTCCGGGAAACCGATGCGAATCTGCTTCCCGCCAGAACTGATATCTACCCAGAACCAGGTTTTCTTTTCCAGACGGGTTACCTTGATGCGGGTAACCTCCCCTGTGCGTCTCGTCAACGCCTGCTCCAACAGCGACAGGTAAGGCTGATAGTGATCGTATTCCGGCAATATGACAGACGTTTCGAACAGCCACAGATTATGTTTGGTGGCCAGCTCCAGTTCGAAATCCTTGCGCGTTTCTGGCGGTAACTCCACCCAGGTCTTTGCAGACAAAATGATAATTCCCGCGAGATCATCCACCGAGCGTTTTGCCATAGGCAACATGATGTAATACGCAATTACGCTAAACACGATCATCTGAAAAACGACCAGCGCGCTCGCTACTGTTATGGATGTGTGGCGAAACAGACTGCTATGCTTGGCTTCACCCGACATTATGGTACGTTTCCCTCTGGGGCAAACAGGTAACCCTCGCCCCACACCGTACGCACATACACCGGCGACGAAGGATCCTCCTCTATCTTCCGGCGCAAACGTGTCACGGTGACATCGATACTGCGGTCAAACGGGTCTCGTTCGTGACCTTTCATCACATCCATCAGAAAATCGCGGCTTAGGACTCGATTCGGATGTCCCGCGAAAATACTCAGCAAATTGAATTCACGGGCGGTTAATGCAATCTCTGTACCATTTTTCAGGAGGCTGCGCGAGTTGAGATTGAGCTGAAAAGAACCGAAGCGGTATATTGCGTGCGTACTCTCTTCGATTTTTTCCGTCGTTTCATCGCCGCGCCGCAGCACGGCGCGGATTCGCGCCAGCAGTTCGCGCGGGTTGAACGGTTTGGCCAGATAATCATCAGCGCCCACTTCCAGTCCGACAATGCGATCGACATCCTCGCCTCGAGCAGAAAGCATGATGATCGGCTGCTGACCGCGCGCCTTCAGTTTGCGCGCAAGCGTAAGCCCATCCTCGCCGGGCAGCATCAAATCCAGAATCACCAGATCCACGGCCTCTTGCCGCATGTATTGTTCCATAGCGAGACCATCCGCCACCGCGCGAACCTGATAGCCTTGGGACGAGAGGTATTCCTGCAACAACTCGCGCAAACCGGGGTCATCATCTACCACCAATATATTTTTATTACCCATGGTTTTTACTATACCCGATGGCGCATGAGTCTGGCACCGCTCGGAAGCGAGCTGTAACATATTGTTACAAATTGCCACAATGCCGAAATTTCCGAGCAACCTTTATTCTGCAATACTCTGCATACCGTGCAAACGCGGCAAGGCGCTCGAGATTGACCAACGTGTCAGAGTCGTGCTTTCAAGCGTTTTATAGTTCAAAATAGAACTTCAATTAACGGGAAGTCCACCATGAAGATGGTCAGTTTCATCCTATCACTGTCATTAAGCCTATTGGCGGCACCTGTGCTGGCGCAGGAATCCAACACTCCTGGCAAGGAAAATCCAAACGGCATGAGCGACCAGGACTATCTAATTCAGCGCGAAAGGATCCTCAAGCGCATGAAGGCTACGAGCACACTACAAAGCCAACAGACGCGCAAACAGGAGGGCAACGTCAAGCGGGAGCCTGTTCACGACAGCGCATATGGGCAGGGCTACGGCTCACGCAAGAACGCCAAAGATGCCAATAATGACAGCAACGCAAATATCGAGGGGAGCAGGCCGGAACGTCCGCAACGTCCGGAACGCCCCCCCCACATCGATCGACCGGGTCGCCCCTAGCGCGTTCAGTAACTCCCCGTTCTGAAGGGATGGGTTGGCCGCCCGTCTGCATTCATTCCTCGCCACTTTCTTCGCATTCAGTAACGACCTATTTGCGACTTTGCGGATCGTAAAGCCGCAAAAGATCGACGCTTGCGATTCCAGGGAAGACTATTTCACATCGGTGATCTTGTGTGCCTCGAAGCGTTAAATCGATTTCCTGGCGGTCGCCCGAGGCAATTTCTCAGCCCTGACCGAATAGACAGTTCATTTACGTAACACACTGTAACAATGTTGGCCGATGACAATGGATACGATGTGTATATCGCATCGCGGCCAGCATCTGAAATCCGCGTTACATACCAGCACGTGCTGGATTGTAAAAAATTCACAAAAGTTTGATCACAGCAGTCAGGGGGCTGTGCGAATCAAAAATTCCGGGCCGGAAGCCCGGTTATCTCAACACGCACGTCAACTTTAAGATTGGTGCCGTTCATTCCATCCAAAAGACCGTCTGTCATTTTTATGCTTGCCAATGTTATACGTACCAATGATTATTGGATTGTTAAAAAGGAATCCATATGAGCAGCTCATTTTATGCAACAACCAAATCCAGCCAATCCGAACAGGGCTTTACCTTGATCGAGCTGATGATTGTTGTGGTTATCGCAGGGATAATCGCAGCCATTGCCTACCCGTCTTATCTGCAATACGTCACGAAAAGCAACCGCAGCGCAGCGGAGAGCTACATGCTGAGCGTCGCCAACAAGGAGGAGCAGTTTATGCTCGACATGAGGCAATACTTTAGCGTCACTTCATCTGCTTGCTCCAACATCCTTACGGGCACCAGCCTGGGCATCACACCATCGAGCAATGTCAGCCAAAACTACAGCGTGGATATTTGTGCCAACAACACAGCCACTCCCTATACCTACACCATTACTGCCACACCCATAGGGAGTCAGCAAACCAATGACACCAAATGCGGGGTCCTGACGCTCGCTCAGGATGGAACAAAAGGCACGGTAACAGCGTGCTGGTAAGAATTGAGGGATACGGTCATGACCAGCGCAAATATCAAGTCAACGCGACCTCGCAGGGCCAAGGGCTTTACACTGATCGAATTACTGACTGTCGTCGTAATCGTTGGTGTTCTCGCTTCGCTCGCTCTTCCTGCGTTCAATTCGTTCATCGCGGGGACGCGCATTAAAAGCACCTCGTTCGACATAATGTCGTCGCTGATTCTTGCGCGCAGCGAGGCGATCAAGCGCGACGCCACTGTGACCATCACGCCGGTAGCCGGTGGCTGGCAACAAGGCTGGACGATGACCGTTAGCGGTGCGGCTGCCCCAATCAACCAGCAAAATACCCTTCCGGCAAACTTGACAGTTGCGTGTGGCACCCCGCCCATTTCGCCCCCGTATTCTGCCTGCGCGCAAAGCATTTCTTACAACAACAATGGGCGGCTCACCGGCTTGTCGGTCACACCCATGCAGATCAGCAGTACGGCGACCAGCAGTGTCGGCACAGTCTGTATCACGATTGACCTGAGCGGGCGCCCCAACAGCAAGAAGGGGAATTGTTGATGAATGCCGCGCCCGATATTTCACTCCGCCAGTCCGGTTTCAGCATGATCGAAGTACTGGTGACTCTCATTATCCTGCTGGTTGGCCTATTGGGATTGGCCGGTTTGATGGTGCAAAGCCAGCATTCGGAGATGGAATCCTACCAGCGCGTTCAGGCGCTGATTCTGCTGCAGGATATGGTCGGACGCATCAATGCCAACCGCAAGGTGGCGAGTTGCTACGTATTCACCCCCACCACTCTTTCCAGTCCGGCTTCCAGCAGCACATACCTGGGAACGGGTTCAACGGTTTCACCGGCATGCATTACCGGAACCACTGCGCAGAACGCCCAGGCGATACAGGATATGAATGCCTGGAATACGCTGCTGACCGGCGCCGCCGAGGTGTCCGGGGGCAACAACGTAGGTGCCATGGTCGGCGCACGCGGCTGTGTCAGTTATGGTGCCGGGACGGAATTGCATGATGTGAATGGCGCAGCCATTCCCGGCACGGGCATTTATACGGTCGCGGTTGCCTGGCAAGGGCTAGGCAGCACAGGTATCGCCACGCCACTCTGCGCCGAAGGTTTATATGGCACTAACGATGCCCAGCGTCGCGTAGTCAGCCTGACAATGAGAACGGCTTCCCTGACGGCATCATGAATACCATCACCATACGAAAACGCGCATACGTTTCTCCCTGCCGCCAAGGAGGATTGTCTCTGGTCGAGTTGATGATCTCGCTCACTATCGGGCTTATCCTGCTGGCCGGAATCACCGCACTCATCGTGCAGCAAAGCAGCACCCGCGGAGAACTGGAAAAGGCCAGCAGGGAAATCGAGAACGGACGTTATGCCATGCAACTGCTGCATGACGACATCCAGCTTGCCGGCTTTTATAGCGAATACTCGCCTGCCTCCGGCGTCGTTTATACGGTGCCTGCCGATCCATGCAATGTAAACCCTGGCAGCAGCAACTCCGGTTGGGATTCAACAATGCCGTCAATACCGGCTCCTATCTACGGCTACCCCGGAGGGACCGCTGATCCGACAGCAGGAACGACATGCGGCTTGAAAAACTACAAGCCCAACACGGCGATTCTGGTCGTACGGCGCACAGCAACTGCCCCGGTCGCGGCGACCGCTGCGGTCGCCGGAACCACCTATCTACAGGTGTCCCAATGCAATACGTCATCCACTCCATTTGTGCTGGCGACAAGCGGCTTCACGCTGCAACAGAAAGACTGCGCGACGCCAGCCGATCTCCGTCAATACATTGTGGATATCTATTACATCAGCCAATGCGATGTTTGCGGTGCGAACACGGACAGCATTCCGACACTAAAGATGGTACAGAGCGGCACTGCCACGCCCATTCCCCTGGTGGAAGGGATCGATAACATGCAATTCGATTACGGCGTCGATAACACCGGAGACGGCGCTCCCGATAGCTACACCGCCACGCCGACAATGGCCAATTGGCCAAATATCATGGCAGTCCGGGTCAACCTTCTGGCACGCAACAACGACATCACGACTGGCTATGCGGATAACAAATCCTATCAGCTTGGATCAGTGACCATTGTCGCCACGGGCGACCCATACAAGCGCCACGCCTACAGTGAACTGGTTCGCGTCATCAACCCCAGCGGACGGAGAGAGTGACAATTATGAACATAAAACACAAACAACGCGGCGCCACGCTGTTGGTCGCCTTGGTCATGCTGGTAGTGCTGACCCTGCTGGTCATATCCGCCATCCGCTCCAGCACCACCAACCTGCGCATCGCCGGAAACATGCAGACACAAAGCGAGAACACCGCCGCCGCTCAACAGGCGATAGAGCAGGTCATCAGCGGCAACTTTACGAGCAATCCGGCATCATCCGTCGTCACCGTGGACATCAATAATTCCGGGACGCCCGAATACACGGCGACCGTGGCGCAACCTCTCTGCACGGGTTCCATGCCACTCAAGAATAGCAATCTCGACATGACCAACCCCAATGACGTTCCTTGTTTCAGCAGCAGCGTGGCAAGCAATACGGGAATCGTCTCCACCTCCGGCATGCCTGCCACCACGGGTCAGTCATGGTGTTTGTCGCAGCAATGGGACGTGCAGGCGCAGGCCACCAGCATTGCCGGTAACGGAGCCAATGTGACAGTTCATCAGGGAGTAGCCCTGCGCGTCCCCGCCGGGACAGGATGTTGATCTTTAGCAGATTCATACGTTGACGATTATTGGCGGCACCATTCGGAGAGAACCACGATGAATACGATACGATTCTTCCTTGCTTGCATGTTCATTGCGTTGCTTGGCAATCCCGCTCGCAGCCTGGCCGAAGACATAGATCTCTACAGCTCCACGGCAAGCGTGACAGGAAACCTTCCCAACGTGCTGTTCATATTGGATAACGCCGCCAACTTCAATGCCAATTCCACCGCATGCACCTACACCGACACGGGCGCTTCGCCAAGCCTGGGCAATACCACGGGCGGTATAGAACAGTGCGCCCTGAACAACGCCATCTATGCCTTGCCGGTACAAGCCAATGGATCGGCGGTGGTCAACATCGGCATCATGGTCTACAACAAGACCGGGATGACCGCCTTGTACGGTTGCAATGCAAGCGCTACCGCCGGTTGTCTGATGTCACCGCTCACCCCCATGACCGCCGCCGGCAAGGCGGCCATCATGTCCACCATCAAGGCATGGACCTCCGGCAATGTCCAATCCAACAACGAAGCAACCGCACAAGCCATGCAGGAAGCCTGGGCCTATTATGCCGGTAAGACAGGCATGTCTGGAACGACATATACTTCTCCGGCACTTTCCGGCTGCCAGAAGAACTTCGTTATCTTCATCGGCAATGCCATCAACAACTCCGGCTCGCCCAGCGACGCCAGCGCCACACCGGGCACACAGTTGACCACCACGATCAACGGCAATACCGCGTTGACCTCCGCTCAGCAAACCCTGCTCAATACGCCCATTCAGATCCCCTCCGGCGCCTACGGCATGAGCACCTTTACCTGCTCGCCCAACCCCTATACGATGGGCCTCCATACTCAGCCTTCCGGGTTGTATGCGGACGAATGGGCGCGTTATATGTATGACACCGACCTTGCAAGCGGTGCCATGCCTGCCAACAAAAGGATCACCACCTACACGATTGGCGTATTGAGCAGCGCGTGCAAGGCTGACTACCCAGCCTTGCTCACCAGCATGGCGATCCAAGGCGGCGGGAAGTACTTCCCAACCGGTAACGGAACCGACATACAACAGGCCATACTGCGGATTCTCAATGAAGTGCAGGCCGTCAACAGCGTGTTCTCTTCTTCCAGCCTGCCCGTCAGCGTCAATAGCCAGGGTACCTACCTGAACCAGGTTTTCATGGGCATGTTCCGGCCGGATGCTTTAGGCGCTCCGAGGTGGAAGGGTAATCTCAAGCAATACCAATTTGCATATGATCAAACCACCCAGCAGCTATTTTTGGCCGACGCCACAGGAAGCGCAGCCATCAGCTCAGCCGGCACAGGCTTCCTCTCGCCGAATGCAGCCAGCTTCTGGAGCTGCTCGAATTCCGCAAACACGACCATTAACGTAACGCCATACAATATCGCTCCCTACAGCACCACATCGATCTGCAACACAGATCCCGCCGTCGGATTCTGGGCAAACAGTCCGAACGGAGTGGGTCTCTCGTGGGACTTGCCCGATGGCGAAGTAGTGGAAAAGGGCGGTGCAGCTCAGATGCTGCGCCTGCCCAATCTCACCGACACCTACACCACAACCCCGGGCAGCAGCACCAACCCGCGTAACTTCTATACCTATTGCCCTTCCGGGACGAGTTGCGTCTCTTCCCTGTCAAACCCCAGCCCCAATCCCAATGTTTTCGATACCTCGAACGTAGCCATCACCGATGCGATGCTGGGAACAGGGCCGGTGGCGATAAGCTCCATCATCGTCGCCTCCACGGTGCAGGCAAGCGGTGTGATCCCAAGTGCTTCTTCTGGCGGAACAACCGCGACGATTTCGATTACGGCCCTGTCAAAATCGGGCAACACAGTCACTGCCGCCGTATCCGCGACGGATCTTGCAAAACTTGCCGTCGGAACACAACTGAACATCGCGGTTGGCGCCACGAAATATAATTGCAATCCCTGCTCGATAACCGCAGTTTATGCGGCCACCAATACGTTCACCTACACCAACAGCGGCGGGAGCGGAACGCCCACCTTGCCTTCTACGGCAACGATTTACTCCAACTTCGTCACGGTAACCAGCTACGGCAACAGCCTGCCGGTGGGACAGACAGTCACGCTCTCCGCTTGCACCACATACACGGCATTGAACGGCACCATTGGTACCGTCAGCACGGTGATAGACGCCAATCATTTCATGCTTGCCACGACGCTGGCTCTCGCCGGAACAACATCGGATACGGGCTGCCAATACACCCCCAATACCGCAACCGTCACCACTGCGACGGCCCACAACTTCCCCAACGGGGCGGCAGTCACTATCGCCGGAGCCGGTGGCACTACCACAGCGCCTTATTCCGGTTTAAATGGAAATTGGGTCATCGCTGTCACAGGAACCAATACCTTTACATACCAGTACACGGCTCTCGCGCCGCTGTCCAATTTTGGGGGTTCCGGAGCGACCACCAGCCGTAGCAACACCACACGCGACGCACTGCTGAGATGGGTACGCGGCGAAGATAATTACGGAGACGAGGCCAGCCTCTGTCCGCCCGGTACGACCACTGGAACGGGTAACTGCCCCAATCCGGCGGTAAACATCCGTCCTTCGGTGCATGGCGACGTGCTTCACTCGCGCCCGGTAGTGCTGAACTATGGCGGGGTGACGATCACCATCACTGCGACTTCCGATTCCGGTTCTACCCGCACCGCGAACGCATCGGTAGCAGATGTGGCGAATATCGGGGCGACCGGCGCCCAGGCGAACGTCACATTCGCCAACGGAAATATCTGCATGGTCACGGTCGCCTCGTCCACCACCTTCACTTATCCCAATACGGGCTGCGGTGCAGCCGGGGCTCAGACTGCGGCGACCGCGACCCCCAACGTGGTTGTGTTCTACGGTGACAACGATGGCACATTCCATGCCGTGAATGGCAATCAGGTAAACCCGGCAGGAAGCACCTTGCCCAACCCCGGTGGCGAACTGTGGGGATTCATCCCGAGCGAGTTTTTCGGCAAACTCCTGCGTCAGCACGACAACAGCCCGGTATTGCTGATGCCCTCAACACCGCCCGGCATTATCCCGACGCCGAAGAGGAAGGACTATTTTGTTGACGGCCCGACCGGTATATATCAAGTGATAGACGGCTTAGGCAAGACTACGACGGCTTATCTCTATCTTGCCATGCGCCGCGGCGGACGCTTTATCTATGCGCTTGATGTGACCAATCCGGGCAGCCCGAAATTCCTGTGGAAGCATAGCAATGCGGATGCAGGTTTCGGCGAACTCGGGCAGACCTGGTCGCAGCCCAAGGTCGCCATGGTCAGCGGCTACCCCAGCCCTGTGCTGATCTTTGGGGCCGGCTATGACAATGCGGCCGAAGATGTCGAACCGCCTGCGTCCGATACAATGGGGCGTGGCATCTTCATCCTGGACGCAACAACCGGCGCTCTCGTGTGGAATGTGTCACCTAATGTTTCCACATTGGGCTGTACGACATCACAATGCCAAACTCAGGTTACGGCGATGAAGTACAGCATCCCGTCGGACATTACCCTGTTGGATAGAAACTATGACGGAAAAATTGACCGGCTGTATGTTGGCGACGTGGGAGGCAATGTGTGGCGCGTAGACCTGGAGCCAGCGAACGGCAATACGCCCAATTTCTGGCAGGTAGAGAAGCTGGCTGCCTTGGGCTGCGGCACAGGGCCATGTGCCGCCGGTACCACTCCGCGCAAAATCCTTTACCCGCCGGAAGTGATCAGTACCAGTTTCTATGATGCGGTATTTACCGCCACCGGTGACCGTGAACACCCGCTTTATTCCGATCCAACCTTGTACCCCCAAAATGCTTGCGCGATAACCAACAGGGCCTACCTGCTTAAAGACCTGGCAACCGGTATGGACGGTAGCGGACAGACCACCATTACGGAACAACCGGGAACGACAGCCAATCTGTTCGATGCCACTAGCACCACCTATAACGGCACGCTCCGTGGCTATTACGTGACATTCAACCCCTGTGAAAAGTCCGTCAACGCGCCGCTCGTGACGGCGGGATATGTTTACTTTGGCACGAACACGGCAGAGGCGCCCAATAACCAGGCGTGTCAAGAAACACTGGGCGAGGCGACCGGCTACAAGCTCGCTCCATTCACCGGAAATTATGTGACCACAGAATTTGCCGGAGGCGGCTTGCCACCCTCTCCAGTGTCAGGCATCGTGAACATTGCAACCGCGACTGGTACAACCGTTCAGGTACCGTTCTGTATCGGTTGCACAGGCCAATCAGCGCTGGCAGGTTCCAAACCTCCTATCAGCGTTTCGACTAACCGCAGCAGAACATACTGGTACATCAAAGACAAATAAGGTGACAGGTTCTTCTATGGACAGGGTTAAGAGAATTACCCGACGTGGTTGAAGCACCTTGAAGCTCCTGTTGATGTTTGCAGATGTTTATTGGAGCGGATCAAATAGGAAGCCGCCGGGTGCCTATGCAGAGCCCGGCATGGGCGCCCACCGTAATGCGGGGACGTCCGGCTTCAAGACTTTGGTCAATGCTTGGAAGATAGACAACCGATATCGAATGGATTTCAGTGGGAATTGCATCAACGAGATAAAACGTCCTGTCTGCCCCTATGAAAGGCTAGGGCCAGCTTTGCAAAAGGTTTTCATTCCCTTGCTCGCGTCACTTCACCAAGCTACCTGGCTACCGCCCACTCCGCAACACCCTCACGGAGGTGAATCGCAAGATATCCCTCCTGCCTGAGCAACTGGACCGCGTCGACCGCCATCAGACAATACGGCCCTCGGCAGTAAGCCACGATCGACCGGTCTTTAGGCAGCTCCGCCAATCGTTGGCGCAGCTCTTCCAATGGTATCGAACGGGCGAACGGGAGATGCGCATTCAGATATTCCTCTGTCGGTCGCACATCAAGAACGACGATCTCTCCCTTGCGCGCCGCCTTCAACAAGCTTTCACGGTCACTAGGCATGAGATCACCCGGTTGCGCGGCAATCTTCTGTAATGCCAACTGCAAATCGACCAGACGCTCTTCTGCAAGCCTATGAACTTGCACCCAGAGATCAGCCACCGACTGATCGGCAAGGCTATAGAGTATGTTCTTTCCCCGCCGCTCGGTCTCGACCAGATGCGCCATGCGCAATTCGCGCAAATGCGAACTGGTCAGCTTCACATTAATGGAAGCCTCGCGCGCCAAAGTCTCTACCGTTTTCTCTCCCTGGCAAAGCAACTCGATCAACTCCAGGCGTTTGGGGCTGGAGAATACCTTGCCGATCTGTGATACCTGCTCATAGAGCAGGTCCTTAATTTTGCGTGCACCTTTCATCTGTGGAGTTGCCCCTATTAAACCGGACACGATGCAGCCTTCTGTATGCGGATAAACTCACGGGGTGATTTTAGCCGCAGTCCCTTGTGGGGATGATTCTCATTGTAATCCTCAAACCAATCGTTCAATCTGCTCAGTACCGTCATCGCATCCGGCCGATCATTCACGTAGACATAATCCCGTTTGAACGTCTTCACAAATGATTCTGCCATTCCATTTGATTCCGGACTCCGAACCGGGGTGAAGCATGCCACCAGTCCCAGACTGTGCGCAAACGCGATCGTCTCATGTGCCGTGTAGGCGGAGCCGTTGTCGGTCAGCCATTCGACCGCATGCGGTACGGAGTCAGCACCAAATCGACGCTCCACGCATAGGTACATCAGGTTGCGAATCGATTCTCCTGTATAGCCACCAGTGCCGGCCTCCCAGGCCATGATCTCCCGATCACAGGTGTCGATCGCAAATGAGACCCTGACCACCTCACCATTCCAACACGGAATTTCGAAGCCGTCCGATGACCAGCGCAGATTGGACCTCAGCGTGATCACCTTGCCTTCATGGGCTCGCTCGATGCGTTGCTTGCCAGTATGCCGGGTCAGTAACAAATTGTTCTGCTTCATCAGCCGATAGACACATTTGTGATTAACGGGCGTCTGTCCCAAGCGTTCCCGCATCCGGTTCAGCAACGCGCCAATACGGCGATAGCCGTAAGTCGGCCTTTGATCCACCAGGGCACGGATCTGAGCCAACAACGCCTGATCCCCTGATTTCCGATAAGCTTGTCTGGGCCGACCTTCACCGTTCACCCGTCGGATCATGTTGGATCGCGATATTCCCAGCGTCTGTGCAATCGTCTTCATGGGGTGTCGTCCTCGGGTAGCGAGGGTAACCGCGAGATCAGTTTTTTTTGGTGTGCGAGCTCAACTGCATCCTTCAGGATCTCGTTCTCCATGGTCTTCTTGCCCAGAACCCGCTCAAGTTCACGGATCCGGCGCTTGAGTTCCTTCACCTCTGATGAGGCCACCACATCCTCGTCTGCCGCGACTGCCTGTTTTCCGCCCTCAGCCATTCGTCTTCTCCACTGAAACAGCATGCTGGGAGAAATACCATATTTCCGGGCTACATAGGAAACCGTCATCCCGGGCTGCTTCGATTCTTCGACTACCCGGATCTTCTGTTCTACTGAATATCTCCTGCGTCTTTCAACACTGGTCACTACGTTGATTTGTTCCATTTCTTCCTCTAAGACATAGTCATAATGCTAGGCGTATGCCTAGGCGTTAGTTAAACGCACTGTGTCCGATTGAAATGGGGGCCGCTCCAATCTGGCAGGTTCATTAAAGACGTGAATTGGATTGTCACAACTGTAAACCAGACTGACATAAACAAACAATAGGAGTTGACTCACCCTTGGCAAAAACGATCTGAGCATTCTGGTGGATGAGGTCGTGGTAGAGGATAAATCCGCTACCATCCGGGGAAGTTACGAGGCGTTGGCAGAGACGATGCAGAAAATAAAAATGGGCAACTTGGTTCAAGTGCCCACTTTTGACCTGAATTGGTGCGCTCGGCGGGACCTTGGCTTCGGAAGCCAAAGAACAAGGCCGTTGGTATTCGTTTTATCATGTTTTTAGTTGATATAAAATGGCATTTATTTATGTAACATTCTGACTATTATTAATTAACTACAATATAAATATATTACGAATAAAACCAAGCAATCCCTATTGCCATTAATATTTTCCTGCTTTAGAGTACTTGCCAGTCGCCCTTGCGACGATACCAAAACGACCATTGGCCAACGTTCGAGAATCCCTTCTACTTAAGCTCAAAGATCCGAGCGTAAATGTCGACCAGTTGGTACGACTACTGGAGCTTATACACGCCCCTGAAGATCTCCAGGGTCTACGCCGTGCCGCTTGGCAAATGCAGTACTCAGCCAGAGCGGGCTCAGCTCTTGCACCCAAGGCCGCCGCCCTGATAGAGCTACTTAAGCTTGCACATGGTCTTTGTGTAAATTTGAACCTCAAGTTTGATCGATCAAACCAAGACGAGAATGACATGATCGGGCGATATAGTGAATACCCACTTTATTCGCTATTTACGCAGGATGAAAGAGTTGCCGAAACCGACGTTTTGGCTCGCGGCTTCCATCGATCTACGGGCATTGTGCTCGCCAATATATGGCTTTCAAATACTGTCTGGCATCCCATTCCAAATCAGTATGCCGAACTAGTAAACCAATTGCGCATTATCAGAAGAGACAGAAAATCCAGCAAACTTTTTTCAATCATAGACTCCTCCAAAAATCTTGAAGGGCTAATTAGCGCATTGTCGGCCGAACCAAAGCGCAATCACCTTGCTTTCAGCCTATGTGATTTAGCCATCAAGTTACACGAAGCAACCGTAGGCAAATACGTACCTCAAACCAATATATCATCAACACCACCAAAGATAGAGCTTGATGATCCGCAGCTAGAAACCAAGCCTGATCTGGGGGACAAGGACGACTGGTGGGTTGGAAAAGTACGCATGATCCGTCCGGTCGCCACCGGGCGCCCCTCTACACTTGAACCCGACTCAATCATCCTTCGAGCGCCAACGCCACACCAACCAGGCGTCGACACGTCCGAAACAGACATTACAGCGTCATTTGTTGAAGCCCATCGTACGGCATCAACTGAAAGGCTTCCTGATCTATGTACACAACAATTCCAGGTCTTAGACGCAAGATTTGCCAACGAACTTGACAACCAATTCCTCCGCTATGCATGGGAAGTGCTCAATGAAAATGAGGTGGCAACTTTAGTCGACGCGATAAAAGCCAAAATTTGCGCCCCAAGTACATCGCGGCATACAAGGATTGGCGCGCTCATAACCGGACTCGCGATTGTTACTTCCAGAAGTCCGGAGGAATTAGCCTCTTTTAAGGTGACTACGACAACAACACAGGAGAAGCTGGTCGATCCAACTATCATATTGGACACCGCATGCTGGTATTCTCCATTTCCAGCTCTTGATCGGTTTGAGCCGACTCCTGATCAGTCCTATTGGCTGAAGCCTGTTGGGAATGGATGCTTCTTGCCACTTCCTTGCGAATTCCTTTCCGTGTTATCCGCAGAAATAAAATCCAACCACACGCTAGGTTCAATTCTAAATTGTGACGCCGAGCAGCTTGACCATCTAGCAAATGAATTCTGCAAAACTGTGCGAAAAGATGCAAAGTCACGTGTCAATGTTTCATGGCTGCGTAGCATTATGTTTCATAGGATGCTTGCCTTATCCCAGGACGACGTAGGATCAATAGCAACCCTTGGAAGTACCGAACAAGCCCCCACCGTCGGCCTCTACTATGCGACGTTTGGCCCAGATAAGTGGCGCGACATTTATAGCCAATCCATTTCTTTTCTTAATTTGACGCCGTCAACAATTGAAGATGCCAGTCAATTGCCCTATGGTTCCAGACAATATCCCGATGAAAACAAGCTACTCGAATGGATCAGCAATCTTTCGCAAATCGTCACCACTCAATGCAAGCAAGCAAGGTCATTAGCTGAAATTATTTCTTGTCACAATCTTTATTCCAGCTATACATTCTTGATGTTGCTGGCGAGCACAAGTCATCGACCGGCTGACATTACAACTTTTTGTCCTACCTCCATAGATTTGGAGAATGCTTGGATAATCATTTCTGACAAAATTACAAGCCCAACCACTCGAATACGACTGATTCCATTACCTGAAATTGTCGTGGAACAGCTCAAGAGCTACAACTCTCATCTTCGAAATCTTTCCCCCAGACTTTATCCTGCTAACGCTGAACTTGCCGCAAAAGTCGCACTACTCGCCGACAGTCAGCCACATTCGTTGATCCCGTATTTTTTTTGGTTAGATGATGATTTAACAAGCTCATCAATTGATATCTCCGTATTTAAGGATAGATTCAAGTGGCCATTCGAGGGAAACGCTTTCAGACATTTCATGGCAACTGGGTTACGAACGGAGGGTGTTTCCGCCGAATACATTGCAATCTTGCTTGGTCACGTCCAGAACGGCCAATACGGATTTGGGAAATTTTCAGCACTAAGCCCAACCACATGGAATGAAAGCATTGCCACGCCAATTTCGAAGGTCCTCGAACGACAGGGCTGGAAACACGTTATAGGATTGACACACCTTCGAAAATCCCAACCTGACCAAGGAGTTGAACTGCGAAAACTTAGGAAGAGTCCAGCAATAGATTATTTCGCAAAAGCTATGACTCACGTCGAGCTAACCCGCAACGATCGTCAAATTGTACGTTCCGCATTTTATGCGGCAAAAAATGACACGTCGCCAGACAGCCCCAGCGATGTTTTTTTGTCTGCCTTCAGAAACGAAATCATCAATCAAAGTATCGACGCTCCCGACCGACTGGCGAGGCGGCTTAATTTCCATGTGAGATTTGTGAGATTGCACCGTCATGCTCTCAACCCGTCATCTATTCCGGGTTGGGCTGCAGATATGCAAGTTGAAGACGCCGCAGTTGAGCCCGATACCTTATTATTAGCTTCAATCGCAAACCAATATCGGGAGCTGATTCCTGATGTATCTCGTTCCTTTGATGAGTTAAACCACCATGAGCGCCTCGCGCTTATCATGATTTCATCAATATTGTTTGGAGGACTCTTACGTGAATCGTTAGTAAAACTGATTCCGGAACGACTGGCAACCTCGTTACGACATTTCGACGAATATTTGTGGATTGATCTTGAAGATTCGTCGTCTGGCGGTTGTCAGCGTTGGTTTCCTGACCCAGTGACCGCGCTGCTGATTATTCGGTTTGTAAACCTAAAGGAAGCCAGGCTGCCCGTTCACTCAGGGCACCTACGTACCGCCATTGGCAATCTACTCATCAAAATAATGCCCACTCAATTTCCCGTTGAGTGTGTCGGGTCACTTGCGCAGCTAATTCGGGCATCGAGGGCTTACTTCACGCTGCGTATTCCTGGATTGCTCCGAGCTTATGCGTGCGGCGAGGTCAGGTCGGTCTCACTAGCTGAAGGCGCATGGTTGAGATTGGTCTCAGGCTACCCACTCTGTGGGGAATTGACTCCTGAAATGCCCCCTGACCGCAATGGTATCTGCCCTCATCCCCGCGGGGAGGGTGAAGAGTTTTCGCGCAAAATATATAAGGATATTCTTCAATCTATCCGGGACGAATTTCCACCATCCAATTCAGGGGCTACCAACCGGAAAGGCGAACGCAAAAACCGTTTGGCTTCACTTTCGCGAAGTCTGCTTAAGATCGCCGCTAGTAACGAGCAAATGCCTTCCGTTGCATTTGCCATTCTTTCGTGGGCTGATCATCTCGCTAATGTAGGCAGTGTAGTTGTTAGCGTGCCAGCAACCGGCACCGTATACGATTACATTACGGATATCTCCAGCGCGCTCATTGAATTCGGAAGCGAAGTCGATTTTCTCGAGTTGAGCGATGCTGAGTTAATCGATATCTATCAACGTGCGATTGATTTTGGCAAAGCGAATACCCGTCCCTCCCGTGCAAGATCACTTCGCTGGTTTCATGAATTCTGCGAAGATGAGTTTGATTTGCCTGAAATTGACTGGGATGAAATTGCACCCGGGCTGACCAACTTCAAATCCAATGTGTCTGCTAATCTTGTTACTTTTGAGGAATATCAACATGCCATACAGGTACTCAGCGATCACCCCTTGCTTGGCGTCCGCGAGCGGCAAATGTATGTCATCGCGCTTATCCTTGTTTATCGGTGTGGCCTGCGATTAGGAGAATTACTTAGGCTTACGGTGAGCGATCTGATTCTGAATGTGAGGAACATTTTGTTGGTTCGCAACGGAATCTATGGCAAGACAAAAAGTCGTGCGGGTATTCGCCAAATTCCATGGCTTGATCGCTTGGACAACGACGAATTGACGCGACTAAACAATTGGATTGAACACCGCAAAACAATTACCAAGCTTGATCCATGGGGCGCTCTTTTTGGTGAAGCAGTAGAAGCTCGCACGCTGGAAGTTCGCGTTCGACTTTCGCGCGCGCTCACTAGTGCGCTACGCGCAGTCACTGGCGATGTGTCTGTAAAGATTCACCACCTACGACATGGGGCTGGCACTAGCGCAATTTCCGTCGCCCTAAGTGAAGGGCAGCCCAGTGTAACTGCGAAAAACGGCGCTCGGTGGTTCAACACTGTATCAAGTGAGATTTCTGCGGAGTTCCGCATGTTCCATCTTGGGCAACCTACACCAACCAGGAGAATCGTGTGGGCAATCTCTCAAGCCCTTGGCCATTCCTCCCCTAGGACGACAATATGGCATTACGGACACTCATTAGACTTGGCACTTCACGATCATGTCAGCCAGCTTATTTCACTGCGTAACGTGGATGTTTCCCATCTCTCCAGCATGAGCCAAAACCAACTTAATGTGACCTCTCACCAGAATCCGGGAACATCGCCTGCAACCCTTGCGTTAAATTGGCTGCTCAAGAATTCAGTTGGTCTCGATCCTCACACGCGCCTCGCTGACCAGCCATTTTCAGCGAGTAACCATCCACCCTCGCCACCGATTAAATATCTTTGTTCACCCAAACTTACTCATATCATTCTTACTGATATTGCAAATGGATTTCCGATCGCACAAATCGCTAATCGCTACGCCAGAGAGGAAATTGAAATACGAGCTTTAAGTGAATCTGCTAGAAATATCGAGCGTAAAACCGGATATTGCGTTTATCGCCCTATCGGCAGCAAAAATGAATCTCCCAGAACAAATCTATCGATCCATAGACGAAATAATGGGGCGAGTAAATTGATAACGGGGCATGCCACTGTCTTAATACCGAAATTTAGAGATGGTCTCGAAAACCCAAAAGCTGAAAAGATACTTGATGAAGGCATTGGAGTATGGATACAAAACTATAGTCGCAACCATAGTGGACTACGCATTGCTTATCCAGAAGATATAAAGACCATAGAAAACCTACTTATATTTCTCGGCTTTGAGAACAACCAATTAATTCTTGTGGGTAATTCATTGGAACGGCTTATTGAAATATCGAGGGATGGAAAACTTAAGATACATGATGACAACTTTATACAGCGCGCCGATAATTATCGCTCAACGAAACGTGAACCTCTTGGGACGACCCACGCACCGACCCTACTGACATCACTTACATCGACCAAATTAAGGGATAGTGCACGGCAATCTAAAGGTGGCGCCTCGATATCAATGAAGAAGTTGCATCATGTATTCTTCTTGAGCGCCGTATTAATGCTGTATCGCCGAATTTTGAATTCAAACGCAATCAATTCCAGCTAGTTTACGTCTTGAAATAATGAATTCAGTTGCCAGATACTCACGATCAGCCTTTTTCATCGCAACCATAGACAGAAATTCGGTCTCGTCATCATCCAATATCAGCTTCTCTTTCTCGTATTTCACATTTTAGCGACCTCCAAATAGTCAAAAGTCCAGTTCACCCAGCCTCACTGCACGATCACCGACCCGAATTGTCAGTCGGGGTAAATGACAGGCCTGTGATGAGCCCACCACTGTGGATGGACTCATCGAAGCTCAATCTCATTGAGTAACAATAGACACTGGAGTCGTTCCTCCCGTTACAAACGGGCTTCCTGTTACTGTCGTTAGTGCGCCGGTAGAGGAATTGATAGTGAATGCCAATACACTATTTCCCAGATTGCTCGTCACGTAAACAAATTTGCCAGATCGGTCAGTTGTAATGGCGGTTGGTGTATTTACTGTAAATGGACTACCTGGCACAGGAGTCAATAAGCCGGTGGTGGCGTTTATGCTATATCCCGAAAAGTTATTGGATCCACTGTTCGACACATAGGCATATTTACCCAAAGGATCTATAGCGATGTGATTTGGCAAAGTTCCCGCAGCAACCAGGCTGCTAGCCACTGCAGTCAATGCGCCCGTTGTTGCATCGATACTATAAACCGATACCCCTGTTGATTGCACCACATAGGCATAAGTACCCGCTGGATCAATTGCCATTGCGGTTGCACCAGTAGCAGATGGGCCGCCAGCCACGGGAGTTAGAGCGCCTGAAGTTGCATTGATACTAAATGCAACTACGCCTGTTATTGGAAAGCCATTGGTTGCCGTTCCTGTTTGCGCTACCCAGTATGCAAATTTCCCGGCAGGATCGATTATGATTGAAACCGGACTAGATGCCGAACCTACCGCAGAAGGATGACTAAATGGACTGCCAACCACTGGCGTCAATGCTCCAGTCACCGAATTAAGCGTAAATGCGGAAATCGTTCCATTGTTTCTATTTGTCACATAGACGAACTTGCCAGTTGGATCGACGATAACAAAACTAGCTGGATTGCCCGTTGCATAAGGACTGCCAGGCACTATTGTCAGTGATCCGTTGCTTGCGTTGATGGCGTAGACTCCAACAGTATTGTAGGCAGCATTTGCTGCGAAAACATATTTGCCCGCTGGATCAGTAGCCACCGACATGATTTGCGCAGGACCACCTTGCGCGATGAAAGTGCTCCCCGGTACTGTAGACAAAACACCTGTAGTCGGATCAATGTTAAACCCCGAGATATCCCACGTCGCCGAATTTGCCACATACGCGTAATGAGATGGGGTGCTACACGCAACCGCCACGTTGACGATGTTTGCATTAACTATCGTCCCGCTTCCATTCGTTACATTGCAGGTCTGAGCAGTCGGTTGCGTCTTAACTGTCACTGAGTATGCGGCCCCGCTCTGGATTGCTGTACCGAATGTCGATAGTCCATTAGTGGCAACCGCGAGGTTGTCGCCACCATTGTTCTGTAAAACAAGGCCAGACCCTGTCAGCCCTGAGGTCGTGACACTAACTGAATAAGAGTTAGCGCCGCCTCCGGCAGTCGAACCATTTGTGCTGCCACTTCCACCGCCGCACGCCGTCAAACAAGCCATTGTTAGCAGTATCAATGCGATTCGAATGTTGTTCAATTTGATTCTGAACGCTTCTTTTTGAAACATCTTCTTCTCCATATAAGGTAATTACTGTGCAATCAATTGAGCCTCTTCCATTCATAGCGATGGATTCAACTCGCCAATCCTCCAAACCCAAAGTGTTACTTTACCTGAATCGGCCATAAAACCAAACTTAAAGTGTGTGGATTGGATTGCGCCAGTCGTCAAGACTGCACACATGGAAAAACAAACTCAAAAGTGTGGCGCTCAATTGCTTTTTGCCAGCAATATGAAGCGGTTACGTTTAGATCGGAAGTTGACGCAAGAGAACGTGGCTGAAGGGGCAGGGCTTCATCCGAACTACATCAGCTCTGTTGAGAGAGGTGAACGGAATATTTCCATCAGTAATATTGAGCGCATCGCATGCGCATTGAACGTACATATGACAGAGCTACTTGCTGAGCCGGAAAAGCAACGCAAGCAACAGGCAAAATAACCTACCTTCACTGTTGGTATTGGCGCCTTATTGGTAATTAGAATTCCGCCACCATCTGGTATGGACAGTGAACATCAGCAGTTTCACGAATTCTTCAAATAGTTCTTTGGTGTTGACGCCTACAGTCCTTCTTGCGGGGTCCAATTATGGTGGCACGCGAAGTTCCGGCAAACGACAGGGTCGCCCTCATTTTTTGGTATCCGGATTTTCCGATTGGTGGAGCATGCTTAACGCCCAGCCTTCAAGGTTTTCAGGTGCCCGGCTGTACCATAATCAAGCAATAATTGATCGTCTGTGATCAGTAACGCGCCAAGATGGCGAGCTGTCGCGGCAATCAAACGATCTGCCGGATCAGGATGAATATTCCCTGGAAGCCGTGTGCTGGCGACTGCAATTTCCGGTGAAATTGGTTCGAGCCGGATACCCGTAATAGATACGGCCGTGCCTACCCATTCACCAACATCACGGTCCAATGTGAGTCTTCCTTTACTGACCAGCATGGCCACCTCCCAAGGAGAAATGGCCGACAACAACACCGCTTCTTCGGATAATGAGCGTTCAATAGCTTTCACGGCCTTTGGGTTGAGTTTGGGGTCGCCGTTTAACAACCATACCCAAGCGTGAGTATCCAGTAACACCAAACTCACTTAGCAGATTCCCAGTCAGCATTGGTAGGTGAAACGATGTCCTGTTCCTCAACAACACTCCCCTTTAGCGCCCCGAACATGCATTGTTCTGGCTCTACTGGTACAAGTTTGGCGACGGGTTTGCCATGCTTGGTGATGACTAAAGTTCCACGTTGTTCGGCAACGTCGTCGAGAAGTTGTAGACACTTTGCCTTAAATTCTCCCGCTCCAATGGCTGTTTGCATTGCGCCGCTCCTTCTGGTCACATATAGTGGTCATATTGTAGCACACCCGCCAGGAAATCTGGATATCCAAATTTTTGGCCGTCCACCTGCTTCTTTGATTGTTCTGGATGTTCGGAGAAGGGCAAGAAAGGAATCGATCATTAGACCACGTAGCGTGCGCTTGATCTTCATAAAATTCCCTATATCTAAAAGACATAGAATTATCCTGAAAACAGCAAGCGACAAAATAGATTAACAACGTTTTTTTTGTGACTTGGGATGTTGCTACGCGTTTGTTTTATATGCGGCGAATAGTCAATGAGTTCCTCTGCGTGGGGGCTGTGGAATTCCTTCTGCTCCGAGAAATCGAGGAGTGCATCATTAGGATAAATTGATTATCGGCTTATAAGCCCATTAATGTTTCGGTGTTGGTTGCCGGATTGGGCAATCCGGCGAAAGACCACTGAAAGATTGAACCTACCTATAATCACAACAGCGACAAGCGCAAATTGCAGTTAAATGTTGTTATAGTGAATTTTTATGACAAAACTCTGCTCCATTGCGAGCGACATCATCACCAAAATTCATGTTTTACAATAACACCTTGGATACCCTACCAGTCGAGTAATGCCTTGGGGAGGAATCCGCCAACAAATATTCAAGCGCCCCATCATAATGACCAACGTCGGGTCAATGAGTCTGTTAACCAATTGTCCAATAGGTTGTTGGGCAATTAGCCGATTTTAAATTTGTGCAGGGAGCTACACAGCGCTGGCCAATGCAATGCACCAATTGAAAATGGGAACTAATAATCTAGTGCCCACATTCCGACACAATTGGTGCACCAGTGACAATTCCGAATGACCTTCGGCAACATCCGCAAGCGGATGTCTAAATAGCAAAAGATTGCGTCTGGTTGCATCATTGAAATACCAATATTATTGGTCGGAACAGCGTACCTACTTCCCAAAAACATACCGAGACAAAACCCGCATTTGACGAATAAAGTTCAACCTTCGCTTCCTGATCATCCTGACCAGTGCAATAAAAGGAGAAAAGTACCAAATCATATCCAGATAAATGAAGGTTTTGGTTTTCTTCCATAACACTTTCACTCGATACCTCCTATATAATCGTCATATCCTTCATTGCTTTAACCATAAACTTAGCTGCCATAGATTGGCAGTCATGATCTAAATGACACGATCTGAACTCATCGAACAACTTTCCTTAAGCCGTCCCCAACTCACTCTCAAAGACATCGAGCTAACCGTCAGCACGATTGTTGACGGGATATCGCATGCACTGGTCAGTGGCGGCAGGGTAGAAATACGCGGATTTGGCAGTTTCAGTCTGAACCACCATCCACCACGCAAAGGTCGTAACCCAAAATCTGGTGCGATCGTCATGATTCCAGCCAAATACGTTCCGCACTTTAGGGCCGGTAAGGAATTACGCGAGCGGGTCGACGTGAACTGAAAATCATTGCATGTTTCCAGTTCCATATGAATCTCCTACCAGTGTCATGAATTGGCCGGCCACCCGATGGAAGAGGGCGTCAAACTCCCTGGTTACTGGATGAGCCTGACGGACATCCAGTGGTTGGAAGTTCTTCGCGGCTAACTTGATGCTTTTCCAGCGCGCGAGTCTCATCGCAGTCAGTGCATCATGTGCTTCTTCTGGTATCAGGCATATTTCTTTATTCTCCAGCATCCCGAATACCGTGAATCGGTAGTCGTCCCGTTTGGACAGGATTTCCTTGATCTCCGTATTAATGCCACAGGCATCGACAGAAGCGATCATGGCCTGATCCTGCATAGTTAGACTACGTACAAACACCGGCTCAATGTCATTCAAAGACGTGGCCAGTTGTTGATCCAGAATCGTATTGCGTTCCTTCTTGATCCCAATGACCAATGATTCGTAGTCGTCTGCCAGTATCAACACATGCTGATAGCTCATCACGCTTTCAGCGGTGATCTTGAATCCGACGAAGTAGCAGTGCTCACGGGCAATCTCCATCTCATGTTTCTTGCGCATATCGCGGGTTGCACAGGGCTGGTCAGCCTGAAGGTAACGAAATGATGCGGGTTGGTTCAATTTCTATCTCCTTGTGTTTCGTCGCTATTGCCTGATGCCTTTACTTGTTGGTCATTGACCACCGACAGTTCAGCGTGCCGATGCAGGATGGCGATCAATCGATCAAGCTCGGATCGGTCATTGTGTGATGATCCAAATGACTGCAAGAGGAATGTCAGGATGCTACGCTCCAAATTCGCGCGGCCGCCATTGATGATTTCCAGTTTGGGTTTATCTGTAATATCCATCGTCACCTGCAGTCTTCAGGGCAGGGGATAGTTCAATCCTTGCCCCCCGTTTCTTTATCGGTAGTTTCTAGTGCTGGTGAGGCTTTCGGCTTCTCATACACCGCCATTACTTCATTGTATTTGTCCAACAATGCCGTGATCTCCTCGACCTCAGCATCAATGTTTTCCTTATCGATGGGTAACAAGACCGCCCTGAGTAATCGTTTTACGATGGCGGCACGCCCTGATTTGACCAGTCTTCGTATCTGAGGTTTGGTCGGAAACAAGTCCTTATCTCTCATGGTGCTTCCTCCTGGTTGATGGTGTGCGATCCTGGTCAGCTAGATTGACATTCCTGGATATGGGCTGAGCTTGCATATCAGCCCATGCCCGTTGGCATAGCAGTGTGCTCAGGATCGCCAGCCAGAGCGATGCGATCATTTCAAATAACATCTTCTTCGTTTATCGTCCTTCCTGTTTCCCGTGATGGACGTACTTCACGCCACCCCAAAGGCCTTGGCGAGTGACTTCCCGTACTGTCGGATCGGCTGCTATCTCTTTCAGCTTCTTCCAGGCCGTCTGCGCCAGCTTGTCTTGGCTTAACTCAGGCAGGAAGCGATCTGCGAATCGGCCCAGCACATGCTGTGTGACTGCGACATTCCCCAACCCAGTGACCTTGAGTGTTTCGCGCCGGGGACCGCCGACCAGCAGATCCTCGACCGTGTCGGGTGTGAAGCCATCGAACCAGCGCGTGTCCTTGTCCACGTTGATCGTGCATCCGGCGAAGCGGGTGGTGAGGAAGCTTGCGTAGGGCGCAAGGTGGGATTTGTCAGACTGGCTGCGGCGCAGCTTCTTGATCGCGCCCAGCGAGACGACGAGCTTGGTATTGGCATTTCCGACTAGATGGCTACCGAGAACGCCACGTTCCTCCAGCAGGTGCTGCATGACGGCGAGTTCGGCCGCGATATGTACATCCTGCATGTTCGCCGTGACGCGAACCCTGATCAGCCCGCCGAGGCGGTTTGTACTATTGGTCCAGTACACCCGAAACGTATTCGCCTCGTTGGTAGTATGGGTGTGAGTCTTGAGTATGTTCATTTGTCATTGGCCTTCTTGAGAATGATTACGAAAACCCTCACCATCAATACAAGCACGATGGTGCTAATAAGCATCACGATCAATGCCTCGGTCTTCATTGGAGTCCAAGGTAGGTCTTCAATCGTTCCGGTAGATAAGACCAGATCATCTGCAACTTTGATTTGTTTATCATCCAAGGTGATCAATCCGCCATTCCCATATAGATTCTTCAGGAACGGCAAGACAACTGAGCAGCCATTACCAAATTCAGCGGCTTTCGTATCGACACCATTCATCTTTAGCAGATTGCATCCATCGTTTTTCAATATCAGTTGGGTCTTCTTGATGTCGAATACTCTTATGGTTCTGGCGGTAATGACAAACCAGGCTGCCAATACAGTGAAAAATAGAATAATGAGAAAGGCTCCCAATAAGAGCGCTTGGTCTTTTGTAATGTGCTTCTTGTTGAAATTGTTCTTGTGCATGTGGTTTCCTTTCGTGAATGCCAGAACAAATTAGCAGGTCCGAACAAATTCCCAGAAAAAATCTGCATTAAACAACCAGTGGGAAATCACTGCGTCCATAGAGGACAGAGACGAACAAAATCCAATGAAATAGGAAACAGAGCGGAGAATCGCTCGTGCCAAAATAAATAATTGGCTTCTGAGTGAACTACGCGCGGCCCCTGCTGACGGGGATACATGCATAACGCGGTGGGGTTGGGAGCACACAGTTGAACCCGGCGAATTCACTGCGAATAACGAGCGCAATCTGAAAAACCTGAAGCGATTAAAAGAGCTGGTCGCTCGCCATCCTCAAATCGAGGTGCGGCTAGGACATCAACATTAAATGAAAAGTAAACGACGGTTATCGTGCAGCAAAGAGGTAACGAAAGCTGAAAAGTGCTGCGCGTAGCTTGCGAACACAAGCTACGCTGATTGCTGACGGCAGAGCAGGCAATTAAGTACGGCGATGCTTGGCAGCCTCTCGAACATCTTTTTCGCTTGTCTTGCCAGTTTCTTTTCGCATGGTCTCAAGTTTCGCATTGGGAGAGAACTGCGGAATTGGCTGTGATAGATTCTTGTTGAGCGTGTCTCCGCGTTTCTGCTGAATCTGACCTGTTTTCGGAGACGCCTTGTCACGATGACGATTATCTAGTCCTGGCTCTTTCATTGCAGCTCCTTTCTTGAATAAGATTAAGGTCGCAGTTCATTATTGATGGTTTGTGCTACTACGGCAAGTCGATCACGTCATATGAAAATATGCTGTCTACAACTTATCTGTTTGCCTGCTCAAGCTGTCCGACCTTTCCGGGTATCTCTGCTGCCAAAGCATCAATTGCGGTGCGTGTTTTTGTCGGCAAGTAGTGCGACTGTGGCCACACTGCGTAGATTTCTGCTGGCAGCACATTGTCACAATTCAATACCATCTCCAATTCGCCTGCTCGTGCGTGTTTTGCCATCAACCAGCAAGGCAGCCAAGCCAGTCCCAGCCCAGCTACTGCAGCATCGGTGATTGCTTGTAAATCGTCGAACATCAAGCGTATATCGACTTGAGGATTGAGTTCCTGACCTGCACTCTCTTTTACAACCCATGGCGTAATGCGGCCGGATCGCCCATAGGCGATGCCAACATGCTTGGAAAGATCCTCTATGCTTGTAGGTATTCCGTGTTGGGACAGGTATGACGGTGAGGCGCAGATCACCATTCTTTGCGTGCCCAATCGTCTAGCGACCAATGTGCTGCTATCGGGCAGTTTACCGATGCGCACTGCTAGGTCATACCCTTCCTCCACCATATCAACTACATGGTCATTGAAGGATATTTCGATTACCAGTTTCGGGTACTGGCTCCCCAGCGCGAGCAATACAGGTGCTACACAGTGGCGGCCAAACAAAACGGGAACACTGACACGCAAGCGTCCAACGGGCTCACTCTTGCCGCTATCGAGCGCCAGTGCTCCTGCATCCAGTTCTGCCAACGCCCGCACGCAGCGTTCGTAATATGCATGTCCGTCTTCAGTCAGGCTCTGGCTGCGCGTAGTCCTCTGGAAAAGCCGTACACCCAAGCGCTGCTCCAGCCGAGCAATACTTTTGCCCACCGCCGAGCGGGTCAGTCTCATGCGTTCTGCAGCCAGTGCAAAGCTGCCAGCCTCCACTGCTTCGACGAACGCGCTAATACCTTTTAATCGGTCACTCATTTAATTGGTTCCATTGTAGCTACAGACTGGATAGTTATTGCCACCACTGACAACTCATCCGCTTCTATATGATAGCAGCCAATGTCGACGTGAGTACATCAACAATGATGATTGCTTTGCCGACTGCTTCTGCAAACGCGAATGTTTTGTTAACCGATTAGGAGATGTAGATGAAAGCTTACCAAATCAAAGCGGGCCAACAGATTGCCGGACTGGCACAGATTCAACGCAATATTTCCGCACCTGCTGCAAACGAAGTGCATGTGCGTGTGCACGCCGTATCACTTAATTATCGCGATTTGATGATCGCGGACGGCAAATATCTCAGTACAGGTGATGCACCTGTGATTCCATGCTCCGATGGCGCTGGTGAGGTCATCGCTGTGGGGGCAGAAGTCACGCGCTTCCGCATCGGTGATCGTGTGGCAGCTTCTTTTTTCCCCGATTGGATATATGGTGCACCTACAGCACAAAACACGGCAGGCGCGCTCGGGGCCGCCGCGGACGGCATGTTGGCCGAAGAAGTGGTTTTGCATGAGAATGCCCTCGTCGAAATCCCGTCGCATCTCACTTATGTTGAAGCCGCCACCATACCTTGCGCCGGGGTCACAGCATGGAATTCGCTGTTCGTCGAAGGTGGTCTCAGGGCTGGGGATAGCGTGCTATTGCTGGGCACCGGCGGTGTGTCGATCTGGGCGCTACAGTTAGCTAAAGCTGCTGGTCTGCGCGCCATCATTACGTCATCCAGCGATGAAAAGCTGGAGCACGCACGCAGTCTTGGTGCGGCTGCGACGATCAACTACAAGACCACGCCCGAATGGCAGGACGAGGTTTTGCGGTTAACTGATGGACAAGGTGTTGATCTCGTACTGGAGGTCGGTGGTCAGGGCACGCTGACGCGTTCAATTGCAAGTACCAGGATGGGCGGTACGGTTGCCGTCATCGGAGGTGTCAGCGGTTTTGGTTTCGGCAGCGAACTCAGCCCGTTCGCGTTGATCGGCGGCGCAAAACGCTTGTCCGGGATCTTCGTTGGCAGCCGTAGCATGTTTGAAGACTTAAACCAGTTTTTAAGTGTGGCGGAAATTCATCCGATTGTCGATCGTGTCTTTTCATTCGAGCAGGCACGCGAAGCCTATGAACACCTAAGTAAGGCAGGACACTTTGGCAAGGTTGTGATTGAAGTGAGCAAATAATCGAGGAAGTGCTAGCCATACTATGGCATGCCAAATTATTGACTAGCACCCTCCCCTAATTTACAAACCTAGCTGACTCCCATAGGTGTGCTTTGACGATCAGTACAAGTTGGTGGATACGTTCAATATTGCCGCTTTGCAACCTTTGTTCAACCTACCTGCGAACATCTACTGTTCTACCAAGATCGGCCTGTTTACTACAATTTGCACCATCGGTGTCTCCAAAACTGCCGCTCTATTTCCATTTCTTCATGAGTCCGAAGTATATACATTTCAGTCGGTCGAGTTTCTCGGAAGAGGGCGCTTTACATTGATGAATCCCATATCAGCACACAATTTCTTCCTGCCGATTTTGCTGCAAATAGAGCCTTATCGGCTCGGTCAATGGACTTTTCAACTGGGACATCAGGATCCAGGAGCGCTAAGCCGAAGGATGCAGTAATGCGGATGGGTTCTTCTTTGCCGATGTCTATTTCCATTGCGGCAAGACCTTCATTGAGCTCCCTTACCCGGCCATGGCCGGAGGTCAATTCGGTATAAGGCATGCACAGCAGGAACTCTTCCCCGCCATAGCGGAACACCTTGTCGTAAGGACGGAGATGCTTGATCAGGTAGCGTACCGATGCAGCCAACACGGTGTCACCCGCGGCATGACCGTGGAGATCGTTGACAGCCTTGAAGTTGTCCAGGTCCATCATGGCAATGTAGCAAAGCTGTGCGTGACGCCTAACCAGTTCCTGTTGCTCGCGTAATGTTGGCAATATTCCGAAACGGGTAATCGCGCCGGTTAGCGAGTCGTGATTGAACAACGAGTTTTCCAGCTCCCGTTCCAGCGCGAATATTTCAAGCCTTAGTCGTTCCAGTGCATTTGCAAAGTTGTCGAAGTCAAGTGTTGCAATGGGATTGCCGGCATCCGCAGCAATCAGCAACAGCCTAGCCATGTGATGTAAGCGCTGATGTTCATCCCCCAGCGCAATAAATCCGGGGTGTTTGCGTAACTTTTCAGGTGCGTTGCTGTAATACCATTGACCGAAGCGGCATTCCATGTGGGCTGTATCGTTGGTATCGTGCTTGTCGCCCGGCAGCTTACATACAAGCGTGCGAATCAATGTCCCATGCCATTGCTGATGGTTATAGAGTGATTCTTTTAGCTGCGCGATGATGCTCTGTAATTCATCGCGTGTGACTTCATCAAGTGCCATGGTTAGCCCTCCCGCAAAATTGTTTGAAGCGCCATTACGATGCTTAGCTGCCAGACGCGAAACTTTTTCTGCAATATTACAATGTCCTAGACGTTACCTGACTAAGTAGAAAAGAACAATATGACGAACGACTATTTGGAGGGGTACATACAGACGGCGGCGACTGGCAGAAATTAATCTCTGGTGAACAAAGAGAGTTTCTGGGAGCGGACCTTTCAAAATAAAAGTAAGGGGTGAACCGCATGCGGCGGCGCATCTCACTTGCTCGTAATACTAGACATTGGAATCATTTGAAGTCCCGAAAAAAATTCCGCACCGCGCGAGAGTCAATAGCACTGAGGGCCAGAAAATGGTATTGACTACGTCATGCAGGCTTGCTCCCCAGCGCCAGTAGCCTAAGGTCGCAATATCATCACGCGCGTCAACCATCTCACCTGCAACTGCAAGTGCGAGAACCATAATCCACGGAATAGTTGACCGCAAGGGTTTTCGCAAGATGGCTGCCGCAGTAAGCAGCGCAGTAAGGCCAACATAGATATGAAGCGCGTCCTTCGAAAGTCCTGTAGCCGAGACAATCGCCAATTTGATAGCTTGTGCTGTCGAGGTTTCCATTGTGCCTAACAGTTTTATTAATTACTAACAGGTTCGTCCGTACAATAATGAGTGAAAAGTACAGACACGACTATTCTCCCTGTACCGGCACATTCTTGCTGTGACCAGCATTCGCTGGTGGCACAAGCTAAAGCGAGCCCTGAAGAACATCGGTGCGGGAGGGCAGTACAATGCTTAATGAATTGTCAACAACACTCCTGTGATTATTCAAGTGTCTTTTTGTTGCGCAAGAATTCCTCAATTTTCACTGCAGGCACCCCTGGACTAAACAGGAATCCCTGAATCTCGTCGCATTTAAGCAGCCGTAATAGTTTCGCTTGTTCATTAGTTTCCACACCTTCTGCGACTACCCGCAAATTCAGCGAGTGTGCAAGGGAGATTATGGCAGAGACAATGCTCAGATCATTCGCATTGTCAGTCATGTTGGTAATGAATGAGCAGTCAATTTTTAATGAATTGATTGGCAACTTGGCAATATAGCTGAGCGATGAATACCCTGTACCGAAATCGTCAATCGCGACCTCCACTCCCATCTTCCGAATTGCATGAAGTTTCTGGATATTGATCTCGATGTCACGCATGATCAGGCTCTCCGTAATTTCAATCTCCAAACCACCGGATTGCCCTTCTAAGCTGCCAACGACTCGCTCAATCGTACTGACGAAATCCTTCCTTTGAAGCTGAATCTGCGAGACATTGACGGCAATGCGAGGTGAGGTCAAACCTTTGGCTTGCCATGCACGGGAATCCTTCATCGCCTGAGTCAGAGCCCAAGCACCTGCCTCAATGATCATTCCCGTTTCTTCGAGAAGTGGAATGAATTTCGATGGCGGGACCAGTCCAGTTTCTGGATCGTTCCAGCGCATCAGCGCCTCCAACCCCACTATCTGATTGCTTTTGAGATCGACTTTAGGCTGATAATGTAGTATCAATTGCTCCCGCTCCAGCGCCCGTCGCAGTTTGTTTTCAAGTGTCAGCTTCTCGGCGACCCGTGCATTGAGCTCGGGGGTATAGAACAAATATTTGTCGCTTGAAAGCTTGGTTTTTTTCAAAGCTGCTTCGGCGTTGCGGAACAAGGTATCGGCATCTTTCCCGTCGTCAGGGAAAATGGCGATACCCGCTCTGACCGATATGCGCAGTTCTTGTCCTTCCAGCTTGAACGGCTTGCTCAGAACTGCAGCGACCTGATTTTCAAGGAAGCGAACTACGTCTGCCTCCTCCCTGATATTGGATAGAACCATGGCGAAGCAATCTGCACTGATGCGTGCAAGATGATCTACCCCGATCCCCGTAGTTATCAGACGTTCAGCCATCTGCTTCAGCAGCATATCGCCAGCGTGTCGACCAAATGTCTCGTTGACGACCCTGAACCGTTCCAGATCGATCGCCAGAACCGCAATCGTTTCACCGCTTTGCGCATCATGCAGGTGCTGGCCCAGACGATCGTAAAACAGCGAACGGTTCGGAAGGCCGGTAATCACATCGTAGTAGGCGAGATAATTAAGCTTCGCCTCCTTTTTGAGGTTATCTATGGCGAATGAAATATCACCCGCGATCTCGTTGAGCAGCCGCATCTCTTCCTCATCGAACACACCAGGTTCCGGCGCATAGAGCACGAACACGCCGACCGGCTTGCTCTCCAGAATGAGTGGCAGCACTACCACTGAACGATAGCCTCGGCTCAACGCCTCGCTACGCAAGGCTGCCATTCGCTCGTCGCCATCGATGTCATTGCAGATCACTGGCTTCGCATCAACCAGCGCTTGGGAAACCAGCGGACAATTCCCGTCAGTTTCCTTGCGTGAGGTCAGATTGATTTTTGCCAAGTAACCGTCGTCGCGGCCTGCTTGGGCGACCGGCGTCACCTGCGTGCTGTCTGTATCAAATTTGCCTATCCACGCAAAAATAAATCCGCCATGCTCGACCGCAATGCGGCAGGCTTCGCTGAATAGTTCCTCCTCCTCGCGGACGCGCACGATGGTGGTGTTAATACCACTAAGCACGCTGTAAATCCGGTTGAGGCGCGCGATCCTGGCTTCATTTACCTTGCGATTAGTGATGTCATGTCCGATAGTGGAAAAATATGCCAGCGATCCGTCTGCTCCCTTGTGCGCGATGATCACTTGAAGGATGGGTATCTCGTGGCCATTTTGCCCGAGGATTGCCGTTTCCCCGCTCCAGGATCCATGAATGAGTGCTTGCGGAATGCCTTCTTCCTGCATCAGCTTTTCCACCCATTCAGGATGGTTTTCCTGGACGTGATCCGGCAATCTGTCGCTGCTTTCCGAAAGTCCGCGCATCCTGCGACCCGCTCGATTGATGTACAGCGGATGACCGTCCGCCGTAGCGGTGCCAACGAAATCAGGCGTTGCCTCCAGAATCGCCACCAGTCTCGCCTGCTCTTCTTGAATGCGTTTGCGCTCAATGATTTCCGCAGTCAACGCTGAAGTCCGCTCCTCGACCAACTGCTCAAGATGTTCGTGCAACCTAGCGCGCTCCAGCGCCACTGCCACTTGGTTGCCGACGACGGACAACATCTTCAGTTCCGATTCGTCGAACATACCCTGCGCCGCTCCGACCAGGTTCATGATTCCCATGGTCCTGTCGCCAGTCCACAATGGAACGCCGGCGTGATAACGCAGCCCATGCATGTCACCATTGGCCTTAGCGAACCGTTCGCATTCGAAGATTTTGCATTCCGAGTTGAGAAGGCCGGATAGCAGTTGATTACGGCACGTGCAAACGCCGTCTAGCGCACCGGAGACCATCAGCGCCGGCGGGAGGTTGCGCATAGCGGTGATTCGAAAACCGGACTCGCCCTCTCGCATCGCGATCCAGCCAGCCTGGATTCCAGGCATTTCCAGAGCACGCTCCAGCGCTGCTTCCGCCACCTCACGTTCGGTAAGCGCATGATTGAGACCCGCTACGATGTTGCCAAACCCATTCAGCACCTGGTTGGAATGCTTCAGTTCCGCTTCACGCAGCTTGAGCTCATTATTGATATGAACAGCTTCTTCATAAGTTGAAATCAACAAATCCAGGATTTGTTGCCGCTCCGAGTTGATAAAGTATTTCCGGCCGCCGAGATTGATTTCCACACCCACGCGCATCCTTTGATCCTTGCGCATATCAAGGTTCATCAGCAAGTAGTTGATGCGCGACAGCAGATAGCGCTCGTCATAGGGTTTGCGGATGAAATTGTCCGCACCGCACTCCAATCCGCGAATCACGTCATGCGAATCGGAAAGCGTGGTGACCAGGATGACTGGAGTATCCTTCAATTTTTCGTCGGACTTGACCGCCTTGCACAGTTCATAACCATCCATTTCAGGCATCACGATATCGCTGATGATCAGAGTGGGCTTTTGCGCCTGAGCCGCGAGTAAGGCCTGTTTGCCATTGGCCGCGACTGTCACCCGGTAACCATGCTGTTCGAGCAGGTAACTGAGTTGTTCGGCTTGGGTACGGCTGTCTTCCGCGATGAGTATGTCGAGGCCGTTGTTGCTCATCTGAGATTTCATCACCAGCTCTCCTTATCGCTTTTTTTCGGTTGCCAAACCAATCAGCACTGCGGCAATTTTGTCCGGTGCCAGAATATATGTCGCGGCATCGAGTTTGATTGCCTCGCCCGGCATGCCGTGTACGACGGAACTGTCCTTGTCCTGGGCAATAGTAACCGCCCCTTTTCCCTTCAACAACCGCAATTCTTCTGCGCCATCGCGTCCCATGCCGGTGAGCAGCACAGCAGCAGTTTCACCGCCATACACTGCAGCAAGCGAATGGAACAGATAAGAGACTGAGGGGCGCAGCCCGTTTTTCGGCTCATCCTTGGTGAGGACGATTTTTCCACCGTATTCCACCTTCATCTGAAATTCATCCGGCGCTACATAGACATGCCCAGGAGCAATGTACTCGCCCTGCACCGCAACATGCACCGGCAAGGTGGATGACTGTGCCAACCATTCAACGAAGGAGGTGACAAAGCCTGAGGCTATGTGCTGGACGATCAATACTGGCAAGGGAAACCCCCTGGGTAGCATCGCCAGGATTGTCTGCAATACCGGTGGCCCACCAGTCGATGCTCCCATTGCAATCACTTTGACCTTTACCGATTTATCCACCAACGCCTTTGGGAGCGATGGAAAGGCCGGCTCACGTCGTATTTGCGCCCAGCGTCGCACCACTTTCACTTCCGACATCAGTTTCACCGTTTGCACAAGTTCCCTCACGGTGGCTTCATGATCCGGGTGGCCGATACCCGTCGGACGTATTAGTACGGCCAAGGCCCCCGCTTCCATGGCACGAAACGTTTTGGTGTTTTCGTGCGGATCGGTGCTGCCGCTCACAATCACGATGGGGGTCGGCGACGTTTCCATGATGTGACGCGTTGCTTCTATCCCGTCCATTTTCGGCATATGGATGTCCATCGTGATCACATCCGGCCGATGGTGCATCACTGCTTCAATTGCTTCCTCGCCATTGCTCGCGCTACCGACCACCCGGATATCTGGATCGGCGTTAAGAATATGAATCAGAAACTCTCGCACCACGGGTGAGTCTTCGACCACCAAGACTTTGATCATGCTCATCCTCTGACTCTTGCTAGATCAGCCGCTGGATAACTTCCAGCAGGTTGCTCTGATCAAAACTGCTCTTTACAATATATGCGTTGGCGCCGACGTCGATGCCGCGCTCGCGGTGCTCGCGCGATTCCAGCGCCGTCACAAGTATCACCGGTAGCTCGGCGAACTGTTTGTCTATCCGCACCTTAGCCGTGAGATCAAAGCCGTCCATGCGCGGCATTTCCACGTCTGACACGATCAGATCAAACGGTTCGGTCTTGAGTGTAGTGTAGGCATCCACCCCATCCACCGCAGTAGTGACACGGTAACCCGCCGATTCCAGGATGTTCTTGAGAAGTGCCCTTGATGTGATCGAGTCCTCCACCACTAGAATTGACTGTTTTTTCGCTAAACCCTGTGTTTCAGCGGCAACAGGTGATGGTACCGCGGCACGGTTCACCGCAGATTTCAGCAAATCGGTTACATTGAGTACCGCTACCACTTGACCGGTTCCCAATACACTTGCTCCGGCGATATTGCGCACGCGTGTGAGCTGTCGGCCCAGCGCCTTGACCAGCACTTCCTGCTCTCCGAGAACTTCTTCCACCTGGAACGCAACACGCTGGCGGCCCGTTCCGAGGACAACCACCGTGACCTGCGCTGAGGCGTTAGTAGTTGAGCTTTGAAACGGAAGTTCCAGTGCGTCGCCCAGACTGACCAGCGCAACGGCTTGCCCCTCGTACGAAATAGTTGCGCGATTTTCCACAGTCTTGATGTCCTGTTGGGCCACTCGCGTCACTCGCTCGACGCTCAACGCAGGAATGACGAAACAATGGTCACCGATGCGAACCAGCACGCCGCGAAAGGTGGCCAGCATCAGCGGCAGCGTGACAATAAAAGATGTCCCACCCCCACGAGGCGATTCAAGCGCGACGACTCCACCCAGCCGTTCGACTTTTTCCCGCACGATGGCGAGTCCGAGGCCGCGTCCTGAAATATCCGTAATGATTTGACTGGTGGAAATACCCGACTGAAAAACGAGTGCCTGCGCCTCTTGCTCGTTCAGCTTTTCCGCCGCCTCCACAGAAACCACATTAAGCTTGAGCGCCGATGCTTTCACCTTTGCTGCGTTTATACCTACCCCGTCGTCGGCAACCAGTATCTCGATTTTTCCTCCGTCTTTTTGCGCAATGGCGATTGTTATATTTCCGCAATCAGACTTGCCCTTGCTTTGTCGCATTACCGGCTGCTCGATGCCGTGATCCACAGAATTCCGCAACAGGTGCATCAGCGGATCTTTCATTTCTTCCAGAGTTCGCCGGTCGATTTCAATTTCGCCGCCCCGTATCACCAGTTCCACCTGTTTGCCTTGCTCGCGGGCAAGTTCACGGGTGAAACGCGGAAATATTTCGAGCAGCGAAGAAAATGGCAGCAATTGCATTTCCTTCACGTCATGCAGAAGACTATCGCTCATGCCTGCCAGGGTGCGCCGGTCGTGCGCGGCAAACTTGCTTAATCGGAGCAGCCGCGCCTCAATCGTTTTCATGAACAGTTGCTCTGACTCCAGATACTCCAGCAGCTTCGGCAATTCTTTTGCCGAGAGTTCCGGCAGTTCTCTCGCGGCGCCATTGCGCCCGCTTCCTTTTTCGACATATCGCTCGATCTGCCGCAGCACGGGCCGCATTCGCGCCCGCTGTTTTTTCCAGGTTGCGAAGGAGACAGCAACCTCGCGCAACTCCTTGGCCCGCTGCACCGAGGCCAGCCGCGGCACTAACAACTCCTCCACCTGCCGCATCACTGCATCAAGTTTCTGCGTGGAAACCCTGACCGTCCCGGATGCAATGCTGGGAGCCGTGAAGGGCGCATGCGTGGCAACTGCTGCAGTTGCTTCAGATTGCACATCCTGAGGGAGTACGATTGGAGTCTGTTGCTCCGATGGCATCAGCTGAACTGCTGTAGATTGAGCTACAGTAGGATGGGGTGTAACGGTTTTGGCATACCGCCCCTGTAATACGTCGTCGAACCGCTGGATCAATGTTGCAATCGCAGACTTTCCTGCAACGGCCATCGCCGCACCTTCTGCGGAAAGGAGCGTGCTCAAGTCGGCAATCGCTTCCTGCATCAGGTCAAACAGCGGCGGGGAAACGGCGAGCCGGTTGCCTTTCAGTGCCGCGAACACGCTCTCCATGGACTGGCAGACCGACTCGATCTCCTTGAGATTCACCGCCCGTGCTGCGCCCTTCAGACTGTGCGCCTCGCGAAACACGGTTTCGACGATTTCCGCATACCTGACTTCGGCAGGGCTATTTTCCAGTTCGATCAATCCCGCCGACATCGCCTGGAGATGTTCACCCGCCTCGATCCGGAAGGTCGCAAGCAATCTTTTCAGGAAATCTTCGTTCTGCTTATCCATGGTCCAATCCGAGCCGACAGGAACCAAACAAGTAGTCAGAAAGGCGCATAGCAGAATCTTGGAAAGCATCCCAACGGATCTTCGAATTTCGGCCTTTGCTCTTTATACAAACTACAAGCCTGTTTCGCGCCACTTGAAGTATCAAAGGACAGAGGGCCTGTCCACAATTTGTGGAGAGCGAAGTCATGCGGACCTGCCTCCGATCATGTCGCTCAGCTTCTGTCCCAGTTCATGCAGGCTCTGTGCAGCAACCTCGGCCTGCTTGGTTCCTGAAACGTTCTGTACGCTAGCCTGTTTGATACTCTCCATCGCCAGCGCCACCTGATCCATACCCACCATCTGCTGCTGGCTCGATGCCGCGATCTGGGTTGCCGCCTGCGCCGCTTCCACAATGCTGTCAGCCAGCAGGCGGATCGATTCGCCGGTTTCCGTAGTTTGCTTTACTCCTGCTTGCACTGCCTTGTTGCCCTGCTCGGTGGCAAGCACTGCAGCACTGGTCGCCCGCTGGATATCGCCGAGTATCGTGCGCACCTGAGAAGTCGCTTGCTTGGACTGTTCCGCCAGACTCTTGACTTCCTGCGCCACGACCGCGAAACCTTTGCCCTGTTCGCCCGCCTTGTTTGCCTCGATCGCAGCATTCACCGCGAGCAAGTTCGATTGCTCGGCCAGATCGTTGACTGTGGCGATGATTTCGCCGATAGACTGGCTCTGCTCGGAGAGCCGCACGATGCTCTCGGCGATGGTTTCCATTTGTTCCTGAATGCGCTGCATGCCCTGCATCGCTTCCTCCACCGATTTGCGCCCGCTCTGGGAAACCTGCGAGGCTTTCTGCGCGCTGTCGGAAACCGAACGTGCCTTCTGGCTCGACAACTGCGCCGTCTGTTTGACTTCCTCCACCGTCGCCGTGGTCTCGCTTACTGCGGCTGCTGTCTCGGCTGCACCGGAAGCGACTTGCGTCGTGGTGGCCAGAATCTCGGCAGAGGATGTGGAAATTTGATCAATACTTGCCCGGAGTTGGCGTGTGAGGGTACGAGTGATCCAGAAGCCGGCCAGAATCAATATGGCGAAAGCAAACGGAATACCGTAAACAATGACAAAAATCGTAATATTGGAACTTGCAGTCATCTCTTTGCTACGCTGTTCCAATAACATTCTTTCTTCATTACCCATCTCGGCGATTACCTTCCGGGCATCGTCCATTGTCTTTTTTCCGTTATCTGTCCGTACCACCTTTAGCGCTGCATCAAATCCCTTGACCCTTCGCAGATCAATCGTTTCTTTAAGCTCGGCGAGTTTAGTTGCAATCAGTGGCTCAAGAACGTTCAGCCGCTGCTGCTGGGTTGGGTTATCCGCCGTCAATTCCCTGAGGCTTTGGATGGCTTGATTCACGGCTGATATCCCGGTTCGGTATGGCTCGAGATACCGATCCTCTCCTACTATAATGTAGCCGCGCTGACCAGTTTCGACTCCTTCCAGGGTGGAAAGTACTCTTTCGAGATTTTCGAGTACTTGGTAACTATGTGCCCTCATCTGTGCGGCGTCGATGAGTCCGGTCGTGTTCCGGTAAGAGAGTACGCCAAGGATAAACAGAATCATTAACGCCAGAGCATAGCCAGCACCAATCTTTGTTCCAATAGACCATTTCATATTGTTCTCCTTGTTGTTCTGCCAAATTCGAACCAGAATATTTCCTATCCAACCACTTGTTCCTGCACGATGAGTTTTCCGTCGGTCAAAAGCTTTTCAGCATCAAGTATGACCACGCGCTCCGCCGTCACCCCTAGCAAATAGTCCTCGCGGATACCAGTCAGTGTGGGCAGGGACGACTGAATGTCGGTGCGTAAGATGCGGCGCACACCGCTGATGGCATCGACCACAATACCGAACACCATATTTGCCGATTCAAGCACGATCACCTTGTTGAGATCGGTCAGGCCTTTTTCCGGAAGATCAAAAAATTTTTTGAGGTCGATAATAGAAAGTATCTCGCCGCGCACATTGACTATGCCGAGCACGAAAGGGGGTGTGCAAGGTAAAGGTGTTAAATCTTCCAGTGGATCAACCCCGCGAACGTATTCTGATGCAATGGCGTACTGCTCATGGGCGAGGAGAAATTCAATGACCTCGATGGTTGCGTCGGCGGTCTCCGCCGGCACTGCTTCCCGTGCGAGAGCCCTTGCCCTTTCTCTCAGAATCCGCTGGGTATCCTCGGCCGTTGGCGCCCAGATACGCTCTACCGCGACGCGCGACGCTTCCATTCGTCGCTCAAGCTCGCGCCAGTCGATTTCCTTTTTCATCTTTTTCAGGATCGTTTTAGGTGCGCTCATGAATGCATTCCTCTTACGCGTTTGCCGTCGCAGATTGGGGCAGACTCGCCAGCAGGGATGAGGCTATCTCGACCAGCCGCCCGGCAGTCAGCCCTTCCGCATCCGGCAGGATCTCGTCCTGCGGGTGCTTGCGCAACAGTAGCAGTACGTTGCCGAAATGGCGTTTCGCCTCCCGGTAACGTCCCTGCGATTGATGCAAATTCCCCAGAGCAAAGTGGGCGAGCACGAAATCAGGATCTAGATAAAGTGCGCGCCTCAAGGACTGGATGGCAATTTCGTGCTGCCCCTGTTCATGCAAAATGGTGGCACTGAGATAGTGGTGCAGCGGGTTCATCTTGTCGGCCGTGATCGCCTTTTTGCACCATTCCAGTGCTTCGCTGAGCCTGCCTTGGTTGGCGCAATTACGGGCCATGCTGGATGGTACCTCGCGCTCATCCGGTTGTTGGGCTAGTAGTTGCCCAGCCTGCGCCGTAGTAATTTCAGTAGCCGCAGGCTTCACCTGCACGGCCGGCAACGATAGGGGCGATGCCTCTGTTTCTTTTGGCGACTGCATTACCTGATCATCGCTTATGCGTAACTTTGATTCGGCATTTTCCATCTTCCGGTACAGCACCGCTCCTGGAAAATCGACCGGTGTAAACGGGGAAAGCAAGCTATGCGAGGCTTCCGCTGGACTGACGATCAACCACCCGCCATCAACCAGCGCCCGGTAGAAATTGCCGGTAACCTGTTTTGCCCGTTGCGCGGTGAAATACATCAGGACATTGCGGCAAAAAATCACGTCCATCGCGCTGGTGTTGTTCGATAGCGATGGATAAACGTCTTCGGCAAAATTGAGATAGGAAAACGTGACCATCTTCCTGATGCGAGGATGTATTTCGAAACGCCCGTCGCTGCATTTTGTGAAATAGCCCTCGCGGAGCCAGACTGGTGCATCGCGGAAGGACCACTCTCCGTACACGCCCTGCGCCGCCTTGCGAAGAAATTTAGGGTTAAAGTCTGTCGCCAGAATGGTGATATTCCACTCTTGGAGATCGGGAATAAGTCTGTCGAGCAATATCGCGATGGTGTAGGCTTCCTCGCCCGTGCTGCAGCCCGCACTCCAGATACGAAAACGCCGCTCATTCTGGCGGCGTGATTGTAACAATTGCGAAATAACCTGCTCCCCAAAAATCTCTAAGCTCTGCTTTTCCCGGAAAAAATAGGTTTCTCCCACACTCAGATGGCTGGCAAGAGTCTCGTTCATTTGGCGTGTCAGTGGGGCTGACAACAGCCAGTGTGCACATGGCTCAGTTTCTGAAAAATTAAAATCCGGCGCCGCCGCCGCTATTCCACGCTCGAGATCATCCCAGCGCTCCTGCGGGTAATCAAGGCCTGTCTGCGTGGCAACAAATTCGCTCAACCGCGACAACAACGGAGAGGAAAGTGTTGGTCGCATGTTTTTCATCAGGACGCTTCCAGCGCCCGATCCAGAGAACTTTCTTCGTCAAGAGAAAGAAATTTCTCAAGGTCGTGGATAAAAATTAAACCATCGGTCAGTTTTACCACTCCATCCACATACTCAAGCTTTGGAAGGATATTTGCAGTCGTAATGAGATTCTGTTCAGAACCCGCGAGGACATCCAGCACCGAGTCCACTATCAGCGCCACATCCCTTCTCACCGTATGCGCTACAACCAGTTTGTCAGTCAGGGCAATCTCACGTTCCGGAAGGCAAAAGCGACGCCGCACATTGATCACCGGGATGACTCGCCCCTGAAAATTGACCACCCCAAGAATGATGTCTGGTGCATTCGGCAAAGGAGTGATGGCCACCATGCGCACCACTCGCTCCGCAGCATGCAAAGGCAATGCGTAGCGTTGATCGTCCAAGGTAAAAATAACAAGGAAGTCGGATTTCTTCATTGCAACCCCAGAATTGATGTTCGAAGGTGTCCGTGAGACGCCCACCGCACGGTACACCGAATGCGGGCTTATGGAAATATGCCAAACGGCCTAGATACCTTATGTCGAAGGGGGTTCTAGCAGCATTGTTCCGCTGAATAAATTGGCCATAGCCTTGTCGAAGTCCAAGGCTTTGTAATTGAATCGATCGCACAATGTTTGCGCAGTTTAGAAGCGAAGTAATCTTTATCAGCTATTCGTGACTGTCTTCATGTTGGCCGCATTTTGACCAATTGTACCCGCCTGTACAAATGTCATTTTCTCCATCCGAATAATACCATTCGTTTTTTTAAAGCCCCCATAGTCAAAGTTCAGTCCAAAAGGGAAATGTGTCCTTCCTTCTGATTACCCGTCAATCCATGACTGAAACTCCGTCATCGTGCCCCAGCCTCCATTAACCGAAACTTATTATTCACGTTACTTAGCGAATGGTTAATCCGATTGTCAATCTGGCACAAATATTGCCTTCGATGCGCAAGATCAATTTGGCATTGAGAGCAGATCATGCAACGAATAAATCAACTTGGATTCACTTTGTTCGAACTCGCCATCGCAACAGCGACAATTTATCTGCTAGCTTCGTTTATGGTGATGATTGGCCGGGAAATTACCATCAACACCAAAGTAAATCGTCTAGACCGTGATTTGAATAGTATTCGGACAGCCATTTATTATGCCCAAGACAGGTTAAGTCCAACAACTCGCGGCAATTTTCGTCAGTCATCATCTTACATGCCAGATTCAACCGGTCTTGAGGATAACAATAACTTGAATGCCATTATTCACGGAGACTGGAGATCGACATCTAGTTCTAATGTCTATGCTCCACTCAGAATATTTGGCGGCATGATTGGTGTTCCCGACGATTCCAATCCACCTATTGCAGGAATAAATGGAAATTACATTATTTGTACAAACAGCATTGCGGGTGCGCTCGTAAAGCGACTCGATTTCATAATGGATGACGGGAATACCGATTCTGGCACAATGGTGTCATCCAATAAAATCGGAGGTACGGGTATTGCGACCGATGATATCTCAAATGATGCGGCCTATGTGATATGCCTTGGCGTTTGAATAATCGTCTCCAAAATATTCAAAGCCTGATTTTGTCTTCATGATCGAAGTCGATGAGAAATTGTCGCGCATTACAATCTGTCGAGGACCAGCCTGCCGCAAGCTCCAGTGCTCAAGATCAAAAATATGCATGTGATCAGTTTGAAGCGAAACACACAATTATATGTTACTCGGTCAATTGCTAACGGTGTCGCTGGTCACGTATGACCAGAATATGCGTGTCATCATACATTTTAATCAGTTTTGCACAGCCGATATCAGCACTGCAGGCAACTTCGCCGTTGAAGTCCTTTGTGCCAATCAATCGTGAGTCGTTCGTGATAGCCTATTTAATCTCTAGGTATAGACACATGCTAGCCAGTTTGGCATATTGTTTTTGTTAGCGCTCAAGTATATAAGCTTGCTTGTGCGCGCTGAACCTATTTCATCGGATACACCCTGAATGAAAATTCGCTGATTGCCACACTAGTGTTCGACGTACACTTTCCTGTAGGAAATTGTTATGCGGGGGAACCGTGAAAAAAATATTACTTGTCGACGACGAGCACAACGTGCTCAATGCGCTTCGGCGTGAGCTGAAAGATTACTACGAGATTGAGACATTCGACAATCCTGTCGCAGCGCTTGAGCATAGCCGAGAAACACAATTCGATCTGGTCATCGCCGATTACAAGATGCCGTTCATGTCCGGCATCGAGTTTCTCAAACAGTTCGGTCAGATGCAGCCTGGTGCATCGCGAATGGTGTTAAGTGGAAACTCCGATATTGACACGCTGATCCACATGATCAACGAAACTCACATCTATCGTTTTCTCGCAAAACCATGGAAAGGAGATGAGTTGTTATCCAGTATTCGGCAGGCGCTGGATTATCGCGATGCAATTTTAGAAAACCACCATCGAGCAGATGCACGCCGCAAAAGCAATATTGCTGTACAAACGATTCATAACGACTCTCCCTTCCGAATCGTTCTGGTAGACAGTGATGATCATTTACTTAAATTAATGTCGCGCGAACTAGCTGATGTAAATGGGCATGAAAGCTTATACCGCACGATTCGACAAGAAATCAAACAAGAAACTCCTACTACCAAATTCAAATTCATCATAAATATCTTTCATAATGCGCAAGCTGCCCTTGCTCATGCAAAAAACAACCCTTTCGATCTCATCATCTCAGCGCAAACGTTGCCTGACATGGAAGGCATTAAATTACTTGGCAAAATACGGCATGTCCTGCCAGAGACTGCGCTTATCTTGCTCAGTGACGACATTGACAAGTCGACACTGATGCAAGCTATCAATGAGACTGAGGTGAAAAATTTAGTACTGCTGCATTGGGCAAATTCCGAACTCCGCTCCGACGCACGCCGCCAAGCCTGGAATCTTCACCAGCTTAGAACGGCCGCTATCCAGGCCTTGGCTTCGCGAGAGCTGTTGCTGCGTAATGCTCGCCCGGCAGCATTATGCTAAGCCTTCTGGTACGAGGCACAGATGATCGTTCAGATGCGGCGTATGCTGGATTCAGGAACGTTACTTATAAAGTAGTATCACAGATATTTAACTGCTCAACATAAGATTGGCAACGAAGAAGGTAGAAGGAATTCAAGAGAACAGTACTCAATGAATAAAACGCATCCAACCAGCTCATATAAAACGCTGCTTCAGGATATTGTTGAAGGCATTCCAATACGCGTTTTTTGGAAAGACCTCGATTCGCGTTATTTGGGTTGCAACACCCTGTTCGCGAAAGATGCCGGCTTGAATCATCCCGACGAACTAATCGGCAAAACCGATTTCGATATGGGATGGAAGGACCAGGCCGAACTCTATCGTAATGATGACAAGCTGGTGATGGAGTCTGGGAACCCATGGCTGGGTTATGAAGAATCTCAGACCACTCCTGATGGAAAAACAATCTGGCTACGCACTTCCAAGGTTCCCTTAAGAAATGCATCTCACAAGGTGATCGGAATTCTGGGTAGTTACGAAGATATCACTCAGTACAAGTTAGCAGCACTTGAACAGCAGCGGCTTACTCGCGCTCTCAAACTCCTGAGCAAATGCAATATGGTGTTGGTTCACGCCGAAAATGAGGAAGAACTGCTGACGAGGATTTGCCAAATGGCAGTAGAAATAGGCGACTACCTGATGGCATGGGTGGGTTTCGCAGAAAGTGACACTACCAAGTCCGTACGCCCGGTCGCGCAATCCGGTTATGAGGAAGTCTATCTGGACAGCATCGACGTTAAATGGGCTGACACGGAATTGGGACGTGGGCCCACCGGTACTGCGATCAGAACCAGGAAAACGGTAATCAATCAGGAATACCAGACCAATCCGAAAATGGCTCCATGGCGAGAAGCTGCAATCAAACGAGGTTACCATTCAAGCATTGCACTTCCCCTTGTTGTAAGCAATCGCATGTTGGGCGCGATTACCATTTACTCATCAGAACCTAACGCATTTATCCCTGAAGAAGTGGCCTTGCTGGAAGAGCTTGCCGTCGACCTTGCATATGGCATCGAAACATTGCGTATGCGCATTGAACATGAGGCCGCACGGAAAGAAATTGAATTCTTAGCGCACCACGATCCGTTGACAGGTCTGCCCAATCGCCTGTTGCTGCGCGACCGCTTCGACCAGGCAGTTGCCTTCTCACACCGGAAGCATACAGAAGTAGCAGTGCTCTTCCTCGATCTCGACAACTTCAAGCAGGTCAATGATAGCCTAGGCCATGGGGTGGGAGACCAATTGCTGCTTCATGTAGTCGAAAGGCTTCGGAGTTGTATCCGAGAAACTGACACAATCAGTCGCCAAGGTGGGGATGAGTTCGTTATTCTGCTGACCAATGTGCATGAGCCAGGTACCGTCGAGGCGATCACACAAAACATCATTGAGACTTTCGTCGAGCCATTTGATATCAATGGTCATATACTGAACGCCTCCTTTAGTATCGGGATCAGCCTCTTCCCCAGCGATAGCAAGGAGTTCGATACGCTGATTAAGCAAGCCGATACCGCGCTATACCAAGCTAAAGATGCCGGACGAAACACCTATTGTTTTTTCTCCGAGCAAATGAATGTTGATGCATTGAGTCACATGCAGCTACAGGGGCAGTTGCACAATGCGATAAGCAATCAGGAATTTCGACTCTATTACCAGCCACTGACTGATAGTGTCAGCGGGCGCATCATCGGCGCTGAAGCCTTGATACGCTGGCAGCATCCGGAAATGGGGTTTGTCCTGCCGGATCAATTCATTCCATTGGCCGAACGGAGTGGTCTCATCATCCCGATTGGCGAATGGGTACTCAATGAAGCGTGCAGGCAAACTCAGGATTGGCAAAGAACTTGTTCGATGCCTCCCATGGTCATAGCGGTTAACCTTTCTGCGCTGCAATTCAAGCGCGGCAATATCGTCGAAACGGTAACCAATGCACTGGAAAAATCAGGACTGCCTGCAGGTCAGCTGGAACTGGAACTAACCGAGTCCATCCTGTTGCACGATATGGATGTGGTCATAAAGACGCTCCATGACCTGAAAGAAATTGGGCTCAAACTCTCTATCGACGATTTTGGGACAGGCTACTCCAGTTTGTCCTACCTGAAACGACTGGCAGTGAACAAGCTCAAGATCGACAAGTCATTCGTGCGAGATATGGTGGAAGATCCTGAGGACGCTGCCATTGTTAAAGCCATTATCCAGTTAGGTCATACTCTGCAACTGACCATCATCGCGGAAGGTGTGGAAACCGACGCACAATTATCTCTACTTAAAAACCTAGGGTGTGATCAGATTCAGGGTTATTTGATTAGTCACCCACTACCGGCCGAGGAATTCGTTACGCTTTGTAAGCGATGAATAAGTGAATTGACTGTCTTGGTGGGCGATGGCAGTTTGTCAAAGTGAAATGCTAACGTTACCGCAATATATCGGCTAACAGCTATTCTCCTAGTGAAGATCTACGGTCGACCCTTCCGGGCGTTCAGAAATTTTAACGATAGCCGCAATTCTGTGGTTGTCCATCCCTCAGCCATGCGCAACTGTTCAAGCTATTTTAAAGCGCGCCACCAATTCATCCAGTTGCTTGCTGAGCTCTGCCGTCTGCTTTGCGGATTCGGCTGTTTGCGTGGATGCCAAGGTGTTTTCCTCCGTACCTTGGCGATTCTCTCGATGCGCTGGGCAATGTCGCGTGCCGCCAATGATTGCTCCTGAATCGCATGCGTGATGGCATCCACATCTCGCGCGGCATTTTCTGCTGCCTCCCGGATACTACTTACGGAATTGCCAGCTTTGCGCGCAAGCTCAACACCATCGTTGACCATCGCCACACTGACTTCCATTTCCTTTACGGCGTATTTTGTTCCTTCTTGTATCTTGCCTATCATGCCGCTGATCTCTTTTGCGGAATTTGCAGTTCGTTTGGCCAGCTTGCGTACTTCATTCGCCACCACTGCCAAACCGCGTCCCTGTTCGCCAGCGCGTGCCGCTTCGATAGCTGCGTGCAGCGCAAGTAAATTGGTCTGATCGGCAATTTCATGGATGGTATTTGCAATGCCCGATATTTGCGTGGAGTACTCGTCCAACTCATGGATTTTCTCCGCTACGTGATTGACGGATGTGGCGGTGTTCTTCATCTCGGTTGCCGCACTATGAATGAAGCGACAACCTTCAACAGCTTTTTCGCTTGAAATCTGGCTTACACGGTGTGCACTGCTGGCGTGTTCACTCGCCTGATCAATTGATACTGATAATTCTTCCATCGCTGATGCCGTCCCGGAGGCTGCTTCAGATTGCATCTCACTCACTTTGGAACTTATATGTGCCGTGACAGAAACGTTACCGGATGAGTGATTCAGCGAAGTGATGCCTTCCCGCACACTGGCGATCAATTCATGCACGTATCGCCGTTATTCCCTTGTGATCGATCCTGTTCCACTCATTTTGATTTCGGAATATCCAAGTTAGCTCAGTCCTCTATTGGTCTGCTTGTCCTAGTCATCGCTAAGCTGGATTTGTGACTGCTATCTGCCGATTACTTAACATCCACGCTCCAGGAAAGTATCGGCAACTCCTCATTGATAGTTAATTTGATCAGTTTCTTGCGGCTGAATAATGCCTGTTCCAGCACATCTGGTGTGCCACCGGTTTCGTTCATTTTTCTTGTAATGCGCCCATATCAAAAGTCAGCCACCAACAAATTTGTAGACCAGTGGAATATTTTGCGCGAATCCGCCGTCTTGGTAAGGGGAGCAATATTTTTCTTTGCGCATAGTTTATCGAGCTTTCATCAGAAAGCACGTTGAGTCTATACGTTATTAATAAATGGAGAAACAAATGTCATGCAGATTTGGACTTACGAGCTATGCGGGCATGTTGCTAATAGCCATTCTGATGAATCCGGCATTTGCTATATCGCCAGATTCTCAGGCGGATGAGCAAGTCAAGCGCGGAGAATATCTCGCCCATCTTGGCGATTGCATTGCCTGTCACACAGCAAAGGATGGCAAATCCATGGCGGGTGGACTGGAGTTTAAGACACCATTCGGTATCGTTCACTCCACCAATATCACACCCGATGTCAAAACTGGAATCGGCAGTTATTCCCTTGAACAATTCGATCTCGCCATGCGTACAGGTGTCGCTGCAGACGGCCACAATCTTTACCCTGCGATGCCTTATCCTTCATTTGCCAAGATCAGCGCAGACGATATGAAGGCGCTATATGCCTATGTGATGCACGGGGTTGAACCGGTCAGCCAACCGAACAAGGAAAACAGCATGCAATGGCCGTTCAGTATGCGTTTCGGGCTGAAATTCTGGAACATGGCGTTCCTTGAAGATACGACCTTCAAGCCCGATCCTGCCAAGTCGTCACAATGGAATCGTGGTGCTTATCTGGTTCAGGGACTGGGTCACTGTGGTTCCTGCCATACTCCGCGTGGATTTGCGATGCAAGAGACGACCATGACGCAGGATGGCGACCGCGGCAGAGAATTCCTTGCCGGCTCTACCGTTGAAAATTGGCATGCAGTCAATCTGCGCAACCAATGGTCTCAATCCGAGTTTGCCAGTTTTCTGAAGACTGGCCGCAACAGTCATGCAACTGCTTATGGGACCATGACCGAGGTTGTACATTTCAGTACGCAGCTTTTCAGCGAAGGCGATCTTTCCGCAATTGGCGAGTATTTGAATTCGCTACCCTCCAATACCGAGTCGGAAGCGATCAAGCCAAAGCTAGTTGCGCAAATCGGGGAGAACGTCCTGTATAAAACGCGCGGAGGTTTGGGGTACGTGCAGTTTTGCGCCACCTGCCACCAAAATGACGGACGAGGAATGGATAAGTTCTTCCCGCCGCTGGCAAACAATTCGTCGATTCAGTCCAAGAACCCTACCTCTGTCATCCATGTGGTGTTGAGCGGATGGAAAGCCGCTGAAACCGAACAGGCCAAGCACGCGTTCAGCATGCCGAGCTATGAGAGCTTGTCCGACCAGGAACTGACGGAGATCGTTACCTTCGTGCGCACCCAATGGGGCAATCAGGGCGAGCCAGTCAGCGCAGAGGAGATCAGGAAAGTGCGCGATGAAATCGGTATCAAACCGACGGAGCCATCCAAATTCACAGTGCCGCGCTATGCGTCCATGCTGTCCAGCCCAAATGCGGACCAGTTGATTTACGGAATGAGGTTGATGACGGACACCATGGCGCTTTTGCCAAAAAATGTGGGCGACGTCCTGGTATGTAACAGCTGCCATCTGAATGGCGGCACCATGGAGCACGCTGCGCCTTATGTCGGACTTGCAGCCTTATTTCCATCTTATGCACCGCGTGCCGGCAAAATCATCGACTTCAAGGATCGGGTGAATGGTTGCATGCGCCGCTCCATGAACGGCAAGCCGCTGGAAAAGGATTCCCGGGAAATGTTGTCCATGATTGCCTACATGGACAACATGAAAGGTCAGGCTAAGGCTGACGAGCCCATTCCGGGGCGCGGGGTCGGTAAGATAGATAAATCGATCATCCCAAATGTAGACAACGGCAAGAAAATATACAAGGACCAATGTGCCGTCTGCCATGGCGACAAGGGGGAGGGGTTGAAACAGGCAGATGGCAGATATGTATTCCCGCCACTATGGGGCAACCAGTCTTTCAACATCGGCGCGGGTATCGCAAAGACCTATACCGCTGCTGCCTTCGTCAAGAACAACATGCCGATATCGAACACCCGGAAATTTCCTTTAGGGCAAGGCGGTTTGACCGACCAGGAAGCGGTTGACGTCGCGCAATACTTCACGCACATGCCGCGCCCGGATTATGCGGACAAGCGCAAGGATTGGCCGAAGGGCGGCAAGCCAACGGATGCCCGATATTGATTGATCGTGTGTTGCTCATTATTCAAAGTTAAACGGAGGAAGTTCATGATTTCAACTGACGCAATTTTCAAGGCAACAAATGCAACGCTTCGCAGGGCAATCCCATCGTCCCTGTTGGCGGTTGCGGTAAGTATGCTGGTTTCATTCTTGTCCGGATTTACACTGGCCTGTGCGGCCGACCAGGACCTCGGGGTGTACCCGCCCTGGAGCCATGGCGAGAATAACCCGGTTGAGTCCAGAGGGCTGGAATTTACCGTACCTGAAGTCGACAACCTTCCTGACTTCCATGGCAACCCGATCAATCCCAAGTTGTCGATTTTCGTGGGCGGCAATTATTTCTTTGCCATGGCCCCTTTGGTTCAGGCATTCGAGAAAAAATATCCCGAGCTTAAGGGCAAGATTTACTACGAAACGATTCCACCTGGTCTGCTGGCCGAGCAAATCAATCAAGACGGTACCATCACCGTCGGAAACATGACTTGGACTGTTCATGCAGATGTGTATGCTGCAGGTCTAAGAAGAATAGATAGCACCATCAAAGAAGGCTATGCGGTAGGTCCGGCAATTTCTTATGCGACCAATACACTTACCATCATGATACCCAAAGGTAATCCTGCCAAAATTTCTAGCCTTAACGACCTGAGTAAGCCAGGTGTACGTCTGGTGATGCCCAATCCAGCATTCGAGGGGATCGGTCGTCAGATTAAAAACAGCCTGGCAAAGGCTGGCGGCGAAGATCTGGTGCGCGCCGTGTACGAAACCAAGGTTAAGAACGGGGAAACCATCCTGACTCATATCCATCATCGTCAATCCCCGCTCTACCTGATGCAGGGCAAGGCGGATGCTGGAGTGACTTGGCAATCGGAAGCAATTTTCCAGGAGCAGGCGGGCAATCCGATCAGCCATGTGGTCATTCCTGACAATCAGAACGCCACAGGTATCTATGCCGTTGCGCTGATCAAGGGGGCGCCACATCCGAAGGAGGGAAAGAAATGGATCGAATTTCTGAAATCGCCTGAAGCACAAGAAATCTTCAAGCGCTTTGGCTTTAAGTCATATCAGGGTGAAACGCCGCAATAGTCCAATGCAACTCCGACACATGAGCCGAGGTTCGGTCTATCAAGGCAGATTGCAGCAGAGCAGTAGATGTTTTAAACAATATAAATAGGAGAAACACATGCACGTTCACCAAAAATTGGCACGGTCGATCATCGTATCTTCACTGGTCCTGCTGTCCGTTCCGACGGCATTTGCCGGCGATAGCACTCCCGCTGTGTCAGCACCAGTTGTTGCAGCTGTCGCAGAAGCTAAATCAAGCGAATACGTAAAGCCAGACATCAAGCATGGTTCGTATGGAAAAGTAAATATTGTTGTGCCTCTGACCTCTGATGACAAGGGCATCCAAGGAATGAAGCTTCGCAATATTGCTAACGGCCTCAAGGCGGTCGAGTCGTGGAAGGGCAAGTTGAATGTGACTGTAGTTCTTTACGCCAAGGGCGTTACTTTACTCAAGAACCCTGATGAACAGATTCAAAAGAAATTGGATGACCTGAAGAAAGAAGGCGTTCAAATTAAGGTATGCGACAACACTCTGCGTGAGCAAGGCATCGATTTCCATAACCTTTATCACGTCAGTGATGCAGATATTGTTCCATCCGGATTTGCTGAGGTGGCCTATTTACAAGCCAAGAAGCACTTTGTTGTCGATCCAGTGAACTAACAAGAATGTTGCAACAAGCATCTTCAATCAGTGGTGGTTAGCTTCTTCTACAAAACTTTCTATTGATTCAAACGAAAAAATGAAATCAATTTCTTGTGTAGTGATGATTTTTATTTTCTTAATCAATGGAAGTTTTGCTGATGAAGCAAGCATGAAATCTGCAATGGCGAAAAGATTCCCCTATGCAAAGCTAATCAGTATCAGCAAAACACCCTATTTAGGTTTATATGAAGTGGTTTTTGATGACCAGCTAGTTTATACCGATGAGAAAATGAACTACCTTTTTTCCGGCAATGTCATCGATATGCATACGATGAAAAATCTGACCGAAGAAAGAGAAAAACAGTTCTATGCAATCAAGTTTGATGCCTTGCCACTCGAAATTGCGATCAAGCGCGTAAATGGCAGCGGCAAAAGAAAACTGGCGATTTTCACTGATCCCAATTGTACCTATTGCAGAAATTTGGAAAAGGAAATGGTCAAACTAGACAATGCTACGGTTTATTTTTATATATTTCCAATATTGCCCGGCTCCGAAGAGAAAGCCAGATCCATCTGGTGCTCACCCGACAGACTCAAAGCCTGGGAGGATCAAATGCTCAGGGGGGTGGAACCGGTCTTGGGAAGTAGCTGCGATACAACCGCTTTAACCACGGTTTCCAAACTCGCAAAAAAATTGAAAATTACTGTAACACCCACAATGGTATTCGAGGATGGCACCATTCAACCGGGCTCCCTGCCAATTGACCAACTCGACAACCAACTCACTGCTTCAAGTTCAAAAAAATAATAATTCGCCACTCTAGGGCATGTTCTTAGCCCAAGCTAAATAAATATTTAAAAATCACTCCCGGAATGGAATATTCATGGCTACCCCTTCGTCTTAAGTAAAGGTATCAATGCTTTAAATATGGCTTTCTTGATATCTCACAGATGGTTTACATAACAAGGAGAGCTGGATATATGAATAGAAAAATAGGTTTAGCCACTTTTGCCGTAGTCGCGACATTGCTGTTGCAAGGTACTGCTTGGGGAGCAAGCACTTCTGATGAAAGCACGCAACCGCCTTTGCAGATAATTAACAAAACGGGGATCAAAGTAGTTATTCAGGTCAACGATGCTGGCGTCATTCCGATGAATGGCATCAGCAAACAGCTTATGGCCGCCAAGAACCTCCATGATCAATATGAATCCCTTGGCATGAAGAACGGGAAAGATTATGAAATTGTAATGGTATTCCGGGCGGCGGGTTCTCAGTTTTTGCTGAAAGATGACGCATATGACGAGAAGGCAAAAGGGCAGCATCCAAAAGGAAATCCTAACAGAGCGATTATCGAAGCGCTGCAAAAAGACGGCGTAAAAATGTACGAATGCGGGGTGGCGATGCAAATGCTAGGTTATGAAACGACTGATCTCTTGCCTGCTACCCGCATCGTCACATCAGGAATTGCAGCAATTATCGATTTCGAAAAATCGGGCTTTCAGGAGGTAACGCCGTAAAGATTTTATCTAGGCTACATCTGCATAGATCGCAGACAGGGAATGTAGCTCGGGTCAAGGAAGAAAAAACTCAGTGTTTCAGCAAGGGATCAATAATTCTAAATAAATTCAAAGGGGATTCACATGAAAAGGACACTAATTGTAACTGCTTTGCTTGCAACCTTCGGACATGCGCCAGCTTCCTTTGCCACCAACTGGTTTGAATTACAAAATACCGAAGCACCAGAGGCTCCAGACTACAGATTCTGGGGTTTTATTCAGCCGCAATTTGTGCACAATACTGGCGGCCCTGCTAACGGCATCACGGGCGCTGCACAAGCAAGGGCCTACAACGGCAAAACACCGGTATTCAACTTGGTAGGACCTGATTTGACCAGCGGAGATCAAGCTCAGATTTTTCGCGCGCGTCCAGGACTTCGCGGAAAAATGCCCGGAACTGATGGAAATATCGATTACTTCCTACTCGCCGAACTTGGCAATAACGCGCTGACCGTAAACGGGTCGGACAGCAAAAGATACGCAGTACTTACCGATGCCACCGTGACATTCAACTATATCCCTGGAGCGCGCGTTCGCGTTGGATTAGGGCGCCTCCCGATCGGTGAAGAAGCCATGCTGGGTGAACCCACTTTGGATTATCTTGCCTTCACTAGCGTCACCGATGGCCTTCTGAACGAACGTTTTGTGACTCCTTACAAGACTGGTCCTCTGGCACCTGCAACAGGAATTGCCATGAACGGTGGGACTGGAGGTGCGGCAATTGCGGGCTCCGTAGGCGCTTTCCGTGATATAGGTGTCGAGGTTTTCGACTGGTTCAACCATGAAAAATGGGAATACGCCTATGCCCTGATGCTCAGCCAGGCAGATGGGGTAAATTTCAATACAGCAAATAATCCCGGAAATCACGACGTTTCCGGCCGTCTCCAAGCTTCCTACGTGTTTGGCGGCTCTGGTCCGAGGCGTAAAGATATCACTGCTTTCATTTGGCATCAGGATGGCAATCGCTACTTTAATGGTGCCAACTACGACCGCATGCGTGAGGGCTTGGGCTTCAAATATGTGAATGACAAATTGCGTGTTGGCAGTGAATACATAAAGGGTAGCGGCATGATTTATATGGGATTGAATCCAGCATTTAACCCAGTACCGGGTGGATTTGTGCCGGTACAGCTGATGGCGGTGGAATCTTACAATAAGGCGAACGGCTATTATCTTGATACCGGATGGAAACTCACGGAGAAATTCGAGGCGGAGTTGCGATTTGATACATATGACAGAATGTCAAATTCCGCCCCTGATGAACGCAGAACTAATACTTGGACTCTCGGGGGACAATATTTTTACAATAATGCGTTTCGATTCATGGTTAATTATTCGCGTCGTAGCGCTAGCGTAGTAAATCCGGGCACAGCAGTGGGTACTCCCGCGTCGACTGCACTTCTCAATGCCATGAATGTATTGGATGCGACCGGCAATTTATGGGGCGTACAAATGACATACCGTTACTGAGCGATTTTAGGTGAATAAAAAGGACGCGTATGCGTCCTTTTTATTCAGAGTCTACGATTAAAAAAAGTATAATGACCGCATCAGGTTAGTCGCCAATACGCGTTATTTAGCAAACACAGATGAATTGATTTCAACCCAGATATCGGCCAACTCACTAGCCATAGTCGGATCAGGGCTGAATCATTACATAACCTTCTTGCACTAATTGAACGATTCTGCCGAGCGCGCCCGCATTCACTTTCACGCCAGGTAACAGGTCATCATTCCCCCAGTTGTTGGCCTTCATGGTAACGGCACACTCCTCGATCTGAACCCCCTGCTTAATAAGATCTTGAATCATGTCCGTGTAGGGATTGCCAGTAGTGATTTTTCGCACTTTGTTATAAGCGTTGTCGTTGAGCAGCATGTAGCCGGCCTCACCATGAAAAACGCCGACCAAGTCTAATGACTTGCCAGGCTGTTGAAAGCGGTTAACCATGAGACTCATGTGCTTGAGGCCGACAGGCGCGTCGCCACTAAATGCGGCATGATCCATGTTAAAAACAACTTTTGCAGATTTGATCGTGACCGGGACATCAATACGAATCTGGGGTGCGGTATCAGCCCAGGCAGAGACAGCAGGCAACGCAGTGGTCATGACAACGGAAAGGGAAAGGATGAAAATTGTGCGTGACATTTGATTCATTTTTTTACTCCACGATATTATTGTTGAGAATGAGCGCAAGAAAAATACTGCAAACCTGGAACCACATCCGGAAAATTGTCACTAGATATTACTTAATGTAACCAAGTAAATGATTTTGGTAGTCATTCCGGCGATAAGTTTGGCTTTGCAACAGCCTGATTAACGATGCCGGAAAGAAGTTTGTCTACCATGTTTAACGCCTTCCACTATTCTGAGAAATCAACCCTCTTTGGTATCGCGGTACCATGTACGAGTTCTTATGGGTGGATATAAGCCCAGCCAGCTTTCTGTTTTCTCATTATCTCGACCACGCCGCCTGGAACATAACTGATAGACGGCAGCATGTCGTCTTTGGTAAGTTGTTTGCCTTTCATGGTATTTTCACAAGCAACAATCTTTACACCGTCAGTCAGTGCCTTGTCTACCCTATCACCCACTTCGGATTCGAGCTTGAGCATGTCAATTCCCGGCCCGAAAGCCACGATCTCGATATCAACCTTGTCTTTTCCAATAAGCTCTTGAACGTTCCGGGCGTTGTTAAGCGCCAGATTCCATTTGCTGGGTGTCGAATCGCTTACCTGAAAAATTACTTTCTCATGGTCAGCGGAGACTTGCTGAGCAGGCTTGTCGGCAGATGTTGCGCTAAAAGACACAAATGATAGCGAGAGCGCAATTAGGGTCGTGAGAATCTTAAATTGAAGGCTGTATTTCATTTAGTGCTTCCTCTAAAAGTTATTGATGTGGGGACGTCACCGTATTAAAGACGCCCGTGAAGTGATTTTTATTCCCATTTGGAAAGTTTTGGAATGAAAATGGAATACTCCAGTCTTTTATTGCGTCTTAAGTACAATGAAAATTGTATTTCGAATCCTTGGTGAACTATAAAGATGAAAATACTTTCCTTATTCTGCCATGTGGATGATTTCCAAGAAAAATTGGAGAAAATACGACCTAAGTTATATCGGGTGGCCTTTTCTTGGAGTCACAATGCCGCACTTGCTGATGACCTTGTGCAGGAAACTTTGATCAAAGCGTTAAAAAATGGGGGCCAGTTGCGAGATCTTGAGCGATTAAATGGGTGGCTATTCAGTATCTTGGCCAACTGCTGGCGAGATCACTTTCGTCAATACAGAGAAATGGAAGATATTGATGAGCTCGAAGACTTCCATTGCGTTAATGAATCCACGCCTGAAAATGACCATTCACAGTCTCAGATTGTTATCCGTGTATGGGCCGCAGTCGCAAAATTGCCGATGGGGCAACGCCAAGTTCTAACACTAGTTGATCTGGAAGAATTTTCCTATATTGAAGTCGCCACTATTCTGGATATTCCGATTGGGACGGTCATGAGCCGTTTATGCAGGGCACGCCAAGCATTGAAGACTCTATTGATAGAACTCGCTCCAGAACATTCGGCGCAGGTTAGTCACATAAGGAGAGCCGTATGATGAACAAACAAGATATTTCAGATGAATTTCTGAATTCCTATGTCGATAATGAACTTGAGTCAGATGAAAGAAATGAACTGTTTGACTCTATCAATCGAGATGAAGCGCTGAAAGCACGGTTGTGCGAACTGCGCGGTTTGAAGGAAATGGTGCAACTTGCCTATCCGGAGCTGCCAGCCCATACAAATTCACTCGTGAAGATTAAGCGCCCTTGGCCGCATTATTTGCAAACGCTTGCAGCCTGCCTGCTCCTGCTGTTGTTTGGCGGGGCATCAGGCTGGGTTATCTCCGAAAATTGGGAGTCAAGAGGCGACCATAAAATATCCAGTTTGGTTGCGGCAATACAAAGCAATGACATCCCAGCGGAGCCTGGAAAGATCATTATTCAGATCAGCAACTCCAACCCAGTCAGGCTTAAGACCGCTCTTGATGAAACTGAGAGTCTGCTTGAAAACTACAAGCAAGAAAATCGACCGCTCAAGGTAGAGGTTATCGCCAATGGAAGCGGCGTGGATCTGCTCCGATCAGATGTGTCGCCCTATGGCGCGCGCATTGGCTTGATGAAGGCTAAGTACCCGAATCTGGATTTCGTTGTTTGCAATCAGACGGTAAGTAATTTGCAGAAGAAAGGGGTAATCGTGCATCTCTTGCCGCATATTGGGAGTGCGACATCAGCAATAGATGAGATTAACAAGCGACTTCTTCAGGGGTGGGACTTTGTCAGAGTATGAGAACCACGCGGCCAAATTTGATAATCGAATTTGGTTAAAACAAGCTGAAATTCTCCATAGAGAATCCCGGTAGAAAAGGGAGAAGGCCGTAATGCCCATTAAAACAATCATATTTCTTTTTTTTATAGCCACGCTGAACTGCGCAAATCTATGTCTGGCAGCAGATGGTGTCAATGAAAAATCGTATGGTCAAAGTTTGACTTTCGATTCCAAGAAAGGAAATTGCCTCGCCTGTCATGCAATACCCAGCGAGCCCAAAGCCGTGTTCCCAGGCAATATCGGCGCTCCGTTTGCAAAGATAAAACAGCGCTTTCCAGATCGCGCAAAATTGCGCGCACAGATTTGGGATGCAACAGTGTCCAATCCCAATTCTTCTATGCCGCCTTTTGGCAGGAACAAGATACTAACGGAGCAGGAAATCGATCAGGTTACTGATTACATACAAGGTCTTTAAATCGAACTTAAATTTGAAAGGTGTTAAATGAATCAAGAACGTAGAACGTTTCTAAAAAGTGCAGGCGCAGTTGGCGCAATTGCAGTCGCGATTGCAGCGGGCTTGCTTAAACCCGGTGAAGCATTCGCTGCGGCGTGGAACAGTCTTGCCTTCACTGCGAAAACAGCGACGGATGCACTTACAAATTCAGGTTATAGCGGTGCGAGCGAAAGCAACGACATCCTGATCAAGGTGCCGGAAATTGCAGAAAATGGTGCGGTAGTTCCTGTCGAAGCCACAAGCAATATTCCCGGTACCACTTCCATGGCTATTTTCGTGGATAAAAATCCCAATCCGTTGATTGCAGATTTTACTTTTTTGAATGGCGCCGAGCCTTTCATATCTACGCGAGTCAAAATGGCTATGACTTCCATCGTGCGGATCTCAGTGAAGGCAGGCGGGAAAGCTTACACCGCTAGCCGCGAGGTTAAAGTGACGATTGGTGGCTGCGGTGGCTAATTTGTTTTGAACGATTTTTAAATTTAAATTAATTGGATGATTTTTAAGAGGATATAAACATGCCTGAAACAATGAAAATGCGCGCGACAATGCAGGGCGACATTGCCGATGTAAAAGTGCTGATCCAGCACATCATGGAAACGGGACTACGCAAGGATGCAAAAACCGATAAATTGATACCAGCCCACTTTATCAATCAGGTCGTTGCCACACTCAACGGAAAAACTGTACTGGATGCACAGTGGGGCGTCGGGATTTCTAGAAACCCATTTATTGAATTCAAGGTCAAGGGCGCCAAAACTGGCGATAAGGTTGCTGTAGCAGCTGTTGATAACCTCGGCACTAAATTTGATGGCGAAGTAGTTATTGCCTGATTTCGGTTATAGCCCCGCATTTAACGCTACCAACCTAAATTAAGGTGCGATATGAAACGGAAACTCACATTCATACTGGCAACACTTTTGCTCGGTGCGTGCATAGGTGCTAAAGCAAGTCCTGTAGAAGATCGTAACGATTTGATCACTTACTACAAGCAGATATTTCCAGATATCAAGTTTGAGGATTATATCTATGGAACACTATCTATGAACACGAGTGCTAAAAGTCAGTACGATGACATCATGGCATTTCCACCCTACGCCATTGATTTGGACAAGGGGCAGAAAGTATGGGAAAGCCCGTTCAAGAACGGAAAGCAATTTTCTTCCTGTTTTCCAGATGGAGGAAAGAATGTTGCCGGGATCTACCCTTATTACGATAAGGCCACTGCCCGCGTAGTCACTTTTGAAAATGCCATCAATGCCTGTCTGAGGGCGAATGGGGAGCAAGACTTAAGCTACGGTGAGTCTGAAATGGGATTGCTTACCGCCTATGCCAGAAGTCTCTCGGATGGGATGAAGATCAACGTCAGGGTGGAAGGCGTTGATGCTCTCGCAGCCTATGAAAAAGGCAAAGCCTATTATTACACTCGGCGCGGCCAACTGAACTTTTCCTGCGCGAGCTGCCATGTAAACAATGCAGGGAAGTTCCTCAGGGGCGATCAATTGTCCATGATGATCGGTCAGGCATCACACTGGCCCGAGTTTCTCGCCGGCACAGACATCGTGACGCTACAAAAGCGTTTCATGCAGTGCAATAGAAATACGCGTGAAATACCGCTGAAAGCGAACAGCGAAGAGTACAACGACCTGGAGTATTTTCTGACTTACATGAGCAATGGCCTGCCGATGCAGAGTCCAGTGTATCGCAAGTAATTCGGCACCAGTGATCAATATGGGCTTCTCGTCCTGTTAATTCGTGTATACCCATTTCCCCTAGCCTAGAACTATTATTTCAGGAGTGCATTCATGTCAATGAACCGTCGCGAATTTTTGCAGACGCTAGCGATTGCTGCTGCATCAGGCTTTGCATTGGATAGTCGCTCCGCACTAGCATCTGGCAACGCAGGCAGTTTTTACGATTTGCCCCCCTTCGGCAATGTTTCGCTGCTGCACATCACCGATTGCCATGCCCAGTTGCTACCGATTTATTTTCGCGAACCCAATGTCAATATTGGCTTGGGGCAGAGCCTGAACAAGGTGCCGCATCTGGTGGGAGAAAATCTGCTCAAGACCTTCAAAATCAGGCCGCGTACGCCCGAAGCCTATGCATTCACCTGCCTTGATTTTGAAAATGCCGCTCACACCTATGGCAAAGTAGGCGGCTTCGCTCATTTATCCACGCTGATCAAGCAAATACGCGCCAGCCGCCCCGGCGCATTGCTACTCGATGGTGGAGATACCTGGCAGGGTTCCGCTACTGCATTGTGGACCCGTGGGCAGGACATGGTCGATGCAGGTAAGCTTTTGGGCGTAGATGTGATGACAGGTCACTGGGAGTTTACTCACGGCGCCGAGCGCGTGAAACAGGTCGTTGACAACGACTTCAAGGGTAAAGTGGATTTTGTTGCTCAGAACATCAAGACCAATGATTTCGGCGACCCGGTTTTTCAACCTTATGTAATCAAGCAAATCAATAACATTCCGGTTGCGATTATCGGACAGGCATTCCCCTATACCCCTATTGCTAATCCTAGATACATGACAGCGGACTGGAGTTTCGGTATCCAGGACGACAATATGCAACTGGTCGTGAATGAAGCACGGGCCAAGGGTGCGGTAGTCGTGATTGTACTTTCCCACAATGGCATGGACGTTGATCTAAAAATGGCGAGCCGGGTAAGCGGTATCGACGCCATCATGGGAGGGCATACCCATGACGGGATTCCCGCGCCGATCATTGTCAAGAATGCTGACGGACAAACCTTGGTCACCAATGCCGGCTCCAACGGCAAGTTTCTCGGTGTGCTGGATTTCAATGTCAGGAGCGGCAAAGTCGTCGATTTCAAATATAAGCTGCTGCCGGTGTTCGCCAATCTCATAGAGCCTGATGCGGAAATGGCAAACTTGATCAAGGCAGTGCGCGCACCTTATGAAGCTAAATTAGCCGAAAAGCTGGCTGTCACGGAAGGCTCGCTTTACCGGCGCGGCAATTTCAATGGCACTTTCGATCAACTGATTCTTGATGCGCTGATAGAAGTCAAAGGCGCAGACGCTGCATTTTCTCCCGGCTTTCGCTGGGGCACTTCACTTTTGCCCGGAGAAGCCATCACCCTTGAACACGTGATGGATCAAACCGCGATCACCTATCCACAAACAACGCTGACTGAAATGACCGGCGCAACCATCAAGTCCATTATGGAAGATGTCTGCGACAATCTTTTCAACGCCGATCCTTACAAGCAACAGGGCGGAGACATGGTGCGCGTTGGCGGTATCAGCTATACCTGCGATTTGCGACAGGGCATCGGCAAGCGCATCAACAATATGATGCTGAATGGCAAGGCTCTCGATCCCAACAAGAAGTACAAGGTGGCAGGTTGGGCCCCCGTGTCCGAAGGCGTGACTGGCGAACCGATCTGGGATGTCGTGTCAGGCTATCTGAGAGACAAGAAAGTGATCACTCCCAGGAAGCTCAACCTGCCAAAACTGATAGGCGTGGATGGCAATGCCGGTATTTCTTAGCTGCTGCGGGCAATCCACCTAATGGAGCATGAGATTTTCTCGTTCGAATATTTTATATTGGAGTGAATATGGATGCATCGGTTCTAGTAAAAACTATTGTATGGTGGGGATTGGGCTTAGGCACTGTATTCGGATTTATCGCCAACAAGACCAATTTTTGCACCATGGGCGCCGTATCTGATGTGGTCAACATGGGCCACTGGGGGCGCATGCGCGCTTGGCTTCTCGCTATTGCAGTGGCAATGATCGGCACTAATCTGCTCGTCTATTTGGGCTATCTGGATCTGTCCAAGACCATCTATACGGGTAACAGTTTCCCGTGGCTGGCTTACATCGCAGGAGGACTGTGTTTCGGTGTCGGTATGACGCTCGCCAGTGGTTGCGGAAACAAAACACTGGTGCGTATTGGTGGCGGCAATCTGAGATCCGTCGTCGTATTCATCTTTATGGGATTTGCTGCATTGGTAACCCTGAGAGGCATTCTTGGCGCATTTCGCGTCAAATTTCTGCTGGCGCCAGCAGTCTCCATCCAACTCGACCACGGTCAAACACTCTCTGCGTTCCTTTCCGGCATTGGCGGGCTTTCTCCCGAAACCCTTCAGTTGGCGATTGCCTGCGTGATCGGACTTGCTATCCTGATTTTTGTGTTCAAGGACAAGAAATCCCGTCAAAGTACCGACAACAATCTGGCTGGTCTGATCATTGGTCTGATCGTGGTAGGCGGCTGGTTTGTAACCGGACATCTTGGCTTTGGAGAGAATCCCGATACGCTTGAAATGACCTATCTGGGTACCAATTCCCACTTGGCTGAGTCGATGTCGTTTATTGCTCCAACCGCCTACACTCTGGAATATTGGGCATACTGGACCGACATTTCGACCATAGTCACCTTTGGTGTTGCCACAATTTTTGGTGTCGGTATCGGTTCTTTCCTCTACGCAATGATTACCAAGTCATTTCGCTGGGAAGCATTTTCTTCTCCTCAGGATATGTTTTATCACATCATCGGGGCCACGCTCATGGGATTCGGCGGCGTTACGGCCATGGGTTGTACCATTGGTCAAGGAATAACCGGTGTCTCAACTCTCTCATTAGGTTCTTTTCTGGCGCTTATATCCATTGTTATAGGTTCATCAATCACCATGAAAATTCAGTACGCTATCATCTCGCGGGAAAACTGATTACGGATTTGGCGACACGCATACTTTAAGCCGGCGCCTAATCGCTTTACCAAATCAGGATTTCAACAAATCGTGCCAGATGATATCCCGGCATCTTCATCGGCATTGCTGGATATATATTTGGAGTGACTGCATTGGAGAAAAGGCGAGAACGGCTGGCAGCGAATAACTGCCATTCGCAATATTTCTCCATACCAGCCATGCGTAGTATGTAACCCCTAATATGATCGTTCGACATATTGTTCTTTTCAACATAGTCAGCATAACCATGACTGAGCTTATTCAATTTTGAATGACCGCTTGCATGATGCCAACTCAACCGGTCATTCAGGTTTTTCGATAGCAGACAGTCAGGTGCATCTTTACGGCATGATCTCGACGTACTCGTAAACCTCCGCGAATCAGCTCCTTCCTCACCGGCAGAGCAGCCTTGGCGAACCATGCGCGGGGATCATGTCTGTCGATCTCGCGGCCCATAGAGCGAACCGGCTCGCAAATCGGCTCGACCACACTTGTGCGGTAGCGTTCAGAATGCGGCCAAATAGCAGTCTTTCACGTAGCAAGCTTGCATCAAGCATAGTGTGGGTGTAGTTTGCATCCGAGAAGGCTCGCCTATGTTCACTTGACATTGCGATGAAATACTTCGACCCTCCATGCGCCCCCTCTAATGAGTGACCTCTTGCAGAAAACACCAACTCGAATCAGTCACTATCCCAGATGGCCGGTGCTTTCTGGCGTCGCAGGACTGGCAGGCATCATCGGCCTGCTGGTGCTTAGTCTCGTCAATGAATACCAGGACGAAACCCAGCATGCCAGAACTGAGGTGGAGAATATCAGCCAGGTACTGGACGAACACGCATCGGCAATCGTGCACAAAGGCGATCTATTGTTGCGCGAAGTACAGAGGAATGTGCGTTCGGAAGACATGCGGCCTGCTCACGGCGTGCGTGGCTTACGTAAACAGGCACTCCATGATCTGCTGAAATCTCAGCTTGATAGCGCGCCCGAAGTGTCTGTGATACATATTGCCAATGCCAAGGGAGATTACATTTACAGCTCTCTAGATCCGATTCCCGAGATAAACATCGCCGACCGCGATTATTTTAATCACCAACGTGCTTCAACCACGGCTGGATTGTTGATCTCTTCCCCACTCATCTCACGCACCACCGGCAAATGGACGATAGTTCTGAGTCGCAGGCTCAATTATGAAGATGACAGCTTTGCGGGCCTAGTCAGCGTCATCTTGAATTTGGATTACTTCCAGCAATTTTACCGAACCCTTAATCTGGGCCCACAAGGCGTAGTAGCTCTTTACGATCAGGAATTTCATCTCGCTGCACGCTATCCTCCAAATGAAGATCTTATGGGTAAGGTAGTTCCTGTCAGTGTGGGAATCTATATTGAGAAGGGAATAAAGCATGGCGTATATCCGACCAAATCACCGGTGGATGGCATTGAGCGCCAAATTAGTTACCGGCAGTTAAATGACTTGCCACTGTTTGTTTTTGCAGGGATTTCAGAGCAGGATTATCTCGCATTGTGGCGTCGACATATATGGCAATACAGCGCAGGAGCAATCGTTTTTGGCTTGGTAGTGATCAGCTTCGGGTTACGACAGCGACGGTCAGAGATGGCTCTGCGCAAGAGCGATGACGATTTGCGCACCATCGCTGATTACACCTATGACTGGGAATACTGGGAGGGCTTGCAAGGTGAGCTTCTATACATCTCGCCCTCCTGCCAACGTATCACCGGCTACTCGCAGGCAGAATTCATTGCTGATCCACATCTCATTTACGACATCATCCATGCCGAGGATCAGCCGCTGATGGATGCTCATCGTGCAGACATCCAGCATGAAGACGTTGGAACCCTGGATTTTCGTATTCTTACCAAGGAGGGTGAGACCCGCTGGATCGCTCACGGCTGCAGGGAGGTCTACTCTAAAGATGGGCACTTCAATGGCCGACGTACAAGTAACAGAGACATTACGGACCGAAAAGCCCTGGAAGAGGCTGAATTGCGCGAGCGAGATTTTGCAGAAAGTCTGATCGATACCGCACAAGCAATCGTCATATTGCTCGACACAGAAGGACGAATTGTTCGCTTGAATCACTACATGGAGGAACTTTCAGGCTATCGTCTGGAAGAGGTCAAGGGTGCCAGTTGGTTCGCTACATTTCTCCCCGAACAAGATATTGACGCAATACTTGGGTTGTTCAAAAAAGCGCTCACCGAGACTCACACACAGGCAAACATCAATCCAATCTTGGCCAGGGATGGCAGGAAGATATTGGTGGAATGGTACGACAAGACACTGAAGGATTCAGCCGGGAACATCATCGGTCTTCTTGCCATTGGGCAGGACGTCACTTTGCGGGAGAAGTTGGCTGAATCGCAGCGTCTGCTCAAGGCAGCGGTGGAGCAGAGCAATTCCTCCATTGTTGTGACCGATTCAGACGGTACGATCATTTTCGTCAACGCTGGCTTTGCCCATACAAGCGGCTATTTGGTTGACGAGGCAATCGGTCAGAATCCCCGCATTCTCAAGTCCGGCAAGATGCAGAAGGAAACCTACGAGGAAATCTGGGCCACCATTGCCAGCGGCCGGCATTGGTCAGGTGAGTTGTGCAACAAGAAGAAGAACGGCGACTTGTATTGGGAAACAGCCAACATCTCACCAATCACTGATGAGAGTGGCCGTATAACCCATTATCTTGCCGTCAAGGACGACATCACACGGCGCAAACAGGCAGAAACAGCACTACAGGAACAGAAGAACTTTCTGTCGGCTATCCTCGAGAACGAACCGGAATGCGTCATGGTCGTCAGTGCCGATGAAGTTGTGCTGCAAATGAACGCGGCCGGTTTCATCATGCTGGAAGTGAACAGCGTCGAGGAAGTAAATGCAGTCGGTTTGGTCAATTTCGTGGTGCCAGATCATCGTGCGGCGTTCCTGAATTTAGCTCGGCGTGTTTTCGATGGCGAATCCGGTGTGCTGGAATTCCAGGTCGAAGGAAGGAAAGGGGCGCGAAGTTGGCTGGAGACGCATGCAACACCGCTACGTGACGCTGCAGGCAAGATCACATTCCTGCTCGGCGTCACCCGCGATGTGACTCGCAGGCGGGAAGCTGAAGAGCGTCTGGCATTATCGTTGAAAGGTTCGAATCAGGCGATGACCGACTGGCATATTCCGAGCGACACGCTAACCTTTGGCGAGGGTTGGATGAGTTTGCTGGGTTACCAGCCAGATGAGCTTCGTTCCAACTCATCGACATTATTTGAACTAATGCGACCGGAGGATGCACCGGCCGCCCACGATGCCTTGATTCGTCATCTCAAGGGGGAAACGTCCTATCTGGAATCCGAAATTCGCATGCGCCACAAGGATGGTCGCTGGATTTGGGTGCTGGCACGCGGCATGGCTGTCGAGCGCACCTCCGATGGTCGAGTTGTGCGCGTGGCAGGCACCGCCATGGACATAACAGCTCGCAAAAAGGCTGAAGCAGAAATCGCACGTCTTTCCCAATGGAATGAGCTGCTCCTGAACTCTGCCGGTGAAGGGATTTATGGCGTGGATCATGAAGGGCACTGCACCTTCATCAATCCCGCCGCCCTTACCATCCTCGGGTTTGCCAAACATGAGTTGATAGGAAAGAGTCCGCATCCGATGTTCCATCATCATCACACGGACGGCTCTCCCTATCATCAAGAGGATTGTCCGATTTTCATGACCCTTCGCGACGGGATTCGGCGGAAAGTCGAGGATGCGTTTATTCGGAAGAACGGTGAGGCATTCCCAGTACAGCTGACCGTAACACCCATGCATGACAACGGTCTGCTCGTCGGAGTCGAGGTTGTATTTCAAGACATCGCTCTTCGCAAGAAGATGGAGCAGGAATTAATGCGTTTGGCGACTACAGATCCCCTGACTGGCATGGCGAACCGACGCCACTTCCTTGAGCAGTTGAAAATGGAACTGGCGCACTTCAAACGTTTCGGAAGGCCAGCCGCGTTCTTGATGGTGGATATCGATCACTTTAAAAATGTCAACGACACTTATGGTCATGCCGTTGGTGACGTGGTGCTCCAACACTTCGGCGAACTGTCCAAGCTTCGTCTGCGCCGCATTGATCTGATTGGACGATTGGGTGGTGAAGAATTTGGAATCTTACTGCCTGGAACAGACTTGGCAGGAGCTTTGCAGTTTGCTGAACGCTTTCGAATCCATGTGGCCGATACCCCTGCACAGAGCGCCAATGGAACGATCCCATTTACGATCAGTATCGGCATTTCAGGGTTCGATCAAGAAGATGTTGAACCCGATAGTATCCTGGCCCGTGCCGATGCTGCTCTCTACCTCGCCAAGGCGGGCGGGAGAAATCAAACAAAAGTGAATTAGAAGAAATCAGATTAAGTGTTATGGTCGCAGGTTCTAAGATGATGCATGGCTGCAAACGGGTTTGGGGGCGGACGTTCGCAGCTAAGATAGTCGTGGGACGCAACCGACCACTTTGAGACAGTCACGAGTGACTGCTTTCAGGTAGTTAATTCGTTAACTTCTAATTCGGCTTGGCGCCATTTCCAGACGGTCACGCCCGACACGGGGAGTTGCCGATCCTCGGCCTGAACGGCCCTTCGCGTAGGGCAGCTTTAGCGAAGGCAATTTCGCAACTTGGGCTACTGCAATGTGCCAGTAGCGGACGCTCCGATATATAGGCCGGACTTATATTTTTCGGTATTGACCTCGTTAAAGGATGGGATAGGTTGCGGCATCAATAGTCTATACGTCCGTGTTCTATACACAACAATCCAAAGAGAAATTCAAAGTTGCCCCTTTAACTACGTTGCTGTGCATTTGCTTTATGGCGAATAGCTGCCACTGAGCGGCGAAGAATTGTGCGACTTTCCGATGAACTTCCAGCGTGTGAGTTTTTCCCAATGTGGCGGAGAACGAAGCGGTAACAGATGAGTTCTTGCCGCTCAGATAAAGAATATCCTCTGCCTATTGCGCTGTACGCTGGTTATTCAGCTGGTCGAAAGTTCATATCAGTGAATGGTCAGGATGATGGGTTCACTGCGAGTCACGATGATGGTGTGCTCGTATTGCGCGGACAGATTGCCTGGCTTGCCAGCCAGAGTCCATCCGTCATCAGTTTCGCTGACGATTCGGCTTTTTGTAGAAAGGAAAGGCTCGATAGCGATGACCATGCCTTCCTTCAGAATCCTCTGGTCACGAGCATCGTAATAACCAAGGATATGCTCAGGTTCTTCGTGAATTGCCCGACCTACGCCGTGTCCGCCAAGGTTTTCGATGATCCGGAATTGATGCGTTGTGGCGACGCGTTCAATGACTTTGCCAATTTGATTAAGCGATTGCCCAGCTCTTGCCACTTTGATCGCTTCTGATAGGGCAATACGTGTAGCGTGGCAGAGCCTGGTTTTGATCGGCGAACCGGGAGGGACTATTGCCGTTCCGCCTGTATCGGCGAAATAGCCATCTAATTCTGCCGATACATCGACGTTTACCAAGTCTCCTGCTTTGATGATGCGATCACCTGGAACTCCGTGCGCCGCTTCCTCGTTAATGCTGATGCAGGTCGCTCCGGGAAAGTTATAGGCGAGTTGCGGAGCCGAGCGAGCCCCAAACCCTGAAAGCATCTCTGCTCCTATGACATCAAGCTCGCGTGTTGTCATACCGGGCTCGATAGCGTCGAGCATCTTGTGCAGCACGACGGAAACAATACGACCGATGCGCTGGAGCGCTTCGACGTCAGATGGAGATTCAATAGTCATAGGATTCTTCCTGTAGGACACGCTACTCGCGTTTAGTATTATATGGTAATGGGCTCAGTTCGCAATTGATGTGAACTGAACTAACAGCAACTTCAGTTTCGGGTCGAATGTCGCATATCATTAGGGGCCGTTATCCGGCGCGAGAATTAGTCGATGCTTAAGCGGCCGCTTCCTGGCGGACAATATGGCAACATTAAGTACGGCTGCGTGCCATTAGCAGCTAGTCATGCAAGCAGCCAAACCGAGCAGAATTAATCTTGTGCTGATGCTGTTTTTGGTCCGTCCAAATTCTTTTGATTTGCAGAATCCATCATGGTACTGGACAACTTGTTTATCTCCAACGCTTGCGCGACGTTTTTTTTGTAGGCGTCAGTATCGGTGAGCATGTTTTGCATTTCAGCTAATAGAGCTTGCTCAAGCTCTTCCAATAAGCAATAGAAACCGTCTTTGCCACCCTGATCGATAAAAGCAGAATGGTGGGGAAGGGCTATCTTGAGCAGTTTAACCAGAACGCCTTTATCAAGTAGGTCAGTTGGATCGATTCCGGATTTCAGCATCTTAGCCTTCATTACTAACTGCAACACTATGGCTCGGTACGCCAAGAAGTACGCCCATGCCATAGGTGAAACAAATGGGTGCGCCTTTTCCGCGAGAGACGCATTAATTGCATCTTGGTCGTACCCGTCAAGAAGGATTCCAAAGAACTGGCGTAACTTTTCTTCTGCTACTGCTCGTTTTGCAACTACCTCAAAATTTATTGTCGACATTGATGATGCTATATTCTTTGCAGGTACCAAACTGATAAAGGCTTCCCATAGTTGATCTACGGCCTCAAGTCTCCGTTTGTCAACCGCTATTTGCCTGCTGGACATCGCGCTCATAGCGCCGCTTCGGAGAGAAGTGATTTCTACCTCTTTGGCCTTCAAGTCCGCCTTGAATGCTTCTTCTTTATCCTTGAGTTCAGATTTAAGTGTTTCCAGTTTAGCGTCGAACTCATGCTTAACGGAGTTTGTTAGCCGTGTCGCGATTAGGTTTTTGCCAAGCCAGCCAACCAGGGCGAGGACAATTACATTACTGAGAACTGCTGCTGTGATGGTTTCCAATATCCCCATTTTGATTAACAGCCGAAAGTCGAGAAGCTCGAATAGTAGTGAAAGGGTACCGTTGGCGCAAATTATTCAACCCGACCATTCCTTCGTTTGGATTGAGCTCTCATTTGGCTAAATAGCCCAGGCATGGTGCCAACGTGCAGTATCAGCTCCGGAAGTACAGCTATAAACATGCTTGCGCCGTCATAGAACTCGACGGCAATTCTGAACACTGCCATCTCGTCGATTTCCATGATCGATCTGTACTGCAAAAGTGCATCAGGATCTCTATGGGCAATCGTAGCGTTACGGAGAAACGCGAACTGTTTTTGTGCCTTCTGCTGTGAGTTGCGTACGAGCCGCAAGGCTTGCGTGGCTCTATGCTTAACCTCATCTGAAACTCCGGCATCTGCAAGGGCATTTCGCAGCTTGTTGCCCGCCACTTTATCCAGATCGAGTTCATGGATGGTCAGAAGAATGACTCTGGCACATAACGATCGCTTCCAGGGATCGGGGTGCGTGAGCGCATCAATCTTTACGGCTTGAATATCTCTCTCAGCAATGAGAAAGAAGAGTCCGAGATTAAGAAGAACAGCAGAGGATTCGAACTGATGCCTCCGGCTCTTTGCCACCTGCTTGGCAAACTCGGGAAGAACACTGATTATCGCCCGTTCCCTTTTCCGTTCTTTAATCGGAAGCACACGGCGCATAATGATTCGAGACAGCGCTTTGGCGGCTGCCATGAAAACTCTGCGCCTTCGTAGGCGAACATACCGCTCGATCAACCGAGGCTCTTGCTGCAATAATTTTCGGGGCTCTGTGGGCATTGCGTACGCAATTCAATTATCGAATTGGCTAATTATCACCCACAAACTGGCGAAATCTAGCACGTGCACCTCCGAAAAGCCGTATCCGGACTTTCAGTCCGCAATTCAAACCCTCCGGCTTTAGCCAATGTCAGATGCCTGCCCTCAAACGTAGAGCCGTGATGATACAGCAGCCCTTACCGGGCAGGCGTCGGACACGCCATAATTTCAAGAATCATTCAAGCTCACCAATTTTCATCGAATGGAACGTCCCCTACCTGGCTGCAAAGCGGTCGTTCAGATGTTCCCCTTGAAGGTCAGGAGTGGGTCGATTGTGTGAGCTCCCCAATGTCCGGTTTCCGGCAACGAATTCGTTAAGAGCTATGACCGGAGTGGCCGAGAAGTGTGCCTTCATTGAAATTCTCTTGACGGTCTCCTTCGGGTCGATTGTGTGAGTTCGCCAATGTCCGGAATCGGGCCGCTCAGTTTTTTTGTGCTCAAGAAGATATCCATTGCTCTGAAGCGGAGTTTCACAAACCGTCACTATCGACACATCGAGACGATCAGCACCTAGACTTCGCCTTATCCTCGGCTATGGCATGCTCCATAGCCCTCTTCGCTGCACTCTCCCATGCCTCCAGCGCAGCTACCTCCGCCGCCTTTACTGCCTGGGCTGCTACCTCCGCCGCTTTTAACAATAAACCCGCCGCTACCCCAGCAGCTTCGAGTTTTACAGCCTCTCTTGCCAACTCTACCGCTTGGATTGCAGCCAGTCTTACGATCTCCGCCTGCCTCAAAGCCTGTTCCGCTTCTGCTAGCGCTTTCTTTACCATTTCAACGCCTCTTAACTCCGTTAGATATTGTCGGCACCCAAGGCTCGCTCGTGCATCAGCATACTCCAGAAGTAGTCAGCCCCTTTAAATAGCTATAGGTAGCGGCTATTGGCACGCAGTGGCTGTAACGCAATGCCAACAGCATTGCCATAAAGCGGACACCCATAGTCAATTCAACCCAGCTTGGAGTGAGTAGCTGGTATGGCCGAACAGTCGACTATCGCCATATTAGCGTGCTACTGATAGAAGCAACTGGTTGCAAGTTCCTTTGCTCATGATCAGAGGAATCAGTGATCAAATTAAAGCGGAATGCCTGATCAACTCCTATCGGAACAAGTGCTCATGAGCATCCGGAATATGCAATGAGCTGCTAATTAACAGGTGCATATTTGTAAGGCCGTATTGCAGCCTAACTAGCAAACCGTCTTGCCCCGACTACGCACAGTGCAACCGCCAGCGCTGAGAGGATCATCATTGTGCTGACGTGTTCGCCCAGCAACGCGGCGGCTAGCCCTAGTCCGAAAAATGGTTGCAGCAATTGCAACTGGCTGATGGACGCAATGCCGCCGAGAGCCAGACCGCGATACCAGAAGAAAAAGCCGAGTAGCATGCTGAATAGTGAGACGTAGCCGAGGCTAAGCAATGCGGGCCAGGCGGCTTGTTGGATATTGGCGGGCAGTGTCCACAGACACAGCGGCAACATCAACGGCAGCGACAACACCAGCGCCCAGCAGATAACCTGCCATCCGCCCATGCTGCGCGCCAGACGAGCGCCCTCGGCATAGCCCAAGCCGCATACAATAATTGCAGCCAACATCAGCAGATCATCAATTGTCGAAACGCTGATTCCTTGTCCCATGGCAAAACCCGCTACGACCAGACTTCCCAGCAACGAAAATAGCCAGAATAGGAAACGCGGATTTTTGTCACCGTGCAGCACGCTGAATATCACCGTCGCCATCGGCAATAGCCCGACGAACACGGTGGCGTGCGCCGAACTGACGTGCCGTAACGCCAGTGCCGTCAGCAGTGGAAATCCTACCACCACTCCAAGTGCCACCAGCAGCAATGCACGATTGTCGCTGCGCGCGGGCCATGGCTGGCGCAGAAGCAGCAAGATTAATGCGGCGAGCACACCGGCAATTGCCGCTCTTGCCAACGTAACAAAGATTGGGTCGAAAGTAGCGACCGCTATCCGTGTCGCGGGAAGCGAACCGCTAAAGATCAGCACGCCTAGCAGCCCGCTGGTCCATCCCTTGAATCCTTTGTCCATGCTCATGCCCGCCGTTTCATGTAAGTAAGGCTCGCATTTTCTCCGGAACATTCTTGGCCCAACAGAGACGGATGGGTACAATTCAAAGATACTGTCCATAAAACTGGTAGGTACACAATGATGCAAAACAAGGTTGAGCTAAGAGATAGCACCCGCGTAAACGCGGTGATGCAGACCATACGCGAGCAACTGGCTTCCCGTGTGCTGGTGCCTGGCGAACGGCTACCCTCAATCAGGCAGATGGCCGAACGTCTAAATGTTGCGAAAAACACTATCGTCGAGGCCTATGACCGCTTGGCTGCCGACGGGGTGATCGCCGCGAAACGCGGCTCGGGATTTTATGTACGCGGGCATCTGCCGCCTTTGTCGCTGGCCGATGTGGGCGCGACGCGGGATCGCAGCATTGATCCGCTCTGGATCATCCGCCAGTCACTCGAAACCAACAACGACACGCTCAAGCCCGGTTGCGGCTGGCTTCCAGAATCATGGTTGCCGAATGATGAAATCCGGCGCTCCTTGCGCCGACTTTCCAAAGACCCGCAAATCGGGCTGTTGGAATACGGGCATCCTTATGGGCACTTCGCATTACGCGAACAACTCAGCCGTCGTCTTGGCGAACGCGGAGTCGCCGCGTCTGCCCGCCAAATCATTCTGACTGATTCTGGCACCCAGGCCATCGACCTGATTTGCCGCTTCTTGCTGGAGCCGGGTGACACGGTGCTAATTGATGACCCTGGATACTTCAACTTTCAGGCATTGCTGCGCGCGCATCGTGTACAGCTGATCGCTGTTCCTTATACCGAGAATGGACCGAATGTACAGGCGTTGGCCGAACTGCTGGTGCATCATAAGCCGCGCCTGTACCTTACCAATACGGTCTTTCACAACCCGACCGGCGCGGTGCTGTCGCCCATCGTCGCACACCGCGTGCTCAAACTGGCAGAGGACCACGATCTGCTGATTATCGAGGACGACATCTATGCTGAATTCGCGCAGAATACCTCCCCCCTGCTGGCATCATTCGACGGCTTGAACCGGGTTATCCATGTTGGAAGTTTTTCCAAAGTCCTAACGGCATCGGTGCGCTGCGGCTACATCGCGGTGCGGCAAGATTGGGCGGAACAAATTGTCGACCTGAAACTGGCCACCACGCTCAGCAGCAGCGGCCTTGGCGCTGAACTGGCTTATTCCATGTTGCGCCAGGGCACCTATCGCCACCACATCGATGCGCTACGCAACCGGTTGGCGGATGCCATGGGACGCACGCTGCACCGACTGGAAAAACTCGGCATCTCCCCCTGGATGAAACCCCAAGGGGGAATGTTTCTCTGGGTGCGTCTGCCGCAGGAGCTGGATTCCGCAAAGGTGTCGCGAGAGGCATTGCAAGAAGGTGTTGTGCTGGCACCCGGCAACGTTTTCAGCCTGAGCCAAACGGCTTCGCCATTTCTGCGTTTCAATGTGGCGCAATGTCAGCCACCGAAGATTTTTGAAGTGCTGGAAAAGGCGATGGGTAGAGTTGGATGAGTTTGCTCCGGGTTGGTGGATCGCGTATGACCAGGGTGCGTCCTAGACTTCGCATATTCATTGAATAGCTGCACCGGACATTCAGGCAGGCTACACAGCAGCCATTTTAGAAATTGCCTCAGTTCGCAAATGCCGAAACAAATCCTATTCATGTGCCTGACGTTCAACATGAAAGACATGGCCCGGTTTGCCATGACTTGTCTGATCAATGGAGAAATTAGCCTCCAACCGCATGAACAATACTTCCTCGGTGGATTCGTCTTGAACTGTTTCAAAGCCAAAGCTTGAATACAGAGAAAGAGCAGCGGTGTTGTTACGGTAGACACGCAACGTGATTGCAGAGGCACCTGTGACCCGAACTGCATGTGCGATGAGCAACTCACAGAGCAACCTGCCAAAGCCTCCACCACGGGCGGAGGGTGAAACAATGACCCTCCCAAGATGTACCGCTCCGGGTGCGATCACCCAGAATTGACCGAAACCGAGTGGGCTGGCTGCTGCGTTGGCCAAACAGTAGCTCTCTCCGCCTGCAACTTCGAGCAGACTTTGCAGTTCTGCTGCAAAAAATGGATATGGCATACGAGGGCCAGCCCAACGGACGCAGGACTCAGCGTCCGTGATCCAAGATGCGATTGTCTCGTAGTCAGCTGGCTCAGGCGTGCGAAGTATCGCGTTCATATGAACCGCCTGTCATTCTTGATTGTATGGCAAGATTTTTCATCTCCGCCATTATTACTCCCCTTTAACTGATGCAACATAACGACTCTTATACAGACAAAAAATGAAACCATATTTTATGTCGGCTCTATATTGCTACGCTACCTCTATTCATTTCAACGTGCGGTTTTTATGAAGTCCACCAAGTCGGTTAAGTTTTTCCCCATCGAGTCAGAAACAGAGCCGAGTTTTTCGACGGGGAAATTAAGACGATTAACCCAGAAAGTTGGGTATGAGCCCTGGGGTAGGCGCTTAATCAAACTGGCCCGGTTGGTAACTTCCAGCGGGTGTGCAGAACGGGATCGCCAAGCGGTTCCAGCCGTTGATTGCCACGATGGCGAGGGTGAGGTCGACCAGTTCCTTTTCGCTGAAGGATTGCAGCGCCTCATCGCGCAAGGCGTCGGGAATGCCGCCCGCGATGTCCGTCAGGGCCTCGGCCCAAGCCAGTGCCGTACGCTCTCTCGTGGAATAGAAAGGCGTTTCGCGCCATGCCTGCAGCGCATAGAGGCGCTGTTCTGCTTCGCCATTCGCCCTGGCATCCTTGGTGTGCATGTCTATGCAGAATGCGCACCCGTTGATCTGCGAAACGCGGGTCTTCACGAGCTCCAGCAGCCCACGCTCGATTCCCGAGCGGCGCACGTAAGTTTCCAGGCCCAGCATGGCTTTGAAGCCTTCAGGGGCGATCTGTGCATAGTTGATGGGTTGTTGCATGGCAAACTCTCCTTGACAGTGAATGACGGCGGCGACATGCCTCCGTTCACCCCTAAGACGTAGGTCGCAATGGCGTTGTGACAGGCGTACCCAGGATGTTCAAATCGAACGCAGTTTGATCAGGCGGAGCTTGTCCGGGTTGCGAACGACATAGATTTCCAGAATATGCGAGCCGTCTGTAACGACGGACGTTGTGGACTCCAGATTTCCATCAATGTAACGAAGTATTCCTGGAGCGCCATTAATTTCTGCAATTCGGAACTCCATTCGGTCTTTGAGGATATTTCTAATCGCTTGGTACAGATGTAGCACGCGCCCAGCTCCCCGCAATATCCTTAGAACAGTCGGAACTTTACCGCCACCATCTCCCATGAAACTCACATCTTCGGCAAACAATTCCATTAGCTGCATTCTGTCGGCGGTACGCGATGCCAGAATGAATTTTTCAAGCAAACGAATATGAGACTCGCGGTTAACTTCAAAACGTGGGCGTTCTTGGCGTACTCTTCCCTTAGCTCTGTGAACTAGTTGTCGACAAGCATCTTGATTCTTATCCAATAATTGCGCTATTTCTGCATATTCAAGCTCGAATATCTCGTGCAGCAAGAACGCCGCTCTCTCCTCCACGCTCAGACGTTCGAGCATCATTAGAAATGCTATTGAGATATCTCCAGCCAGTTCGATTGATTGTTCAGCCGATGGCGCGTTCTCCGTAACCCAAGGTTCGGGTAACCATTGACCTATGTAGCTTTCACGTTCTTTTTTGATAACGCGTAGCCGATCAATACTTAGCCGCGAGACTACGGTAACCAACCATGCCTCCGCACTTCGCAGATCTGAAACGTCTGATTGTAGCCAACGGATATACGCATCTTGCAAAATATCCTCTGCATCGGCCCGTGAGCCAAGCATGCGGTAGGCGACACCCATGAGCTTTTGGCGATATAGATTGAAGATGTCTGGCGATGAATTCATGCTTTTCCCTTTCTTGGAATTACGGCCTTCAATACACAAGACGTCAGGCAAGCCCCGTTGTGACAGAGACAATTGACCCAGTGACGGAATTTCAGTTCATTCAGGATTATGTTGCCGAAACGGCTACCAGGAATTCTTCAGATAAATCATGCGCATGTCACACGACCGAAAGTCGTTCTGGGTCACCCCGGAACGAACAATCATGACTTCAAATTACGGAGAGGAAAAGCCCGAACCATCAATTCACGAGCGTACCGCCCCTAGCGTCAACATATTGATTTGTCATCCAACGGCTATCTGGCGATGCCAGGAACGCTGCAATATTCGCGATATCCCCCGGCATTCCTGCGCGGTTGAATACAGATAGAGAGGCTGCAAATGCATGTCTCTCCTCAGTACTTAGCATATATGTCAGGAAAACGTCGAACAACCTTCTGCGCGAAGCAGGAGCGCTCTGCTTTCCAACATCGACTATCTTCGATGGTGCGCTGGATAGAAAAGCCAGTCAGATTGAGCTCCCATTTAATCGGGATGTCTTTTCCATCCTGGGTTTTCTCACGCAGGTTTTTGTTCGTCATCCATGCCGACAATACGCGTTAGGTAGTGCTCCAGATTGCGTTCTGGATGCTGCGGATAATGCTCTGGTAGCAACATGATGTCCTGGATGCGGTCAAAGCGGAAGTTGCGATAGGCATCGCGCTTTTCGCACCAAGCCAGCAGCGTCCAGTGATCGCCCCAGCCTACCATGCCAAGTGGCCAGACGGTACGTGCCGAATCCTGCCCACTCAAGTCACGATAGGCGAGGGATACTTTTTGCCGACCATCACACGCCTTGCGCAACAGTCGGTGTATGCCACTCTCGGACCGTTCATACACGGGGATGCGATATGGCAGCCGTGACACTCCAATCAGCATCTGCGGGGTCAGCACGGCGAGTATCTTGACTTCAGCACGTTTTGCTGCCCGCGCAAGATCGGGGTCTGTCCAAGCCTGCACCATGCGGCTACCGACGAGCAGAGCAGTAACTTCCTCCGGCTCGAACATGAGCGGAGGAAGATCGAAACCTGCACGCAGGCGGTAGCCCACTCCTGCCTCACCATCGATAGGTACGCCAGAAAGTATGAGCGCCTGGATGTCGCGATACACGGTGCGTATGGCGACGCCCAGCGATTGAGCCAGGTCTTGTGCGGTAATCGCGGTGCGCCGCCCCTGTAGCAGCGTCACAAGCTGGAAGAGCCGCTCCGACTTACGCATGAATCTGCACCGGGCATGCAATATTAAGCAGCATTTTCTACCTGGTATTTGCTTTGTACCAGTCCGTTTTCCAATACTCCTGTCGAAAGATGCCGAAGCCTGATGTCGCGACCCGACGATCCGAAGAGTGGGATGCCCTCCCCGATCAGAACGGGCACTCTGGTAATCATCACATCCTGGATCAAACCGGCTTGCAGGAAGCTTTGGATCGTCTTCCCTCCATCCACATAGGCATGAGCCGAGCCGGAAGCCTCCAGTTGGCGCACGACCTCCATAGGGGGCATTGATGTGCCTTTCGCTTCTTCCGCAAGTCGTATCGGAATCTTCGGAAAGCGGCTGCTCAATACCAAGACCTTCTTGCCCGGATATAGCCATTCGCCGAAGGTATGCATTAGATCGCAGGTGTTTCGCCCTTTCACGAGCGAGTCGATCGACGCAAAGAAGTCTGTATAGCCATGATTCTCACTTTCCGTCACACCATCGCTACCAGGCAACCAATCAAGAGCGCCGCATTTTCTCGCGATAAAACCGTCCAGAATGGTTGCAACAAATAACGAACACTTAATAACCATGAAGCGCCTTTCTTTGAATCGCTAGCGACTGATGACAACCTCGCTAAACTGGATGACCGGCTCAATGCCGGTGTAGTTCGGCATGTCACCCTGCAGTTCTGCAGCATGCGGCAGGAATGCGGCCAAGAAATCATCTGTTGAATCGAACAAGTAGTGGCACATCGCAATATGACTAGGTGCTGAATTGGGTGCTGTACCACCCAGACCGCGTTCCACCGAAACACCGCGGTAACCCGGCCCTGCACTTAACAGTGCAATGGAGCGCGGCATATGGGTTCTGAGGTAATAGTCCATGTCGAACTTGCCGGTGTTGGGATACAAGATGCTGATCTTGATCATTGGGTATCCTCCGTTACAGGTCAAATCGCTGATAGTTTGCCAACTCGGCCTGAATACCGAGGCGGTCTAACATATCTTGCGGGTTGAAATTCATCTGGGCGCGCATCGCCGCGACAGCTGATTTTGCATTAGCCATGGACGCATCGCTATCCCATTCAACCAGGGTGACGAAATTGCATCCATCTTTACCGGTAACCTGCCTCAATACGATATCCTGTAGAAAGCCCGGGAGTGTTTTCAGCAGGCCGTGAACCTGGCGAACACTATTCAGGAATTCGTCGCACGCAGCTTCCGGGACCACGAATCTGTCTACCCGGCAGACGTGTTTTGCTTGAGTTGATGTTTGACTTGCGTTCATGCTTACCCTCTGTCTTGACCTTGTTGCATCAGATGTGCCGTGCTGTTGCTGCTGGTAAAGCCGCTCATCTCCACAAACGGTACGATCAACCCTGCCATGCTTTGACCGAAACTCGCCTCTGCTGCTTTGGCCGCTTCCATGCTGGCCCAATAGACCACGATGAACCATACGCCATCGACGGTCTCGGACAGACTGCGGAAGCGGAAGCCCGGCTGTTGCTTGATCCAATCGTTAACCAGTTGGTTGGCCTGCAACCAGTCAGCTGTCGTTTTGTCTTTCTGCAAACGGAATTGCATGATGACGAGGGTGTCGGACATTTCATTCTCCTTGATTGTTGTGCCGGTACATCCGGCCAGAGAATGCTAACTACCCGCTCCTGCCAGCGTGTTGGCAGGAGACTTTAAACGCTGCATCAAGCAGCGCAGTACGAAATAGAGAAATGAGTTAAAACTCGAATGCCTTAATGGCATCTTCCCAATTCTTTCCATCGAACTGTCTAACGTCAATATTACCAATCTCCTCCCAGAAATCGTTAAGGCAATGGATATTGATGCTGTACATCTCTGGTGCGGCACGAGGGTTGCTAAATGGATGGACGCCACAAAATTTGCAGAACCAGTGTTTTGCGGTTTTGTCCCCAGACTGATAAAGGGTAAGAGCGTCCTGCCCGGAGAGCAGTCTGAATCTCTGCGGAGAAAAACGATGGTGTAAAGCTCCCTTTCTTGTGCAAATTGAGCAGTTGCATTCGGTGGCTTTGGTGAGTTCAGTTTCGATTTCAAACTGGATTTGTCCGCAGTGACAGCTTCCTTGGTAAATTTTCATATCGCGTTAGCTGAAGGTTTCAGACGGCATAAATTCATTCGGCTCCGCGCTTGCTGCGCATGGCGAAATACTTTTTGATGTTTCCGTCTTTGACAAAGCGCTGATATTCCCTGCTTTCCACAGCATAGAGTGCGATTTTGCCCTGCTTGTCATAATGCACGCCCCATCCGAATTTCTTGGTCAACGCAGAGGCACGCATGCAGGCATGTGGTTTGGAAAAGAAGGCATCCCAAAGCGACTGGCGCTGTGCAATGAGATCCTCATCCGATATCTCATTTCGGCGCGCGTTCACCACGAACTGCAATTCAGCCAAAGTGTACACATAAGGGTTTGCCGCCAGCAGCTCATATTCGATGGAGGCGATTGTTCTTTTTACACCTTTGTCCACAGGTATGACTGCTGCCTTGAGTAGGCAATCTGGTGCGATCTCTATAAATTGGTCAACAGGATTCATGCTCGTGCTATTTATCCTTTCCATCGGCCATTAGATGTTTCACATTTGTAACCTCAATCCCGCCATTTCTTTGGTAAAAATCAGTACAGATGTTTAGATTCCCTTTGTGCATGACATGGTTAATTTAGATTGCGGGTATCAACTGTCGATGAAGCACTGTCGGGAAAAATGCGTTGAAGAAAATCACGAATCCGCTCGGAATATGCACTGGGATGTGAAAATCGGAACATGTGTCCTGTCCTCGGCAGGATGACCTCGGTTGAGCCGGCAATTCCATTCAACATGATTTCTGCTGCCTCCTTGCCAATCAAACGATCTTCCTCAGGCGTAAGAAGTAAAGTAGGTACGTTGATTCTCGACAACATACCGGTATAGTCTGATTTCTCAATCGCTTTAATCCGGCTCACATAAGCCCTATGTGTGGTCTCTTTAACAAAGAATTCTTTTGTTTTCGTTGCAGACCAAGGAATCTCACCTTCTCTATCGAAGACCGAGCGCAATTTTATTGCATGGACTCGCAATGTCAGCTCGCGGTAAAAAACCCCTGGAAAAAAGGGGGCAAGCGCCGCAAGCCCCCTCAGTAGAGGTGATGTAATCGGGCTTTTAGCAAAACCACCGGATAGAACAAGGCCCTGAAGTCCACGCGGGCGCCGTGTTGCAAGTGCGATGGAGATCACGGCTCCAAATGAATCTCCGAGCAGTATGTAGTCTTCCAAGTCACTGACTTGCTCCAGTACAAAATCGGACAGTTCTTCAAGATTGTTAAGATCTTCTGGTAAACGAAAGGTTCGCATCGGCCAGTCTTGCAGGGCATGCATTTGCATTAAATTCCAAGGCGCTCCCCCAAAACATGGAACCATGACCAGAGTAGTAGAAGTTTTCATAGCTACCTTCATCTCCATGACATGCTGTTGAATTGGCGGGCGACTCACTTGCAGGTCACTGAGCCTCTATCTTCCACTGCAACAATGTCTTTCATAAATACCATTTTCAAAAAAAGAACATCATCAACTGTCGATGAAACAAATAATATTCTGTTCAGGGTATGACAAGCAGTTTTGCCGCATCGCATGCGCCTTACTGTGACGAACCGTGAAGCCGCTTATCTCGATGAAAGGGGCAATCAGCCCTTCCAACGTTTCTCTGAATTTTTCTTCAGCCGCCTTCACCGCTTCCATGCTGGACCAATATTCCACGACAAACCATTCACCTTCCGTGGTCTCGGACAAACAACGAAACAGAAAGCCTGGCTGTTGTTTGATCCACTCATCGATCTGCTCATCGGCTTTTAGCCATTCCGCGTTCGGTTTATCTTTCCGTAATCGAAATTGCTTAATTACAAGAGTATCGGACATTTCCTTTCCTTATTTCATCACTGACAATTTCAGCAGGAGAAGCTTACGCAACTGCTCCTGACAACGTGTTGGCAGTAGAGTATTACTTCGACTTTTCGCCAGCCGCACCAGGGAAACCTGAATAAAGCAGGATACATCTCGTTTTAACGGGGTGTATCACGGGTTGTCGCCAGGAGCG
>DAIDAG010000046.1 GCA_027310725.1 Sideroxydans sp. | reverse complement strand
CTCAAGCAATGCCCAGATGGCGGAATTGGTAGACGCACTAGGTTCAGGTCCTAGCGGTGGCAACACTGTGGAGGTTCGAGTCCTCTTCTGGGCACCAATTATTAACAAGATGGTTCGCGCAAGCGAGCCATTTTTGTTTTGGGCCCTGAACAAGCCAAGCACCTGCGTGCTTCGCGCCAGGACTCGAAAGGCATCCGGTGCACCCGCAAGGAGTACGCCGTAGTTGTAAAGCCGCCAAAGCGGCAACAACCAAGCAGCAACGGATGCCGGGGTCGCGTTTATGTGACCGAGTCCTCTTCCGGCACCACCAAATATATCAATGGCTCGCGCAAGCGGGCCATTTTTATTCGTATCCCGAACAAGCACAACACCTACTATCAGCTTAGGCGGCTTGAACGCGCGGCATTCTACACCATCAGCCACACCCAGCCTTCACTATGTCATCAAACCGTTCGACTGTTCGAGGGATTCCTGAACTCCGGAAGCTCTCGATTTAATAACCAGCCACTCTTTGATGACGTACTGCCACGATGGCGGAGTCCATATCCCTGATATTTACTGGCACAGGCACGTATTTTCGCTCGCATCAGGAATTACTCAGGGCGTGCTTGCCAACCAGGGATTGAATATCTCAGCGCCGATAGACTCAAAATCAGCCGCGTTTCGCGTTACAACAGTCATTCCATGAACCAGCGCAGTCGCAGCGATCAGCGCGTCACGATGTGGTCGCGGGTTTGGTACGTTTAGCGCTGCACAACGCCGCGCAACAGCGATATCGACCGACAGAATACGACCGTCGAATGCAGGCAATACATGAGCCTCGAGCCAGGCGCGAAGTACGGTCCCTTGCGTTGGGTCGCGCCGCTCGATCAGGCGTATTCCTGTTTCCAATTCCAGGATAGTGATGGCAGACAGAAACATGCTTGTTGCCGAGACGCTTTCCGCCCATGCGGTGACATTCGTGTCCGCCTTACCGGCTTTTGCTTTCCGCAGCTCTGAAACGATATTGGTGTCGAGCAAGTACATCAGGTTAAGTCCGCAGGGCGGTACAAATCGTCGCTCAACCGGGGTGGGGTGAAATCAATATCTGCAACGCCAGGCATGGCGAGCAGCTCAACGATGCTCGTCTGACTGCGAGTAACCCTCTGATATTCCTCAATGGTTAGCAACACATGCGCAGGCCTACCGCGATCCGTAATGAATACGGGGCCGGATGCAGCGGCCTTTTTTGCTCTGCTGGTATCCTGGTTGAACTCTCGGCTGGATAATGTAGTGATAGCCATAGTCACCTCCTTGCGCTGAATAGTAGAAACGTTACTACATTTACTATTAGTCAACAATAGATAACTTGCCGGAGGAACGTCACTAGTAAGAAATTGAACGGCTCAAGCATGGACGCTCGCATTGAGCCAGGAGATTGATGCAGGTGGAGCATCCAATACTCAGAATCAGATCGGACGCACCACTCAAAAGATCAGCGTTGTGTCTCAATACCCATCGTTGAAGGGTTGCTGGGTTGTGGAATCGCTCCATGAAATCGTTGGATCAGGTAGTAATAAAGCAACATGAGCGTCACAAAACTCCCAAAAATCAAAGCAGCAGGAACATGGCTCAGGTAAAAAACCAAGCCTATGCCAACCAATATGATCTGTATCAACGTTAATAGCAGCACTGTAGTCCTGACGGAAAGACCGCTATGCTCGAACACATGATGTATATGTGTGCGATCGGGAGAAAATGGCGATACTTTTCGCATTAACCGCCTGATGATCACACAAAGCGTATCAATCAATGGGACGCCAAACAGCCATAACACGATGGCTGGCTCCGCACCGGCTTTACCAACCGTAACGTGTACCATGAACCAACCCAGCACCAAGCCGAGCCACATGCTGCCGGCATCGCCCATGAAGACCCATGCTCGCCTGACAAATAAGCGCGAATTAAAAACCAGAAAACCGACTAAAGCGCCGATCAATGCCCAAGTGAGCGGCAAGATTTCAAACTCACCGGATATGTAAAAAATGAACCCTGTACCGATAGTAGTAATGAGGGCCATTTTGCCCGCCATGCCATCTGCCCCGTCTATCATGTTCATCGCATTGATGCCGCCAACAAGGGCAATCACACTGAACGGGACAGCCAACAATCCCAATTGAATATCGCCGGAACCAAAAATGCCGCCCAAGTGCGTAATCGTTCCTCCGGCGTCAACAATAACCAGTAGTGAAAGAAACACCTGAGCCAAGAGACGCAATCTCACTGGCAGGTTAAATCTATCGTCCATCATGCCAAGTACGACCAGCAATGCCGAACACTCGATCAATATCTTGATATTCCCGACTAGATAACCTTCAAAATACAGCGTCAGCGCAACCGCCAAAAACATTGCCACGCCGCCTAAAGTAGGCGTTGGATGTGAATGCAGCTTGCGCCCGCCAGGATGATCAACCAGACCAAATCGACACGCCAGCCCACGTAACAGATAAACCAGCCCCAAACAAACAACCAATGCATTTAAAAAGATTTGCATATTCATTACAGGTACACCAAACCCAAACGAACAACCAATGCATTCAAAAAGATTTGCATATTCATTTTTATGCCCCCAGAATTTATAAAGACCCCAAACATCGATCAACGGGCCTAAATCAACTCTCCCCCAGCTAGCAACCATAAACTACCCGATTGCCTTTTATCGTATACAACCTCGTACGATATTATTATGTTTGTATGTATCTATTATTACAAATTATTTATTATTAGAAATGAAGGCGAATACCCGACTGCAAAAGGTATATATTTATATTCGCATTGTAACCTAGTCGCACCTCCAGTTCATTCCGCTCGACAATCGCAGCAAGAACTTCTTTAAGGAAACGCCGATTAAGTCCGTTCGCCCTGAGCCTGTCGAAGGGCTCGTTCGATAACACGCTGAATTGAGCATCCTCCATTCATGGTTCGACAATGCCTTTAGTCCTGAGCCCGTCGAAGGGTCACCACGAACGGAGGACTTAATCTGCGTTTCCTTAAACATTGCTCAACACCCGCTGCAAGCATTCATCGCACAACAGCTTGGCACGTTGCGGGGTACTTGCTTCTGCATAACACCTCAACTCCGGTGCATTGCCGGACGGACGCAGATGCACGATGTCGCCAGTCGCGAACGTCACCCGCAAGCCGTCGGTCTGGTCAATTTCAGCCACAGAACCCGATTGCGGCGCCAACGTTTGCATCAGCATCGCAGTCGAAGCCCTCAAGCGGGCGATCAAAGATTGGCTCTTGTCGGTAACGAAATTCTGCAAGCGGTCGCTGGCGGTGTAGCGCGCCGGCAGATCCCGAGACAACTGCGACACCTTGCAGCCCCGTTCACGTGCCAGGCACAGCAAGGCCAGCATAGGCAGCACCGCATCGCGCGTGGGCAAGGCTGCTAATCCGCGACTACCGCGCACCACATCCGACCCCAGCAAAAAACCGCCGTTGGCTTCATAACCCACCACGATCTTTTCCCCTCCCCCGCCCTCCACCTTCAACTCCTTCCCCCTCAGAGGGACGGTTGGGATGAGAACGGGTTTAGATGCCAGTTCGGCAGAGTGACCGGAAGCGCGAGAATGCGGCATCTCACCCAACGCTGCCTCCATCCCCGCAATTACATAAGGCGAACCAATACGGGTGCGCACCACTTGATCGAACGAACCACATTTCTCAACTGCGGTATTGCTGCTCACCGGAGTCACGACAACCTGCGCCTGCAAATATTGCGCGCACAAAATACCCACCACATCGCCGCGCAACCAATTGCCCTGCTCATCACCGATCAGCGGGCGATCCGCATCGCCATCGGTGGACACAAGCGCATCGAACGCATACTCACCCGCCCATTGCCGCGCCTGTGCAACATCTTCCGGGCGAACCGCTTCGGTATCAATCGGCACAAAAACATCGGTACGCCCCAATGAAATGACTTGAGCTCCCAAACCTTCCAAAATGCCGCGCAACACGTCACGCCCCACACTGGAATGTTCATACACCGCCACGCGCAGCTTGGCCAACGCACCGCCCCCAAAGAAATCCACATAGCGCCGGATGTAGGCATCGGCTGCATGTTCGTCGGGTTTTGGTAACTGTGCCGGTGTCACCACATCCGGCAGCGCCACCACGGCATTCAGCATGGCCTGCTCGTCGGCCTTGGAAATTTCACCTGCTGCGCGATAAAACTTGATGCCGTTGCGATCAAACGGAATATGACTACCGGTAACCACCAAAGTCGGCGCACCCAACCGGGCGGCATAAAATGCCAAAGCTGGCGTAGGCAATGCACCGGCATAAACCACCTGCCGCCCCGAATCCTGAATTGCTGCCGCACAGGCCGCAGCAATGCGCGGACTGCTCGGCCGCAGGTCGTGCCCCAGAACCACCCTATCCGCAGTGCCTGCCACACACTGCAAAAAGGCTGCTGCATAGGCGTAACAAACCTCGTCCGACATATCGGCCACCAACCCGCGTGCGCCGCTGGTGCCGAAACGAACTCCTGTTCGTGACATCGACTCATCGATGCGCACTTGATTCATTTCAAAATAAACACCGAGTTTTCACTGATTCAACTGCCGAAGATATGAAAGAACAGCAGAATTTCTTTTCCTGCGAGTTGAGTCAAACAACCAACCCCACTTTGTGAAATAACGAATTGCGGAAGCCATATGGTAGGTCAATAGCTTTTTGTTGCGATAAGAGCCTTTTGCATATGCGTGCGTTACGCTGACTCGCGGTTCATAAACGACCCTAGCTACATCGCCTATCCGCCGCACCAAATCCACATCTTCCAGATACATAAAATAGCGCTCATCAAATCCACCTAACTTGCGCAATATTTCGGTACGCACCAACAAGAAACAGCCCGAAATTGTAGGAGTATCGATCAACCGATCTTGGGGTAAATCATGCAACTCATAACGGCGATTGATAGCAGTCTGAACTGACTTAATAGGAATGAAGCGACGCAAGATTAAATCAACAGGTGTTGGTAGCAACTTGCACAAACGTTGAAGCGACCCATCCGGATAATTGATTCTTGGCATTAACGCGCCAATTTCCGGGGTGCTCTGCATTACGCTTAGCAAATGTGGAATGACATCGGCTCCAAAGGATATGTCCGGATTCAGAATCAGGTGAATATCTGAGTCAGCGCCTACAGCCGCAATAGCTCGATTATGGGCGGCGCCAAAACCCATATTGCAGTTATTGAATAAATAACGCACGCGTGGATGCTCAAATAATGGGTGCGATTGAGGCTGTTTTGAGTTATCAGCTATTACTAATAATCCCTCATCATGACCTTCAAGAAATGACGTAATTGCAGGAAGAAACATGTCTGGCGCACAGTTGTAAAGCACAAGTGATGCGGAACATTTAACCGTCATAAATTTAGACTTTCAATACAAATCTGTAAAACAAGCTACTAAGCAAAATAATCCTCATGGAAATTTTTTTCCACAGACTTAATGCACTTGGAGTTGATAAAGTTGAAACGTTAGATCCGTGGCGCCGATATAACAAAAATGGCTCATCGATAAATTTTACAGGCCCAACAACTTCGCCCACCAATCCAATCCACCAATCATGCATCGGCAAGTTATTGGGAAAAGGAAGAGCCGCATCAAGCACCCTTCTGTTAAATGCCATGCAACAACCCGTATAGGAGTTCCTCATCAAATTCCTAAATATTCCAGTTCTGGGTTTAATCAATTCAAATAGCGATTGATGTAATAGATTCAGTTGCTCATCCACAACTTTACAGTCTGTCACAACAAGATCATAAGCTTCGAGCTCTCGCTTAATCCTATCTATTTTCCCATCCATCCAAACATCATCTTGATCGGCGATAACAATCACATCGCCACTCGCGCTTCTAAATGCGTTCTCAAAATTTGATACCACGCTTCGGATATTGAACGTATGAAGGGTGACTCTAGCGTCCCCAATAGAATTGATGACCTCTCTAGTTAAATCAGTTGAGCAGTTATCAGAAATGATGACCTCATCATCTGCTGATAATTGAGAAAGAATCGACTCCAACTGCTGGCGAAAATACTTTTCACCGTTGTAGGTAGCCACACAAACTGAAACTCTATGTGCGCCTAGCGGCATATCCTCGACTCGCAGATAAGGATTTATAAACCAAGATTATTGCCAATAGAAATAATAATATTGGAAATATAACGATTAACAATGTTACAAATGTCAGCAAATCATTAATTAACACCCCGCCCAAAAAGAATAAAAATATTGAGGTGAAGAACGCAAAAAAATCTGTCAATAGCAGCTTTCTGCGCACCAAATTCACCAATAAATTTCTTGTTCCACTCACAAAGAAACCGACAAAGAATGCATAAACCATCATTCCCGCATATCCAAAAACAAACATTCCATCATAAATAAAAGTTCCAACTGGCCCCCTACCTGTCATCTCACCAGAGAATGCCGCAGACATCGAAGGACCGACACCACCTTCAATCACCGACAACCCCATTAGCTTCAGCAAAGGATGTAGCAAGTAATACCATGCGCTATCTAAATGATAGACAAAACCTTCTTTCAAAAAAACATGGAAATACAGAACTGCATCGGCTGAAAAGACCAGCCGCTCTAATATGGTATACCAGCCCGATCTATCATCTTCCTGGATTGACGTAATAAAAACAACACCGCCTATAAACAATATGAAAAAGAACAGAATTAGCCATTTGAATTTCTTTAAATTTAAAGTAATTGCTTTTTGCTGGGAGAGAATAAATAACACGAGCGATAGTTGATACACTTGGCCCAACACACCTGACCTTGATGCTCCAGTTAGACCGGCCAACACCGTTAATATGAGGACAGAATACGATAACAGCCTCAGCCCCTTGGATTGGCAAATAAAGACAGAAAGCATAAGGTAAACTGGCACTGCGTTAGCTGTCGCCCAAGAGAAGAAAAAAAACGCGGCATTGCTATGAGCAGTTTCAAGCCGATTCAAATGTGCATCACCCTCCATAGCCCATGTTTCTGCGTTTGTAATCAAACTGGAAACCGCTGCTATCAGACCAAAAGCTAGCATTGGAAAAAAATATTTTGGGGTAAAAATTGAGCGTTCAACAAATATTGGCTTCACATGAATATTGATCCGGGATCCAGCGTAAATTCCACCAAAAAACGAAATGAAAGTCGCAGCGTACATCAACACATATGGAGCAGAAACGTAACCTTGGTAGGTCAATACAACGATCACGCTAAAGAAGTTAGTTAGGATAAATAACTCATACACAAGCGAATCAATGACATTAAAGGGGCGCGTTTTTTTACTGAACGAAAAATACAATACCATCGCAATCGAGATCATCGAAATCAGATATACAACTACAACGTCAATGCCAACCATCTCACTCATGATTGACGAAAATATTTTTCAAGAATTTATATGGTGGGTAATAAAAAACTTGCAACGCAATTTTATACAAAAGTTGAACAACAACCTTGAAAACCGTGCTGTGGCCGCACATAAGGTTTACCGCCAACTTTTGATAATAGTGAGAGGGGTTGCTACTAATGCCATCAATTCGATAAATAGATATGGGATGATCAATCTTTTTTGAATTTTCTCTTTTCAAAACATTTGAAAAAAACAGATAGTCAGAAATAGTAACTTTGGGGAAATTCAAATAGAGTCCATATTGCTTATGCAAATCTCTGCGATAAATCATTGATTGATGGATAAATGACTTAGATTCAACGCTGCTTTTAGATAAAACTTTTTTATTCTGGTTGATGAAAATTGTGTCAGAAAAATAGATCTCAATTTGTGGATCGTTCGTAGTTATATGCTCAAAAATATCCACTCCATTAAGTACGTCCCCACCATTCATAAGATTAATCCAGCTTCCGGCAGCCAAATTAATCCCTTTATTCATCGCGTCATAAATCCCCTTATCCTTCTCGCTAATCCAATAATCAATTGCATGCTCATATTTTCGGATAATTTCCAAAGTACCATCAGTCGAGCCACCATCGATAATGATGTACTCTACATTTGGATAAGTTTGGCTAATGACACTCTTAATTGTCTCTTCAAGAAATTTTTCACCATTAAATACCACCGTAATAACAGTGATTAAAGGTAGCTCGTCCCTATCCCTCTCCAGAGTTAACTCAATCGGACTGCCAGACTGACCATTAACATCGCATACAAGCCATTTATTGCCGTTTTGTTTTTTATAACCATGCTTAAAATAACCTTTAGTTCTTAATCCACCCTCGCCTTTTCGCCCTTCACCCTCGCATAAAAACAACTGCGTACGAAAGTTGTCATTTGAATTGGCATCAATCAGCGGTCGCTCTGTAGATAGCAACTGTGTAGTGCTGTAGTTTTGATCAAGACAAACGCTATCCACCCGGCACCTCCATCACGCGCTGGTAAACTTCCAGATATTGCGGCACCACGGCCTCATGCGACCACAACCGTACAGCACGTTCTCGCGCTTGAGCGGATAAGCGTGCATGACGCCCATCATCCGCCAGCACCCACTCAATTCCCTTAGCTAAATCTTCACTGCTGTATGGCTCTGCCAAATATCCCGTCTGTCCGTGCTCAACAACATCTCGTAAACCAGTTACATTAAAAGCTACGACGGGGCAGCCACAAGCGTGAGCTTCAGAGGCGGTTTGACAAAACGACTCTTGACGAGAGGGTACTACCATGACATCTGCGGCACCATAGAGCAACGCCAGGGTCGCATCATCGTGCAAATGCCCCATCCAATGCAGCGGCATACCCAAGGAAGGCGGATTCTTAGGCGCTCCTTGCCCAAAAATAATGGCGTGAGCATTCGGAATATGCTCCGCAATGTGAGCCAAAGCAGGCTGTAGTAAATCCCAGCCTTTATAGGAAAGCTGCGTACCGCGAATCGCACCAAACAAAATCAGTTTCGCATTTAATGGTAGGCCCAATACCTCCCGTGCCAACGACTTTTGAATCGGCTTGTACCGATTAGTATCAAGCACATTCGGTACAACGGTGATCTCCCAATTTCGCATCAATGCACTGGAACGAGCACACTCTGCTAGCCATCTACTTGGCGTAACAATGTGCATTGGCCTTTTCCAAGCTTTCTGCTTGCGTCGCCATACCCATCGATCAATGTCGATCCATCTATCTTGGGGGTTCCTACTTGCTTGAGTATATCCAACTCGCCAACGCGCTTGATCAGCATCTTCAGCAAGGTGTTCAGCGCCGCAAAAAGGCCACATGTCGTGCAATGTCCATACAACAGGCTTGGTGATCTTGCCAATTTCCTCAATCGATAAAAACCCCGAACAAATCCAATGCAAATTGATTACATCAGCATCAGTCTGATTCATTTCCTTTGCACTGATTGCACTCAGCCAAGCTGGCGAACGCGGAACAATTTGAGCATTATGTTGCAATCTTGCTGGCAAACGATCAATGATCGGTCGTATCTGACCATAGAAATTCTCCAGACGATTTTCGCTGTGCATAGCAATGCGCCAATCATCATTCATTTTATGTCGAACAACCATTGATGATTGAATTTCAGTATTGGATTGCATTGCCTGATGCAGACGTAATGCCGCTCGCGCGGCTCCGCCAATAGAATCACCAGAATAATGGATTACTTTCATACAGTTATGCAATCAACAGCCGTTTAATTTTATTTAACACGCGTCTAAATTAATGAAACAAACAACAACCTAGCAGCATATTTTTCGTCCAATGAGCGCGTAGCGAATAGGCCCATAGGGTGCACTGAAGGGAAATCTATTTCTTCTACCTGTAAGTTTGCTAATACACTATTATTATACATTGTGCGTGTCGCATCCGGCCCGAAACCAATATTTGAAATCAAATTTATATTGGGTACATTTATTCGCCAATCATCGTTCGATTTTTGCCGAACAATCATTTCTGAGTCAAACCGTGTGTCGGCTACCAAAGCTTGATGCAGACGATGCGCCGCTCTTGATGCACCTCCGATTAAGTCTGAGGGAAAATGTGAAATTTTCATTGCGATGATGTAATTAAGTTTATATCCTCTGTTTGAAAGCTTTTAGTGCTATAAATTTTTAATCTCTCTTTCCCCATTCGATAACAATCCTTAATAATCTTATAGATTTTGCTGCGAGAAATGACTCTGGCAAATTTTATTCTCAAAGAATATTTTGAATAAAAAACTGGATTAATTGTTTTAATTAAGGATAGATCGCACCCGAAATCAGATAGTGCGCACATGAATCTAAAAGAGCTGATCCTTGTATTTAACATCTGCTCAAATCGAGCTATTAGCCGTTGTGCTTCCCCTGGTTGGGCAAATCTTTTAAAAACTGCTGTTTCATAGGGGATATCTCGATAATATACATAGATATGATTATAATTTTTCTCGGAACAACGTAGCGCAACACAGGGGAAATCAGGAATAAATATCCTGACACCAAGGCTCTGTTCATATTTCTTTAAGATGGAGAACCAATAACAGCCATATCCATGTGATGTTCCATATAAGTTTGAGAAATCCTCATCTTGAAGAAAATCTCGACGAACAAGAACAGCGCCAAACATTCCTTTGTCTCTTAAATCCATGAAAGCCGCATCTAAAGACAAATATTCTTTCGATGGCAAATTGAAGTGCCTTCCAAGATAGTTATTGTTACCATCAACAAGAAGACCATTAAAAATGGCTAGATCTGGTTTTTCTGCCTCGATAAAGTCAAACAACTTAGCAATTTGCCCTTTTAGGAAATAGTCGTCATCACCTAGAAAATACACGTATTCACCATTCGACATTTTTTTGACGTAATGATGGTTCTCATCAAGAGTGATTCTCAAATCGTGCCGTACATAACATATTTTGCAAAGATTAGAAGCCGATTCGATACGCCGCTCGACCTCTGAATAATCGCGTTCAGAGCAGTTATTTGAAATACAGATTTCAATTCTTTCGAGAAATAAATTAGAAGCAAGAATCGAGTTGATCGCCTGCAATAGCCAGTCTGGTCTGTTCATTGTAGGAATACAAATACTAAGAAGTTTTTTCATTTTATTTTTTTGTTCATAGCAAGGGAAGAGGCAGCCTTCCAGCAATTTGAGATGAGATCAACTAATGATTTTGTTTGTATCCGAAATAGCATGGGCGCAAATATTGCGTTAACTGCAAATGCCTGTATGAATTGCGAAGCCACCGTAGCGATAGCGCCGCCGACTATTCCATATTTAGAAATAAGAAAAAAGTTTAGTCCTACAGATGAAACAGCCCCTGCTAATGCTTGATAGAGAGCGAGAGAACTCTTGTGTTCATTGATCAGCCATAGGCTTTGTGTAACACCAATACACACTGGAATCAAGGTGAAAATGTGAATCGACAGAATGGTGGCTGAACTACGAAATGCTTCACCATATAAAATGGTAACTATAAGTCCTGAGCAAGCTGAAACTACAACTGCAATTAATATCGAAATAAACCACATAAAGCTAAATATATTTTGCAGCGCCAAATTGTACGCCATATCGGATTCAGCTTTTTTTCTTGCTATTACTGGTGCCACGCTTGCAACGATTGTCATTGGAAGAAAATACCATAATTCGGAAAGCGTTTGCGCTGATGAATATATACCTACGGCAGCACTATTTACCAGTTCATTAATGATTAGTTGACTGCTCTTCATGTAAATGATGATGGACATTCCAGACAGTAGTAGTGGAAAACTTTGATGTAGCATTTTCCGAGCGACAACGACATCCCATGCCCACTGACTTATAGTAGGATATTTTTTATATGATACGTAAAGTGCAATTGCTGACAAAGCTGTTTCAGCTCCTATTGCGGCAGCAAAAATCCACAACGGTGCACTTGTTAAGATTAATGCAATCTTAACAACCGCTGCTATCAAGTATGAAATTGCCTTTGCAATTACCGTTCTCCGACTTTGACTTTGACTTTGAAACCAAAGATCCACAATGTCTGCAGTTTGAAAAACAATCCCTATACCTACAAGAATTACCAAGAACTGGAACTCTACCTTCTCTGGGTAAATGAAAGAAATTGTGAGGCACGCGGCAGCAAAACTAAATACGGATGCAAACAATCGAAGCCTTAGGGCCGTGCCTAGAACTTGATTGGCAACTGATGAATTTTTGGCAATATCACGAACTACTATACTATCTAGTCCAAGCATGGAAAACGCTTGAAACATCGCTAAGAATGCGATGACATAAGCCAGCTTACCGTATTGTTCTGGCCCAAGGTAGCGCGCTACCCATGCGCTTATAAATAACCCGATAAATAATCTCAATAATTTATCGCCAATCAACCATCCAGAGTTGATAGAAATAATTTTTAGAGTTGGTCTATCTTTCAGATATTCTCTAATAGCTTTAATTGTTTCTGGGAACAAAATTGACTTACTCACAAAATTTGTGGCTACAATGTCTTCGGGAAAGCTTAATTTGTGAACTACAAACTACAGCCACATGAACTCGCTTCCTCTTTAGGGCTACAACCTCATCGCCATCAGCCAACAATGCCTTGGCTAAATGACTCCCTAAGAATCCTGTCGCTCCAGTAAGTAGTATTCTTTTTTTCATAGGGATTTCAGTTCGTAACGGATGGTATGAAATCTCATGCTTAGAAATTCACGCCAAAGAACGCTTCGATCTTCTCAACCACAAAGCTCAGCATCTCCTCGTTCAGCCCCGGATATACGCCGATCCACAAGGTGTCGTTCATGATCTTGTCGGTATTGGCGAGCTCGCCGCTGATACGGTAA
>DAIDAG010000038.1 GCA_027310725.1 Sideroxydans sp. | reverse complement strand
GGTTAATAATATCGTTTGCTATTCTCCCCGATATGCCCCATAGTGCGGGCCAGCGATTTTCAAGTCTGTCGTTGTTGTCTGGTTCTTTACCCGCTTTACTTCGGTATTTCTCCCTTCATCATTTTGCCGTCTTGACCATCGCCCTAAGTTCGGGGCAAGTCCCCTTTGTTTGTTTTTCAGGAGATTCAAAATGGCAACAGGTACAGTAAAGTGGTTCAACGATTCCAAGGGCTTCGGCTTCATCACCCCATCCAATGGCGGCGATGATCTTTTCGCCCACTTTTCCGCGATCCAGAGTTCGGGTTTCAAGACCCTGACCGAAGGTCAGCAAGTAAGCTTCGACATCACTGCGGGCCCCAAAGGTCAGCAAGCATCGAACATCCGCGCAGCGGAATAAATGGTCGGGCATGCATGGCGCAGCCATGCTGTCAGTCCTGACTATGAGCCCGGCAACTGCCGGGCTTTTTGTTTCTGAATTCCCTGAGAGGATTGGTCATGGCCAAAGAAGAACTGCTGGAAATGAACGGCGTGGTGGACGAGATTCTGCCGGACTCGCGCTTTCGTGTGACATTGGATAACGGGCACAAGCTCATCGCCTACAGCGCCGGAAAGATGCAGAAAAACCATATCCGCATCGTCGCCGGCGACAAGGTTTCGCTGGAACTTTCACCCTACGATCTGAGCAAGGGACGCATCACGTTCCGCCACATCGAGGGACGCGGCCCCGTTGTTCCGCAGCAAAAACGCAGGTATTGATCGAGCCCTACCAGTTTTGCGCTACCGGGTTCTTGCAGCTCACCTGGAATAGCTGACGGTCTTCCAGCCGGATGGCCGTCATCGGCCCACCCCACAGGCATCCGGTATCGAGGGCGATGACATTGGGCGTGACCTTCAGCCCCAGTGCCGACCAATGGCCGAAAATAACGGTGGCTTTGCGGCTCTTGCGCTCCGGCACTTCGAACCACGGCACGTAGCCTTCCGGTATCTTTTCCACCTCGCCCTTGAATCTGAATTCCATTTCGCCCTGCAATGTGCATATGCGCAAGCGGGTAAAAGCATTGGTGATGACGCGCAGGCGTTTGTAGCCGTCCAGGTCGTCGTTCCAATTGTGCGGCGCGTTGCCGTACATGCGGGCAAAGAAGGTGGGGTAGTCTTCACCGCGCAATGCGCGCTCCACTTCATTTGCCAATCCGGCCGCCTGTTTGACGCCCCATTGCGGCAGCAATCCGGCGTGTACCAGGACATAATCTCCTTCGGTATGCAACAAGCGCTGCTGGCGCAGCCAGGCCAGCAGCTCATCCCGGTCGGGGGCGCCCAGCACTTCGTCGAGGGTGTCGGTGCGATGAAGTTCCGCCGCGCCTTCGGCAACGGCCAGCAAGTGCAGGTCGTGATTGCCGAGAACGGTGACGGCGCTGTCGCCCAGCGACTTGACCAGACGCAGCACACGCAACGAATCCGGCCCGCGATTGACCAGATCGCCCACCAGCCAGAGTCTGTCCTGCGCGGGGTCGAAGCGTATCTGCTCCAGCAGTTGCTGGAGTTCGGTGTAACAGCCCTGGATGTCGCCTAATGCATAGATCGCCATTAATGAACCTCTGTTAAAATAAGCGCCGAGGTCGGTAGATTTTTATCTTACTTATATGTCCTTTTTGCATTATCACACCTTCTCCTCCGCATGTACTTCAGCGCTGCGAAATTTCGCGTACCCACCTGGCAGGGCACATCGTATTGGAGCGCCGATTTGCCGACCATAAGCCCGTCCGCGTCAGGTAAACTGACCGTTGCCGACCTGGTCGACGAATCGTCTGCAAGCAAGCCCTACGGACAACAATAGAAATATATCCAGACATGTTTACAATTATCCGATGACCAGCACCCAACTCTACTTGCGTCTGATGAGCTACGTCCGCCCCTATTGGCGCGTATTTGCCATCTCGATACTTGGCATGATGGTGTCTGCCGCGACCGAACCGCTGTTGCCCGCCCTGCTCAAACCTTTTCTTGACGGCACATTTGTACAAAAGGACGATCTGGTGATGCGCTGGGCGCCGATCCTGATTCTGGTGATCTTCTTCGTGCGCGGCATTGCAGGCTTTTTCGGCTCCTATGCGATTCACTGGATCGGAAACAAGTTGGTCATGGATCTTCGGGCGGAGATGTTCGGCAAGCTGCTCGCATTGCCCACCCGCTTTTACGACGACCACGCCACCGGAACGCTGATCTCCAAGCTGACCTTCGATGTAACTCAAGTCACCGCTGCCGCTACCAGCGTCGTTACGATCACCGTGCGCGATACCATCATCATCGTCGGCCTGCTCGGATGGCTGTTCTATCTGGACTGGAAATTGACGTTGCTGTCGCTGGTGGTCGCCCCCCTCGTTGCCTGGGTGATCAGCACGATCAACCGTCGTTTGCGGTCGTCGAGTCGCGATTCGCAACGCGCGATGGGCAACATCACCCAGGTGATAGAGGAGAGCGTGACTGCGCACAAGGTGGTCAAGCTGTTTGGCGGTCAACGCTATGAATCAGAACGCTTTGCCACGGAAATAAACGGGGTGCGGCGACACATGATGAAGCAGGCTGCCGCGGCGCTGGCAAACGTGCCCATCGTGCAGATGATCGCGGCAATTGCGCTCGCAATCATCGTTTATCTGGCCACCATGCAAGCCAAGAGCGATGTGACGACAGTGGGTAGCTTTCTCTCCTTTGTTACTGCCATGCTGATGCTGACTGCCCCCCTCAAGCGGCTCACCAGCGTGAGCGAATTCACGCAACGCGGACTTGCCGCTGCAGAAAGCATTTTCGAGTTGCTCGACAGCCCGAGCGAAGTGGATGACGGCAAGGTCCACATTGGCCGCGCGAGCGGCCATCTTGTGTTCGATCATCTTGATTTTTCCTACCATGCGGACGGCCGCCTCGCGTTGCACGACATCTGCCTCGATGTTCCCGCAGGACAGTCTGTGGCGCTGGTCGGCGCATCCGGCAGCGGCAAGAGCACGCTGGCAAATCTGGTGCCGCGTTTCTACACCCCGACGGGTGGCCGAATCCTGCTGGATGGGCGCGATATCCACGATCTTTCGCTGAGCGGCTTGCGTTCCAACATCGCCCTGGTGAGCCAGGAGGTGGTGCTGTTCAATGATACCGTCGCCGCCAATATCGGCTACGGGCAGATGCGTGAAGTACCGGAAGCCGAGATCGTCGCAGCAGCAACTGCGGCACATGCCATGGAATTCATTCGCGAGATGCCGCAAGGTTTGGAAACGCTGGTGGGCGAAAAGGGCGTACGCCTCTCCGGCGGACAACGGCAGCGCATCGCAATAGCGCGGGCCATACTCAAAAATGCACCGATACTGATTCTGGACGAAGCCACTTCGGCACTGGACAGCGAATCCGAGCGCTATGTGCAGGCCGCGCTGGAGACCCTGATGCAGGGGCGCACCACACTGGTCATTGCGCACCGGCTTTCCACCATCGAGAAAGCGGACCGTATCGTCGTGTTGCAGAAGGGCCGTATCGTCGAAGTCGGCACGCACGCCGAGCTGCTGGCCAAGAGCGGCGTATATGCACAACTGCATCGCATTCAATTCGGCTTGAACGAAGAAACAACGCCTTAACCGGACCTTCAAACGGCATTTCATAGATCCTGCTTCCACCTTGATGAAATCGATTTCAATCAAACTGCCGGTCTCCGGCCGCATGGCTGATCGCTGAACCATGCTATTCAATTCCTACGGTTTCATCTTCCTGTTCCTGCCCGTCGTGTTGCTGGGCTTCTTCCAGCTGGCACGGCTGCATCATGCGTATGCCGCGGCATGGCTGGCGGTCTCGTCGCTGTTCTTTTACGGTTACTGGAACCCGGCCTATGTCGGCCTGCTGCTTGGCTCCATCGTCTGCAACTACGCTTTCGGCATGTGGATCGCCAAAGCCGGCGTGCAACAGGCAGCAACACGCAAGAAGCAGGTTCTGGTATTTGCTCTCGCCATCAACTTGCTGCTGCTGGGTTATTTCAAGTACGCGAACTTCTTTCTTTCCAGTGTAAACAGCCTTGCGGGATCCAGCCTTTCTCTGGGCGACATCATCCTGCCGCTCGGGATCTCGTTCTTCACTTTCACGCAGATCGCCTTCTTGGTGGATACCTACCAGGGCAAGGTGAAGGAATACAACTTCGTGCATTACGTGTTGTTCGTCACCTACTTCCCTCACCTGATCGCGGGACCGGTGCTGCATCACAAGGACATGATGCCGCAGTTCGCCCACAACGCGACGTATCGCATCAATTGGGATCATGTCGCCACCGGCCTGCTGTTGTTCACGCTCGGGCTGTGCAAGAAAGTGTTGTGGGCGGATTCGATCGCACCGTTTGCCACCGCGATCTTCGACGGCACCCAGCACGGCATGGCAACCGGTACCTTGCCCACGATCTACGAGGCGTGGTCCGGGGCGCTGGCTTACACGCTGCAGATCTATTTCGATTTTTCCGGCTATACCGATATGGCGCTGGGGATCGCACTGATGTTCAATATCCGCCTGCCGATCAACTTCAATTCACCCTACAAATCCACCAGCATCATCGAGTTCTGGCGGCGCTGGCACATCACGCTCTCCACCTTTTTGCGCGATTACCTGTATATCCCGCTGGGCGGCAACCGTCGCGGCAAGCTGCGCCGCTATGCCAATCTGATGGCGACCATGCTGCTGGGCGGTCTGTGGCACGGTGCCGGATGGACATTCGTGGTCTGGGGAGCCTTGCACGGCGCCTATCTCGTCATCAACAATCTGTGGCGCGACATGGTGGCGGAGAGGTTCCTGCGCTGGGTACCCAACTGGCTGGCTACTCTGGCAGGCGGCACATTGACTTTTGTGGCTGTCGTTGCCGCGTGGGTGGTATTCCGTGCGGGAAACATGGCACAGGCATTGGTCATTTTGAAGGCGATGTTCGGTATCGCGGCACGACCGATCTCCTTCGAAGCAGTGCAGCACGGCAACCTGCTCATGCTCACCGACATGTCAGGACGCGATCTGTTGCGCTTGCTTGTTCCCGGATTGCTTTGGGTCTGGTTGTTGCCGAATTCGACCCGCATCCGTTTCTTCAAGGGCAGTGCATTGGCAGCGGCCCTGCAGGCTGTCATTGTGCTCGTCATGTTGTACCTTGCGATAGACCAATTCGGCAGTTACAGCCCCTTCCTCTATTTCCAGTTCTGACATGAAACACGCAAAATATTTTTCCATCTTCGTGTTCGTTGCCGTATTGGGTTACGGTGCCGTGGCTTTCTATTTTTTGCCGCTGGCGACTTTTCAGGGCGAATTGACTCGCATGGCACTCCTGCCGGAGACATTATTCGGCTGGACCAAACCGCAACCTGCAATCGATCCGAAGTGGATGCTACAGGCCTCCATGCGGGAGGCAGATGTACTGGTCATTGGCGACAGCTTTTCCGATAGCCGAGTCTGGCAAACTGTATTGACGCAGCGCGGCTTGAAAGTTCGTACCGAATCCTGGGACAGTATGCGGGGCGTATGCGCAGATTTCACGCCCTGGCTGCGCGCACAGGGCTTTGCAGGAAAGTATGTGGTGTTCGAATCCATCGAGCGCAATCTGGTAGACGATCTGAGCAAATCCGATGCCTGTCAGCGGATGCAATACCATCCGAATCCGCGTACCGATACGCCACGCTTCCCACCTGCCGTTTCGTTCGATGTAAATCAGGGCAACTATGCGGGCAAACTCTCGACCGGCATCGAGACGCAACTGAATGTCCTGAAGTATGAGCGCTTGAGCCGTTCCCCCGACTTCAAGAGCTGGTTATTGCCCAACGATGTGAGAATGGCCCGAGTACCCGGCGGTTGCGAGTTATTCAGCCATGCAAGCTGCAACGATGCGCTGTTCCTGAGCTATGACAAGCCGGAAGAAATAGATGCAGGCGCACTTGAAAACATCGGAAGGCTCAACGCGAGACTGGAAGGCATCACGCCGGTCTGGGTGTTCGTGCCGAACAAGTCGACGGCGTATCTTTATCCGCTCAAGCAGTTCTGGAACGAAGCCGAACGTCGTTTTCATGCGCCCAACCTGCTGCGCATGACGCAACAGGCCATTCAGGCAAAGACCGTCGATCTTTATCTCGGCAACAACACGCATTTTTCCACCACGGGATACCTGCTGATGGGGGATGAGATTCTCAAGGCGATACAGTCGCGCTAGCCGTGTTACCGCTAGTTTCCTTCGTTCCACTTCGTATGCCCAGGAAGGGCGTCCCACGCTTCGATGTCATGCAGCGGGTAATTGTCTTTCAGCGTGTAGCGTAACCGTCTTATTTTTCCCAGCAGAGATCCTCGTACGAAATTATGCGGATTACCTGGGGAATTGCCACCATCGGGTTTTCGAAGCGAGGGCAGGTAAAGACGGTGGAACTCGAGATGGGTCACGCCCCACTTCATCACAAATATCCGGCCGCCCAGATTGTGTTTGACACGCCCAGTGCTTTTGCAGCCAAAATGATAAAAGCGGCTGGCTCCGACAATACGGAAGTTGCGGCACCCCGCCACCCAGAATTTCATCATCAGGTCGTCGTCGCTGCTCATGCCCGGGCTGAATTCGATACTGTAGCCGCCGACCATGGCCCACCACTTTTTATGTACCAGGGTGGGCTGAGACGAACCTCCCTCCTGGTCACCGCGGGCATCTTCCAGATAGGCTTTCAGGAATTTCGCTTCATCGAAATCTGCGGGCGTGCCGCCGAAATCCTGCTTGATGATGACATCGTTGCCGCCGTTATCCGGTTGGATCAGAGTTCCAAAGTACATCGCCAGATCTGTATCCACCGATTCGGTCGCGGCAATGAAGGCCGTATCCCAGCCGGGTGCGGCCACCATGTCGTCGTTCATGTAAAGCACCCAGTCATGTTTCGCCTGAGCGACCAGATGGTTAACCGACAGGCAAATCCCGACGTTCTTGTCGGTCTGGGTATATTTAATTCCTTGAGACTTGACCCATTCCAGCGAACCATCCGAACCATCGTTCAGGTGAACCAATATCTCATGCTCGAATCTGGAATGTCTTCTGATGCTTTCGATGCAGAGTTTCAAATAGGCGAGGTTGTTCCAGCTGGGGATGACGATGCTATACATGGTGTATGTCCTTGTTCGAACCAGCTCCTGTAGAGCCGGTTTCGTGATGAGTGTTGTAACAAATTGCCAGCAATACCGCGACCGTAAAACTGTAAAAGGCAATCGCCATGGTCAGATTCAGGATTTCGACCGTCAAACCGGAGATGAGGAACCCGCTTACAAAAACAATCCCGAGAATGCCGGTACGTTTAGCTTGTGCTGATGCAGACTTGGTTGCTTTCCAGAAAAGCCAGCCTGGCACCAGATAGATGGCGATGATCGCAGCCAGACCGAAAAGTCCCATTCCGGCAGCTTTATTCAAGATATCGTTATGGACTTCGCCGCGTCCAAGCTGGGCAGCCGCTGGCGTGATCTTGCCCTGCTCCATCATCGGCGTCATCTCCAGCGCAAATCCGTCCGGCCCCACACCAAAGATCGGGTTGCGCGAGAATATTTCCACTGCGGCTTTATATAACTGCCAACGCACCCCTGTCGACGTATCCTGGTTGCCGTGATCGAGTACTGCCACTTCAGTTGTTAACTGATTAATTCGCTGGTGAAGGGTGGGGTTGACGGAATAAAGCAATAGCGCGCTCAGAATTCCCACGGTTGCAATCGATATAACCAATTTTGGAGATTTTGCGGTATTGAAATATATGAAGATCGCCGCAAATACCGGGATCGCCAGCCAGCCGCCCCGCGAACCCGAGGAGAATGATGCAGCGACGCCCGCAATGAAGCCGGATATTTTGATTATCTTCAGGGCAGTGCCGTCGCGCCCAATCCAGTTGATACTCAGGAGCGACAGTGTGGCCAGAATCAGTTCAAAATCGCCGAAGTGAATCAAATCCAGCGTCTCAATTCCGGATCGATTTCCCGCACCCTCACCCAGATTCTTTGCGAGGAGGAAGCCTGAAATCGCGGCGACAGGAAATGCGACCTGCAACAGCGTAAATACCTTGAGGTCCAGACGCCGCAACAACAGGAACACAGGGATTGCCAGCCAGTAGCGGGATGCTCCGTCGTATGAGTGTGCTGAATAATTGTGGTGGTAGCTTTGACTGATGAATATCGCAGCTGACATCGCCACCATTGATACGGTATAAATCGTCCATTCGCTTTTCCATACCGTATTATCCATGCCGGCAGGACGCGCTATCCGCACTGCCAAGGCAAGCATCAACATAAGCAGGAATGCGCCGTTCATTCCCCCCTTTACGGCGAGCATGAGAGTTGGATACGTCAGCAGCAGCAGACTCGCCATCCATTCAACAAGTGACAGATAGCGTGATGGTTCTGCTTCCTTCATGCTGCACCCTTATAGACCATGATATGAAGTGGTTGATGATTCAAGTATTGCCTTTGCAGTCTCGACCCGAAATTCATCGGAGACTCAAATGATATTTGAGTCATGCGCTTGCCTGCCCGCCGCGTTTTCCCCGGAATACCCCAAGTGTCCCGGCAATATCCTGGCTGGCAAATGAAAACCCAGCTCGCCGAGTGCGGCGATCACCTTCTCAACCGGCATGCCCTGCAAACATGCACTCAAACTGGTGATCCGGCGATCACAACCTTCTTCCATGCAGGGCACGCAATCACCCTCGCCCTGCAGCAGCACCACGTTGTTCACGTGCTGGGTACCGCGCATCTGATAAGGGTTGCTGTCCTCGTTGTATCCCTTGGGCCATGGTCCCCATTTCACCGGGTTGGATGGGCCGAACAACGCAACTGTCGGGGTACCCAGTGCCGCAGCCACGTGGGTAAGGGCCGTATCCGGCCCCACATAACATTTGGCGCGGCTGATAAGAAAGGCACTTTCGGCCAGACTGAGCTTGCCTGCCATGTTCACTGTACCGGCCGGCATGGAACGGAAGATCTGCCCGACATATTCCATCTCATCCGGAGCACCGCTTCCAGTCAGTACGGCACGAATACCATTTGTTTCAAGCCAACGTGCCAGTTCAACCCAGCCGTCGCGGTGCCACATCTTGTAAGAGAATTTCGGGGACAGATGCAGCACTGCGAAAGGCTCACGCCCGATGTCAATTGGCAGCAATCCAGTCACGGATCTTTCGTCGCTGGCATCCCACGCAACGACGACTTCATGGCTGCGTTTGATGCCCAGCAGATCGACCAGCCCGAGACTCGTCAGCACCGTATGGGTATTTACGCGATCGAAGAACGCCCAACGCGTGAGCAGGTGTTGCTTCCAGCGTTCCTTGCTGCTGCCATCCTGCATTCCGATCCGCAGCTTTCCGGCCATCCAGACATATAGAGTCGCTCGGTCGCCCAACTGTGTAGTAAGGGCAAGATCATAGCGGCGCAATAAACCAAGAATAATGCACAGATGCTTCCAAAACCCTGGACGAGCCGGAACGGTGACCACATCGTTAATATCGGGATTACGAAGTAGTATCCCTTCAGTGTTTTCAAACACCAGTACATCTATCTTGGCATTGGGCCATGCCAATCGCATCGATCTTATTACTGGCGTAGAAAGCAGCACATCGCCTATGCGCAAAGGAATTACCACCAATATTCGACGCGGAGCTTTCATTTTTGTTCTGTGTTTATAATGCATCCAGCTTCACGACCTGACCGCATCAGACGACAACGACAAGACATGCCAAGCCATTCCCACATGGCAGCCGGAGCGCCAGAATGTATCTGCCCAATCTGTATGTCGTCGCGCCTGGTTTATTCTACGTGACTCATGGTGGTTTTTCGGCGTTGCAGGCCCGGACGGATGCGTCGTCTCACGGACGTAGCTGTTCTTTATGTCAATAAATTTACTGCCTTTTAATGGTATGTCTCCGTTGTAGAATGCGCACTTTAGCCCATTCGAATCACCAGATATGGATAGTATAACAAGCGAACCTCGACCTTTGTGTGACCTGTGCGGCTCCAAGGGCGTATTCGCTCAGTCCGACATTGCAGACCCGGACGGTAACCTCGACGGGACTTGGAGTTTCCAGCGTTGCGCCAATCCAGCGTGCGGCATTTATTGGCTGGATCCGGCCCCGCCGCCGCACGAGCTCTGGAAAGCCTACGTCAATTACCATACTCATACGCGCAAATCCGGCCAACGTCTCGGCAAAGCCATACTCAGTCTGGCGCATCGCTTCATCAGGCTTGCCCTTACGCCACTCTGGATAGCGAATGGACTGAAACGCGAATCCGACTATCTGCGGCTCATGACGTTGTCCGGCGAGCCGTACGGCAAGTTGCTGGATGTTGGCTGCGGAGGCGGACGATTCCTCAACCGGATGAAGAAGCGCGGATGGCAGGTCGAGGGAACAGATTTCGATGAGCAAGCTACCAAGAAGGTATCCAAGCGTTACGACATCAAGACTCACGTTGGTGACTTGGTACAGTGCGCCCTACCGGCAAACAGTTTCGATGTGATCACCATGAGCCAGGTCATTGAACATCTTTACGACCCGCTGGCGACGCTCCGTGAATGCTTGCGGATACTGAAACCAGGAGGCCTGCTGGTCCTGACGACCCCCAACACGCTCAGCCTCTGTGCTGCCGAGTTCGGCGCTTTCTGGCGTGGCTGGGAGGCTCCGAGGCATCTGCACCTGTTTTCTGTAGATTCGTTGCACCGACTGACGCAACGTGCAGGCTTCGACGTGACCGATGCCTGCACCTACTCTGCAGGCTCTGCTGTGGTATACCGCGTGAGCCGTACAAATCGGCAGCCAGGTAAACTGTCATGGTTAGATCAACTCAGGTTACTCAGCTGGAGCTATGGCCGAGAATTGCAGGAATACCGCGCACAGGCAAACACTCCGCATACCGGCCAGAATATATTGATTCGCGCGCGTAAACTCCCCAACTCAACGGAATGACATGTTCTCCATCATCATCCCAACCTGGAACAACCTTGCGCTGCTACAGCTGTGCATACGCAGCATCCGGCAAAATTCCGCCCATCCGCACCAGATCATCGTACACGTGAACGATGGCAGCGACGGCTCGCTGGAGTGGGTACGCCAGCATGGCATCACGCATACTGCCTCGCCGCAGAACGTCGGTATCTGCCTGGCAGTGAACGAAGCCGCCATGCATGCCACCCAGGACTACATCCTGTACCTGAACGACGACATGTATTGCTGCCCCGGCTGGGACTCGGCGCTGATTAACAAGCTCAAGCAACTGGACACTGATCTGTTCATGCTGTCCGGCACCATGATCGAGCCGCGCGAAACGAACAACCCTTGCGTGATCGTGCGCGACTACGGCAGCGATGCCGACAATTTCGACGAGGCGCGATTGCTCGCGGAATTGCCGCAGCAACGCAAACAGGACTGGTATGGAGCAACCTGGCCACCGACATTGGTGAGCAAGCGCTGGTGGTTCAAGGTAGGCGGCTACAGCAGCGAGTTCTCGCCCGGCATGAGCAGCGATAACGACTTCTCGATGAAACTTTGGCACGCCGGCTGCCGCATATTCCTGGGCGTGGGCGACTCGCTGGTCTACCATTTCCAGTGCAAATCGACCGGGAAGGTGAAGAAGAACGACGGCGGCAAACAGTTCCTGCACAAGTGGGGAATGCGCCAATCGGTGTTCGACCGCTATTACCTGCGGCGCGGGCAATCCGCCGCAGGTCTGGTTCTGGTCGAGCCCGAGGCTACGCGCGAGTTGCGCTGGCAATTGCTGCGCAGCCGATTGAAACGAGCTTTAGGCTAACGGCTCGTTGCCCGCAATGTTTCGAGCTTGCGGTACTTGAGGTAAGTCGTGCGCGCGTTCATGCGTGCGATGTTCCATCCTGCGCCGCCATCCAGTACGCCCAGTCGCATGATATAAGTCCTCACGAACGCCCATCCCGCACTCAGCATCGCCCTCAACCAGCTGGCGCGCTTCCCGGCTTCAAACATCTGCCGCGCTGCGGCCGAGGAATAATGTTCGACCTTGCGCTCCACGTCGTTAATCGAGAGATAGCTGTAGTGCAGCAGAGGATTCTTCAACTTGCCGGTGTTGCCGCTCAACTGCACGCTTTCGTGTACGAGGCTGTCCGAGAATCTGCCTGCGCCGCGCTTGAACAGGCGCAGCACATAGTCCGGATACCAGCCGGAATGGTGTACAAACTGGCCGCAGAACTGCGACAGGCGCGGACAATAGTAGCCGTCTGCCGATGCCTCGTTCATCGCCTGTTCGAGCTCGGCCCGCAATTCGGGAGTGACCCTTTCATCCGCATCGATGGAAAATACCCAGTCTTTACCGGCATAGCCCAGTGCCCTGTTCTTTTGCGGCCCGAAGCCCGGCCAGTCCGGATACATATATACCTGTGCCCCCATCTCGCGGGCGATGCCGACTGTTTCGTCCGTGCTGCCGGAATCGACCACGATGATCTCGTCCGCCCATGACACCGACCGCAAACAATCACGTATGTTGGCGGCTTCGTTCTTGGTAATGAGAATAACGGACAGCGAGGGCATGCTCAGTGCGCGTTCGGCGTTGGCATGTATTCCGGCACCCAGTGCTGCAGGCGCTCCCGCACCGCGTCGTCACTGTTTGGAGTGTCGATCTGCACCCAATCCAGCATCGCCTGCAGTTCGCCGGCGGCAACCTGGCGCGCCTGGGCGATACGCAACTTGGGGTGCGGGGTGGGCAAGGTGTGTTCGCTGTCCGCCAGTACCTCTTCGTACAGTTTTTCGCCCGGACGCAAGCCCGTGAACTCGATCCTGATGTCTTCTTCGTTCAGGCCCGAAAGACGGATCAGTTCTTTCGCCAGATCGACGATCTTCACCGGCTCGCCCATGTCGAGCACGAATATTTCGCCGCCTTTACCCATATAGCCGGCCTGCATCACCAGTTGCGCCGCCTCGGGAATGGACATGAAGAAGCGGGTGATCTCCGGATGGGTCACGGTGATCGGCCCGCCCTTGGCGATCTGTTCGCGGAACTTGGGTATCACGCTGCCGTTGCTGCCGAGTACATTGCCGAAGCGCACGATGACAAAACGCGTACCTTCCGGCCGCTGCAGTCCCTGGCATACGATCTCGGCCATGCGCTTGGTGGTGCCCATCACGTTGGTCGGATTGACGGCCTTGTCGGTGGAGATCAGCACGAATTTTTCCACGCCATGCCTCTGGGCACAGCTCGCCGCGCGCCAGGTACCGAACACATTGTTGCGTACCGCCTGCCATGCATTGTGACGTTCCATCAACGGCACATGCTTGTAGGCGGCAGCATGGAACACCACATTGGGCTTGTATTCCGCGAACACCTGCTCCAGCCTGATATCGTCGCGCACGTCGCCTGCCAGATACGCGACGTCGAGCTGCGGGAACGCCCTGTTCAATTCCTGTTCCATGTTGTACAGCGCCAATTCGCCGGCTTCATACAGCACCAGCGTCTTCGGTGAAAAGCGTGCGATCTGGCGACACAACTCGGAACCGATGGAGCCGCCCGCGCCGGTGACCAACACGGTCTTGCCTGAGAGTTGCTCATGCAGTCCTGCGCCATCCATCTGCACCGGATCGCGCCCGAGCAGATCGTCCAGCTCTACCGCCCGCAATTGCGAAACGGATACGCGCCCGCTCAACAGATCGTCGAATGCGGGAACCGTCAGTGCCTTGATGCCATTGTTGTTTGCCAGATCGATCGCATGTTTGCGTTGCTGGTGGGTGGATGATGGCATCGCGATGATGGCTTGGGAGACACCGAGCCGAGCCGCCCAATACGGCAGGCTTTCCAGTTTGCCCAGCACCTTGATGCCGTTAAGAATGCGGCCCTGCTTATCTGAGTCATCGTCGAGAAATCCGACCTGATGCCATTCGCGGCTCCTGGCCAGGTCCTTGGACAAGCCTATGCCCGCCTCCCCGGCACCGAGTACCAGCACCGGCTCACCCTGTAATTTGATCTCGCCGAACAGTCCCTGCTCTTTCCACAAGCGATAGAACAGACGGCCGCCACCCATCGCCAGCAAAAGCAGAACGGGATCGATGATCAGTACCGAACGGGGAACGATGGCATGAACACGGAACATCCAGAGTCCAAGGGGAATCAGCATGGCGGCCAGCAACACGGCCACGAAGATACGGCGCAGGTCGACCAGACTGGCATAGCGCCAGATGCCGCGATACAAGCCCATGTACCAGAAGATCAGCGATTGCAGCGGTGCGACCCAGAGCAGGGTACGCCACATCTCGCTTTGAAAATTCTGCGGGAGGTCGAAGTTGAAACGCAGCAGGTATGCCCCTGACCATGCCAATGCGGCTACGATCAGATCATGGAAAACAGCCATCGCAGTATAGCGATTGACTTTAAGCATGTTGCGCCCGATTGAATTTCCTCCATGCAGCATCGATCACCAACATCAGCACGGAATATATTCCGCACCAGATCAGGAGGAGCATCCATGGATCGCCCTGCTGCAAAGCTGATATGGCCGATGCACCTGCACCCAGCATCAGGCCATACTCAATCAGCGCCACGCTGCGATGACTCCAGCCCATTTGTATGAGGCGCTGATAATAGTGTTCGCGATGTGCTTCGGTGACTTTCACCCCGCGCAGGGTGCGCTTCACCAACGTGACCGTTGCATCGACGATGAACGGAGAAAACACCAGCAGTGGGAACCATGCGGCCCAGTAGCCTTGCTGCCACCCCCAGAGCCCCATGCCCGCGGAAAGAAAGCCCAAGGGAATGGAACCGGCATCGCCCAGGAAAATCTTGGCGGGATGGAAATTGTTGTAAAGAAAACCCAACGCTGCCGCACCGACGGTGAAGTTCAGCATCGCTTGCGTGTCGTCGTGCGAAATCAGCGCTGCAATGCCGAACATGCTGAAACCGATCAATGCCATACCGCCCGCCAGTCCGTCGGAGCCATCCATGAAATTGTAGAGGTTGGTCATCCATACCGTGAACAGGAGCGCAAGCAGCCCGATGAGCAGACCCTGCTGGGTGAGCAATCCGGAACCGACAACCAGGATCGCCGCCGCGGCCAGATGCGCCATCAAACGCTTCCTGACCGGCAGGTTGTGCATGTCGTCCAGCAGGGAAACGATGAATAAACCGATCAGCGGCAGCACGATCCACCATTTCAGCGAAGTCAACATCAACATCCAGCCCGTCAGCAAACCCGCCATCATCGCCACGCCGCCGATGCGCGGAACCGGCGTTTCATGCAAAGAGCGCTCGTTGGGAATGTCCTGTATCTCTTTACCGAACTTGCTGATCAGGATGATGATGGTCAGCAACATGGTGACCAGAGCTGCGACGACGGGAGAGTAATGGCTCATAGATGGGAATTTCGATACCACACCGCAGTTGCTTGCAGCCCCTGCTGCAAGCTATATGGCGGGTTCCAATTAAGTTCGCGGCGGATTTTACCACTATCGACCTGCAGCGAACCCAGCAAACGCTCCAGCTGGGCCGATCTGCCGACCAATCTGCCGGCAAGCTTCAGCAGTGCGGGAGGAAAGTGGAATGTGTGGGCTGCGACACCCAACGCGTGAGCCAGGCGACCCAGCAACTCGGGGGTCGAGACAGGCTCGCCATCGCTTATCAGATAGGTGCTCCCCGCCGCAGCCGGATGCGTGGCGCAAACGATCAGCGCATCCACCAAGTTGCCCACATAGACCAGATCCCGCTTGTTGCGCACCGAGGCTAGCGGCAGCGGCAGGCCACGCGCGATCACCCGCATCATTTGTGCAAAATTGCCCTTTACCCCGGTGCCGTAAACCAGCGGTGGTCTCACAATGACTATTTCCATGCCAGTCTCTTGTGCCACGCGCCGCAATAGCTGCTCCGCTTCCCACTTGGAACTGCCGTATGGATCCTGCGGCGCGGGAATATCCTTCTCCGAATAAACGTGCCCATCGGACGTTTCTTCGCCGTTCACCTTGATCGAGCTGACATATACCAGACGCCTGACGCCGTTTGTGGCGGCGCTACGGGCCAGATGTTCCGTCCCTTCCGTATTGACGCGACGGAACTCGGCCAATGGGTCGTCTGCATTCTCGTGCATGACATGCACTCGCGCAGCAAGGTGAATGACTACGTCAATGCCGTTGAGCGCGTCGGCCCATCTCGTCTCGCCATCAATTTCGCCTACGACAGACACTGCAGTATTCTCTGGTGCCATTGCGGCATTACGTACGGCTGCCCTCACCACACAACCTCGCGCAAGCAGCTCTGCACAGAGAGGGCGACCGACAAAGCCACTGGCACCGGTAATGAGGAAGCTGCATTTATCGCGCTTGAAACTGGTTTCTGTCATTCTTGTGTCACCGCGTCTCGGACAATCTGTCGTACAAAGCCATTAGCTCGCGGGTGATCTTCTCGCTGGAAAACAGTTCCAATGCACGCGTGCGCGCCTCGTTTCCCATTTGTTGACGCAACTCGTTATCCGTAAGCAGTCTCGACAGGGCCTGCGTCAGCGCTGTCACATCGCCAGCCGGAATCAACAATCCTGTTCTGTCTTCCGCCACGGCGTCGGTAATGCCGTAAATGCGCGAAGCGACGGCTGGCACGCCACAGGCAGCTGCCTCGATGATGGTCATGCCAAATCCCTCCCGGTAACTTGGCAGACAGAAAATATCCGCCGCAGTCATGTAATGCTCGGGTTTGGAGGCAAAGCTGATATAGCGCAAGCGTTCGCGTTCTGCATGGCAGATTTCCTGAATGCGACTAAAGGGAACATCTTCTTGAGCACCTACCAGCAGGAGCACAACATTCGGATGCTGTCTGGCAATGGTGTCAAAAGCGGCGGCCAGGTCCAACATGCCTTTATCGTGGTTGAGGCGACCGACAAACAGGATCACTTTGGAATTCTGCGCAATTCCCAATGCAAGACGTGTTTCCTGCCTGCTCTTCATGTCGGGATGAAACCGCGACGAGTCAACGCCACAGATCGAGCCCGCCCCAATTACTTTCGCCTTGCTTGATGACAGCACGCCCTCGTTAACCAGAAAGTCTCGCTGCGAGGTGCTATCGGCCAATGCGCAGGTCGCGAAGCTTCCAATCAGTTTGTCGAACCACTTTAACACATCGCGTTGCACACCCCGTTTGGTCACCCAAACCTGCCCCGTAAACGTATGGATCCGCACGGGTACACGGGCCAATTTTGCCGCTATCATTGCAAGCATTCCGGTTTTGGGCATGATGGAATGCACAATATCGAATCGCTGATTGCGAAACAGTTTGAACAGCTGAAGCAGGACCAGCATGTCCTTTAAAGGTGAGGGCTTGCGCTCAATAGGCAGCAAAATAAGACGCGCGTTAAGACCTTCCAGCAAATGCTTATCCGCAGCATTGCAAATGACTGTCACTTCATACTTATCCGCAGCTGTCTGAATATGCACACGCAAAAAGGCGTGGACAACAGCGGGAATGGTTGCGACGTAGCAGAGTTTTTTCATGCCCGTATTTGGCCTCGGCTTAGTCGTCATATCTGTTCGCCATCATGTTCAAAAAAGGTTGCCGGACAGCGCGCGTGCTTTGGCAATACCCCACCTCCGGACGTATTTCAGAAGAGAAAAGCTTGAACACAAAATCAGCGCAAAGAATGAGATCTTGCGGGCCAAAAATAATCTTTTGTAAGTATCCAATTCACCCTGTTCCGACTTCCACAAGTTTCCCGTCAACCCGCCGTCACCGAACGCTTCCTTGAATGAGTACGCCATGGGGATTTCCAGCACCCATGCTGCCCGCCCGCTCAATACGATAGTGAGCCACAACAGGTAATCTTCTGCATAACGCTTTCCGGGGATAAAACGGTAACTGACTTCACGCTTTAACATGACCGAGCGTGTAGGGAAAAGATTGGAAATCAACAAGCCATTAATTCTTACGCGCTTGGCTACCACATCATCAGGTAATTTCGGCAACGTCATGCCGTCCGCAAGAATGACACTTGGATGACCTGTCAACACGACATCCGGATGCGCCGCCATCCACTGGTATTGAATTTCCAGTTTTTCCGGATGCCAGCTATCGTCCGCATCCAGAAACGCCAGGTAGGGTTGCGTTGCAGCATCCCAGCCCGCGTTACGGGCACTACCGGGACCGCTATTCTTTTCGAGCCCTAGTACCCTTATGTTTTCATCTGGATAACGTCGGCGAAGTTGCTCCAGTACGTCAAGTGTCTTCCCGTCGTTGCTGCAGTCATCAACCAGAATTATTTCATAAGCGGGCAATGTTTGAGCCAGCACCGAATCGACAGCGCGACGAATTGTGTCAGCGCAGCGATAGCACGGAATAATCACACTGACCGGCGTAATGCCAAGATTTCCATGTTTATTCTGGTCTTTCACAGCCGCACCCATTCATCGGGAATCAAATCACGATCATCGTTGCCATTCCGAAACCAACTCTTCGGCGCGATTACTAGCTTCTCCGCATTGGCGTTTAACCATGCGCCCCACCAACTGAACGAGCTGTTGGCAATAACATGATGTCGGCAAAGGCTCATCAACTGCATGTCTCGGTAGCTATTCGCCTTGCGGTTATGATCTACATATACACAGGAAAGGCCCATGGACAAATTCTGCTTTACCCATTCCATGTCATCAGAGAACACGTACAACACAGGATGCTCCACTCGTTCGGTAACATAGTCTATCGCCTTGCGGTAATACTCTGCCGAACATACCTCCAACACATTGCTGTTCTTGGAATTACTAACATAATCCCCGCGGCGGACATGCAGGCTGACCGATTGCGTGTTCGCCATCTCCAATGCCAGCTCGCCATTTAGCCCACTCAATGGTTCCCGAAAAGTGAAATCGCGACGGATATCGTTCTTAAACGCCTTGAAATATTTCTCCGATTGCCAATATCCGTACAAGTAACAATCGCTCTTCAGATTAATGAAATCTGGCCAATAATTGAAATGCGGTTCAACGGTGAATCGCCTGCCTCTCAAACCCGCAAACTGCGGCCGCCTCAGCACTCTTTTTGACCAGCGATTCGCTCTCCAGCCCAGCATCTCATGCATGGTAGATGCAGATGCACTTTCCGCGGTCACATTGAACACCCGACTTAATTCATAGCCATTATGCAACCGATATTTCGAAAAATCGCTCAGATCGAGCTGAAGCTGCTGCGCACTCGAAAGCGAAAGCGCACGCCCGGCGGCATACTGAAACATCTGATTCCCGATGCCTCCGAGAATATGGCTAATTACCATGTGCGTCCCAAAAATAATTGCTCATTTCTGCACCAAATTTCACAATTTTTTGAAATGGAACATCCCGCATCCGTATTCAAGACCGATTGCATCATCCACGGATTTGTTTTCATGGAATTGGCCCGCATCATCTACGTAAGAAAATTCAGCCAACTTCATCTGCGGAAACATCCTAAACACTGTAATCGGCGAATGCACCCTGTGGGCATTGAAGCAAACCCGCTCCCGCCCGACTGGCAATGACAGGTACAGGCTGCCGTCCCGGCTCACAACTCGCTGCAGCTCAAGGGCGGCTTTGACACTGCCGAGAGGATCAAGCGGATCACCATAACGGCCAAGCCCGATATGCTCAATCACATGAAGACAGGACAATGAATTGATTGAATCGTCCGCAAATGACAGATCGAGAATGTTGCCCGCAATCGAAGTCAACCCCGGAAGTGATACTTTTAGCGGCCGAAAATCGACAAACAGAGTTTCAACTTGTGCGCTCAGCACGCTGATAGTGAGTACGCTGGAACCAATATCCACATGCCTGGATACTTTCGCAGCAATAACGCGCCTTGCAAGCCATGCACCCTGAAAGAAATAGTGCGCATCGAATGGGGTATGCGTGGTCCAATCGCCCAAACATGGCTGTAAATCAAGTACGCCGATCTTTTCGGCCCCCGCTGATTTTACGTAACGACGCCAATGGTTAAAAAAGCGCGGCAAATATAACAGGCCAACCAGTGGACGAGGATGAAGAAATGCCATCACCCAACGCCTTGCCAATGATTTTAATTTATCCATTTCTATACCAGTGTCTTACTGCAAAAAATAATCGATACAACCCGATAAGGCTCAATGTCTTTCTTAATAAAGAGCGCGTAAAGAAATAGCCCCTTAGCTTGTACTCGCCTGCCCAGGATCGAATCTGGCGATTCTTTTTCAACGCGGCGATGATCTCGCCCACGACCCGCCCATGATCAAGGGTGCTGACACCGCCGTCGCGGATATTCGAGACATGACACGGCACATGAACAATCCGCTCCACCAGCCCCCCTCGAAGGAGCCACTCATAGTCCATCGCAATCCGGAAATTCGGATCAAAACCTCCATACTTTTCGAAGTAAGAGCGATGAGTCAGCAGGCAGGGATGAGGAAGAACCTGACCATGTATCAGGCCGCTATTGGAAAGCTTGATCACGCCGTGATACATGAACTCACCAGAGCTCCTCTCCAGGATGTTGTAATCGCCGTAAATCAATGCGGGGAATTCATTCTCGATTATCAGATCGGCCATGTCTTGAAGCACATTGGGGCCAGCCAGCGCGTCATCGGCATTCAGGAACATTATGTACTCGCCGGTAGCAAACGACAGCCCCTTATTAAAGGCGTCGGCAATCCCGCTGTCTTTTTCGCTGACCCACTTGGCTATTTTCGACTCGTGCGACTTGATGACATCGACCGTACCATCGGTCGACTTACCGTCAATCACAATGTATTCCAGCTCGCCGTAGTTTTGCCCAAGCACACTTTTTATGGTCTGCTCGACAAAGGGCATGCCATTCCTAACAACCGTGATTATGCTTAATTTTGGATGCATTGCTAATTTTGCGCTTGTCATAACACCAACTTTATTCCTCGATTTTCGTCCTCCAAGATGTGAGCATCATGCTCACCAGTTTTGCCTGTTGCTGATCTGCGAGCAGTCATCTATATATTTTATTTAGGCAGCGTTTTTTGAAAAAAGGTTTGTTGCTCTTCTTTGCCATTAGACAAATACCAAACGACAAAGCTGGCATATATCCACATTTCCCAATATCCGGTGTCGGGTCGTTCTCGCTGCAAACCAAAAAATAAACTTGTCAGCACTGATACTCCAAGCGCCACGCCCATTGTGGATTGTGCCCGACTCTGGCTAATGCACTTACCTAAGACCGCCCTGATTGCCAAACCACCCAGTACGCAAATGATAGAAAGATACAGCAAGCCTCCCAAAATACCCACTTCTTGAAAAACTTGAAAATAACCAACAGAGTAAGTTTCAACCGCACTCTTATTGTGTATTCCTAAACCATTCGGATTTGCTCGTAAAAAATTCGATATTTGTTTAATCTCTTCAATACGCGCCTTGCCAGACTCTCTCCTATCACCCGCCAAGATATCTTGAATTGCTACTTTGTCTTGCGTTGCTACTTTGATAATGACGGCATGCGATACAACATATATCGCTAAGCCAAACGCAAGCACAACCAAACTTGACCTAGCTACTGCACGATTCCAAAAGGCGAAGATCAGTCCTCCTACAATCGCAAGAAGAGCACCCAGGGACCATGACGCAATAATGCCAAACATAATCACGGCCGCCCTAATAAAATATTTTCTTACGTAAACAAACCAATACAGTGCGGGTAAAACTGCCAGTGCAAACCCGCCCGGCTCATATGAAAAAGACTGCATACGATACAAACTGGGCAGATATTTTGGAAGCGCAGTAGCAAAACCATCAAAACCGCTTACGGTTAGCGGCATCCATCTTTTTGTTTCAACACCGCCTTGGCTAACGTCGCAATAGGCTGAATCTATATTGAGTAGCCCTACGTATATGCAAAACAATGTAATACTCGATAGCAACACCAGTCCTACAGCTATGTTTGAATAGATGTCGAAACTAATCGCCGTACTTTCCTCATTCAGAAATAAAATCAACAAGATCAGATATATATACTTAATACTAAATCTAACAAACCAGAACAATCCCTCCGCGCTAGGGTTGTTGTATAAAGTGATCACCAGTTCAACAACAAGAAAGGCGCATAACAAAAATAATAAGTTTTTAATCCACCCGCCAATTTGAAAATTATTAGTTGGGATTCTATGTACATATATTTGTGCAATAAAGAACACAAAGGCAACGCTAAATATTATTCGCATTCCAAGAGGGAATATCCAGCTCAAATTCCAAGGATGTAAACCCCATGAAAGGGTAATCATCGCAATCAGCGAGAAAGTAAATAATCTTGAATGCATAGTTGGTCTATTTGCCGCCCTAGCGTTGTTCTATCTCACTTTGATTTGAAAACAGTAAGAATTGACATGATTCTTTTTCGCACAACACGCAGCAAACGCTGAGCGAAATAGAAATAATCTACTCGCGCGCTAATTTTAGCTGGATAAAAATCCGACAATGACCTAATGCCAAACTGCGAGCCCTGATACAAATATAGATGTATCAAAAACTCCGCATTAAGTTTCTTAATAAAGCTCTCATCTTTCACATGGTTCTCAGCAAAGAAACCCTTTGCCAAATCATAGTGCAGAGGAATCTTACCTTTTGCTGCCGAAGTTGTAATTGATGTGGCATGTGCCCTGAAATAAGCCAGGGGCTCATTCACCAAGGCAAATTTCGGATACTCGACTGCAGTCAGCAAAAAAAGCAACAGATCGTTACCAATTGCATGCATGCTGAAGTCGCTGTTTACAGAGTTTGGTACTTGCAGCAACAAGTTTTTCCTTACATCTGCAGTACGAAAAATTGCGCAGCCAGGCGAACCTGGGAAATCGCCACCCAATAAAGCACCATTTATGTAAAACGCAGTATCGTAAACCCCCGTTTTCGCATTCCTGAAATACTGCGCAATACTTTCAAAACGATTCGACGTAAAAATGTCAGTCGCCGAGTAAACAAATCCAACATCTGGCTGTTCAAGAAATGGAAGTAATTTGTCCAGAAATTCCGGATGAATCAAGTCATCAGACCACAATATTTTGGTGTACTCCCCTCTGGCCTGAGCTAAGCAAGCCAGCCAATTCCTAACAGGGCCGATGTTCGTATCATTACGAAACGCTCTGACTCTGTGATCCTTCGCGGCAAATTGTTGGCATATCTGCCACGTGCCATCGTCACTGGCGTTATCGACTACTACAACTTCTAAATCCGTGAAAGACTGGTCCAGCGCTGATTGGATACACTCTCCGATGATAGCTTCGCGTTTGTAAACCGGAATAAGGATACTAACTTTTGGAAGGAGCGCTTTTTGATCGGTCATTATGCTATTTCTTTTTCAAGATGAACCATGTTACGCACCTGGATCGGCAACACGACGGCCGCCAGGAGAAGACTCACACTTGTTGCCAAAACAATGCCGCTCACGCCTAACGAAAAATATTTGGCAAATAGGATTGCCAGCGGAATATTCAAAAACATAGCTGCAACCGCTGTGTAGAGCTGTGGCTTAATTTTTCCAGTTCCATTTACAAACATCGCAAAGACGTTGTTCCACGATGAAACCGTAACGAATATTGCCATTGCAATAACCAGAGGCGTTGCCACTTCGATATCAGGACCAATCCAAACTGAAATAATCGGCTTCGCCAATATGGCAAATGCAAAAACAACTATTACAAGTCCGCAAAGAATCCTGAGCTGTTTGCTCAACATGCTTTTGATCCAAGCCATGTCGTTTCTATGATAAGCATCGGTATACGCAGACCATAGCGGCGCTGAAATAAGTGTATGAGCAAGAATAATCAAACTAAAAAGCTTGAAAACAACCTCATATTGGGTAACGAACTGCGGACCAAAAAGCTGGGTAATAAGCATTTTATCCGTAGTAAATATTACGAGGACAGCTAGCTGTATAGTAAAAAATTGCATTCCAACAGACAGTAATGGATTCACGTGTTGCTTATCCAAATACGGCCTGGGACGCAATTCAGGATACTGCCGATAAAACCAAAAACTTAAAATCACGTTTGCTATAACCATCGAGAAGCCATAAGTACACGCCAAGTTGCTCATGGATGTACTGGTTGTTTTTGACAAGATAATAACAAGCAATAACGCCAGCACATTTGATATTAATTGACCCAGTGCTGTCAACGAGGTTCTTTGCACCGCTCCAAGCAACGCACCAATCAAACCAATCCAAAAGTTCAACACAATAAAAAATAATGCAATCTGCACGGTAAACCGCAGCGCAGCCTCGGAGATCGTTTGTGTATTAAAAACTGTTTGCCATGGAACGATAAACGAAGCCACCGTGCTAATTGACCAGAGACTGAACGAAATCAAGCCGATTAGACTGTACCCGGACGAAATATAGTTGGACGCTTCAGCGTGTTCGTTTTTTGCAAGTGCTTCCGCCACCTTATTGCGCAGGCCATTGCCGACACCCAAATCAAAAAAAACAATCCATGACATCACAGTGAGCAGAGTTGACCATACGCCGAACTGTTCTTGCCCTAAATAATGAATCATCAAAGGGATGGTGAAGAACGATGCCGCCATAGCCACAACTTTGTAGAGAAATGCGCCCCTTATCTGGCGCAAGTAGTTTTGAGTTCTTTCCTTTGAGACGGCGCCACTCATTGTGTCTGTTTTACCCACTCGACCATACGCGCCACACCTTCTTGTGCAGATACAATTGGATACCAGTTGAGCAGTTGCTTGGCCTTGGCAATATCTGCAACAAAAACCCGCTGGTCGGACTCGCGCACCGGTAACTTGGTGTAGCTCAGTTTGATGTCCAGCAGCTTCTCGAGATATGCAAATAATTCCAGCAGAGACAAGCTATAGTCGATGCCTCCGCCGATATTGAATGCTTGGCCTTTGGCTTGTCCGATGCTGTTAATGGCCGCCATATATAGCCGTTTCATATCATCCGCGTGAAGCACATCGCGCACTTGTTTACCTGTCCCCGAAATAGTAAATGGCTCTTCAAGCTGCCCGTTGCTGGTTTCCACTGCCTGTTGGCAAAACCAACCGATCCACCCTTGATCGTATGTGGCGTACTGCCTCCCTCCATACATTGAGGAATGGCGAAACACGACAGTCTTCAAACCGAAGATGCGGGCATAGTCCAACATGTATTGATCTGCCGCACCCTTGGAACATCCATAAGGAGAATGGAAGTCGAGCTGGGTTTTTTCATTGAACCCATTGGGGTGTTCGTTACACACAAAGCGCGTTTCATTTTCGCTATAGGTATATTGCTCGAGGTCGCCATAGACTTTATTTGTTGATGAGTACACAACAATGGCTTCCGGGGCATGCTGCCGCACTGCTTCCAGCAAATTATGCGTACCCATCACGTTAACTTCAAAGTCCATGCGTGGATTAGCAATCGATGTTGTCATCGCAACCTGTCCGGCCAGATGGAAAATCGCATCCGGTTTAAATGACTGAATGACGCGAGTGATATCGTTCTGATTCCGAATATCGCCATGTTCAAACCGGAATTTTCCCTGACCCTGCAACCATGACAGGTTTTCGCGCGAACCATTACGATAAAGACTGTCAAATACGACCAATTGGTCTCCACGCGACAATGCATCTACTGCCAGATTGCTTCCCAAGAATCCACATCCGCCTGTAATTAACAGCTTCATCATTTGTATCCTTCTATGACTAGTTTCAAGCCTTGTTCCAGAGTGTGTCCGCAATGCCAACCAAGCTTCTGCAAGGATTCGGTATCGGCCTGCGAAAGCATTACTTCGCCTTCTCGATAAGGATATGCTCCAAAATTCAACTTGGCTTTTGACTCCGTTATCTGATGTACCAGCTCAACGAATTGTCTAATCGTAACCGCTGCACCACTTCCCACATCAAACTCCGCAAACCAGCCGGATATTGATTCTTGTTTCTCCAACAGCAACAAGTAGGCTGCAACCACATCGTCAATGTAGATGAAATCGCGCTTCTGCTCGCCTAAGGTAAGCTTCAGCTCAGGTGCATTCATCAAGCAGCTTTTAATAACGTGAGAGGTGAATTTTGTATCGTCATCGCCAACTCCAAAAAAATGTTCCAGCTTCAAATTGATGAAGCGAATCTTCTTCTGCCGTGCGAAATACATTCCCCATTCTGCAAATTGAGTCTTGGATAGCGAATACGCGTTCAGGAATTTATCCAGTGCAGTATCTGTATTCAGAAAGAGCGGTATCTCTGCAGCAATGGCCGCATCTATCAACTTTAGTGGAAAATTCAGATTGGCATCTGCTATCTGCGATGCGCTTTCGCCTTTTCTGCCATAGCTTGTCGCGCAATGTATAACAGCATCGATTTTTCCATAATTGTTGAACGCGGAGCTTAGGGCGATTTCTTCCACATCATGCAAAATTATTCGCGGCAAGCTCGACTCAAGATGCCGCAACGAAGAGGTTTTTCGCTTGAGCGCCACGACACTGTGACCAGCGTCCAAGAGCGCTTCTGCGAGGCGACTTCCGAGATAGCCCGTCGCACCTGTCAGCAATATCCGCTTGCTCATCAAGCTAGAAATTCACGCCAAAGAACGCTTCGATCTTCTCAACCACAAAGCTCAGCATCTCCTCGTTCAGCCCCGGATATACGCCGATCCACAAGGTGTCGTTCATGATCTTGTCGGTATTGGCGAGCTCGCCGCTGATACGGTAA
>DAIDAG010000029.1 GCA_027310725.1 Sideroxydans sp. | reverse complement strand
AGAATTCAAGATGTTCCTTTACGGCTTCTTTGACAGGGAAGGTCGGAATATATATCATGCGCGCCTCATGTTTGCACGGCCTTTCATAGACAGCGTGGACTTTGCCCGAAACGGCAAGGAAATGCGCGGCGAGATAGCGGTTTCAGCGCTGTCCAGACTGGTCGACAAACTGGCGAAATCCGACGGGTCACTGACTTATATAGTACGTGGCTTTCACGAAGAAGGCCGCGACATGCTGGAGGTCTCCCTGCAAGGGAAATGCACCTTAAGTTGTCAACGTTGTCTGGGAGATCTGGATTATCCGGTGAACCTGGTTTCGCGGCTGTGGCTGCTTCCGGCAGATAAGCTGGATGAAGCCGAAGAAGAAGACGATGATGAAATGGATGCCATCGAGGCCGAACCCCGGCTGGATGTGCTGGCATTGATCGAGGAAGAGTTGTTGCTGGGACTGCCATTCTCCCCTAGGCACCCTGAAGGGGAGTGCGTTCCGGCAGCGAGTGATTTACAACAGAAAGCCAATCCGTTCGCGGTACTGGCTGGAATGAAGAAGTAATCAGTTTTTTGAGGAGTAGATAATGGCTGTTCAGCAGAATAAGAAGTCCCCGTCCAAACGTGGGATGCACCGCGCGCATGATTTCTTGACCAACCCGGCACTGGCTATCGAGCCTGCTACCGGCGAACCGCATCTGCGTCACCACATCAGCCCCAGCGGCTACTACCGCGGTAAGAAAGTCGTCAAGACCAAGGGCGAATAAGTCCTTCGGCTCTTTGTGAGGCTCTCCCTCTTGCGGGGGCCGAACTCTGTCCATTTCTCGCCTAAGAGGATCGCCCAGTGGATATCACGATAGCTATTGATGCCATGGGCGGCGACCACGGGACACGGGTAACCGTTCCTGCGGCTGTCGCTTACCTGAAGAAACACCCTGACGATACAGTGGTACTGGTCGGCCTGGCTGAAGCTATCGAGGCTGAGTTGAGCAAACTCGGCTTTGCTGATCGTGCGCGTCTGCGTATTCATGCCACGACCGAAGTCGTCGGCATGGATGAATCGCCGCAGTCTGCCTTGCGCGGCAAAAAAGACTCTTCCATGCGTGTTTCTATCAATCTCGTCAAGAATGGCGAGGCGTCGGCTTGCGTGAGCGCCGGCAACACCGGTGCATTGATGGCAACGGCGCGCTATGTGCTCAAAACGTTGCCCGGCATTGACCGTCCTGCGATCGCTTCATTCCTGCCCACTGTCAACGGCCAGGTCTGCATGCTGGACCTGGGCGCGAACGTGGATTGCACGGCCGAGCATCTGTTGCAGTTCGCGCTGATGGGTAGCACGCTGGTATCCGCGTTGGAACACAAGGACCAGCCTACGGTTGGTCTGTTGAACATCGGCAGCGAGGACATCAAGGGCAATGAGGTAGTGAAACAGGCTGGCGAATTGTTGCAGGCCAGCGACCTCAACTTCTACGGCAACGTGGAGGGAGACGACATCTTCAAGGGTATTACCGACGTGGTGGTATGCGACGGATTCGTGGGCAACGTCGCTCTGAAGACAGCCGAAGGTGTGGCCAAGATGATGGGCGGTTTCCTGAAAGAGGGTTTCAGCCAGAACTGGTTCACCAAGCTGGGGGCGCTGGTCTCCATGCCAGTACTCAAAGCCTTCAAGCACAGACTGGATCACCGCCGCTATAACGGCGCCAGTTTTCTGGGCTTGAAAGGCATCGTGGTGAAAAGCCACGGTTCCGCCGATTCCTTTGCCTTCCTGTGCGCCATTGAGCGCGCAGCCGAAGAAGCGCGAGGCGGGATGTTGAATCACATCAGCGAACACGTCGAAAAATGGCATCACGCACGCCAACAAACAGCAGGAGAGGCGCTTTGACTTTTTCCAGGATCATCGGCACCGGCAGTTATTTGCCTGCCAGGGTACTGACCAACTACGACCTTGAAAAGATGGTCGAAACTTCGCATGACTGGATATTCACCCGCAGCGGTATCGTCGAACGGCGCTTTGCGTCGGATGATGAGATGACCAGCGACCTGGCTCTGCAAGCCAGCCGCAAGGCGATCGAAGCTGCAGGTATCGGCGTCGACGAGATTGATCTGATCATCGTGGCGACCACTACGCCGGATATGCCGTTCCCCAGTACTGCCTGTATCTTGCAGGACAAACTGGGCATCAAGAACGGCGGGGCGGCCTTTGACATGCAGGCTGTGTGTGGCGGTTTCGTCTATGCACTGAACACGGCAGACCTTTATATTCGCGGCGGACAAGCCAAAACGGCGTTGGTGGTGGGTGCGGAAATATTTTCCCGCTTGCTGGACTGGAATGACCGTACCACTTGCGTGCTGTTCGGCGACGGTGCGGGCGCGGTCGTACTGCGCGCTTCCGATGAACCCGGCATCGTTGCAGCCAAGCTGCATGCCGATGGCGTCCATCGCCACATGTTGAAGTCCGACCCCTTGGTCTCGATGGACGGCAAGGCCGTATTCAAGTTTGCAGTCAAAGTGTTAAGCGAAGTAGTTGAAGAGGTGCTTGAGAATCAAAAAATGGTCGGCACCGACATCGACTGGCTGGTGCCGCACCAGGCGAACATCCGGATCATCGAAGCCACGGCCAAGAAACTTGGGCTGGAAATGGACAATGTCGTGGTGACCGTTGCCAAGCACGGCAACACGTCGGCCGCGTCGATTCCTCTGGCATTGGACACGGCCGTGCGCGACGGACGTATCAAGCCCGGGCAAAATATCCTGCTGGAAGCCGTGGGCGGTGGCTTCACCTGGGGCGCAATCCTAATCAAGTGGTAAGCTCAATCTCAATATGACAAAGTTCGCATTCGTATTTCCCGGCCAAGGTTCGCAATCGCGCGGCATGATGAACGGCTATGCCGATTTTCCTGCCGTGCGCGATACCTTCACTGAAGCTTCGGATGTATTGAAACAAGACCTGTGGCAACTGGTCGCCGAGGGCAGCGATGCCGACCTGAACGCCACAGTCAACACTCAGCCCATCATGCTGACTGCGGGCATCGCAGTCTACCGCGCCTGGCAATCACAGAATGGCGCGAAACCAGCCATCATGGCCGGGCATAGTCTGGGTGAATACACCGCGGTGGTTGCCTCGGGCGCATTGAGTTTTGCCGATGCGTTGCCGCTAGTGCGCTATCGCGCACAATGCATGCAGCAAGCCGTACCGGAAGGAGTCGGCGCGATCGCCGCAATCCTCGGTCTGGACGATGATCTGGTGCGAGCAGTATGTGTCGAAGGCGCGCAGGGCGAAGTTCTGGAAGCGGTAAACTACAATTCTCCCGGACAAGTGGTCATTGCCGGGAATCGTGCAGCGGTCGAGCGGGGCATGGAGCTGGCCAAGGCCAAGGGTGCAAAACGCGCCATCATGCTGCCGATGAGTGTGCCGTCGCATTGCATCATGATGAAAGATGCGGCTGAACAGTTGCATGCATACCTGAATAATGTCCCGGTTAGAACCCCGGACATACCTGTGATGCACAATGCCGATGTCGCTGCTTACAGCGATCCGGCCAGAATCAAGGATGCACTGGTACGCCAGCTGTATTTACCGGTTCGCTGGGTGGAAACCATACAGGCTTTCGGCAAGCAAGGCATCACGCATAACGTAGAATGCGCACCGGGCAAGGTACTGGCAGGATTGAACAAACGTATCGATACCAACCAGCAGGCAATGGCCATCAATGACGGCGAAGCATTGAAAGCAGCCTTGGCTGCGCTCGCATAAAGGGAAAGGACATTTATGATGCTACAAGGACAAATCGCGCTGATTACCGGCGCTTCACGCGGGATCGGTCAGGCCATCGCCCTGGAACTGGGAAAACAGGGCGCGACCGTGATTGGAACCGCCACCAGCGACAGCGGCGCGCAAGCCATCAGTGCCTATCTGGACGCTACGGGTATCAAGGGTAAGGGCTTTGCGTTGAACGTCAACGACGTCGCCCAGACAGAACAGGTATTGGCCGCCATCCGCGAACAATTCGGCGAAATCTCCATTTTGGTGAATAACGCCGGCATCACCAAGGATAACCTGCTGGCACGCATGACCGATGAAGAGTGGGATGACGTGCTGGCAACCAACCTCAAATCCGTATTCCGCCTGAGTCGCGCCGTCTTGCGCGCCATGATGAAGGCCAGGGGCGGGCGCATCATCAGCATTTCCTCGGTGGTCGGCAGCATGGGCAACCCCGGCCAAGCCAATTACGCGGCTTCCAAAGCCGGCATGGTCGGCTTTACAAAATCCCTGGCGCAGGAGATCGGCAGCCGCAACATCACCGTCAACTGTGTCGCGCCGGGCTTCATCGATACCGACATGACGCATGCGTTGGGCGAGGAGCAACGGGCAAAACTGGTTGAGCATGTGCCGCTGAAACGCCTCGGTCAGCCCGCAGACATCGCTGCTGCCGTCGCATTCCTGGCCGGTTCGGGCGCAGCTTATATCACCGGCGTGACCTTGCACGTGAACGGCGGGATGTACATGGAGTAACGTGGCGTTTTGGAATTTGGCGCAAGTTTGGTAGAATACATGCGCTTTTTGAACTTTAATCAGAGTAGGAGAATCAGGGATGTCTAACGAACAACGCGTAAAAAAAATCGTAGCTGAGCAACTGGGTGTGAACGAGTCCGAAGTCAAGAACGAGTCTTCTTTTGTGAACGACTTGGGTGCCGACTCTCTGGATACCGTAGAACTGGTTATGGCCTTGGAAGAAGAATTCGGCGTTGAGATTCCTGACGAAGATGCAGAGAAGATCACAACCGTTCAACAAGCGCTTGACTACGTCAACACGCATTCCAAGTAATACGTCTGAATCTAATCGTTTCTTTCCGTAGCGGAGTCCAGTTTGGCTAGGCGCAGAGTGGTAGTGACCGGATTGGGCGCAATTACGCCCGTCGGTGTCGGGGTTGCCGAAACATGGCAAAACATCGTGGCAGGCAAATCCGGTATCGGGCGTATCACCCGCTTCGATCCCAGTGCCTTCGCCTGCCAGGTTGCGGGTGAGGTCAAGGGATTCGAGGTAACCCAATACCTTCCTGCCAAGGATGCGCGACGCATGGACCGCTTCGTTCATTTAGGCCTCGCGGCCGGAATGGAGGCGTTCAGGGACTCCGGACTGACGGTAACGGAACAGAACGCCGAACGCATCGGCGTTTGCATCAGTTCCGGTATCGGCGGTCTGCCGATGATCGAAGAGACGCATAGCGATTTTCTGGCAGGTGGCCCGCGCAAGATATCGCCGTTTTTCATTCCCGGCACCATCATCAACATGATTTCCGGCAATCTCTCCATCATGTATGGATTGAAAGGGCCGAATTTCTCCGTTGTCACCGCATGTACCACCGGTACTCACAGTATCGGCGAATCGGCGCGGATCATCGAATATGGAGACGCGGATGTCATGATCGCCGGCGGTTCCGAATCGACCATCTCGCCCCTGGCGATCGGTGGGTTCTCTTCCGCCAAGGCGCTGTCCACGCGCAACGACGACCCGGAAACTTCAAGTCGTCCATGGGACAAGGACCGGGACGGTTTCGTGATGGGCGAGGGGGCGGGCGTACTGGTACTGGAAGAATACGAACACGCAAAAGCGCGTGGCGCAAAGATCTATGCCGAACTCACTGGCTATGGAATGAGTGCCGATGCCTACCACATGACTGCGCCGAGCACGGACGGACCAAAACGCAGCATGGTCAATGCCTTGCGCAATGCGGCTTTGAATCCGGATCAAGTGCAATACGTCAATGCGCACGGCACTTCGACCCCGCTGGGCGACAAGAACGAGACGGAAGCGATCAAGCTCGCCTTCGGCGACCATGCCAAGAAACTGGTGGTGAGCTCCACCAAATCGATGACCGGCCACTTGCTGGGCGGAGCGGGCGGCATCGAGTCCCTGTTCTGCGTGCTGGCGATCCATCATCAAATCGCTCCGCCCACGATCAACATCTTCGAACAAGATCCGGAGTGCGATCTGGACTATTGTGCCAATACGGCACGCCAGATGAAGATCGATGTGGCAGTGAACAACAATTTCGGCTTCGGCGGAACCAACGGCTCCTTGGTATTCCGCAAGGTCTGATCCCGCGCCGTGATGCTGATCAACGGCGCGTCAGGTAACACAATCAATGCGGAAGATCGTGGTTTGTCATACGGCGACGGGGTGTTCCGCACCCTGCGTATGCAAGCCGGTCGTCCCGTCTGCTGGGAACGCCAGTACGCCAAACTACAGCAAGACTGCAACGCACTGAAGATTTCCTGCCCTTCCGCGCTGGTGCTGTTCAGCGAGCTGCAGCAGCTGGGCAAGACCCAAGCCGAGGGTGTTGCCAAAATCGTTCTCACGCGCGGCGTTTCAAGCAGGGGCTATGCGCCATCAGCTCAATCAGAAACGACTCGCATCCTAAGTGTCATGCCCGCAGCGCCTTATCCGACGGACTATGCCAAACAGGGGGTGCGCTTGTATGTATGCAAGTTGCGCCTGGGGCACCAGCCATTGCTGGCCGGAATCAAGCACCTTAACCGCCTGGAAAACGTGCTTGCCTCGAGTGAATGGCAGGGGCAGGATGTGCAGGAGGGCCTGTTGAGCGACATCTCCGGCAATGTCGTTAGTGGTACGCGCAGCAACTTGTTCATGTTGCGCGGCAATATTCTGTACACGCCGAATATGTCACGTTGCGGTGTGGCGGGTGTACAGCGGGCACGGGTGATGGATTGGGCCAAACAACATGGCGTGTCCTGCAATGTGGCGGATATCCGCATGGAAGAGCTGATGCTTGCAGATGAGATATTTCTGGTAAATAGCGTATTCGGGCTGTGGCCGGTGCGCGAACTTGCCGCGTACCGGCGCACACAACATCCGGGTGCCTGGAAGATACAGGAATGGTTGAACGATGAGCGTCATTAAAGAATTGCTGTTGTGGCTGCTATTCATCCTGATTATCGTGGGAGGTTTGTTTACTTACTATGCCCGTACCCCGATTCCGCTGGAACACACCCCCTTTGAGTTTTCCCTGAAACAGGGAAGCAGCCTCAAAAGTACTGCACACCAGATCCAGCAAGCCGGTGGGCTGAATAACGAAATGCTATTTGTTTTTCTGGCGAGAGGTCTGCGCAAGGCAAATCAAATCAAGCCTGGAAATTACCAACTGGAACATGAAGTCACCCCGCTGCAACTGTTGAACATGATCAGCAAAGGCCAGTTCGAACATAGTTCGTTGACCGTTATAGAAGGCACTACGTTCAAGGAGTTGCGCGCAACATTGAACGCCGAGTCGACGCTGCGCCACGACAGTGCCGCCCTGTCGGAAGCTGAAATACTCAAGCGCATCGGCGCAACGGAACCGGCGGCTGAAGGACTGTTTTTCCCCGACACCTACAACTATTCCACCGGTAGCAGCGACCTGATCGTGCTGAAACGCGCGTATCAACTGATGCAGCGCAACCTCCAGGAAAATTGGAAAAAGCGCGACAGCGACCTGCCGCTCAGCACCCCTTACGAAGCCTTGATTTTGGCGTCCATCGTGGAAAAGGAGACGGGTCAACCCGGTGACCGTCCCATGATCGCTTCGGTCTTTATCAACCGCTTGAAAAAACATATGCGCTTGCAGACCGATCCGACGGTGATTTACGGCATGGGTGACATGTTCGACGGCAATCTGCGCAAACGCGACCTGACGCATGACACACCGTACAATACCTATACCCGTGACGGATTGACTCCCACGCCGATCGCCTTGCCAGGATTGGCTGCTCTGCAGGCAACGCTGCACCCCGCACCGAGCCCCGCCTTGTATTTTGTAGCGCGCGGCGACGGCAGTTCGCAGTTTTCCAGCACGCTGATCGAGCACAATAATGCTGTCAACCAATACCAGATCAAACCATTTAAGCAAAAAAAATGAGCGCAGCTAAATTCATCACTTTTGAAGGCGTTGACGGGGCAGGGAAGAGCACCCATCTGGAATGGTTCGCCAATGCACTGCGCCAGCGCGGCATCAACCTGCTGGTGACGCGCGAACCGGGCGGTACGCCGCTGGGCGAACGTCTGCGCGAGATATTGCTGAACCAGCCCATGCACGCCGAAACCGAAGCACTGCTGATGTTTGCCGCACGCCGCGAGCATGTGGAGCAAGTCATTCGACCTGCATTAAAAAGCGGAACCTGGGTCATTTCCGACCGGTTCAGCGATGCCAGCTTTGCTTATCAAGGCGGGGGCAGGGGCGTACCGCTGGCCAAACTGGAACAACTGGAACAATGGGTACACGCCGATCTTCAGCCAGACCTGACTTTGTTGTTCGATATTCCCATTGAAGTTGCGCGCCAACGGTTGTCCAATAATGTGAGTCTGGACCGTTTCGAACAGGAACGCGGCGAATTCTTCGAGCGCGTGCGCCAGGCTTATCTGGCCAGAGCTGCCAAAACACCGCAACGATTCGCCGTTATTCGTGCCGAAAATGCCATACCTGAAGTTCATCAGGACTTGGCGAAGATCGTTGCAACACTTTGAAATGAAATCACTCTACCCATGGCAAACAGAATCGTGGCAAGCCTTGCAAGGATTGCGCGCCCGGCTGCCGCATGCGCTGCTGTTTAAAGGCGCAGAAGGGATAGGCAAGCTTGATCTGGCGCTGAATTTTGCGCAGTCGCTGCTGTGTGAAAAGCCACATGCCGATGGCACAGCTTGCAAGGAATGCAGTTCATGCCACTGGTTCGAACAAGACAGTCACCCGGATTTTCGCCTGATTCAACCCGATGCGTTGACCGCAGCCGAAGACGGGGAGGAAAAGTCCGGCGCAAAAAAGCCGTCGCGCGAGATATCGGTGGACCAGATACGCGACCTGTCCAGCTTCGCCAATTTGTCCGCCCACTGCGGTGGATATCGCGTAGTTGTCATTCATCCCGCTGAAGCACTGAACAACAATGCCGCCAATTCCTTGCTGAAAACATTGGAAGAGCCAACCGATAAACTACTGTTTTTATTGGTCACTCATAAGCCTCAGCAACTCCTGCCTACCATTCTGAGCCGTTGTCTCAGTTTCTCCTTGCATACTCCGACTCCGGAAGCCGGAGCCGCTTGGCTGGCACAACAAGGTGTCGCGAACCCCGAACAAGCACTGGCTCAGACTGGATTCGCACCCTTGCAGGCACAGGGCTGGGCGGAATCAGGAGAGGGCTCCGAAGAACGCATTATCCTGCTGTCCGCAATTCGCCAACCGGCAAAACTGGATGCTCTCGCGTTGGCAGACAGCTTGCAACGCAGCGCCCCGATTCATGTCATTCATTGCCTGCAGCAATGGTGTCACGACATGATCAGCGCGAAATTTTCCGGTGCGGTACGATATTTTCCGGAACAGGCTGCGGAGATCATTGAGTTGGTCGACAGTGTCCCATCAGGCGCTTTGATGCGCTTCCAGAAGGAGCTACTGGAAGCGAGACGTAGCGCTTTCCATCCGCTCAATCCCAAATTGGTCTTGGAGTCCCTGTTATTGTCATATCGCCAACTATTCCCTGTTTGAACGCCAACCCATGTTTATCGACTCACATTGCCACCTTGATTTTCCCGATTTGATCAAAGATATTGATGTAATTTTGGACAACATGCGCGCCAACCAGGTCTCTCATGCCTTGTGCGTGTCCGTCCGGCTTGAAACATTTCCCCAGGTACTGAAGCTAGCTGAACAGCACGACAATCTTTTTGCATCGGTCGGCGTGCATCCTGATTACGAACTTGAGACCGAGCCAACACATTCCGAGCTGGTTCGCTTGGCTCAACACCCCCGGGTGGTCGCCATTGGCGAGACCGGGCTGGATTATTTTCGTTTGACCGGCGATCTGGACTGGCAGCGTGATCGATTCCGTACCCATATCCGGGCTGCCAAGGAATGTGGCAAGCCTCTGATCATACATACCCGGTCTGCTGCAGCCGATACTTTGCGCATCATGGCCGAAGAGAATGCAGGATATGCTGGTGGCGTGATGCATTGCTTCACCGAGAACCTGCAGATCGCCCAGGCGGCAATCGACCTCGGATTCTATATTTCCTTTTCCGGAATCGTGACTTTCAAGAATGCTGCCGTTATCAAAGAGGTCGCGCGAAGCATTCCGCTTGAAAAGATCCTGATCGAAACCGATTCTCCATATCTGGCACCAACTCCGCACCGGGGGAAAACCAACCAGCCAGCCTTTGTTAAACATGTTGCAGAGGAGATTGCATTATTGCGCGGTATCTCGATTGAAGAAGTGGGCGAAGCGAGCAGCCGTAATTTCATGCGATTATTCTTGAAGCAGTCGTAATAAATTGAAATACAACAAATATCATTGATTTGCCGTCTTAGGTTGAATATCTCAATTATACGCATAATGTATATTATGTAAAATCAAATGCAAGATCATCCAATGCCTTTAATCTAATCGGTCTTTGCAGATACTGGAAATAATACTCCCACCCCTGCCTTGTCATCCGACGTGCCCAGACTAAGCCACCTCAGCATCGACGCAATACGAACAACAACCAGCGTAGTAGATCATCTCGAGTGCAAACTATTGCCCAAGGATGCGGCACACCCCTAACGCTAACTAATAGGTGGCTTGAAATGTCATAAGTTGGTAAAACAGCGCGGCAACCAGTAGATGCATAATACTTGACATATGCACTCAGTAATGCCAGCATCTTTTCACGGTTTGCTGAAAATTCAGGCAGACATCACGTGACAAGCCTGGTTTGCACTTTCCGTTTTGAACTTGATTGAGTGGGCAGCATGAGTACAAAGGTCGGATA
>DAIDAG010000023.1 GCA_027310725.1 Sideroxydans sp. | reverse complement strand
GCCTCTTTCGGCTTTTCGCTGGCACAAGCAGCCAAAAGATTTACCAAAACAATACTCAGGATGATTTTCTTCATTTTTAATCTCCAATATTTACTATTTAAGGAAAGGGCCCCAGATCGGCTCACGTATATCACCGCGCTGAGCAACCATCTTTTGCTTCACTCTGCCATCGCTGGAAACAGTCGACAATATACCACGACCTTGCGACTCGGTTGCGAACAAGACCAGTTTTCCGTTGGGAGCAAAACTCGGCTTTTTCTCCCAGCCGCCGCCGGTCAGTATCTGCATCTGCTTGGTTTCAAAATCCTGTACGGCTATGTAAAACACCCCGTCAACAAAATGAGAGAAAACGAAGCTTTTTCCATCCGGGCTTGGTCGCGGCGAAAAATTGCTGGTACCGTCGAAAGTCAGCCGTTCAGCAAAACTGCCATCCAGCGGCACTCGATAAATTTGTGCGCTGCCGCCACGATCGGAAGTAAACAACAACGATTTGCCATCCGGCAAGAAAACAGGCTCCGTGTCTATGGTCTCGCTGAAGGTGATACGGTGCAGTTCCTTTCCATCGCTTCGCACGATATAGATCTGTGAAAAGCCATCCCGGGACAGCACCATTGCGAGTTGCTTGCCGTCGGGAGACCAGGCCGGCGCGCTGTTGCTGCCCGGAAAATCCGCCAGGACAGTGCGCTGGCGTGTCGTCAATGACTGCACATAGACAGACGCATGACCGCGCTCGAAACTCACGTAGGCAAGCTGGCTGCCGTCCGGCGACCATGCGGGCGACATGATCGGCTCGTTCAACGCCAGCAAGGTCTGTTCGCCGAATCCATCACTATCCGCCACGACCAGGCGATATTTTTTTCCTTCCCGGTTGACATAGGCGATGCGGGTGCTGAACACCCCGGGATTACCTGTCAATTTTTCATAAACCAGATCGGAGACGCGATGCGCGATGGCACGCAGTTGCTCCGCCTTGGCGGTCACTGCCATACCGACGAGCTCGGTATGACGCACCATATCCAGCAGACGAAACCTGACTTCGACGCGCCCGTCATCCAGAGCCAGTACTTTGCCAATCAGCAACGCATCAACGCCCGGCCACTCGACGTAATTCACCTCGCCAGGCTCGTGGGGTGACTTGCCTGCAGGGTCGATCAGTTTGAACAGGCCGGTTCGCAAAAGATCGTTGGACACAACGCTGCTGATCGACTGCCCTGCCAGCTGTTCTTCTCCGGCAAAGCGCACCAGTGAAACGGGAATCTGATGCTCACCGGCACCCGTGATCTCGATGGTCAACTCGGCCCTCGCGGACAACGATACACATAATAATAAAAGGACAGCACCCAAAAATCGCATTACTTGCACTCCTACGGTTTGATCGACAACTTCAATTCACGGAACATCTTCTGCAACGAAACATCTGTCGGTACCGGCAGCGGCTCTGCCGACAGGATGGCGCGCTCCGCAGCGTCATCATAAGTGGGGAAGCCGCTGCTCTTCACCAGGACAGGGTCGCCCATCAGCATGCCGTCCGGCAAAAGGGTCACTTTAAAAATCGCTTCCGCACTTTCCGGCACATCCGACACTGTTCTCATTTTGCGTCGTATCTTGTTGCGTATCATGTCCTGATAGCGATCGATCTGCGTCTGCGTCGCCGCAGTCACTTCAGCGCGAACCTGCGCCTGTACGGCCTGTCTTCTCTGTTCCGAATTCGCTTCATACGCTGCCAGTTCACGCTGTTCGGCTTCCTGTCTGGCCTTGGCTGCCGCTTTCTCTTTTTTCTCGTCTGTTTTGGCCGGCGATGGCTTCACTTCGGCCTTCTTGCTCTTTTTGTCACGAATCTCGATCTCTGCCTTCACCGGCGGCAACACTGGCGCTACGACCTTGGCGGGCGGGGTCGGTTCCATCCTGACTGGCGGAGGCGGAGGGGGCGGCGCCGGGGCAGGTTCTTGTTTGGGTGCGACCTCGGTAGTCGGCAGGCTATCCCACATTTCCACCATGTATTTCTCGGATGAATGGGATTGCCAGCGGGTGGCAAAATACAATGGCACAAAAAAAGCCAGATGCACCGCCAGCGCCAACGCGCCGGCAACGAAAAAATGGGGCTCGCGATATGCAGCTGCAGCGCTCATCGTGCCTTGGTGAGCAGACCGATCTTTTTGATATGTTGCTGTTGCAACATATCCATGACGTTGATCACCTCCTCATAGCGCACATTCTTGTCGGCAGAGATCACCACCGGCTGATTGGGACTCTTCAACACGATTTGCTGCAAACGAGAGGCAAGCTCATCGCGCGATACCGGAAATTCCACTCCGCCCCTGGCATGATCGCGCAAGAGCAGCGTAGTGTCTTTCTTGATCACGACTTCCAGTGGGGCCACCGCCGGCGCCAGCGACTTTCCCACGCTGGGCAGGTCGATCTGCCCCGGATTCATCAATGGCGCTGTGATCATGAATATCACCAGCAACACCAGCATCACGTCGATGTAAGGCACAACGTTGATCTGGCTCATCTGTTGATGGGCAGCACGGCGGCTATAGTTCATGGTTGCCGTTGCAGCACGTTGGAAAATTCTTCGATAAAACTCTCGAAGCGCGACGACAGACGGGTAATGTCATACGCGTAGCGGTTGTATGCAACTACCGCGGGAATCGCTGCGAATAAACCCATCGCCGTCGCCACCAATGCCTCGGCGATACCGGGTGCGACCTGCGCCAGCGTGGCCTGTCCGACGTTGGATAGTCCGCGGAACGCGTTCATGATGCCCCACACCGTGCCGAGCAAACCGACATATGGGCTGACCGAGCCGACCGTGGCCAGGAATGACAGATGAGATTCGAGATGATCCATCTCGCGCTGATAACGGGCGCGCATCGCGCGGCGTGTTCCGTCCATCACCGCCGCACTGTCCACACCGTGCGTTTTTTTGAGTTTGACGAACTCGGCGAAACCTGACGCAAAGATACGCTCCAATGCGCCCACATCGTTCCGCGACTGGCTATTGGCCTGCTGGTATAGCGCATTCAGATTCGGATTTCCCCAGAAAGCATCTTCGAATTCCCGCGCCTGTTTCACGGCAGCGCGCACAGCGAACAGTTTGAGGAAGATATACCACCACGACATCAGCGACACCGATAGCAGCAAACCCATTACCAACTGCACCAGCAAGCTGGCGTTGGTGACCAGATGAACGAACGACAAATCCTGAATCAGTTCCATTTGCTCAATCCCAATGTTTACGCAACACTTCCGGCACACTCACCGGCTTGAAAGTTTTCATATCGACACACACGAGATGCACTTCGCCCTCGATCAATACATCTTCTCCACGCAACACCGTCTGAAGTATGCTGACACGACTGCGCCCGATTTCCTTGATCTGTGCGGTTACCGTCACCAGATCATCGAGCAACGCGGGTTTCAGGTAATCCAGCTTGAGCGTGCGCACCACAAACACCATACCCAATTCTTTCATCAACCCCGCATTAGAATAACCAAATGTGCGCAACCACTCTGTACGCGAACGCTCCATAAAGTTCACATAGCTGGCGTGATAAACGACACCACCGGCGTCGGTATCCTGAAAATATACCCGAACCGGCCAGGAAAACACCTTGTGCTTACTCATGCTTAATCACCATTTTCGCACTCAGCTTTCTAGCGTAAAGATAATAACCATTCCAACACTGGCATGATTGATAACGACTTTTACTCGTTCCCAAGTTTATTATCCAGCACATTAGATAATAAACTCGCGTGCTCTGGTGCCCGCGCAGGCTTGGTGTAAGCCATGTTACGTTAGCCCTGTTTGGTAACTGCTCCAGCAAGCCCTGCTCCACTTTGAGCTTTGCGAGCAGTCCTTCACTCATCCCACAATTCCTTATTGTTCCCACTACGCGGCTGCACCTCCGACACGTTACTGGCGGAGCCAGCCGATTGCGGGAGGAGGTGCAATGCAGTCGCTCCCGCACCAATCGGCTCCGCCGCACCGTGTTGCGACTGCACGAGGCCGAAATGCAAGTAGGCATTGGCCGTGACCATACGCCCGCGCGGCGTGCGCTGCAGATAGCCCTGTTGGATGAGGTACGGCTCGATCACATCCTCGATGGTGTCGCGCTCTTCGCCGATAGCGGCCGCAAGGTTGTCCACACCCACCGGCCCGCCCAGGAATTTCTCGATCACGGTCTGCAACAGACGCCTGTCCATCACGTCCAGACCGCGCGAGTCCACGTCCAGCATGGTCAGCGCCGCATCTGCCACTTCCCGCGTGGCACTGCCATCGGCACGCACGTCGGCATAGTCGCGCACGCGGCGCAACAGGCGGTTGGCGATGCGCGGCGTACCGCGCGATCGTTTGGCGATCTCCAGCGCGCCATCGGGGGAGATAGGCAGTTCCAGCAAACCGGACGAGCGCGTGACGATGCGCTGCAGTTCCTCCGGCGTGTAGAACTCCAGCCGCGCGACGATGCCGAAGCGATCGCGCAGCGGATTGGTCAGCATGCCGGCACGTGTAGTTGCGCCGACCAGCGTGAATGGCGGCAGATCGATCTTTACCGAGCGTGCGCCCGGCCCCTCGCCGATCATGATGTCGATCTGGTAATCCTCCAGCGCGGGATAGAGTATCTCTTCCACCACCGGCGACAGACGGTGGATCTCGTCGATGAACAGCACATCGTTCGGTTCGAGATTGGTGAGCAGCGCTGCAAGGTCGCCCGCCCGTTCCAGCACCGGACCGGAAGTGTGGCGGATATTGACGCCCATCTCGCGCGCGATGATCTGCGCCAGGGTCGTCTTGCCCAGGCCGGGTGGTCCGAACAGCAGCACGTGATCGAGCGGCTCTTTGCGCTTTCGTGCGGCCTGTATGAATATCTCCAGCTGCCCGCGTATCTTCTCCTGCCCGACGTATTCGTCGAGCTGCTTGGGACGCAGTGCGCGCTCCAGCGCTTCCTCCTGCTGCGAGGCGGGCGCGGCAGAGATGATGCGCGGTGCGGCGGAAAGGTCGTCGTTGTGGATCATGCTTTGGATAATAACTTAAGCGCCTGGCGGATACCGTCAGAGACATTGGCCTCCTTGGGCAGTTGCTTAGCCGCCCAGTCAGCTTCCTTGTCGTTGTAACCCAGCGCCTGCAATGCATTTACGATATCGCTGGCGGAGGATGAGGCAGGTGTGACTGATGAAGTTCCTGCACCTGTCGCGGTGAACTTGCCTTGCAGTTCCAGCAACAGACGCTCGGCAGTCTTCTTGCCTACACCGGGAATCTTGGTCAGGCGACCCGCATCCTTGTTCGCGACTGCCAGCGACAGATCGCCGAGACTCAGCCCGGACAACACCGACAGCGCCAACTTGGGGCCGACGCCGCTGATCTTGAGCAACTGGCGGAAAGCGATGCGCTCCTCGCTGGTGGCGAAACCATAGAGGAGTTGCGCATCCTCACGCACCACGAAATGCGTATGCAGCACGACTTTCTCATGCAACGCGGGCAGGTTGTAGAACGTGCTCATCGGCACATCCAGTTCGTAGCCCACGCCCTGCACGTCCAGCAGGATCTGCGGCGGATTCTTTTCCAGCAGGATGCCGCTCAATCTCCCGATCATGTATTTCCCTTATTTAAAATCAGCGCCAGCGACAACAGTGCTCCGTGCGTCATCATCGCGCCGATAGTCAACTTGATCGCATCGCCCAACTGCTGCGGTTGGGCAGCATGACGAAACAACAGGGACGCAGCCTTCACGCTAAATGGCAGCGCCAGCAATACCAGCAGCGCCAGCGACGGCAACCAGCCCAGCAGTACGCTCAACAGTAACCATGAGTAAGCCAACATCACGATCAACGCATAACCCCAGCGCGCATGTTGCACTTCAAGGCGCGCCACCCAATGCAGTTTGCCTGCCGCCGTGTCGGCGGTACGGTCTGGAAACTGGTTGATGTAGAGCAGATTGGTTACCAGCAGCGCATAAGACAAACCCGCAATGAACGGTGCGGCAGCAAAGCCTTTGCGTTGCACGAAATCGGTACCGACGGTGATCGCGAGGAATCCGGCCGCCACACACAACTCGCCCAGCCCGCGGCTGTTCAAACGGAACGGCGGCGCGGAATACGCCCAGCCGATGAACAAACCGGCGAGGCCGACATACATCAGTTGTGGCGCAGAGTACGCCATCAGCCATAGCCCGGCGGCGGCCACACAGGCCATCAGCACGAAACCGAAGTTGCGGGTCTGCGCCAGCGTCAACACCCCGTTCTGGATAAAGCGGCTGCCACCGGTGAACGGAAAGATGCGTTCAGTATTTTGCGCATCGGTGCCGTTCAGTGCGTCGTAGTAATCGTTGAGCACATTCACGCCCGCTTGTGCCAGCAAAGCAAACAGCAAAGTCACCAGTGCCAGCGGGATATCGAAAGCAAGACCGCCGTGCCAGGCAACTGCCAGTCCGACCAGACAGGCCATCAAGCTTGCCGTGAGAAACGCGGGTCGAGTCGCGGCAAAATACCGGGCGAACGGATTCTGCAACATTGCGAGTGTCGGTTCCATCGGTTGTGTCATACCAGCCTTCCTCCTCGAACTCGAAAACCTTTGGTTGCCAATGCGCCCAATCCCATGCCGCCGTGTGCATGGCAGATGGCGCAAGCCAGCGCATCCGCGGCATCCGGGCTGGGCGTGCCGGATAGCTTGAGCAAGCGCTGCACCATCGCCTGCACTTGCTCCTTGCCGGCGTGGCCGTTGCCAACCACCGCCTGCTTTACTTGCAGCGCGGTATATTCCGCCACCGAAAGATCCGCCAGCACCGCCGCACAGATGGCCGCGCCGCGCGCTTGCCCCAGCAGCAGCGTCGATTGCGGATTCACGTTCACGAACACTTTTTCCACAGCCACCTGATCTGGCTTGTGCAGCGCGATGACTTCACCCAACCCGCTCAAAATGACTTTCAAACGCTCCGGCAACTCGCCATCCGGCGTCTTGATGCAACCGCTGGCAACGTAGTGCAACTGCTGTCCTTCCTTATCGAGCACACCAAAACCCGTCACTCTGAGCCCGGGATCAATCCCCAAGATGCGTACGGAATCACCCATAAACTATTTGGGCTTATAGCCAAACTTAACCAATTGACTAATCAGGTAATCATCAAGGTTATTGATGTGTTCATCCTTAACCTCAAGCAGCCTTAAACCATTCTGCCGGTATATTTCCAACTTCTTTGTTTTCCGTGCTCTGTATTTTGGGTTGCTCTCCATTCCCCAAAATTCGATGTAAAGATCATATTCAGGCAAGTAGAAGTCACAATACATTGCTTGCTCCACAGGCACTAGACGCTCGTACGCATGGACAATGCGATTCTCATAAAATAGAGCGTCAATCATGGCTTCGCCGCGCGAGCGCACCATATGCCCGTCGGACGCACGAATCGTCGGAGGAAATTTCTCCCTAAACCCCTCTGGCTTGTCTGCTGCTTCTTCAGCTATTTGAGGAGGCTGGGCAACGGAAAGAGGCTCTAATTCGATGGAAAGAAGTTCATTAACGGCATTCTGCAAAATTCGCGATTTGCAGATGTCTTGATGCCATTGAACAAAGGGGGTTCCACTCCTGGAGTGTATGAGTCTCTTGGCTTGAAGCTTCTCACCCAGACCAGAGGGCCTCCACCCCGTGCCATCTTTTTCTATCCACCCCAGATCCAATAGAACTCTGTTCATCTGTTTCGCACTTAGATTGAACTTCTCGCCCAAAGAAGTTGAGTTCAGCACGCCGCCGTTTGCATCAGACGACACAGGCTTAGGTATCGCCACATACGAAGCAGCTGGTTCCTCAGCGGTTTGCTTGCTCTTCTTCCAGTGTGCATAACATAGAGTATGGCCTTCTTTCTGGACATGGTTACTACACCCAGCCTCCGAGCAGAATGCTTGCTCGGCCGCATTCATTCTTCGATCACCGCCGTCGTATAGACCTCCTGTACATCGTCGAGGTCTTCCAGCGCATCCAGCAACTTGCGCATCTTCACCGCATCCTCACCCGCGAACGCCACTTCGTTCTCCGGCTTCATGGTGACTTCACCCATCTCCGGCTTGAAGCCTGCCGCTTCCAGCCGCTGCTTCACCGCCATGAAATCATGGGGCGAGGTGATGACTTCGATGCTGCCGTCGTCGTTATTGACGATGTCTTCCGCACCGGCATCCAGCGCCACTTCCATCAATGCGTTCTCGTCGGTGCCGGGAGCAAAGATCATGTGCCCGCAATGCTTGAACAGGAACGACACCGAACCGTCGGTGCCGAGATTGCCGCCGTTTTTGGCGAAGGCGTGGCGCACGTCGGCCACAGTGCGTGTCTTGTTGTCGGTGAGGCAATCCACCATCACCGCCGCGCCGTTGATGCCGTAGCCTTCGTAGCGCAGCTCCATGTAATCCACGCCTTCCAGTTCGCCCGCCCCGCGCTTGATGGCGCGCTCGACGTTGTCCTTGGGCATGTTCTGGTCATAGGCCTTTTCCATTGCCAGACGCAGACGGGGATTGATGTCCGGATCGCTGCCTCCCAGCTTGGACGCGACGGTGATCTCCTTGATCAGCCGGGTGAATATCTGGCCGCGTTTGGCATCCTGACGGCCTTTGCGATGCTGGATGTTCGCCCATTTACTGTGACCTGCCATGATTCTTCCTTGCCATGCAAAATAAGCCGGATGGTAACATTTCGCGCCACATTGACCAAAACGCCCTGCCCACAAAGGCGGTCGCCTATATCATCCGCGCCGCGCAAACCCGCCCTTAATAACAAACAGGCCGGCTTCAAGCCGGCCTGTTTCATTCGAAAACGCCTCACAGAGGCCTACTTCTGGTCGGGTTTCTTCATGTCTTCGTCATATTGTTCGTGCATTTTTTCATGCATCTTTTTCATGCCTGCGGCCACTTCCTCCTTGGTGATTTTGCCATCCTTGTTCGTATCGATCTCGTCGAAATGCGCGAACAGCATCGGCATCCCGATCTCCGCCTCGTCCTTGCTCAACGCGCCGTCGTGGTTGATATCCGACTCGTCGAAGCGCTCATCGAAGGTCTCGTCGCGCCCGCCGCGGCGCGTATCGCATTTTCCGGCCATTTTTTCGTGCACGGAATCCATCTCTTCCTGGGTGATCTTGCCGTCATGGTTCAGGTCGAATTTCTTGAATTGCGCGCTATGGTAGGCATCGAATTCCTTCTTGCTGATCGCGCCATCGCCGTTCTTGTCCATTTCCTTGAATATATAGTCGCCATATTCGCCGTGAAGGCCGACATCGCAGGCGTGAACCAGCGGCGCCGTGCACAACAGACTGCCCGTTAGGATCAAACGAAATAAAGCTTTCATGGTTACTCTCCTGTCTGGTTAATCGGCCCGCCCGTCTCCCAGGCAGCGCCATTGCAGACAGATTAACATGAAGGAAGTTCAGCGGAGGGTCGGCAGGTTATAATCCGCCGGAATTTTTTCAGCACCTCCCAATGAACATATTTTACGAAGAAGACGGCGGTTTCAAGGTCGGCAATATCCTTACCGACAACACCACCTCCCTGCAGGTCGAGAACACCCACGGCAAGCGCAGCAAGATCAAATCGGCCAA
>DAIDAG010000078.1 GCA_027310725.1 Sideroxydans sp. | reverse complement strand
GTCGGTGATGGTCTTGTCGATGTCTTCGCGCAAGGGGCCGGCATTGCCGATACAGGTCGTGCAGCCATAAGCGGCCACGCTGAAGCCCAGTTGTTCCAGGGATTGCAGCAGGCCCGCATTGGTCAGGTATTCCGTGACCACCCGCGATCCGGGAGCCAGCGAAGTCTTGATGTGGGGCGCAACGGTCAAGCCTTTTGCAACCGCCTTCTTCGCCAGCAAGCCAGCGGCCAGCAGCACGCCGGGGTTGGAGGTGTTGGTACAGCTGGTGATGGCGGCGATCATCACGTCGCCGTTGCCGATAACCGTGTTGTTCTTGCCGGTCGGGAAACGCTTGGCCAGCTTGTCGGCGGGCTGGTTGAAGCCGTTCTCTGCGATGGGCTTGCCGTACAGCGTGTTGAACGACTCTTTCATTTTGGACAGGGTGATGCGGTCTTGCGGGCGTTTCGGGCCGGCCAGCGAAGGCTCGATGCTGTCCAGGTCCAGTTCCACCACGCCGCTGTAATCGATGCTGCCGTCTTTGGGTACGCCGAACAGGCCCTGTGCCTTGAAGTAGGCCTCGAAGGCTGCCACTTCTTCATCCGTGCGTCCGGTACTGCGCATGAAATTGACGGTGACTTCGTCCACCGGGAAGAAGCCCATGGTGGCGCCGTATTCCGGTGCCATGTTGGCGATGGTCGCGCGGTCGGGCAGGGTGAGGGCGGAGGTACCCTCGCCGAAGAACTCGACGAATTTACCAACCACTTTTTGTTTGCGCAGCAATTCGGTGACGGTCAGTACCAGGTCGGTCGCGGTGACGCCTTCGCGCAGTTTGCCTTTCAGATGCACGCCGACGACATCCGGTGTCAGGAAATACACGGGCTGGCCCAGCATGCCGGCTTCCGCCTCGATGCCGCCCACGCCCCAGCCGACCACGCCGATGCCATTGATCATGGTGGTGTGGCTGTCGGTACCCACCAGCGTGTCGGGATAGGTCACGCCGTCCTTTTGCAGCACGCCGCGCGCAAGATATTCCAGGTTCACCTGGTGCACGATGCCGATGCCGGGCGGCACGACCTTGAATGTGTCGAACGCCTGCATGCCCCATTTCATGAAGCGGTAGCGCTCGGTGTTGCGCTCGAATTCCATCTCCATGTTCAGCTTCAGCGCGTCGGGCTGGTTGAAGTAGTCGATCTGTACCGAGTGGTCGACTACCAGATTCACGGGAACCAGCGGCTCGATGATCTTGGGATTCTTGCCTATCTTGGCGGCGGCATCGCGCATGGCAGCGAGGTCGGCCAGCAGCGGGACGCCGGTGAAGTCCTGCAGCACGATGCGCGCAACCACAAAGGGGATCTCATCGGTGCGCGCCGCATTCGGCTTCCAGTTCGCCAGTTGTCGCACATGCGTTTCGGTAACCTTCTTGCCGTCGCAATTGCGCAGTACCGATTCCAGCACGATGCGGATGGAGACCGGCAGGCGCGAAATTTTGCCTACACCCGCTGCTTCCAGCGCGGGCAGGGAGTACATTGCCGATTGTTTGTTGCCGGACAGGTTAAAAGTTTTGCGGGTATCGAACAGATTGTGGGACATGACGAATGGCTCCAAAGTATGAAACGAGAAAGATGCATTAGCTTCAAAGGGCAAAACGGTGATGGCGAACGATTATAGCGCGGCGTGCAGGCTGCAGGGAGGCGTAGTAAATGTTCAGGGTGTTTCCGGAAAGGCCGTTGTAAAAGGACTTCTGGGCGATCGGCTGTTCAATTTGCCGGATTTTCTGAATTAGTAATAATCAGTATTAACTTCCGCGCAAATGACGGCGGAATGAACGGCAGGATCGAAATATTCTCACGCAGACGTTATTTGCAGTGTTCCCGGTGTTGTCCGGCACGCTAGTCCAGGATTACCTCGGGTTGTGGTGCGGCTGCACTCTTCTTCGGTGTGCGCACCAGCAACAAGAGAGGCAGCATCATCACGAAGTTGAGCGTGGCGAACCAGAAACTGTCGATATAGCCGATATTCTGCGCCTGATGCAGCACTGCCCGGGCAGCCATGGCGATGCCTTGCGGGTCTTGTACGCCGAGATGGAGTGGGGCGAGATAGGCCTTCAGTGATTCGCTATACGGTGTGATGTCCCCGCGCAGCAGGCTCCAACTTTGCTGCGTGCTGCGCGAAAAGTAGGTGGCGAGGATGGAAATGCCGAACGAGGACCCGACCGCGCGGATCAGGCTGTAGATACCCGCCGCTTCCGCAGCCGTCTCTCTGGGCAAGGTTGTGAAGGCGAGGGTGGAGATGGGCACGAAGATCAGACCCATGCCCACTCCCTGCAGCATCATCGGCAAGATCAAATCGCTTGCAGTGATATCGCCGGTGAATCGCGTCATCAGATAATTGCCCGCGATACTGGCGCAGATGCCGGTGAGGATGAAATTGCGCGGTGGGATCTTGTTCACGAACTTGCCGACGAAGATCATTACCAGGAACGAAGCCAGTCCGCGCGGCGCCATGTAGAGACCGGCTTCGAAGGTGGGATAGTTCAGGAAGTTCTGCAGGAACAGCGATTGCAGCAGCATGCCGCCGAAGAAGCCGATACCGATGGTGGTCATGATCAGGCTGGCGACCAGGAAGTTGCGGTCGCGGAAGATGCGCAGGTCGAACAAGGGATGATGCTTGCCGGTGAGCGTGTAAACGACGAAGAAGGCCAATGAGACTACCGTGACGCAGGCGGCAAAGATCAGGGTCTGCGAGCTGAACCAGTCGTCCTGGTTGCCGCGGTCCAGGATCAGTTGCAGCGCGCCGATGCCCAATGCCAACGTCGCGAAGCCCAGCCAGTCCATGCGCCGTTCGCGGGTGGGGGTGTCGGGAACATGGCGCATGGCGAGCACGAAGGAAGCGATGCCGACCGGCAGGTTGATATAGAACGTCCAGCGCCAGCTGATTGCTTCGGTGAGCCAGCCGCCCAGGGTCGGTCCCATGATGGGGGCGACCATCACACCCATGCTCCAGATCGCCATCGCCTTGCCGCGCTGTTCGCCTGGAAAGACTTGCAGCATGATGGACTGCGACAGCGGCACCAGTGCGGCGCCGAACACACCCTGCAGAAATCGGAACAGCACCATCTGAGCGAGGCTGGTTGCCATGCCGCACAAAGCCGAAGTGATGACGAAGCCGGCGATGCTGATCAGCAAGAAGCGCTTCTGGCCGATGCGGTCCGTGATGAAACCGGTGAGCGGCATGATGATGGCCGACGCGATCAGGTAGGACGTGAGCACCCAGCTGATGTTGTCGGGCGTGGCATCGAGCTGACCCGCCATGTTGGGCAGCGCCACGTTGATGATGGTGGTGTCCAGCACCTGCATGATGGTCGCGGCCATCACGGCGGCGCTGATCAGTATCCTGTTGCCGCTCATGCCGGCGCTACTTCAGTTGTACGCTCACGGTCGCGGTGGCACCGATGCGCAGCGGATGTGCGGCATCCGTGGGGGCGAACTTGATACGCACCGGCACGCGCTGTGCGATCTTCACCCAATTCCCGGTCGCGTTCTGCGGCGGCAGCAGCGAGAAGGCTGTGCCAGTGCCGCCGGAGAGGCTTTCCACCGTGCCTTTGAAATGCTGGCCGGGATACATATCGATCTGGATATCCACATCCTGGCCGGGGTGGATGCCGACCAGCTCGGTCTCCTTGTAGTTGGCATCGATATGAAAGCTGTTATCCGCGATCAGCGCGAACAAGGGGGTACCGGCGCCGACCAGCGATCCTGCAGTGAGCGACAGGTTGCTGATCTGCCCGTCCTGCGCTGCAATGACATGCGTGTGTTCCAGGTCGAGTTTGGCCTGATCGATGGCGGCCTGTGCCTTCAGCACATCACCGCGCTCGCTGGTCTTTTCCGGAGCCGACAGGGCCTTGGCCAGTTTGGCATGTGCCTGTTCCAGCGTCGCCTGCAAAGCCTGCATGCGGGTCTGGGCATCCTCCAGAGATTGCTGGGAGAGGAAATGTTGCTCAACCAGTTCCTTGTCGCGGGTGTAGGTGTTGCGAGCATTGGCCAGATCGCTTTCAGCCTGGGAGACCAGCGCGCGTGCGGCTGCGACTTCAGCATTATCCTGGCGGGCAGATTGACGCGCCAACGCAAGGTCTGCCTGGGCTCGTTCGAGGGCGATGGAGAACGGTTCGGGATCGATATCGAACAGCGCATCGCCTTTGTGTACGTGCTGGTTGTCTTTGATGTGCACGGCAATGACACGACCGCTGACCTGCGCGGCCACATTCACCACATCCGCATTGATATAGGCATTTTCGGTGCTACGCGAAAGTCCGGCGAAATAGGCAAATGACAGACCGGCAATCAACGCAACAATCACCAGTACGATGATGATCTTCTTTTTATGCGCTTTCAGGCGTTCCATGAGTCATTTCCCGTTGTTACGGCTCTCCGGCCAGTTTGTCGCGGACGTTCTGCAGCACGGTGATGGCGTTGCCGATATCTTCCTTGCTCGATCCGTCCAGAATCTCTTTGCGCAACTCGGCGGCGTTGCTGCGTATGATCTCCACCGCCTTCTTGCCGTCGGGCGACAGGTAAAGGTGTTTGACGCGCCGATCAGTCTCGCTGCCACAGCGTTTGAGCAGCCCTTCCTGTTCCATGTGATCGACCTGCTTGACCAGGGTTGCAGCTTCTATGCCCATGTGTTGTGCCAGTTCGCAATGAGTGCAGCCGTCGTGGCGCGAAAGATGCATCAACAACAGCCAGCGCGAATGCGAAAACCCCAACGGGCGCAGCCGTCTGTCCAACTCGGTGCGCCAGGCGTGCGCGACCAGATGTAATGTTTCAGCGAATTGTTCGTCCAGAGGTTTCATGCAGTTGTTGGCGTACTAATTGTTAGCTTGCTAAGTATTTTCGTGCAATCGGGCGGTTTTGTCGAGTAAATAATTGTTTAGTAGGGTTATAGCGAGGCGGCGGTAGCTGCACGTAGCGTGGCGTCATCAAGATTGTCGAGCAGAAGTACTTTTGCTGCGGACAGCCGGGTGAAGTTGCTGGCAGTGGAGCGCCGATAGGCCGGGTCATAATGCTGGGTCAATAGCTTTTCAACCAGAGCAGCCCATTCCCCTTGTTCGGCCAGCATTTGCCAGTGATCAAGGACTTGACGGCCATGCAGCGGCAACAGGGGGGTGAGACGCTGCACGAGCAGAGCCGGGTCGCTTAAAAAGTGTTTGTAGTCTTCGATGAGCAACTGCACACGCGCCGCAACAGGCGCTTCGATCAGCAGGCAATCCGAGGTGCGCATTTTTAGCAACAGCGATTCTGGCGCGTTGATGAGGCCGATTTTCTTGCTTTCGGCCTCTACAAATACAGGGTGCCGGGCATCGAAACGGCGCAGTGCATCCCACAAACGGCTGTCGAACATCTTCTGTGCGGGTTGAACTTCGTCAGGAAGATTGCCGAGCAGGGAGCCGCGATGCTGCGCCAGCGCTTCCAGGTCGAGCACCTGCGATCCCTGTTCCCGTAGCACGCGCAGCAAGCGGCTTTTGCCGGAACCGGTCGGGCCGCAGACCACGCGGAACTGCAAAGTGGCGGGCAATGATTCAAGTTCGGCGAGGACATGGCGGCGGTAGGTCTTGTAACCGCCGTTCAGTCTGCCGGTGGACCAGCCGACCTGCGCCAGAATGTGCGCCATCGCGCCGCTGCGCTGGCCGCCGCGCCAGCAATACACCAGCGGCTTCCATTGTTTCGGCTTGTCGCTGAAGGAGGTTTCCAGATGCTGCGCGATGTTGCGCGCAATGAGCGCTGCTCCGCGCTTCTTGGCCACGAACGGCGAGACTTGCGTGTAGAGCGTGCCGACCTCGGCGCGCTGCTCATCGTTCAGCACAGGGGCGCTGATTGCGCCGGGGATATGGTCTTCCGCGTATTCGGCGGGGGAGCGAACGTCGATGATTTCGTCGAAATCGGACAGTTGTGATACGGTGGCGACCCTTGGATTTTGCATAGACTATTTTGTATGAACGACGCGATCAAATTGACACAGTATTCCCACGGCGGCGGCTGCGGCTGCAAGATCGCACCCGCGGTGTTGGCCGAGATGCTGGCTGCGATGCCGCTACCGCCATCTTACCCGAACCTGATGGTGGGCACCGAAAGCAGCGACGACGCGGCAGTCTATAAACTCAACGACTCTCAAGCCATCGTCGTGACCACCGATTTTTTCATGCCCATCGTGGACGACGCCCGCGACTTCGGGCGCATCGCCGCGACCAATGCCTTGTCCGACGTGTACGCCATGGGCGCGACCCCGATTCTCGCGCTGGCGGTCGTCGGTATGCCGATCAATAAATTACCGCTGGACACCATACGCGACATCCTCGCGGGAGGGGCCTCGGTATGCGAAGCGGCAGGGATCCCGATCGCCGGCGGACATTCCATCGATGCACCCGAACCGATCTATGGTTTGGTTGCGGTAGGTGTGGCGCATCCAGATCACATCAAACGCAACGACCGGGCGCAGGTGGGAGATGTGCTCATTCTCGGCAAGCCGCTGGGCGTGGGGGTGTTGAGCGCGGCGCTGAAGAAAGGCGATCTGGATGCCGAAGGTTACCGGCAAATGGTGGATACGACCACGCAGCTCAACCGAGTCGGTGCGGTTCTGGGCGGGATGCCGGGCGTGCATGCGATGACCGACGTCACCGGCTTCGCATTGCTCGGACATCTGCTGGAAGTGTGTCGCGGTTCGACGCTGGGCGCAGAGCTGGATTACGACATGTTGCCGTTCCTGCCGGTGGCGTTGCGTCTGGCCGAACAGGGTTACAGCACGGGTGCGGCGGATCGCAATTGGAGCAGCTACGGCGCGGAAGTGGATCTGCCGCAAGGCTTTCCCGAGTGGCAGCGCAAACTGCTGTGCGACCCGCAGACCAGTGGCGGATTGCTGGTGGCTTGTGCGGCGAACGAGGCAGACCGGATACTGGCTATCTTCGGTGAACAGGGATTTTCTGCAGCGTGCGTGATCGGGAAGATGGTTTCCGGAGAAGCTCGGGTCAGGATACGTTGAACGCGCCCGGTTACGGCTCCAGGCGTGAACCCGGTGTTTGGGAATCCGGTGCGGCCTGGAACTTTGCATACTGATTCAACAAGGCAACGATGTCCTGATGATTTGCCTTGATGGCAAGGTCGATCGGCATGCTGCCGTCCTGGTATTTCACAAAACAGTTGGCGCCTTTGCTGAGAAGCAACTTGACGACTTCGGTATGCCCGTTGTTGGAAGCCTTGTGCAATGACGTCCAGCCGTCGGTGGTCGCCGAATTGACGTCTGCATTCCTGAAGATCAGGTAGGCGCAGGCAAGCAGATGTCCGCGGGTCGCGGCCTGCATCAACGGGGTCCAGCCGGTATGGCTGCGCGTATCCGGTTCGGCACCCTTTTCGATCAGCAACTTCAACACGTCGACGTGGCCGTTGTAGGCAGCCCAGTGCAGCGGCGTGTAACCGTTCTTGTCTCTGGTGGTGACCTTGGCGCCGCATTTGATCAGCAAGCGTGCGAAATCCAGATTGCCGTTGAACGCGGAGACCATCAGCGGCGTCCAGTTGCGGTCGTCGCGCACCTCCAGGTCAACTCCGCAGGACAGGAATATCTGCACCGCGTTCTGATTGTTGTCATCGACCGATTGCAGTAGCCCATGCCCCGTGAAGTCGTAGCCGTATTGCACGAGCTCCTGGCGTTTGTATTCCGGGATGTCGTCCCATGCATTGATCTTTTTGCCCTGGTTATGCAACGCGTGGAGATAATTGCCGAGCCGGATGATTTCTCCAGCCGCTTCGATCGGAAACCCTTCCCGGGTCCCGCCGCGTTTGTCCACCATCAGGTCCTGCAGGTATTGTTCGATGTGAGGTGTTTCCAATAGTTCGAGCAGCTTGTTGAACACGCGCGGGAATTTTTCCTCCAGCATGTGGGGATAGAGGTCCTCGTCGCCGCCGAGCAGGTTGAGTAGTCTTGGATTCATTCGTCTTGATATTTTTCGGCGATCAGCCGGAACTCATCCTGTATTGCCAGAAAGGCATCCGCCACGTCGGGATCGAAATGCTTGCCATGTCCGTGCAATATGTATGCCACCGCATCAGTGTGCGAAAACGGCTGCTTGTAGATGCGACGACTGATGAGAGCGTCATATACATCGGCCACCGCCATCAGACGTGCCGAGATGGGAATGGTTTCTCCCTCGAGCCCCAGCGGATAACCGCTACCGTCCCATTTTTCGTGATGCCCGGTGGCGATCTCGCGGGCGATATGCAGGAAACGGTTGGGTGTGGGCAATCCGCTCTCCGCCATGGCTATGGCATTCCCGCCAAGCGTGGGATGTGTCTTCATGATCTCGAATTCTTCCGGCGTGAGCTTGCCTTTCTTGAGCAGGATGGCATCCGGAATGCCGACCTTGCCGATGTCATGCAGGGGGGCGAGCTTGTACAGCGATTCGATGTTGTCCTCGGTGAGGAAATCCTGAAAGCGCGGATGGTCGCGCAACTTGACGGCCAGCGCACGCATATATTTTTGCGTGCGCTTGAGATGGTTGCCCGTCTCATTGTCGCGCGTCTCCGCCAGCGAAGCCATCGCCATGATGGTCACATCGCGTACTTGCGCGACTTCCGCGGTACGTTCTTCCACTTTGTGTTCCAGCACATCGTTCATCGAGGCGAGTTGCTGGGCAAGAGATTCGTTTTCGAACCGTTGTCGCAGCGAAAGCATGATGAACTTGCTGAGAAAATGGCCCGAGCTCAGCATCACCAGCAGGAACAGCAGCAACATCGATCCGAGTGCGACGTGTGTTTCGTCCTGTTCCACCATCACACGGAAGACAAGCGGCAGCATCAGGCCGAGGACATAGGCGTAGAAGGCGGGCGGATGCATCGAATTCATGGTGGCTGCACCTGCGGTAAGCCCCATCAGCACGCAGACCAGCAGCACCTGGGTGAGCAGATCACCCGGAAAGAAGAATAGTGTGCCGACCCCCCACATCATGCCGAAAACCAGCGCGAAGTTGAAAAAATCCTGGCTCCAGCGCTGGCATTCCTCGATGCTGTCGAGTTTTTCCCGGTTCTGGAACCAAAGTGTCAATTCGGCAAGATGCAGCAGAACGGCCACACCCAGCCAGATGATGAGTTGCCGGTGAGATGCAATATCCCACATCAGCCACACAAAAAGCGGCTCGATCAGCATCTGGGCAAGCAGCATCAAGGGTAACAGCTTCAAACGCGCGCGCAATTGTTCGGCGCGTACGAAGAGATTGTCTTCGTCGATATGGAATCTCAGATCGTCGAAGAAAGTGCTCTCGGAATTCATGGTCGCAAGTGGATACTGATGCATTTGTCGACAGTGGACATCAAACCGGGGGGTGCAGTCAATCATTCTCCCACGAAGTACCGACAACAAAAATGGCCCGAATGCGTTCGGGGTACAATGCCATGGAAAAATAGAATAACAAGCAGGCCTGATGGAGGAGCGAAGGATGAAACACAGCAAAATCGAGGATTTTGCGGCCGACTGGCAACAATTGCATCAGCATATACCCGAAGCAACAAAGAAACTGATCAGCGACACGGTCAATCGACACGCGCCCGATCTGGCAACGCTTTTTTACGAGCATATGCTGGCCGACAAGGAAGCCAAGCCATACATCAGCCACGATGTCGTGAGCCAGCGGCTGCACGCTTCGATGCAAGGCTGGCTGCGCGAATTGTTCTCCCTGAAGCAGCAAGACCCGAAAGAGATCTACAAATACCAGTGCCATGTGGGTGTGGTGCATGCGCGCATCCAGATGCCGATTTCGCTGGTGTTGCGGGGGACGCGCCTGTTGAAACAGGCGATCACCGGATACCTGGTGGGAACCGAACTTGACCGTGCCGGGCTGGTGCAGGCGACACGCTTCGTTTCCGAAGTGATGGAACTGAGCATGTCCGCGATGACCGATTCCTATATCGTCAATGTGGGTAAAAGCGTGCGTACCGACGAATCGTACCGCATGTTTGCGCTGGGACAGAACATGCTGGCCGAACGCGAACGCCAGCGCGCGGCACTTTCGGAATGGGCGCAGCACATCCTTCTGCATCTGCTCGGGGATGAGGCTGCGGGAGTGCCCGAGATGCGGCACTCCGAATTCGGTTTGTGGCTGCAGCACAAGGCCAGCATCATCTTTCACGAAGCGCCGGAACTGGAGCGCATACGCGTTTGCGTCGACAGGCTGGAACGCAAACTGCTGCCCAGCCTGATCGAAAAGCGCCGGAGCGGAGGCGATGCGCGCGCAGCGATGAGGCAGGTCGAGGCCGATATCGGAGAGGTGAAATTCTTGCTGACGGGCCTGTTTGACCGTTTCATCGAAGTGGAGAGCGGGCGCGACAGCCTGACCCGTTTGCTCAATCGCCGTTACCTGCCCACGATCCTGATGCGCGAGCTGGCACTGGCCAGGAACAGCGACGTACCGTTCGCGATCCTGCTGCTCGACATCGATCACTTCAAGAATATCAACGACACTCATGGGCACGATGGGGGCGATCTGGTGCTGCAACAGGCAGCCGACTTGGTCACGTCCAGTGTGCGCGTGGGCGATTTCATCTTCCGTTACGGCGGCGAGGAGTTGCTCATCGTGCTGGTCGAGATAGGCAAGGAGCAGGCGCTGCAAGTGGCCGAGACCATACGCGAGCGTTTTGCCGCCGAACCGATGCGAGTCGGCGATGGCAAGATGATGCCGGTCACCGTGAGTATCGGCGTAGCCGCCTACAACGGGCATCCCGATTACGAAAGGATCGTCAAGGATGCCGACGATGCGCTCTACCGCGCGAAGAACAACGGGCGCAACCGCTGCGAGTTGGCGAATTAGGTCTTTTTAAAGAAAGCGGCTGCCTCCGCCGCGTCGCGCGTGCGTTTGAACGGCGGCAGGCTCTGCCAGATGCGCTTGCCGTAGTGTTTTGAGATCAGGCGCGGGTCGCAGATCATCAGCACACCGCGGTCGTTCTCGTCGCGTATCAGCCGTCCCGCTCCCTGTTTCAGGTTGATGATGGCGCGCGGCAACTGGAACTCCATGAAGGCGTTCCGCCCCTGCCTGTTCAGCTCGGCGATGCGTGCCGCCAGCACCGGATCGTCCGGCGGCGCGAACGGCAGCTTGTCGATGATGACCAGCGACAATGCTTCGCCGCGCACATCCACCCCTTCCCAGAACGACTGGCTGCCCAGCAGCACCGCGTTGCCGTGTTCACGGAAGCGCGTGAGCAGCTCGTTGCGCGAACCTTCGCCCTGTATCAGCAGCGGGTACTTCAGGTTCTTGCGGTCGAACTCAGCCAGCAGAATTTCATGGGCAAGCTGCATCGCTCGCAAGCTGGTGAACAGCAGGAAAGCCCGCCCCTGGCTGGCCTCGACAAGCGGCAATGCGGCCTGCACCACCGCCTCCGTATAGCCATCGCTGTTCGGCTCAGGCAGGTTCTGCGGTACATAAAGCAGTGCCTGCTCCTGGTAGTTGAACGGACTGTCCCAGCACGCGGTACGGGCCTCGGTTAAGCCCATTTCGTTCTGGTAGTGCGAGAAATTCTGTTTCACCGCCAGCGTCGCCGACGTGAATATCCAGGCGCGAGGGTGGCCGCTGATCTGCTTCTTGAATATATCGGCGATGGAGAGCGGCGTGGTGTTGAGTTGCAGCGAGTGGTGGAAGACTTCCAGCCATCGCACCGTTTCCGGCACATCGCCGTCCTGCCAATGCTTCAATTGCTGTACCAACCCCTGCGCCCGCTGCCAGCAATTCTCCAAGCCCTCACTCCGCTCCGCCTGTTTCTCCAGTAATCCCGTAAGGTTCTTCAGCTTCTCGCCCAGCATCTTCAACGTTGGCGCGAAATCCTTGATGTTCTGCGTTGCATCTGCCGCCAAGCGGCCTTCCTTTTTGAACGCCAGTCGCAGGTCGCGCGCAGCCTTATCCAGTTCATCGCAAGCCACCGGCAGCGCCGCGAAGTCTTTTGCTCCACTTAGCGCTTCGATGCGCGCATCTTGCGACAGGTCGAACAACTGCGAAGTAGAGAGGCTCTCGCCAAAGAACAGGCTCGCTGTCTCCGGAAGTTGGTGCGCCTCGTCGAAGATCACCGTGTTGCAGGCAGGCAGCAGTTCAGCCACACCTTCGTCGCGCAGCATCACATCGGCAAAGAACAGGTGATGGTTCACCACCACCACATCCGCTTCCATCGCCTCCTTGCGGGCCTTCAGCACGAAGCATTCATCGTGCTGCGGGCACTCCTGCCCGAGGCAGTTGTCGCGCGTCGAGGTCACATGCATCCAGATCGGCGCGTTCTCGGGCACGTCGGCCAGCCCGCTCTTGTCGCCGCTCTGCGTCACCTTGGCGTAGTTAACGATCCTGGCGAGATGCTTCACATCCTCGCGCGTCTTGAACAGCCCGTTCGATTGCGCCAATTCCAGATGGTAGTGGCACACATAGTTCGAGCGCCCCTTGAGCAAGGCCACCGACACCGGCGCTTTCAACGCATCGCGCACCATCGGCAGGTCTTTCTGGAACAACTGGTCTTGCAGGTTCTTCGTGCCGGTGGAAATGACTACCTTGCCGCCCGCCAGCAGCGCGGGCACCAGGTAGGCGAAGGTCTTGCCTGTGCCCGTTCCCGCCTCCGCCACGAGGATGGCGTTGTCGCGTATGGCCTCCGCCACGGCCATTGCCATCTCGCGCTGCTGGGCACGCGGACGGAATGATGCAACCTCGGAGGCGAGCGGGCTTTGTTCGGAAAAGAAACGTTCTACTTCGGTGGTCACAATGGGATGGGTAGCTGGGACAGTCGGCATATGGTTATTCGCCGAAGTCGGCGTTATAGTGCGGCAGCGATTTTACGCGATGGGTGCGTGCAGTGTGTCGGATTTCAGGTGCCCTTTTGTCAGGGGCACCCGCTTGCCCCGCGCATAATGGGTGTTATCCAATACTTTCACCCGTTTCGCCCATGGATGGTTTCTGCAAAAAGGACTAGTGAGCTTCTATGAACGATAAATGGTTCCGCGTATATCAGGGCGTAGCGCAGGGCGTCGAATACATTGAAGAGAATTCAACGACTACAGCAACCAATTTTCACCTGGAAGGATCGGATGACGCTTTGGTAAATGTGCCGGGACAAGCCAAAAACCTCAGATTGATCAAAGAAGGCGATACGGTCGATTTTTGCGGGCGCCCCTCGTTGCTCGATAAAAGCAAGACTGTGTGTCTCGCATACCGAATCAATGGCGGCGACATCTATTCAATAAACGAGTTGCGGCATGTGACGATGGTGATCATGGGTTGCATTTTCGGGTCTATTTATGTGATGTATACCGGTTGGAAATGGCCGCTGGTGATCATTGCTGTCATATCGATGTTCTACGCCGTTTCGTCATATTGGAGTTTTCATGCTCGGGGATGCTTGTCGAGAACCGGGCGGCAGTCAAGGTGAGAGGTTTTGCGAAGATCACAAATGCGTGCTTACTGATGTGTCCCCGACGGAAGAAAATGGCTCCAAAATAATCGATGCGGAGCAAACAGGGTCGGTTTCGGGTTTCCTTTGATGAAAGGAGCATTACGATGGCAAAGAAAAATTTTCCGTTGTCCAAAGTGTACGGCTTGCTCGAAACCGGACCGGTGGTGCTGGTGACGACCTCACACAAAGGCAAGGCGAACATCATGACCCAGTCGTGGCACACGATGATGGAATTCGAGCCGCCGCTGGTGGGCTGCGTGATCAGCGGACGCAACCACAGTTTCGATGCATTGGTGGCGACGAAGGAATGCGTGCTCAATATCCCGGCAGTGGAACTGGCGAAGCAGGTAGTGGGCGTGGGCAACTGCTCGGGCAGCAAGGTGGACAAGTTCGCGAAGTTCAGGCTGACGCCGCTGCCCGCTTCCCAAGTGCAGCCGCCGCTTATCGCGGAGTGTTTCGCCAACCTGGAATGCAGGGTGGCCGACAGCAGGATGGTCAACAAGTACAACTTCTTCGTGCTGGAAGTGGTCAAGGCCTGGATCGATCCCTCCGTGAAGAATCCGCGTACGCTTCATCATCGGGGCAAGGGCATTTTCATGGTGGCGGGCGATACGCTCAGACTTCCTTCGAAGATGGCTTGATTGATGCGCATTCTTCTGACGTGGCTCGTGATGTTGATGGCCGCGATTGCCAATGGTGCGTTGCGCGACCTCACTTACGGCAAGCTGCTTCCCGCATTGCTCGCGAACCAGCTTTCCTGCCTGAGCGGGATCATGCTGCTCGCTGCAGTGATCTATCTTTATGCTGGCCGTTGGCCATTCTCATCTGCAAGACAGGCATGGCTCACCGGGTCGTTCTGGATGACCCTCACGGTGGCATTCGAGTTCCTATTTTTTCATTACGTCGCCGGCCATTCCTGGGAGACGCTGCTGGCGAACTATGATGTAATGAGCGGACATCTGTGGCCCCTGATTCTGCTTTGGGTGTGGGTCGCACCTTATCTCTTTTATCGGTTTATCAATAAGCGCGAACTGAATGACGCACAAGATCAATAAAGAAGTATTGACCGGTATGCCGAGAGGGGTGTGGGTACTGGGCTTTGTCAGCCTGCTGATGGACATCTCTTCCGAAATGATACACAGCCTGCTGCCGTTGTTCATGGTCACCGTGCTGGGCGTCAGCGGTTTGACGGTCGGGGTGATCGAGGGCATCGGCGAATCCACGGCGTTGCTGGTGAAGGTATTCTCCGGTGTATTGAGCGACTACCTCGGCAAGCGCAAGATGCTCACGTTGTTCGGCTATGCGCTGGGTGCACTGACCAAACCGATGTTCGCGCTGGCTTCGGGCATCGGCACAGTGCTGACCGCACGCTTCCTCGACAGGATCGGCAAGGGCATACGCGGCGCACCGCGTGATGCGCTGATCGCCGATATCGCACCTGCCGGGATGCGCGGAGCGGCATTTGGTTTGCGCCAGTCACTGGACACGGTGGGCGCCTTGCTTGGCCCCTTGCTGGCGGCCGGACTGATGCTGTTGTGGGCCAACGATTTTCGTGCGGTATTCTGGGTGGCTGTGATACCCGGTTTGATGGCGGTGGCGTTGCTGTTGTTCGGTTTGCGAGAGCCGGAAAAGAAGGAAACGCACAAGCCGTCCAATCCGATCAGCCGCGTGAATCTGCAACGTCTGGGCGTTGCCTATTGGTGGGTGGTCGGCATCGGTGCGGTGTTCACACTGGCGCGTTTCAGCGAAGCGTTCCTTGTTCTGCGCGCCGCCCAAGGCGGTATTCCCGTTGCGTTTGTGCCGCTGGTGATGGTGGCCATGAATGTGATCTACGCCGCAACGGCTTATCCGTTCGGCAGGCTTTCAGACAGGATGGACCACAACAAACTGCTGGCACTGGGACTGGTGGTGTTGGTTGCCGCCGATCTTGTTCTGGCGAGCGACAACCGCTGGACGACAGTGCTGCAGGGCGTCGCATTATGGGGCTTGCACATGGGCATCACGCAGGGGCTGCTGGCCCGGATGGTGGCCGACGTGACGCCTGCCGATCTGCGCGGCACCGCTTACGGCCTCTTCAATCTGCTGAGCGGGTTGGCGATGCTGTTCGCCAGTGTGCTGGCGGGGCTGTTGTGGGATCGCCTCGGCGCGTCCTATACCTTTTATGCGGGTGCGGTTTTTTGTTTGATTGCGGCGATTGCCATGGCATGGAGGCAAGTCATGGCAGGGCGTATCAGCGGCACTTGAGATCCCTGCAGGCCAAAACAATGGGACTTTGCATATGTTAAATTTCGGGTAAAATCCGCACCCGTTTTGGCAGGTCTTTGAAAAAATCTGCATTACCAATCGAGCCAACTTAGTTACCCAAGCCGGAGGCACGCTGTGCTGATTTATGAAGTGAAGCACAGCCGCCGCTGGCGTTTTTTTACCTGTTTTCAGGCGGTGTATGCAGCAAGTTGATACAAAACATGTCGGGATCGACAAAGCCACCGCAACCGTGAAGGTGTGGGATCTGTTCATCCGTTGTTTCCATTGGACAATGGCATTGGGCTGTGCAGCGGCTTACATTTCGGGCGAGGTGCATGTTTCCGGAATCCATGTAGTGGTCGGTTACGCGCTGTGCGCGTTGCTTGCGGCGCGGGTAATTTGGGGATTCATGGGCAGCGGGTATGCGCGTTTCCATTCCTTCGTTTTCCCGGCGGGGGAGACGCTAGCCTACGTGCGAGGCATGCTGAAGGGACATCCCCGGCATTATTTTGGACATAACCCGGCAGGCGCCTTGATGGTGTTCGCGCTGCTCGGGTTTCTGGCCTTGCTCTTTGCTTCCGGCCTGTCGACGCTGGGGATGATCGACTTTGAGGGACCGCTGGCATTCCTGGCAAACAGTGTGAGCGATGAAACCAGCTATATGATTCGTCATCTGCACGAGTTCCTTCCCACTGTCGGGTTGGTGCTGGTAATACTGCACGTGGCCGGAGTGGTGGTGGGCAGCATCCAGCACAATGAAAACCTGGTGAGGGCGATGCTCACCGGAAAGAAGAAATCGCTATCGCTATCCGGTACAGATAATTTTAACGATAAATGAGGAGAGTCAAATGAAGGGCATCCAGTTCATGATCGCTGCCGTGCTGTGTTTTACGGCGCAATCCGGAACGGCGTCGGCACAGGATGCGGCAATCGATCTGCCGCTGGCATCCCATGCTTACGTCAAGGACTATGAGTCGTTCAAGCTGGCAGCAGCTAACGATCCCGAAGTATTGGTGAATAAATCGAATGGCGCCGCGCCTGCGGTGAAACCAACTCCGTTCGAACCGCCGCTCATCACGGGAAGCAAGGTGCACCAGTATCTGGGGTTGGGAACCATCGTATTGGCGGCTTTGACGGCCGCAACCGCGCCGGATAGCGAGTGTGAGGCCAACTGCGCGGCCGTGGCGAACCAGCCGCGTCAGACCAACGGCACGCATGCCCATCTGGCAAAGGCCACGGTAGCGATGGCAGCGGCAACCATCGTGACGGGTTTGATAGTGCATTGGGATGATTTCAAGTTGTCCGACGGTTTCACGGACCCCGACAACTTGCACATAATGCTGGGGGTGACGGGCGCTGCTCTGATGGCTTACGCCGTGAACAAATCCAAGAACTCAGCCGTGCCGGTCAGCCATGCGGGTATCGCCGAGATGGGCGCGCTGGGCATGCTGGCTGCGATCAAAATCACCTGGTAACGGAGATACAAGAATGAAGAAAATGTACGCATTGATGGCATTGATAGCTGGATTGCTTATCGCGTCCGCCGCCTCGGCGACGCCGGCCAGCGACGAATTGTTTGCACGCTACAAATCCGAAGGAGCGGCCGGTTTCGATGCCGATCATGGCAAGAAGGACTGGACCAAAGAGGGCAAAGTGGAAGACGGCAAGGCCATGAATTGTACTGTTTGCCACGGCGACGACCTGAGCAAGCCCGGCAAGCACCACAAGACCGGCAAGGTCATCGACCCGATGGCGCCCAGCGCCAATCCGGAACGCTTCACCGATGCAAAGAAGATCGAAAAATGGTTCAAGCGCAATTGCAATGACGCTTGGGGACGCGAATGCACCGCACAGGAAAAGGGCGATATCCTTAAATTCCTGCTGGGCAAGTAAGGATCGGAGAAATGATGATGCATACCAAATTCAAGGCAGCGCTGTTGACTGTGGCACTGCTGACGAGCAGCAGTGCCGCAATGGCGGAAGAAAATTTCTGGCAATGGCTGGTTACGTTCACGCGCCAGAAGGAAGTGAAGCCGGTCGACAACAAGACTTATGCGGACGAATGCGGTTCTTGCCACTATGCCTATCCGCCCGGCCTCTTGCCTGGCAAGTCCTGGGCGAAGCTGCTGGATGAAAAAGCCTTGAACGACCATTTCGGCGAGAATGCCTCGCTGGACAAGGCCACACTGAAGGCCATCTACGACTATGCGATGGAAAATGCGGCCGAGAAGTCCTGGTACAAGCGTTCACGCAAGATCGCGGTCGCGACGGAAGATGAAACGCCATTGCGTATCACCGACGTGCGCTATATCAAGCGCAAGCACCACGACATCCCCGAGAAGATGATCAAGGGCAACAAGGATGTGAAATCGCTGAGCTATTGCAACGCCTGCCACACCCAGGCGGATAAGGGCATATTCGATAGCGACACCGTCTCCATCCCGAACTACCCGGATTGGGACTGATACGATCCATTTTCTGACCAAAGGGCAGTCCGGGCTGCCCTTGTCATTTCTTGCATAGCCGGTGCGGTGTTATCATCGCCGATCATGAAAAATCCATCCGATTCCCTGCGCCGCTTCCTGTTCGAACACGCCCCGATACGCGGCGAGATCGTGCGCCTCGACGCCGTCTGGCAGAGCGTGATCGAACGTCATGACTATCCACCTGTGCTGCGCGACCTGATGGGCGAACTGTGCGCCGCTGCAGTATTGCTTGCCGCGACGCTCAAATTGAAGGGGTCCATGATCCTGCAGATACACGGCAAGGGCGCAGTGAAGCTGTTGGTAGTGGAGTGTTCCGGCGATCTGGAAGTGCGTGCCACCGCAAAGTGGGAAGGCGATCTGTTACACGGCACGCTGCAGGAACTGGTGGGTGACGGGCGTTTTGTCATCACGCTGGATCCCAAGGACGGCAATCAGGCGTATCAGGGCATCGTCGCGCTGGAAGGAGAGAGCATTGCCGCGATACTGCAAAACTACATGATGCGTTCGGAACAACTGGAAACGCGCCTGTGGTTGGCAACGGATGGGAAAATTGCTGCCGGCATGCTGCTGCAAAGACTCCCCGAACAGCCCGAGTCCGAGGACGACGATGCCTGGGGGCGCGCGTCGCAGCTAGCCGATACGCTCAAGCCGGAAGAACTGCTGACCTTGCCGGCCGTCGAGCTGGTGCATCGGCTATACCACGAAGAAGATATCCGGTTGTTCGAGGCGCAGGATGTCGTGTTTCGCTGCACTTGTTCGCGCGAGAATGTGGCCAGGATGTTGCGCATGCTCGGACGGGACGAGGTGGAGTCGATCATCGCGGAGCGCGGCGACGTTGAAGTGCACTGCGAATTCTGCAATCAGCGCTACGTCTTCGACCGTGTGGATGCCGACGCGGTGTTCGCCGACATCATGGCGATTGCAGCGAACCAGACCCTGCATTGATATTCCCGTTTGCACGAGGAAAACAAGTTCGGGTTTTCCGCAGGAGACTTTCAAAGTCTTTTGCCGATAGCGGTTTGGAGAACAGGTAACCTTGTCCGAAGTCACAGCCCGCGGCAATCAGCAGGTCACGCTGTTCCGGCGTTTCCACACCTTCGGCGATGACCTTGATGCCCAGTTTATGGGCCATCATGATCATGGCTTCGCAGAGCGCAAGGTCGCTTGAATCGGGCGCGAGATTGCGAACGAAAGACTGGTCGATCTTGATGTAATCGATGTCGAATATCTTCAGATAGGAAAGCGACGAGTATCCCGTCCCGAAGTCGTCCAGTGCAACCTGCATCCCGTTGTCCCTGAAGGCCAGCAGTTTTCTTTTGACAATGGCATCGCTGCCTTCCATTAGCAGACCTTCGGTGATCTCCACCACGATGCTGTTTCCCGACAGGCCCAGTTCATGCAAATGCTCAAACCATGTTAACTGGATATCGTTATCGTTTCTGAATTGAACCGGCGACTTGTTGATGCTGATCTGCACATCTTTTCCGTCGATAGCTTGCCAGTGCTTTACCAGAAGCGCCGCCTGGCGGAATACCCAGTCGCCGATCTTTATGATCAGTCCGCTCTGTTCCGCTATCGGGATGAATTCCGTAGGGCTGACCAGGCCGCGCATTGGATGTTGCCAGCGAATCAGCGCTTCGGCTTTGCGTATAGAGCCCGTCGCCAACTCTACAATAGGCTGAAATACCAGCTTGAACTGGTCGTCTTCCAGTGCACTGCGCAAATCATTGGACAGACTCATCCGGTTTTTCGCTACCAACTGCATGGCTTCGGTATAGTAACTGTAACGGTTGCGGCCCGCATTCTTGGCGGCATACATTGCCTGGTCGGCATTACTGAGCAGGGCGTCTGTTTCCGTTGCATCGGACGGATAAATCGTGATCCCGATACTGACCGATACATAGACTAATTCGCCGCCCAACTGGAATGGTGCCGAGAGCTTGTCCAGTATGCATTCGTTGATCCGTTCAACGCAGTCTGTGTCGCCGAGGTCGCTCAGGATGAGCACAAACTCGTCCCCGCCAAAGCGGGCAACCGTGTCGGATTCGCGCACACAACCCAAAAGACGCTGAGCCGCTTCCTTCAGCAATATGTCGCCCTTGGCATGACCCAGAGTGTCATTGACCTCCTTGAAGTGGTCTATATCGAGAAACATCACTGCAAGCGGAAGCGCACTGCGGTGAGATTTCTTCATTTCCTGCTTCAGGCGGTCGTGAAACATGCGCGAATTGGGCAAGCCGGTCAGGTGATCGAAATTGGCCTGTTGCCAGATCTGTTCTTCGGACTCTTTCTTTTGGGTGATATCGGTGAACAGAGCGATCCGGTGATGCACCTTTCCTTCATTGCTGAAAACGGTGTTGATGGTCAGCCATTTGGGATAAATTTCGCCGTTCTTGCGTCTATCCCATATTTCACCTGTCCACTTGCCGCTGGAATTGATTTCGTTCCACATGGACTGATAGAACTCCGTGTCGTGGTAGCTCGATTTCAGAATACCGGGGCTCTTTCCGGCTACCTCCCCAACGTCGTAACCGGTGATCCGTGTGAAAGCAGGATTGACAGCTATGATCAAATTGTCGGCATCGGTAATCATCATGCCTTCGCTGCTGTTTTCGTAGATGGATGCTGCCAGTTGCAGGGATTTTTCTGCCGTTTTTCGCTGGGCTTCCCGGTCAAAATTATCCAGTGAGAAGGAAATATCCCGCGACATCTCATCCAGCAAGGCAATGGCTTCTTCGTCGAAGGCTCCGGCCAGCGCGTGATACACCGAAAGCACGGCAAACGGCCGGTCACCCCGCTGTATCGGGAAGGTTGCCGCCGAATGCCAGCCATTCTCCGACGCGCGTCCCCTCCATGGGGCCGTGACGGGGTCGGCGTGATAGTCATTCACTATCACTGACCTGTTCTCGCGGTAGGCGATGCCGATCGGGCCGTTGCCTTCCGGTACGTCAGCAAGCGGCGAAATGACGATGCCATCCAGGAATTCGCGCCCGTCGCCGTAACTGGCGGACGGGTAGAACAGATTGCTCTTTTCATCCACCCGCGCTACAAAGGCCATGCTCATCCCGCCGAATTCGACTGCGCAACGGCATACCAGAGGAAATAACTGCGCTTCCTGTTCCATGCGCACGATGGCCTGGTTGATTTCGCTCAGTGCGTTGTACAGCCTCGTGATACGCCTGGCCTTGAAAGCTTCTTTTCTGCTATGAATGACGAAGTAAAGCAGGAATGAAACCAGGATGGAAAAGGCAAGGAATATTCCCGCAAATTGCGTCGCAAATTTTTGCTGGCCCTGATACACGGAGTCCAGGCTCACGCGAATCAGAACCGTCGCCTGTTCCCGGTATGAATAGGAGATGTCGGTTTGCAGCTGCAGGATATGTTTATCCGCTGCGGGACGGAGATAGTTTGCTATTTTGAAGCCATTGGCGGAGACCAGCTGCAGCTCGACGATACTCCCGTTCGCTTTCGCCCATTGATTGAACAGCGTATCGATATTCTGGTAATTCGCCTGATTCAGTTCCGAGGAAAGGACGGATGTGATCAACTGCAATTGCTGTGATGCCGACGCGCGTGCAAGCTTCAGATCATCGGCGAATTTATTGGCCAGGAAAACGATCGAAGCAGCGCCCAACAAAGCCAGGAAGGCAAAAAGAAAGAGCCATGGCAATTTTTCAAAATATGTCTTGGGATTCATCAAGGCTCAATGCGGTTGGGAGGTTGATTTCGATTTCATCAAAACGCGCAGCTTGTTGTAGTCGCTGTCCTTGGCCGGCACCAACGCGGTCATTTCGGGGTGTATCCCTGTCATGATGGGGGCGCCTTCGGGCAACTCGTTCAGTATCATAAACAGCTTGCGAAGCTTGGCCACCAGTGATGCCGGCAGCCGCGCACTGGTCACAAACACATGGTCGGCGACCAAAGGCAACTCGGCCAAAGCGCGCAGGCCCCTGGGTTCATATTCATGGAACACTTCGCTTTTGACCGCCCCGGCATCGCAGCTGCCGGCAAGTACCGCCAGTGCGACGTTCTTGTGCCCCGCCAGGGATTTGTAACTGCCGAGCCTGTTTAACGGGATGCCTGCACTTTCGAGCATGCGCTGGGGCAATACATAGCTCATGGTGGAGTTGTTGTCACCGAACAAAAAGCATTTTCCTTTCAGGTCGGCGAGCGTTTGGAAAGGGCTGTCTTGCCGGACGATGATCTCGCCCCTCAAATAGGGATCCCCGTTGATCACCTGCCGCGCGAGCAGCGGCTTTTTTCCGAACTTTTCCACCATTTCCACATAGGGGGCAGGTCCCATATAGGCGATATCGATAGCGTCATTGCCTATGGCGTTGATGTGTTCGTTGTAGGTGCGGCCGATGCGCACTTCAACCGGGCGGCCAATGGAGCGCGAGAGGTAATTGGCAAGAGGGGTAAAGCGGGCGATGATCTCGTCGTGAGGCAAATAGGGGTGTACGCCGAGGATGAGCGGTTCCGGTCCGGCAGGTTGGTCTGCAGCCGCTGCGCTTGCTGCCGTTCCGCAAATGAAGCCGGCTAGCAGAAGCATTCTGACTAGATCACGCATACTCCCCCTTATATGCTTAAGAGAACTGCCAATCCTGATATTTGCGAAGTATTGTACTGTATTACATCACTATAACCGATTCGCCCCGTTCGCAACCATATCCAGCGCGACCGCCTCGGCCACCTCGATGCCGTCCACTGCGGCAGAAAGAATACCGCCGGCATACCCTGCACCTTCGCCTGCCGGGTACAGCCCCTTGATGTTGGTGCTCTGGAAATTCTCGCCGCGCCTGATGCGCACCGGTGAGGAAGTTCGCGTTTCCACGCCGGTCAGCACCGCATCTTCCATGGCAAAGCCTTTGATCTGTTTTCCGAACGCGGGCAATGCTTCGCGGATGGCGGCAATGGCATAGTCGGGCAGGGCGGTAGATAGATCGGTGGGCGTCACGCCCGGAGTGTAGGACGGTACGACTTCGCCGAGATGATCGGAAGGATGGCCCGCCAGGAAATCGCCGACAAGCTGTCCCGGCGCGCAATAGTTCCTGCCGCCCAACTCGAACGCGCGAGCTTCCCATTTGCGCTGGAATTCGACACCCGCGAGGACATCTCCCGGAAAGTCCTCCGGCGTGATGCCCACGACGATGCCGCTGTTGGCGTTGCGCTCGTTGCGCGAATACTGGCTCATGCCGTTGGTGACCACACGGCCTTCTTCTGAAGTCGCGGCCACCACCGTGCCGCCCGGGCACATGCAGAAGCTGTAGACCGAACGGCCGTTGCTGGCATGGTGCACCAGCTTGTAATCCGCCGCGCCCAGCAAGGGATTGCCCGCGTTGGGACCGAAGCGGGCACGGTCGATGACCGACTGCGGATGCTCGATGCGGAAGCCGATGGAGAAAGGCTTGGCTTCCATGTAGACACCGCGCTTGTGCAGCATCTCGAAGGTGTCGCGCGCGCTGTGTCCGACGGCAAGCACGACATGACCGGTCGCGATGCGTTCGCCGTTCGCCAGCACCACGCCGCGCACCTGTCCGTTCTCGATCTCGATGTCCTCCACACGGCTCTGAAAGCGTATTTCCGCCCCCAGCGCCTCCATGTTGCGGCGCATCTCCTCCACCATGCTCACCAGGCGGAAGGTGCCGATATGCGGCTTGCTCACGTACATGATTTCTTCCGGCGCACCGGCCTTCACGAACTCGGTGAGCACCTTGCGCCCGTAGAACTTCGGGTCCTTGATCTGGCTGTGCAGCTTGCCGTCCGAGAAGGTACCGGCACCGCCCTCGCCGAACTGCACATTGGATTCGGGGTCGAGTTTGCCTTTGCGCCACAAGCCCCAGGTATCCTTGGTGCGCTCGCGCACCTCTTTGCCGCGCTCCAGGATGATGGGGCAAAAGCCCATCTGGGCGAGCAACAAGCCGGCAAAGATACCGCAGGGCCCGGTGCCGATGACGACAGGCCGCTCGGCCAGCCCTTGCGGAGCTTGTGCCACAACGTGGTAGCTCATGTCCGGTGCGGTCGCGACATGCGGGATATTCTTCTTGAGCAGCGCCGCTTCGTTTGCTACTTCGATGTCCACGGTATAAACCAGGACGATGGCGTTCCTTTTGCGCGCGTCGTATCCACGGCGAAAGATCGCAAGACTGAGCAATTCAGAAGCGGCGATACCCAGCCGCTTCAGAATGGCGGCGGATAAAGCATCTGCGGGATGTTCGAGAGGGAGTCTGATTTCGGTGAGGCGTAGCATGTTGCTATTCTACCCGATGAGAACTGCGCTATCCTCACACCCTCCGAATTTTGAGGCTCACATGGCGAAAATAAAGACGGTCTATAGCTGCACTGAATGCGGCGGACAATCCCCCAAATGGCAAGGCCAATGTCCGAATTGCGGCGAATGGAACACGCTGGTTGAATCGGTGGCGGAAGCGCTGCCAGCGGCCGGCAAGAACCGCTACAGTGCGCTGGCTGCATCGGGCAAGTTGCAGCAACTGGCGGAGGTGGAGGCAAGCGAAGTATCGCGTACGCCGACCGGCATCGACGAATTCGACCGTGTGCTGGGCGGCGGGCTGGTGGAAGGCGGGGTGGTGCTGATCGGCGGCGATCCGGGTATCGGCAAATCCACTCTCTTGTTGCAGGCATTGGCGCATCTCTCCACCACAAAGAAAGTGCTGTATGTGAGCGGTGAAGAATCGGCGCAGCAGATCGCGCTACGCGCCAAGCGCCTCTCCCTGGATGCGCGCGAAGTGCACCTGCTGCCAGAGATCCAGCTCGAAAAGATTCAGGCCACCGTCGCGCACGAAAAACCCGATGTCGTGGTGATCGACTCCATCCAGACCGTGTATTCCGAACAACTCACCTCCGCGCCCGGCTCGGTGGCGCAGGTGCGCGAATGCGCGGCACAACTCACGCGTCTGGCCAAGAGCAGCGGCGTGACCATCATCCTTGTCGGCCACGTCACCAAGGAAGGCGCGCTGGCAGGTCCCAGGGTGCTGGAACATATCGTCGATACCGTGCTGTATTTCGAGGGCGATACCCATTCCAGCTTCCGCCTGATACGCGCGTTCAAGAACCGGTTTGGTGCAGTGAACGAACTCGGCGTGTTCGCGATGACCGAAAAGGGGCTGCGCGAAGTGAGCAACCCGTCCGCACTCTTTCTCTCCCAGCACGGCGCACAGGTGGCTGGCTCGTGCGTCATGGTCACGCAGGAAGGCACGCGTCCATTGCTGGTGGAGATACAGGCGCTGCTCGATGATTCGCATGCACCCACGCCGCGGCGATTGTCGCTGGGCCTGGAGCAGAACCGGCTGGCGATGCTGCTGGCCGTGCTGCATCGCCACGCGGGCATCGCCTGTTTCGACCAGGATGTGTTCATCAACGCCGTGGGCGGTGTGAAGATCACCGAACCGGGTGCGGACCTCGCCGTATTGCTCGCCATTGTTTCCAGTCTGCGCAACAGGCCGCTACCGGAAAAGATGGTGGTGTTCGGCGAAGTGGGGCTGGCAGGCGAAGTGCGGCCGGTGCAGCGCGGGCAGGAGCGCCTGAAGGAAGCCGCCAAACTCGGCTTCACCCACGCCATCATCCCCAAAGCGAACGCGCCCAAGCACAAGATCGACGGCATGGAGATCATTGCGGTGGAACGCGTGGAAGACGCGGTGGCTAAAATGCGTTGATCGGTTGTTGCCGGTCCCTGAACGCGATACGCTGTTCCGGGGATGATCGAGCCTGAAACCTGCCATTGATCTTTACCGACTCATTTCAACCTGTCACTACACGAAAGCGGATTTAATGCTACACAACCATACACATGACCACAGCGGGCACTCGCACGAAGGGCATCACCATCACCACGGCGATCCGAACAACCACGGCCGCGCTTTCGTGATCGCGATTGCCCTGAATACCGCCTTTGTGGCAGTCGAGTTCGCCTATGGCATCATCGCCCACTCGACCGCGCTCATGGCCGATGCCGGCCACAATCTTTCCGACGTGCTGGGCCTGTTGCTGGCGTTGGGTGCGGCGATCCTTGCGCGCAAAACGCCGAGCGGGCGGTTTACTTACGGGCTGCGCAGCACGTCGATACTGGCCGCGCTGACCAATGCCATGTTCCTGATGGTGGCCTGCGGGGGGATCGCGTGGGAGGCCATACAGCGCTTCTCTGAACCTCATGTCGTCGCCGGACTGACGGTCTCGCTGGTGGCAGTTGTCGGCATCGGGATCAACGGCGTGTCGGCATGGTTGTTCGTCAAGGGAAGCGAGGGCGACCTGAACATTCGCGGCGCTTACCTGCACATGATGGCCGATGCGGCCGTCTCGCTGGGTGTTGCAGTTGCAGGCGTGGTGATGCTGTATACCGGCTGGTACTGGCTTGATCCGGCGGTCAGCCTGGCGATCGTGGCAGTGGTCGTGATCGGCACCTGGGGGCTGCTGCGCGAGTCGCTGCAACTGGCGTTGAACGCGATCCCCGCTCACATCGATGCAGCCGCGCTGGAAGACTATCTGCGCGAATGCCCCGGGGTCGCCGATATCCACGATCTGCACATCTGGGGCATGAGCACGACAGAGAGCGCGCTGACCGTCCATCTGGTGATGCCGGGAGGTTATCCGGGCGACGCTTTCATGGACGACATCATGTGCACGCTCAGGGAAAGATACTCCATCCACCACAGCACGCTGCAGGTGGAGCAGGGAACGACGGATCATATCTGTGTGCTGCACCCGGCAGAGACAGCGTCGACGCATATTCATTGAGGCGAAGAAAAATGGGAAAGACGCGTCTGGAAGCGTTCAGCGACGGGGTGCTGGCCGTCATCATCACCATCATGGTGCTGGAGATGAAAGTGCCGCACGGTTCCGACTGGCAGGCCCTGCAACCGTTGCTGCCCGTTTTCTTGAGCTACATCCTCAGCTTCGTTTACATCGGCATTTACTGGAACAACCATCACCACATGCTGCACACGCTGCGGCGCGTGAATGGCAGCATCCTGTGGGCCAATCTGCATCTGCTGTTCTGGCTGTCGCTGGTGCCGTTCGTGACCGGATGGATGGGAGAGAACCATTTTTCAGCGCTGCCTACCGCCTTGTATGGGGTGGTGCTGTTCATGGCGGCGCTGTCCTACATCATCTTGCAGAAGTGCATCATTCTGGCCGAAGGCGGCAGGGAATCCCTGCTGGCCAAAGCGGTGGAACGTGACTGGAAGGGCAAGCTATCGCAAGTCCTGTATGCCGTCGCCATTCCGTCTGCCTTCTGGTACCAATGGCTCGCGGACGCATTGTATCTGCTGGTCGCCATCATCTGGCTGGTGCCGGACCGGCGCATTGAGCGGGTATTGGAAGAATAGCGATATGGATGATTTTGTTCCCGTATCAGCGCAGCAATGATTCCTGGTTCAGTTATCCGGAGGTGCCATGAAGAAGCTGAAAAATGAAGCAGCACTGTTCAAGGAAGCATTCCATGCCGGGGTGGAGTATGCCGAAGGGCGCGGCGTGGTCGAGTTCGAACCGAACGACTCGGTAAGCGAGAAACTCCTGTATATCTACAGGCTGCTGGTCCACGACAAGGTCATTCAGCCCTTGCCGGAAGACCAGGTGGCCGAAAAGACCCTGCGCCACAAACTTGCGATCTGGTACTCAAAACAACTGCCCAAGGATCATCCGCTATTGAAGTAAAGGTGCAGATGCTGAATTAACTACACGATCGTGAATCGCGTATTGTTGACAAAATTGATCAACAGTTTGATGATTGACGAGAGCTTTGCGTACAGCAACAAGCAACATTCCTCCGCAGGAGAGTCTCATCATGTTCGACACCGGAGAACCCATCACGCAGTCTATTTCATCCAAGGTCTTTGAATATAACCACTGAATTTTTCAGGACAATCGAAACAAGGAGGCTTCATGGATAGCGTAGATCTTTCGGTCCTGAAAACCCTGCAAGCGTGGCAAGCAGGGGAACTCCCGTTGTGGCTTGTGACGGTGGTGGAGACTTTCGGTTCCAGCCCGCGACCCCAGGGTGCCATGCTGGCCCTGCGTGGCGACGGCCTCGCTGTGGGTTCGGTATCGGGTGGATGCATCGAGGACGACCTCGTCAGGCGGGCGCTGCAAGGGCAGTTGAAGATCGACCGTTGCGAAGTGGTGACGTATGGCGTCACGCAGGAAGAAGCCCGGAACTTCGGACTGCCCTGCGGCGGGGCACTGCGCCTCGTCATCGAACCGGTACGCGATCCGGACTGGATCGAGCGGGTGCTGCTGTCGGTTCAGGCGCATCGGCTGATCAGCCGCACCCTGCATCTTGAATCCATGCAGATACTGTTGAACGACGCCAGCCGCGCCGACGCGTTCAGTTTCGACGGTGCAAGGCTGACAACCGTGCACGGTCCGCGCTGGCGATTGCTGATCATCGGCGCCGGCCAGACATCCGGCTATCTCGCGCGCATGGCCCAGGCGCTCGATTACCATGTCACTGTCTGCGACCCGGGCGACGAGATGCGCCAGACCTGGAATGTGCCGGACACCGTTCTGGTGAGCGAGATGCCGGACGATGCGGTGCTGGCTTTCCAGGTGGATGCATGCACGGCCATCGTGGCCCTCTCGCACGACCCCAAGATGGATGACATGGCACTGCTGGAAGCGCTCAAGACACCGGCCTTCTATATCGGTGCACTGGGCTCCAAAGCCAACAATGCGAAGCGGCGCGAGAGGCTGGCATTGTTCGACCTCAGCCAGGAAGAGATCGCACGCTTGCACGGGCCCGTGGGTCTTCCCATCGGCAGCCGCACACCGCCCGAGATCGCAGTGTCCATACTGGCGCACATGATCTCCATCAGAAACCAGAAGACCGAATCCAGCCAAGTCAGTCAATCCAACAACCAGGAGATATGCTCATGATTTCTTTCAACCTCAACGGCAAGGCCACCAAGGTCGATGTGGACCCCGGTACGCCATTGCTATGGGTGCTGCGCGACCACCTGCACCTGACCGGAACCAAATATGGCTGCGGCATCTCGCAGTGCGGTGCCTGCACCGTGCATCTGGATGGCAAGGCGATCCGCTCCTGCGTGACACCGGTTTCCACGGCAAACGGGAAGCACGTCACCACGATCGAGGGGCTGGCCGAGACCACGCTGGGCAAAGCCGTGCAGGCTGCCTGGCTGGAGGTGGATGTGCCCCAATGCGGATACTGCCAGTCTGGACAGATCATGTCGGCCACCGCCTTGCTCAAGGAGAATCCGCACCCGAGCGAGTCGCAAATATCGGCCGCGATGGACGGCAACCTTTGCCGCTGCGGGACCTACAACCGTATCCGCTCGGCGATCCAGAAAGCGTCTGAACAACTGGGAGCGGCCAAATGAAAAACACGACCCTGCAAGATTCTTCCCGCCGTGCATTCCTCAAGGATGGCGCCTTATTGATGGGCGGACTGGTGATCAGTTTCTACATGCCCGTGAAAGGCGGCCGTGCCTTTGCCGCCGAAGCGCAACCCAAAGCAGTCTTCCCGCCCAACGCTTTCATCCGCATCGCTGCGGACAACAGCATCACGATCGTCGTCAACAAATCCGAGATGGGGCAGGGTGTCTATACCTCGTTGCCGATGCTGGTCGCGGAAGAACTGGAAGCCGACTGGAGCAGCATACGCATCGAGTCGGCACCCGTGGCCGCCGTGTATAACCACACGGGCTTCGGTATGCAACTGACGGGCGGCAGTTCCAGTGTTCCTTCGTCATGGGAGCAATTGCGCCGGGTCGGTGCCAGCGGCCGGATCATGCTGATCCGTGCCGCGGCCGGGCAATGGGGCGTACCGGAAAGCGAATGCCATGCCGAGAACAGCCAGGTGATCCATGCCAGGAGCGGCAAGAGATTGAGTTACGGCGAGCTGGCCGACGCAGCAGCCAAACTGCCGCTCCCGGATAGTGTCGAGCTCAAGTCGCCCAAGGATTTCAAGCTGATCGGCAAGCCGGTCAAGCGCATCGATACACCGGTCAAGATAAACGGCAGCGCACAGTTCGGCCTCGATGTCTATCTGCCGGGCATGCTGACGGTATTGATCGCACGCAGCCCCGTTTTCGGCGGCAAGGTGAAACGATACGATGCGACCGAGGCCGCCAAGCTGCCCGGCGTGCAGGGAATCTACCAGGTACCCAGCGGCATCGCGGTGGCTGCAAGCGGTTTCTGGCCCGCCAAAACGGCGCGCGACCTGCTGGAGATCGAATGGGACGAAGGTCCCGGTGCGGCACTTTCCACGCCGAAGATGCGCATGGAATACCTTGAGCTCGCGAAACAGCCCGGCACAGTTGCACGCAAGGACGGAAATACCGAGCAGGGTTTCAAGGAAGCACACAAGTCCGTCAGCGCCGAATACGAGGTTCCCTATCTGGCGCACGCCACGATGGAGCCGCTCAACGTGGTGGTGGACCTGACGCCGGATCACTGCACCATCTGGACCGGCACGCAGGCGCAGACCATGGATAGGGGCATGGCGGCAGCAACAGCCGGACTCAAGCCGGAGCAGGTTGAGATACATACCATGTACCTGGGCGGAGGTTTCGGCCGACGCGCCAATCCCCGGTCCGACTTTGTCCAGGAAGCGGTGCAGGTCGCCAAGGTGATCGGCAAGCCGATCAAGGTGGTATGGGCGCGCGAGGACGACATGCGCGGAGGCTACTACCGTCCGATGTGGGCGGACCATATCGAAGTCGGGATCGCAAAAGACGGAAGACCGGTGGCCTGGAAACATACTATCGTCGGGCAGTCCATCACTGCCGATACCATGTTCGAATCATTCATGATCAAGAACGGCATCGATGCCACTTCAGTCGAGGGCGCATCGACGCTGCCGTACATGATCCCCAACCTGCAGGTCGAATTGCACAGCACCAGGAATGTGGTGCCGGTGCAGTGGTGGCGCTCGGTCGGCCACTCGCATACCGCGTTCGTGGTGGAAACCATGATCGACGAACTGGCGCATCTTGCCGGCAAGGATCCGGTCGCCTACCGGCTCGACATCCTGCCCGCCGCGTCCCGCTACAGGGGGGCGCTGAAACTGGCCGCGGAAAAATCCGGCTGGGGAAAAAGGAAGCTGCCTGCCGGTCATGCCTATGGAGTGGCGGTGCACCAGTCGTTCGAAAGCTATGTGGCAGAGATCGCCGAAGTGTCGCTGGAAAACGGCAAGATCAAGGTGCATCGCGTTGTTGCAGCGGTGGATTGCGGTATGGTCGTCAATCCGGACGGCGTGCAGCAACAGGTCGAAGGGGCCATCGTCTACGGACTCTCTGCCGCCCTGCATGGGGCAATCACGCTGGAGAATGGCCGCGTGATGCAATCCAACTTCGACAGCTATGCTCCGCTGCGCTATTCCGAAATGCCGCAGGTGGATGTGCACATCGTTGCGAGCAACGAGCGTCCCACCGGTATAGGCGAGCCCGGCACGCCGCCAATCGCGCCGGCCGTCGCGAATGCGGTGTTCGCGCTGACAGGCAAGCGTTTGCGCCGTATGCCGTTCGACCAGGAAACCCTTGCCTGATCCGGGTGGAATAGCTGCCATCGTTCTGGCAGCGGGAGGTTCCAGTCGGTTCGGCTCGGACAAGTTGTTGCATCCGGTCACGCTGGGTGGGGTGACGCTGCCGCTCGCCGCGCACAGCCTGCTGCCCTGGCTGGAAAACTTCGAGCAAATCACGGTAGTCGTCAGACCCCGATCGGAGGCACTTCGCAGCGCGATCACGGCAGCGCTCGGGGCAAACAGGTCGGCATCGATATGCTGGCTTATATGCCAGGAAGCGGCACAGGGCATGGCCGCCAGTCTCGCTTGCGGCGTGCGTGCGAACCGTGAAGCTGCAGGCTGGCTGATCGGTTTGGCCGATATGCCTGCCGTACCGTCGGCAGCAGTTGCCGGAGTTCGGGATGCACTGCTGGCAGGGGCGTATCTGTCGGCAACCACGCATGAGGGCAGGCGCGGACATCCGGTTGGATTCTCCCGTCATTACGGCGAAGAGTTGCTTGCACTGAAAGGCGATGCGGGAGCGAGGCATCTGATCGAGCGCGACAAATCAAATCTGGTGCAAATGGAAATTGGCGATAATGGCATCTTTGCCGACGTCGACATCCCGGGCGATCTGCATCGTTTGTGAAAGCGTTTCATCGGACCAGGTATTGGGAGCCAGCTCATGACCACCAGGATAAACGGAATCCTGTTTTTGCTATTGCTGCTGTTGTCCAGCCATGCCGGCGCTGTCCTGTTGCCCAAGCTGGATGAAATGAAACGGAAGGTGGCCGAACCGCCGGTGGAGATCGAAGTGATCGAGCCGCTATTGATCGACGGCAAGCGCCAGCCGCATGTCGTTTACCTGGGATATCCCGTAGAAAAGGTGCTCCGGGCGATACTGGGCGATCAATGGAAGACTGTGGCTGCCGAGATCGAATTCAGGGCGCTCGACGGTTATGTCTCGCATATTCCGACCGAACGCTTCGATCAGTATCGTGCTTATCTGGTCTTCGCCAAAAAACACTCACGTGCGTTCAATGTGAAAAGCCGTGCGCCAGACGCAAAGAGCATATCGCTGGGTCCTTATTATCTGGTGTGGGACAATATTCGCCAGCCTGATCTGATCGAGGAAGGCGCTACCTACTGGCCCTACCAGGTGAACGAGATCGTGATATCCAGGGCACCGGAAAAGAATACCGTTTCGGGAGAGATGTCCCAGCCGGCGCGTGAACTGGAGAAATACTGCCTCAGCTGTCACCGTGTAAACGGCTACGGCGGAAACAAGGCTCCGCTGGATCTGGCCGAGCAGACGAAAATACTGGGCGAAAAGAAGTTCTATGCCTGGGTGCTGAAGCCATCCTCGATCAAACCGGATACGCAGATGCCCGCCATGGTCGAGGGTATGCCCGAACCGGATCGCGAGGCGCTTGCCGGGAGGCTGTTCCATTATCTGAATGCTCTGCCTCGCAAGCAGGCAGATGAGGGACCCTGAACGGCGAATCGGCAATTTTCAGGTAACCACCAATCAGCACATGAAAGGATATTAATGAATCGCAATGTAATCCTGTCGTGCCTTTGTGCCGCAGGAGTTTCTTTCGGTGCTCATGCCGCCGAAACAGCGCCTGTCGCAATGGAAAAGCAGATCGAAGTCCATGGGGAAAATTATGTGCCCGGAATGGGCGAGATCATGGGCGCGACGCAGATGCGCCACGCCAAACTCTGGTTTGCCGGCAAAGCCGGGAACTGGGATTTGGCTGGCTACGAACTGGATGAGATCAGGGAAGGAATGGATGACGCCGTCAAATACCATCCCGTGTTCAAGAAAGATGCGCCGATTGCAGACATACTGGACAAATTTATTGCTCAACCGCTTAACGATCTGGAAAGTGCGATCAAGGCAAAGGACAACGTAAAGTTCAGGAAGTCATTCGATCACCTGACCCGGGCATGCAATGAATGCCACCAGGCAGTCAGCCAAGGGTTCATCGTTATCAAGCGTCCGGGCACCTTGCAATATACCAATCAGGAATTTGCTGTCAGGAAAAATTGACCGAACAGAGATTCAGAATACAGTTTCATGTTGAGTAGATTTTTAATGGAGGCATTAAGGAAATGATTTTAGGTTTAGTACAAATTTTGTTTTTCCAGAGTTTGGGAGAGCTGGTGTCGAAGTTCGTCTTCCCATCGCTGCCCGGGCCGGTGATCGGCCTGGTTCTGCTATTGATCTGGCTCGTCATCAACAAGAATATCAGCGAGTCGCTGGCTTTTGTCGCGGACGGATTCAGCAAATACCTGGGCATACTGTTCGTGCCGGCGGCTGTCGGCGTCGTTCTTTTTCTGCCGCAACTGAAAGCCAATGCGGTGCCGATTGTTGGCGCGCTGGTCGTCAGCGTCGTGTTGACCATCGCCTGCAGTGCGCTCGTCTTAAAGCTGCTCACCAAAAAGACCGATACCCATGAATGAGAAAAATTCAATCGTAGAAATCTGGGTCTACCTTTCCGGCAGTCCATTACTGGCGCTATTCATCACGCTGGCCGCATTTCAGGTCGGACTTTTTGTCTATCAGAAGAGCAAACAAAGTCCCCTGGCCAATCCGGTGGCAATTGCCGTGATACTGGTGGCGACATTCATCCAGGTCATTGACATGCCCTATGCCACTTATTTTCAGGGGGCACAATTCATTCACTTTTTACTTGGCTCGGCCACGGTCTCCTTGGCGATCCCCATCTATCGGGGGTTGGGCAGCCTGAAAAAACGTTCATTCCCTCTGATTGTGGCATTGCTTGCGGGGGGAGGCGCCTCGATACTCAGCGCGGTCGGCATAGCCACATTGCTTGGCGCAGATAAAACCATCATCGGTGCGATGTATTCGAAATCCGTCACCGCCCCCATCGCAATGGGAATAGCCGAACGGATCGGCGCTTCGCCGACGCTTACCGCGATCTTTGCAGTTGCCACGGGAATTCTCGGGGCGATCCTGGCGCCGTTTGTACTGAATGCGCTCGGCATGAAGTCATGGTGGCAGAGGGGCTTTCCAATTGGCGTTGCCGCGCACGGATTGGGAACTTCCCGCGCGTTCAGTATCAATCATGAGGCGGGTGCTTATGCGAGTCTGGCGATGGGGATGCATGGCATCGTCGGTGCGATTGCCATTCCTGTTCTATTTCATTTTTTCAATAGCTAAAAATACCGGTGAGTATCGATAAAAGTGCCAGTTCCATTGCTCTTTCCGTAATGCATTACACATAATTTTGCGAATTACCGTCATTCCGGCGAAGGCCGGAATCCAGCCTGTCAAATAATACCGCGTAGCGGACAAAGCCATATTTGGGGGTGTTGTCCCACTGCGTGGGGCTAAGCCAACTACCTGGATTCCGGCCTTCGCCGGAATGACGAAGTAGCGGGTTTTGCATGTTGTCGCCAATTTTGGAAACTTCAATAATCCGCACGCACACAAGGGTTGATAACGAAAAAATTTTTCACGAATTTAATTGTGGAATAGTCGGTCTGAAGATAAATTGAACTCGGCAATTCGATGTTAAGATTTGACGCATTATTTTTTCATTCTCAGAGAGGTCTTGTTTATGCCACACGCGATCCGAATCCATCAAACCGGCGGTCCCGAGGTGCTCAAATGGGAAGAGATCGAGGTCGGCTCTCCCGGCCCCGGCCAGGTCAAGTTGAAGCAAACCGTCGTCGGCCTCAACTACATCGATGTCTATCATCGCACCGGACTTTATCCGGTACCGTTGCCTGCCATACTGGGCACCGAGGGAGCCGGCGTCGTGGAGGCGGTTGGCGAAGGCGTCACGCACCTGAAAGTGGGGGACCGGGTCGCGTATGCATCGGTGATCGGTTCCTATGCCGAGGCAAGACTTATTGCAGCGGACCGGCTGGTCAAGTTGCCGGGCAACATCGACGACCGCACTGCGGCGGCCATGATGTTGCAGGGCATGACCGCGCGCTACCTGATACGCGACATCTACAAGGTCGGTCCGGGCGACACGATACTCATACACGCAGCGGCCGGCGGTGTCGGCTTGATCGTCAGCCAGTGGGCCTCGGCTCTGGGAGCGACCGTCATCGGCACCGTATCCAGTGACGAAAAAGCGGCGCTGGCAAAGGCCAACGGTTGCCACCACACCATCGTTTATACCCGCGAGGATTTCCAGGCACGCGTGCTTGAGATAACCGGCGGGAAGAAATTGCCTGTGGTCTACGACTCGGTCGGCAAGGACACCTTCATGAAATCGCTCGACTGCCTGCAGCCGCGCGGCCTCATGGTGCTGTTCGGTTCATCGTCCGGCGCGGTTCCGCCATTCGATCTGACGGTGCTGTCGCAAAAGGGATCTTTGTTGGTCACAAGGCCGACGCTTGCCACCTTCATTGCGACCAGAGCCCTGCTGGAAGAAAATTCGGCCGATCTGTTCGATGCGGTCAGTTCTGGCAAGGTGAAGATCAACATCAACCAGAGCTATCCCTTGAAGGACACGGCACAGGCGCATCGCGATCTTGAAGCACGCAAGACGACCGGGTCGACGGCCCTGACCGTATGAGCGGGTCAAGTCCCGAAAGCTGGAAAGCTTTCATCCAATGGAAGATGAATACGTCAGCTTGAGGAGGGCTGAATTGCGAATATTCATTAAGCGTCATTCATTTATGTGCGCCTGGGCGTTGGCGCTGTGGATTGTGGCATTGATGGCCGGATGCGGCGGCAGTTCCGGCCAGCCGACATCCGGCCAAGGCAATATCAGTGTGAGCGTTAACGGATTGCTGGCAAATACGTCGGTGGTGCTGCAAAACAACGGAGGCGATAACCTGACCATTTCCGTGAATGGCACTGCCAGCTTCAACAGGATCTATGCGGTTGGTTCAACATACTCGATCACGGTATTGACGCAGCCCTTGGGCGAAAGCTGCACAGTCACCTCGAATTCCAGCGGCGTGATTCAAAATGCCGTCGTTCTTGTTGCCGTCACCTGCATCCCAAATGCTGTCGGCGGCACATTGTTACCCGTCCCTTCAGTGACCGGCATAAACTACATGCCCATCGTGCTGGATTCGGGACCGTCGGGAATCGCAACCAGGCAGATCAACGTGCCTTATGTATCGGTCACGGTCTGTCCTCCGAACTCATCCGGAGTGACACTGGCATGCCAGACTATTGATCACGTGCAGCTGGATACGGGCTCGACCGGGTTGCGGCTACTCAATTCCGCACTGTATTCCAACCTGAACTTGCCGTCAGCCAATCCGAGCGGCCCAGCCATCGGCGAATGTGTAACCTTTGGAGTTGGCGTCACTTGGGGTTCGGTCGTTCTTGCCGACATCTATCTCGGGGGGGAAGTAGCGAGAAGTGTTCCCATTCAGAACATCGGTGCCCAGCCCGGAGGCGTGACCGCAGTTCCTGCCGAGTGCTCCAATACCGGCGCCATACAGATCACCCAGGATGCGCTGGGTGCGAATGGCATACTGGGCGTCGGGTTGTTTGCCAACGATTGCGATCTCTGCCTCCAGCAGCCCGTACCTGCAACCTATTACACCTGCTATGCGACCGGTTGCACCAATAGTATGGTCACGCAACTTCAGGTCGTCCAAAATCCGGTGGCGTCATTTGCGAAGGATAATAATGGGGTATTGATCCAGCTACCCACTGTCGTGGCGTCCGGCGCGAGCGCTCCTTTCGGCGGCACCCTGTTTTTTGGTATCGGTACAAACACCAATAACCTGTTAGGCACTTTAACCAAGGTGTATTCAACCGATATATACGGAACCATCACCACCACGTACAACGGGAGTACTTACACGAGTGTTATTGATAGCGGCTCCAATGCGTTGTTCTTTGACGATGCGAGTATCCCGTTATGTAAATACAGTACCTGGGCGTACTGCCCTTTGTCCCCGTTTGCGGTAAATGCGACGAATATCGCGGCAACAGGGACGCCTTCAGGGCCTGTATCGGTCAGCATCGTGGGTGTGGACCCGCTAGCCTCAAGCGTGGTTGCGGCAAATATCGGTGGGCCCGCAGGCGGCTATTTCGATTGGGGTCTCCCATTCTTTTTCGGAAAGAATGTATATACGGCCATCTCAGGAAAATCTACATCGGGAGGTCCCGGTCCTTATTTTGCCTACTGATCAGCGAGCCCGTTCCGCGGATTTTGTGACGTTTGCCGGTCGGGATGCGAAATCGCCCTCACGCAATTTTGGTTTACTCAGAGGTTGAAATGCTTACTCACATCCACACTGAAAATTTGAATGAACCGCCAAATTTTGCAGCCATGAGCTACTCGCTGGCAGGGCTGTTGATGCTGGCTGCGATCTGTTATGCAGCGCCGGCCCGTGCGGTGTTGGGCGGCGATGCCGCAAGCGTGGAGACGGATCGCTTGCACATGAAGGTGGCGCAGGCTGCCAGCCAGCTGCCATCGGCGAGCGGCAGCTACACCGTGCATGAAACGATCCTGCCCACCGGCACGCGCGTCCGGCAATATGTGTCGAAGGCAGGCACGGTGTTCGCGGTCACCTGGTCGGGGCCGTTCATGCCCGACCTGCGGCAACTGATGGGAACGCATTTCGATACGATGATCGCGCGCCAGGCGCAAAACAGGCATGCCGGCCAACGTGTCTACAGCCAGCATGACCCGGACCTGGTGATTGAATCGGGAGGTCGTCCGCGCCACTTCGTCGGGCGCGCATACTTGCCGGGCGCTCTTCCTGCGGGTGTTACGGGGCAGGATATCAAACAATAGGGCAGGCGCTGCGGAGTCGGCTCGATCGCTTTGGTAAGGCGTCCGGCTGTTTCAGTAATGACCACAAAAAAAGCCTGCTCCATCCGGAGCAGGCTTCCTATACCTCAGACAGTAAAGTAAATATCACGCCTGCGTGCTGATCACCGATCCGCTCATGTTCTGCACGTTTCCAATGTTCTGCATCAGGTTTTGCAGGAAAGTCTGCAGTGAAGGCGCATTGGCTGCCGATGCGCTTTGTCCCTGGCTCGCATCCAGTGAACTGACCAGATTCTGGAAGCTGGAATTCAGGCTGCTGATCGCGCTGGAGCCGCTGCCATTGCTGCTGTCGGTACCGGAAGCGGTGTTCTGGCTGCTGGCATTCAATTGCTGCAGCAGGTTTTGAATTCCCGCTGCCATTTCCGCTCCGCCGCCGTGATGGCCATGATGGACATGGCTGGTCGATCCCGTGGCAGACGTGCCGCTGGTCGCACTATTCCCGTTGGTTGGGCTTGCATCATTGGCCTGTCCGATGGAAGCAAACAGGTTTTGCAGAAATGCCTGCAATGCCGCATCCGGACTCTGCGTCGAACTCGCGGAAGACGCCGAATTGTTTGAGGTTGTCGAACCCGTGCCTGATGTCGTAGCCGAAGAACTGGAGCTACTCGACAAGCTTTGTTCGAGCGCCTGCACGATGGAGTTTATGAAATTCGATTTGCCGACTCTTCCGGCGCTACCGCTGCCATCGCTATCGCCGTCAGAATCTGTGCCTCCGGCTTGCTGGGTTGAAGCGGTTGAGTTTGTTGAACTGGACGTCTGTTGTAGCCAGGATAAATAGTTTGAACCCGAAATGTTGTTTATTGTGCTCATGGCTTTTCCTTAGATTATTTGAACTTGAATTGACTGAGATGGCTGTCTCATCGACCGCATCTTCGGCAGTTCATGCACGAACCAAAGGGCAAACAGAGGGTGAAAACCGGTTCAATTCGGAATGTATCAGCCCGGCAACAATCAAAACAGCGCAGATGGCTATAATCTAATATAAAACAATAGATTAATAACGATCTCTTGTAGATCGTGAATGATTTGTACCAGAACGTTTGCAAAATAATCCGGTATCAGTCCGGTTACAGAAAATGCATTTTCAAATACAGCCTGAACATGCTTCGGTCGCGTGACTGCATCGCAATCGTCTATTTGCGATTGATCGCGACGATCGTCCAATGACGCTTTTCGTCTTGCATCAATTCAAAATGCACCGCATCGCCGACGCGGATATCCCCGGGTAACGGGCAGTCCAATGCGAACCACATGTTCATAGCCGGCCAGCCCAGGTCGGCTATGGCCTCATGCGCGATCTGTACCTTCCCGGCTTTCTCGTTTACCGCCTTAAGTACGCCGATGCCTTCGTGCCTGGCCGGTTCGGCCGCATGTTGCATCGTCATCTGATGTTGCGACATGTCGTGATCTTGAGCCGCGGCCTGTGTCGTTCCGGTCAGGCCGGAGATGGCCAGGATAAATGCGAGTGAGGATTTTTTCATCGTGTATTCCTTTTCGATGGGTGCATGTGTTAAAGGGAAATTTTTTCCGCTTGCGGGCTAAAGCTTGATGCTACGCAACCGCAGCGCATTCGTGATGACCGATACCGAACTGAAGCTCATCGCGGCCGCCGCGATGATGGGTGAGAGCAGCAAACCGAAGAACGGATACAGCACGCCCGCGGCCACGGGGATGCCGATCACGTTGTAGATGAACGCGAAGAACAGGTTCTGCCGGATGTTGCGCATGGTGGCACGGCTCAGGCGTAAGGCACGCACGATGCCGCGCAGGTCGCCTTTGATCAGGGTGATGCCCGCGCTTTCCATCGCCACGTCGGTGCCGGTACCCATGGCGATGCCTACCTGTGCTTGGGCCAGTGCCGGGGCATCGTTGATGCCGTCGCCCGCCATGGCCACGATGCGACCTTGTGTCTGCAGTTGCTTGATAACGGCGGATTTTTGTTCCGGCAGTACTTCTGCTTCGACACGGTCTATTTGCAGTTTTGTTGCCACCGCTTCTGCGGTGATGCGGTTGTCACCGGTGAGCATGATGACCTGCACGCCTTCCGCATGCAGCGCGCGGATCGCTTCCGCCGTGGACTCCTTGACCGGATCGGCCACACCGATCAGACCTGCAGCCTTGCCGTCGATGGCCAACAGCATCACGGTCTGGCCGTCGCTACGCAGTGTTTTCGCCCGTGCGGGCAAATCGCCTGCATCAATACCCAGTTCTTCGAGCAATTTGAGGTTGCCCAGAGCCACCGTTCGACCCTCGATTGATCCTGTCACACCTTTGCCGGTGATAGAGCGGAACTCGCTTACCGCCGTGAGTTTGACTCCTTTTTCCTGAGCGCCATTCACGATGGCCGCTGCCAGCGGATGTTCACTGGCGCGTTCCAGACTGGCACTCAGCCACAGCACTACACCCTCGTCGAACCCCACCAGCGGAATGACCGAGGTCAGTTTCGGTTTGCCCTCGGTCAATGTACCGGTCTTGTCCACCACCAGCGTGTTCACTTTCTCCATGGTTTCCAGCGCTTCGGCGTTCTTGATCAGCACACCGGCCTGCGCACCGCGTCCGGTGCCGACCATGATGGACATCGGTGTGGCCAACCCCAGTGCGCAAGGGCAGGCGATGATCAGCACGGCCACCGCATTGACAATGGCATGTGCCAGTCGCGGTTCAGGCCCCCAGATGCCCCATACCGCCAGTGTGGCGAGCGAAGCCAGTATCACCGCCGGAACGAAATATCCGGCAGCAACATCGGCCAGTCGCTGGATAGGCGCTCGCGAACGCTGCGCCTCGCTCACCATATGCACGATCTGCGCAAGCAGTGTATCGGAGCCTACACGTTCGGCGCGCATCAACAGGCTACCGGTTCCATTCACTGTGGCACCGATCAGGTGTGCGCCGGCTGTCTTTTCTACCGGAATGGATTCGCCGGTCACCATGGATTCGTCCAGTGAACTTGCACCGTCCAGTACAACACCATCCACCGGCACTTTCTCGCCGGGACGCACGCGCAGCACATCGCCCGGATGCGCCTGTTCCAGCGGGATGTCTTCTTCCTTGCCGTCTGCACGCACGATGCGTGCGGTTTTCGGGGCGAGACCCAACAGCAGTTTGATCGCGGCGCTGGTCTGGCTGCGCGCGCGCAGCTCCATTACCTGGCCCATCAGCACCAGGGCCATGATCGTGGCGGCCGCCTCGAAATACACCGGTATCGAACCGCCCATGGTGTGCATCGAGGGCGGGAAACTTTCCGGCAGCAGCATCGCCACGACGCTGTAGCTCCAGGCCACGCCGACGCCGAGCGCGATCAGGCTGAACATGTTGAGGCTGCGGTTAACGATCGATGTCCAGCCGCGCTGGAAGATCGGCCAGCCGGCCCAAAGCACTACCGGGGTGGCCAGCGCGAATTCGAGCCATTGCAACACGGTCATCGAAACAGAACTCGGGATGAGTTTGGGTGCCAGATCGGATGTCATCGCGATGAGGAATAACGGCAAGGCAAGTGCGACGCTTGCTTTGAAGCGGCGCGTCATGTCGTTCAATTCGGTATTGTCTTCCGAAGGACCAGTGCGCGGTTCCAATGCCATGCCGCACTTCGGGCAACTGCCGGGTTCGTTGCGCACTATTTCGGGATGCATGGGGCAAGTGTATTCGGTGGCATTCGACCTGGTTGCGGCAGGCTCCACGGGTTCCAGCGCCATCCCGCACTTGGGGCAATTGCCGGGGCCGTTTTGTCGAACTTCCGGATGCATCGGGCAGGTATACAGCGCAGCGGATTGCTCCTGTGTTGCGGCCTGCGGCTTCAGGTAGGCAGACGGGTTTGCCTGGAATTTGTCCAGACAGTGCTGCGAACAAAAGTAATAACGTTCGGACGCGTAATCAGCGCGCAGGGTGCCATCTTCTGCAGTGACCTGCATCTTGCAAACCGGATCGGTAGTCTTGGTCGTCATGGCATTCCCCTCTCGATTTCAACAATCTGTTGTTTTTTGTGTCATGCAAAAAGGCGCATGAGCGATTTCAAACCGAAAATTGCCGGTGTACGGCATTGTGTCTCGCCGCACACCAAGGCGATATTTAGTGCTTATCTTGAGTATGGTCATGCATAGGCATGTCTTTATCCATGGTTTCTCGATGGCTTTTGCCGGGTTTGGATTCTGCTGCAGGTATACCTCTTTCTGCAGCGTGATTGTGTTTCTTCGCCGGCATCTTTGCTTCGGCCTTCTCTGTTGTCGGAGCATCGGCTTTCCTGGTCATGGCGACGTCGGCAGCATAAACGGTAGAAGCGGCAAACGTTGCCAGGGTTACTGCAAGCAGGGTTGATTTCAGTTTCATTTCTTTCTCCTGGATTATGGGTTAACAAATAGGTTGCGATTCGAATCAAATGTGGTCCTTGGATGCATCCTTTCTTGTGGCCGAAACATAATCAGTCATAACGTTTAGTGTTGAACATCCGGTGATGGTCTGGTTTCAGCTGAATGTGCTGAAGCCTCGCGTCGCTTAATCAGCGCGTAGATCGCCGGGATCACCAGCAGTGTCAGCACCGCCGAGGAAATCATGCCGCCGACCATCGGGGCCGCGATGCGGCGCATCACTTCCGAACCGGTGCCCGTCCCCCACAGGATAGGTAATAGTCCCGCCATGATTGCCACCACGGTCATCATCTTCGGGCGCACACGTTCCACCGCGCCGTGCATGATGGCCTCATGCAGATCGGCAATTGTCGGGGAGCGGCCTTCGTGGATGCAGCGCGCCTGGACGTCCTGCCAGGCGTGTTCCAGATAGATCAGCATCACCACGCCTGTCTCCGCCGCCACACCCGCCAGGGCGATGAAGCCGACCGCCACCGCGACGCTCAGGTTGTAGTCGAGCAGCCACAGCAGCCATATGCCGCCGACCAGCGCGAACGGTACGGACAGCATAACGACCAGCGATTCTGTGACGCGTTTGAAATTGAGATACAGCAACAGGAAGATGATCAGCAGCGTGATGGGGATCACGACCTTCATCTTCGCGGCGGCGCGTTCCATGTACTCGAATTGTCCGCTCCAGGTCGCGTAGTAGCCGGGCGGGAACTTGACCTGTGCCGCCACCGCCTTGCGTGCTTCGGCCACATATGAACCGATGTCGCGGTCGCGGATGTCCACGTAGATATAGGCGGAAAGCAGGGCGTTCTCGGTGCGGATGGAAGGGGCGCCCTTGCTGATGCTGATGTGTGCGAGCTGGCCGAGCGGAATCATGGCGCCGTCCGGTGCGGACACCAGCACTTCGCGTGCGATCTGTTCAGGCGTGCTGCGCAGATCGCGCGGGTAGCGCACGCTGACTCCGAAGCGCTCCAGTCCTTCCACCGTGGTGGTGACAGTTTCACCGCCCAGTGCCGTGGCGATCACATCCTGTACTTCACCCACCGTCAGCCCGTAGCGCGCCAGCGCCAGCCGGTCCGGTTCAATATTGAGATAGAAGCCTCCGGTGATGCGTTCGGCGAAGGCGCTGGTCGTGCCCGGCACCTTGCGCACCACGGCCTCGATCTCCCGGGCGAGGCGTTCCATCTCGTCCAGGTTCTTGCCGAATACCTTGATGCCGATGGGCGTGCGGATACCGGTGGAAAGCATGTCGATGCGCGCCTTGATCGGCATGGTCCACGAGTTGGCCACACCCGGGAACTGCAGCGCGCGGTCCATCTCGGCGATCAGCTTGTCGGTCGTCATGCCGGATCGCCATTCTTCCTGCGGCTTGAGGTTGATCACCGTCTCGAACATCTCCATCGGTGCCGGGTCGGTGGCAGTCTGCGCCCGCCCAGCCTTGCCGAATACCGAAGCGACCTCGGGAAAACTCTTGATGATCTTGTTCTGTGTCTGCAGCAATTCGGCCGCCTTGGTCACAGACATGCCGGGCAGGGAGGCAGGCATGTAGAACAGGGTGCCCTCGTTCAGCGTCGGCATGAACTCGCTGCCCAAACGCATGGCAGGCCAGGCGGACAACAGCAATACCAGCGCGGCGATAGCGAGCGTGGTCTTCTTGCTTTGAAGTACCGCTTTGATGAGCGGACGGTAGCCCGCGATCAGCCAGCGGTTCAGCGGATTTTCCGCTTCCGGTCTGATGCGGCCGCGGATGAACAGCAGCATCAGCACCGGCACCAGCGTGACGGAGAGCAGGGCTGCACCTGCCATCGCAAAGGTCTTGGTGTAGGCCAGCGGAGCGAACAGCCGTCCTTCCTGTGATTCCAGCGTGAATACCGGCAGGAAGGAGACGGTGATGATGAGCAGCGAGAAGAACAGGGAGGGGCCGACTTCCTTGCAGGCGGCGAGGATGGCGGCGGCACGGGCATTTACCACATTCCCGTTCGCCCTGAGCCTGTCGAAGGGTGTACGGTTCACCGTGCCAAGTTCAACACCGGTTCCGACAATTTTGTTCGGAGCGCCGTTCGTTCCTTCGACTAGCTCAGGACGAACGGAATTAGGGGGCGCAGGACGAACGGAATTGGAAGGCTCAGGTTGATCGGAGGGACGAGTAGCCAGTCTCTCCAGATGCTTGTGCGCATTCTCGATCATCACGATCGCCGCATCCACCATCGCGCCTATCGCAATTGCGATCCCGCCCAGGCTCATGATGTTGGAGTTCAATCCGAGCGCATGCATGGCAATGAAAGCCATCAGCACTCCGATGGGCAGCATCACGATGGCAACCAAGGCACTGCGTGCGTGCATCAGGAACACCATGCATACCAGTGCCACGATCAGGCCTTCTTCGATCAGTGTGTGCTTGAGTGTGGCGATGGCGCGCAGGATCAGCTCGGAACGGTCATACACCGCCCGGATGCTGACGCCCTCCGGCAAGCCGGGCGTGATCTCGGCGATCTTGTCCTTGATGTTCCGGATCACCTCCAGCGCGTTCTCGCCATAGCGCGCCATGGCGATACCGGCCACCACCTCGCCCTCGCCGTTGAGTTCGGCGATGCCGCGCCGCTCGTCCGGGCCAAGCTCTACATGCGCGATGTCGCGCAGCAGCACCGGTGTGCCGCGTGAGGCGTTCACCACCAGGTTCTCGATGTCGCTCTTGCCGTGCAGATAACCTTTGCCGCGCACCATGTATTCGGTCTCGGCCATTTCCACCGTGCGGCCGCCAACGTCGCGGTTCGAGTCGCGTATCACCTGCGAGACTTTGCTCAATGGGATGCCGTAGGCGCGCAGTTTCACCGGGTCGACCGTCACCTGGTATTGCTGCACGAAGCCGCCGACGGAGGCGACCTCGGCCACGCCATGCGCCTTGGTCAGTTGATAGCGCAAATACCAGTCCTGCATGGTGCGCAACTCGGCGAGATTGTGTTTGTCGCTGAGTACGGCGTACTGGTACACCCAGCCCACGCCGCTCGCATCCGGCCCCAGTTGCGGCGATACACCGGAGGGCATGCGTCCGGCGATGCTGTTCAGGTATTCCAGCACGCGGGAACGCGCCCAGTAGATGTCGGTGCCGTCCTCGAAGATCACATATACGAACGAGGCGCCGAAGAAGGAGAAGCCGCGCACCACCTTGGATTTAGGCACTGAAAGCATCGCCGTGGTCAGCGGGTAGGTGACCTGGTCTTCCACCACTTGCGGGGCCTGTCCGGGATACTCGGTATAGACGATCACCTGCACGTCGGACAGGTCGGGCAGCGCGTCCAGCGGGGTTTTGACCACAGCATAAACGCCCGCCAGTGTGATGAACAGGGTGGCGAGCAACACCAGGAAGCGGTTGCGTGCCGACCATACGATGATTTTGGAAAGCATGTCAGTGCCCTCCGTGTAGCGCTTGCAGGGTGGTGATCACGAATTCGCCCGGCTTGCGCTCGACGAGCTCGAAGCTGATCGCAGTGCCCGGCTTGATACCCGCAGCCAGGGACGCGTTCGCGAGTGCGAAGTCCATGGTCATGCCGGGCCAGCCTAGCGATTTGATCGGCTCATGCGTGATGCTTACCGTGCCATCCGGGTTGACGGCGTCGAGAACACCTTGTCCCTGATGACCGACCGTTTTTTGCATCGGCTGCGCTGTGGCGGAATGTCCCGTGTGGTCTGCCGGTGCGGAGACAGGAGCGGAATTGCCGGTGGTGTGCGCGTCCATGCCGTTTAGTGCGGCTTTGAGATTGCTTTCCGCATCGATCAGGAAGTTGGCTGAAGTGACCACCTGTTCTCCTTCCGTAACGCCATTCATTACCTCGCTATAGTCATCGCTGCGGCCGCCCAGCGTGACTGTGCGCGGCTCGAAGCGCCCTTCAGCCAGACGTACCAGTACGATCTGGCGGGTGCCGCTGTCGATCACCGCGGAAGCCGGAACAGTGAGCACTTTGCCGCTCTTGCCCGCTGCGATCTGTGCATTGGCGAACATGGCTGGTTTGAGCAGGCCATTCGGGTTGGCGATCTCCATGCGAACCTGCACCGTGCGCGTCGCGCTGTCCAGCGTCGGGTAGATGAAGGTCACCCTGCCGTCGAATGTGCGATCCGGATAGGCATCGACGGTGACCTGGGTGCGGCTGCCCAGGTGCACTTGGCCGATGTCCTGCTCCGGCACTTCGGCAATGGCCCAGACGGTTGAGAGGTCGGCGATCTGGTACAGCGTATCGCCGGGCATGAAACGCATGCCCTGCACGGCCTTTTTCTCCAGCACGATGCCGGTGACGGGTGCCCGGAAAGTCACGTGCGGCCGGGAATCGGCGGCTGCGGGCGCATCGGATGGTGCGTCCGCAATATCCCAGTTCTTAAGGCGCGCTGCGCTGGCCGCGACCAGTTGCTGCATGCTCTTCCTGGCGTCGTCATCGGCGTTTTGCATAGAAGCCAGGCCCTGCAAGGCCAGTGCGTGTTCGCGTTGCGCCGAGACCAGCTCGGGGCTATATACATCGAACAGCGTCTGGCCTTTGCTGACGGCCTGTCCGGTGGTGTTCACGTAAAGGCGATCCACCCAACCCTCGAACTTCGGCGCGATGGTGTAAGTGCGGCGTTCGTCGACTTCGATCCGGCCCGTCACGCGCAGTGTCGCGTGCAATTCGCGCATCGCAGCGGCTTCGCTCTTCACGCCCAGTTTTTGCACCTTGTCGAGGCTCATGCCGAGCTGGCCCTCCGGCTCCGCTTCGCCCTCATACACCGGCACATAGTCCATGCCCATGGCGTCCTTCTTCGGCACGGGCGAGGTGTCCGGCAAGCCCATCGGGTTGCGGTAGTACAGCAACCTGCGCTCCCCGCTTTTCACCGTATCCCTTACCCCGTGTCCCGTATCCTGTTTTCCTAACCAGTATCCTGTTGCAGCCACTGCCAGCAACAGCAGAACGGCCAGGATGGCCTTTGCGAGTTTGTTCATAATTCTTCTCCCAACAGTTTTTCGATATCTGCCAGCCGCGATTGCGCTTCCAGTTGCGTTTTCAGTTGCTGCTGCCGTGCCTGCAGTATCTGCCGCTGCGCGTCGATCAGCGTGGCGAAATCGACCTTGCCGGTCTCATATCCGGCCAGGGCGGATTGATAAGTGAGTTCGCTTTGCGGCAGCAAGCGGGTTGCGATCAGGGCTTCAGTGCGTCTTGCCGATTCCAGCGCGGAGAGGTTCTCCGACAGGCTGGATTCCGCCTGGTTGAGGGTGGATTGTTTGCGCGCACTGGCCGCGGCCCGCATTGCCGCTGCCTCGTGCTCCTGCGAGCGGCGCACGGATTGTTGCAGCGGGATGCTGAATTCGACCATCACATCCCAGGTATTTATTGAACTGTATTGAGTACGGGCAACGCCCAGCGTGAAGCCCGGATAGCGGTTGGAATAGGCCAGGTCGCGGCTTTTATCTGCGGACTGTATCTGTGCCTCCGCGATCTGCAATTGCGGGTTGTGCGCGCGCAGCCGTTCCAGCAAGGCATCCTCGTCCAGCTTGGCGGCGGCGGGGAGCGGACGCGGCTGTATGGGGTCGGCCAGTGGAGAATTGACCGGACGCGAAAGCAGGCTATTCAATTTGGCATGCTCATGGTGTCGTTCGTTCTGGATCCCGATCAGTTCGCCGAGCAGCGTGGTCGTTTCGACTTGCACGCGGACGACATCCTGCTGGGAACTCAAGCCGTTGGAATAGCGCTCCCTGACGATCTGTTCCAGGTGTTCGAGCAGCCCGAGATTCTGTTGTGTCAGCTGTTCGCTGGCCGCGAGGTAATAACTGGTTGCATAGCCTGTCTTGAGCCGGTTCGCCAGGTCGGACCAATCGGCGGCCGTCTGTCCGTTGGCCTGGTCCATTTGCGCGGTGGCGATCCCGCGCTGCAGATCGCGCTTGCCGAACCATGGCACGAATTGGCTCAACTGGTAGCTTTGAACGGGCATCACGTTTGGAATCATGTTGGCGGCCTGGCTGGTGATGTCATAGCGCTGGGTACGCAATACCGGGTCCGGCAGTGCGCTGGCAGGTTCAGTCCTCTGTTGCGCCGCCTCTGCATCAAGGCGTAAGGCCGCAAGTTCCGGATTGTGCTCGCGCGCGTAGTCCAGCAATCCGGTCAGGCTGCTGCCCAAGGGTTCATCGGCGACGGCCGGCGTGAGCCAGAGCGCGCATAGCACCGTGAAAATAGATAGAGATGGTTTCATGTTCCGCATCCTCGTTGCATTGGCAATGCAGGCGGACAGTCGCGAGCGACTGCCGAACGGCGCGGGACGAGGTCAGACTATGACAACAACGACGATGGATTCAACAGACGGACTCGTCCCGTATCAGGCGCGGACGAGAGGCGGGGGAACCAGCGGAGCAGAAACAAGGGAATCGAAGGCAACCAGATAGGGAGTGATTTCACTTGCACCAGTTTGCACGGGGATCATTTCCATGCCGGGTACAGCGAGGTAACCCGTGCAGGCCAGATGACAGACACCGCAAGCGCTGCAGGACGAGCCATGTTCATCCGTTGCAGCGTGCATCTTGCAGGGGGGCTGATGATGCATGTCCATGCCGGCATGCGGCATCATGTGGACAGCGGCAGCTTCATGACTTCTGCCTTGCTGCATCTGCATGGATACCGTTGCCGCCAGCGCGCTACCGGTAAAAAGCGGCAGCCATAGCAGCAAAAACAGTGCGACAAATTTTCTGGATGAACGATACATGCGTGCAGTGTGGCGAAGTCCGGTGCGATAGTCAATCGCCTGGCTGTGCCGCAATTTTTATTGCAGGAATATATCCATTGTCAGCACACCGGGCTGCGGTTAAAGTTAGTGCTATCCACGTACAAGAATTAAGAGGGAAGAAGATGGCAATATTGATATTAGTGGTGCTGGTAGTGGCCTTATTGCTGGCCTTCTTCCGCTCTTCCATCTGGGGATGGCTGATCGCTTTCGCGGTACTCGTGCCGCTGGTGGCAATGGTAAGCCGAATTTCCGACGGAGCCCTGCAAACGGTTTACATCGCGCTCGGCATCTTCCTCGCTGTCCTGGGCATTCCCACCTTGCGCCGTCTGCTGGTCAGCAGCTTCATTCTTGGCATTTTCCGCAAAATACTGCCGCAGGTTTCGCAGACAGAGCAAGAGGCGCTGGACGCCGGTACGGTCGGCTGGGACGGCGAATTGTTCAGCGGCAACCCGCACTGGAGGCAATTGCTGGCCTTGCCCAAGACCGGCCTGAGCGAGCGCGAGCAAGCTTTTCTCGATAACGAAGTCGAGCAGCTTTGCGCGATGGTGGACGACTGGGATGTCACCCACACAAGACAGGACTTGTCGCCGGAAGCCTGGCAGTTCATCAAGGACAAAGGGTTCTTCGGCATGATCATCCCGAAGGAATACGGCGGCCTGGAATTCTCCGCACAGGCGCAATCGGCAGTGGTGGCAAAGGTCGCTTCGCGTAGCGGCACGGCGGCGGTGACGGTGATGGTGCCCAACTCGTTGGGGCCGGCCGAATTGCTGCTGCATTACGGCACGCAGGAACAAAAGGAAAAATACCTGCGCAACCTGGCATGCGGCAAGGAAATCCCCTGCTTCGCCCTGACCGGGCCGCTCGCCGGTTCGGATGCGGGTGCGATCCCCGATTACGGCGTCGTCTGCTACGGCGATTTCAACGGACACAGCAATGTACTCGGCGTGCGTGTCACCTGGGAGAAGCGCTACATCACGCTGGCTCCGGTCGCAACGCTGCTCGGCCTGGCTTTCAAGCTCTTCGATCCGCAAAACCTGCTGGGCGCCGAAGTCTCGCGCGGCATCACGCTGGCGCTGATCCCGACCGATACCCCCGGCGTCAATGTGGGTCGCCGTCACTTCCCGCTCAACTCCGCCTTCCTGAACGGCCCGACCACGGGCAAGGACGTATTCATCCCCATGGACTACATCATCGGTGGCACCATGCGCATCGGGCAAGGCTGGCGCATGCTGATGGAATGTCTGGCGGCGGGACGCTCCATCTCGCTACCGGCCAGCGCGACAGGCGGCGTCAAGCTGGCGGCGCGTACCAGCGGCGCCTATTGCCGCGTGCGCAAACAGTTCAAGGTACCAGTGGGCAAGTTCGAAGGCGTGGAAGAAGCGCTGACCCGCATCGGCGGCAATCTGTATGTGATGGATGCGGCGCGCACGATGACGGCGCAAGCGCTGGATCTGGGCGGCAAACCGTCTGTCATCTCCGCCATCGTCAAATACCATTGCACCGAGCGCGGACGTATCGCCATCAACGATGCGATGGACGTGCACGGGGGCAAGGGGATATGCCTGGGGCCCGATAACTATCTGGGGCGTGCTTACCAGCAAACACCGATCGGCATCACGGTGGAAGGAGCGAATATCCTCACGCGCAGTCTGATCATATTCGGACAGGGTGCCGTGCGCTCGCATCCTTACGTGCTGAAAGAGATCCATGCCGCGCACGATGAGGACACCAAACGTGCCGTGCGCGAATTCGATGCCGCCCTGTTCGGGCATATCAGTTTCAGCCTGAGCAACGCGGTGCGCAGCCTGGTCTACGGTCTGACCGGCGGGCGCATCATCGGCGTGCCGACCGAGCAACCGACCAAAGGCTACTATCAGGCGCTGACGCGTTATTCAGCCGCGTTCGCTTTCGCTTCGGATGTTTCCATGCTGGTGTTGGGTGGCGCACTCAAACGCCGCGAGAAGCTGTCCGCGCGTCTCGGCGATGTATTGAGCCAGATGTACCTCTGCTCCGCGGTGCTGAAACGTTTCGAGGACGACGGACGTCCCGAAGAGGACCTGCCGCTGTTGCACTGGGGAATGCAGGACGGCCTTTATCGCATCCAGACAGCGCTCGACGGCGTGCTGCAGAACTTTCCCAACCGCTTTGCCGCGCTGGTGTTGCGCGCCATGATCTTCCCGCTGGGACAATGCCGCAAGCCGCCCAGCGACCATGTCGGCCATCAGGTCGCCTCGTTGTTGCTCAAACCCGGCGCGGCACGGGATCGCCTGACGGCGGGCATGTTCATCCCGAAGGCGCATCGTAATGCGCCTTCCCCTCTCATCAATCCTCTCCCGCAAGCGGGCGAGGAGGCAAACGAATCGCTGCGCGACTCTCCCACTTACGACGAGAAAGACGCCGTCGGCGCTTTGGAGGCCGCGCTTGCCAGCACCCTGGTGTGCGAGCCGTTGCAGGCCGTTCTGGAGAAGGCGCGCAAGGAAGGCAAGATCAAAGCGCGCGAAGAACTGCAGCAGATAAGCGAAGCACGCGAACTCGGCTACATCGATGCCGGGCAGGCGCAGCAGCTGGAACGCGATTACGCCTTGCGCCGCAAGGTCATCATGGTTGACGACTTCGCGCCGGAAACATTGAGGGCGAATCAGGGATGACCGGCCTGCGCGACAAGGTGATCTTCATCACCGGATCCAGCCGCGGCATCGGACGCGAGATCGCGTTGCGTTGCGCACGCGATGGGGCCAGGGTGGTCATCACCGGCAAGACGGTTGAGGCGCATCCCAAGCTGCCCGGAACCATACACAGCGTGGCGGAAGAAGCGGTCGCCGCGGGCGGCCAGGCGCTGGCGATCCAGCTCGACGTGCGCGACGAGCAAGCCATTCATGCGGCGGTCGAGCAGGCGGCAGCCCACTTCGGCGGCATCGACGTGCTGGTCAACAATGCCAGTGCCATCAGTCTCACGCCCACGCTGCAAACTCCCGCCAAGCGTCTCGACCTGATGTGGGACGTGAACATGCGCGCGACCTTTCTTGCTTCGCAGGCCTGCATTCCGCATCTCCGGAAAGCGGCGAATCCTCATATCCTGACGCTGTCGCCGCCGCTCAATTTCGAGGCGAAATGGTTCGCGCCGCACGTCGCCTATTCCATCTCCAAATTCGGCATGAGCCTGTGCGCCCTGGGCATGGCGAAGGAATTCGCGGACGACGGTATCGCGGTGAACTGCCTGTGGCCGCGCACGACCATCGCGACTGCCGCCATCGAATTCAACTTCCCCGAAGCCATCCTGCTTGCTTCGCGCAAGCCGGCCATCGTGGCGGACGCGGCGCATGCCATCCTGTTGCGCGACAGCAAGACATTCAGCGGCCACTTCTTCATCGACGATGAAGTGCTGCGCGCGGAAGGTGTGAAGGACTTTGAACAATATGCGGTCAGCCCGGGCAAGCAACTGTTCAGCGATCTGTTCTTGTAGCATACATAATAAAAACAGGGAATATGGGATGACGACACCAGAAAATGACGATGTGATATCGCCACAACAGGCGGTGACTTTGCACGGTTTGTTCCTGGAACGGGTGCGCAGGACGAGGGACAAGATCGCATACCGTTATTTCGACAACCGGCAGTCGGTGTGGGTCGATCTGAGCTGGGGACAGATGCTGGAACAGGTGGCGCGCTGGCAGGCGGCTTTGGCGCAAGAGGGACTGGCCAAGGGCGACCGTGTCGCGCTCATGCTGCGCAATTGCCCGCAATGGGTCTTGTTCGATCAGGCGGCGATGTCGCTGGGTCTGGTCGTGGTGCCGCTCTACACGGTGGATCGGGCCGAGAACATCGCCTACATCGTCAACGACGCGCAAGTGAAAGTGGTGCTGTTCGAGACCGCCGAGCAATGGCGGGAACTCAGCGGCGTGGTAGGCCAGATGGGCTGTGTGCAACGCTTCATCTCGCTGGACGATTTCAAGAGCCAGGAGGCGCGCCTGGTGCCGGCCGCGAAATACCTGCACGCACAGTCGGTTGAGTTGCTGCCCGCCGTCCCGTGCGAGAGCGGCGAACTGGCAAGCATCATCTACACGTCGGGCACCACCGGCAAGCCCAAGGGCGTGATGCTGAGCCATTCCAATATGCTGAGCAATATTTATGACGGCAGGGCCACTTTTGCGGTATTCCAGAGCGATCTGATGCTTTCCTTCCTTCCTTTATCCCACACGTTCGAACGTACCTGCGGCTATTACATGCAGGTGATGACTGGAGCGACGGTCGCCTATGCGCGGTCCATTCCTTTACTGTCGGAAGATCTGCAAATCATACGCCCGACCCTCCTGATCTCCGTTCCGCGTATCTACGAGCGCATATACGGTGCGATCAACACCAAGCTGCGGGATGGTTCACCGCTCAAACGCATGTTGTTCAAGCTGGCAGTGGATGTCGGCTGGTCGCGCTTTCAACATGCCCAGGGGCGTGCAGGCTGGAAATTCTCATTTCTGCTTTGGCCCCTGTTGCAAAGGCTGGTGGCGCAAAAGATCATGGACAGGCTCGGCGGACGCTTGCGCACTGCCGTCACCAGCGGTGCGGCGCTGGCACCGGAGATCTCGCGCATGTTCATCGGCCTGGGTCTGCCCGTGGTGCAGGGCTACGGACTCACCGAGACCAGCCCCATCGTGGCGGGCAACAAACTGGACAACAATTTCCCGGACAGCGTGGGGCAAGCGATACGCGGCGTGCAGGTGAAGGTGGGCGAGCAGAGTGCGCTACTGGTGAAGGGGCCGAACGTGATGATGGGATACTGGAACAATCCCGAGGCGACCAGGGCCATGATCGACGCGGACGGCTGGCTGAACACCGGCGACACTGCGCGCATCAGCGAGACGGGGCACATCTATATCACCGGTCGTCTTAAGGAGATCATCGTGCTGTCCAACGGGGAGAAGATGCCACCCGCCGACATCGAGGCCGCCATCCTGCATGATCCCCTGATCGACCAGGTGATGATATGCGGCGAGGCCCGCCCTTACCTGGTTGCGCTGGCCGTGCTTAATCCGGAGGTGTGGCCCGCAGTCGCCGCAAAGGTCGGCGTGCGGTCGGACATGCCGGAATCGCTGACCGACAGCAACGTGGAAGCGAAGGTATTGCGGCGTATCGCGCGCAACATGAGCGAGTTTCCCGGCTATGCCAATGTGCATCGCGTGCTGCTGCTGCGGGAGCCGTGGACCATAGACAACGGGTTGCTCACGCCGACTTTGAAACTCAAACGTGCCGTCGTCGCGCAACGATTTGCGGCGCAGATCGACGAACTTTACAAGGGACACTGAACGATGAATACAACATCAGCAACACTACCGGACCGCCAGCCTACCTTGCGCGTGGCGGCCATGCCTTCGGATGCCAACTACACCGGAGATATCTTCGGCGGCTGGTTGATGGGGCAAGTGGATATCGCCGGCAGCATCCCGGCGGTGCACCGCGCCAAAGGAAGGGTGGCGACCATAGCGGTCAATTCATTCGTGTTCAAACAGCCCATCTTTGTCGGCGATATCGTCAGTTTTTACACCAGGATATTGAAGGTGGGGACGACATCGGTCACTGTGGATGTCGAAGTCTTTGTGCAGCGCGATCCCGAGAATCCGACCTGCCTCAAGGTGACCGAAGCGACGCTGACTTATGTCGCCGTGGGAGATGATCGCAAGCCCCGGCCTTTGCCGCCTCAGGAATAGCTGGTTGGCACAGCTGTTGTGTGCAGCCGGGGAATCTTTGGTTTCAGGAAAAAGAGTCAGTCATGAAGTTATATAAATCGTTGATCGCCATGTCCGTGACAAGCGCATTGGTGGCGATGTCGGGAAATGCCGCGGCGGCCGCGTTTGCATTGATCGAGCAAAGCAGCGGACTGGGCAATGCCTTTGCCGGTGGCGCGGCCGGGGCCGAAGATGCGACCACCATCTTCTTCAACCCGGCCGGCATGTCCAGGCTGAAGGGTAACCAGGTGACCGTTGCCGGCAGCCTGATCCAGCCCTCGATCAAATTCTCGAACACCGGATCGACGGGCGCAGCGCTGCAACCTTTTGGCGACAATGGGGGCGATGCAGGCAGCTTGGTACTGGTGCCCAACACCTATCTGGTGATGGAGATCGAGCCTGCCCTGCGCTTCGGCCTGGGCATCAATTCTCCATTCGGTTTGCAGACCCAATACGACCCGACCTGGGTTGGACGCTTTCAGGCGATCAACTCCAGGATTCGAACCATCAACCTGAATCCCTCGCTTTCATACGAGATGAACGACACCGTCAGCCTGGGTATCGGGCTGAGCTATCAGCACATCACCGGCGATCTTTCCAATGCGGTGAACTACACCGCGCTCTCGGGCGGGTTCGCACCCGGTGAAGGAGTCAGCTCGATGAGCGGCAGCGATTCGGCCTGGGGCTACAACTTCGGGGTTTTGTTCAATGTCACCCCGGATACCCGCATCGGGCTGTCGTATCGCTCGAAGATCAACTACAACCTGAATGGCTCGGTCAGCTTCAGCAATGTCCCTGCCGCATTGCAAGGGCAGGCGACACTTCAGAATGGCAATGTGTCGCTGCCGATCAGCATGCCCGATATGGCCTCGATCAGCGGCTTTCGTCGATTGAACGACAAGTGGGACGTGATGGCCGATGCAAGCTGGACAGGATGGAGTGTCATGCAGCAAATGGTGGTCACCCGTACCAACGGGAGCGTTTTGCAGACAACGCCGGAAAACTGGACCAACACCTGGCGTTTCAGCCTGGGATCGACCTATCACTACAACGAACAATGGCTGGCTCGCTTTGGTGTGGCCTACGATCAGACGCCGGTGCCCGCTGCTTACCTCACCGCGCGCATTCCGGACAACAACCGCACCTGGCTGACGTTCGGCGGCCAGTACAAAATTTCCGATGCCAGCAAGGTGGATTTCGGTTATGCCCACTTGTTCGTCAAGGATACCTCCATTGCCAACGACCAGACTGCAACCGGCGCAGGCAATCTGGTGGGGGCCTACAGCAGCGGCATCGATATCGTGACTATGCAGTACGCGTATAGTTTCTAACCAGCCGGATCGGTTGGTTGATTGAAAGCGTTCGCCGGAAGGGGCGGCCGAAGAAGATCGATGTATCAAGCTGGGAATGATTTTTTCGCAATAGTTTAGCGTGGGTTCAAATGTAATACGGGGAATGACAGTCGTCTTCGTCCGAGATTTGCTCGAATCGGGCGATTGCAGTAATGACGGTCAGGAATTTTGCTTGTACAACTAAGGAGAATTCAAATGCATCAGTTGAAAATTGTTTCGGCAATTCTGATTTCCATCATTCTTGCAGGTTGCGGTGGGGGTGGGAGCAACAGCGATTTGCCCGCAAAACCCAGGTTCACCTCGCAAGTCTCGTTCGGTGATAGTTTGAGCGATGTCGGTTCCTACAAGGTGGGACCGATCCTTGCTGCAGGAGGGGGGCAATTCACGATCAATGCCGCTTCCGCCACGCCACCTACGCTAACCAATTGGACAGAACTGACAGCCGCATCACTTGGCCTAGGGACATGTGCGGCTTTGACCGGCGGTTTTGGTGTTGTACCAGTTGCTCACCCAGGATGTTTTGGATATGCAGAAGGGGGAGCTCGGGTCACTTTGCAGCCGGGGGTAGGAAATACTGATTCGACTTTGGGGCCGGGTTCTGGCGCGATGACAGTGCCGGTACTTCAGCAAATTCAAAATCATCTGGCTGCTATTACCGGCAACAAGTTCTCGGGCAGTGAGTTAGTGCTGGTTATGGCAGGTGCGAATGATGTGTTTACACAAGCAGCCTATGTCGCGGCTAGTGCAGTAAGCCCAGCAAGTGCCGTCGCAGCTGTACAAACGGCAGCTGCCGAATTGGCAAATGATGTGAAAACACAGATCATCGCCAACGGGGCGAAATACGTCGTAGTGGCGAACATTCCCGATATTGGCCAGACTCCTTATGGGGTATCGCTTGGTGCTAATGTTGCCCTGATTGACACCTTGGTTTCAGCATTCAATGCGCAGCTGAAAGCCGATTTGCCGGACAGCCCCAATGTACTCAATGTTGATGCGTTTACAGCAAGCGGAGATGAAGTGGCTAATCCCGCCAAATACAACCTGAGCAATGTAATAGCCCCAGCCTGCAATATCGCGGCGTTACCGAACAACTCATCGTTGTTCTGTACGCCCTCCACGCTGATTCCTGCTGTAGATGCACACTATCTTTATGCCGATGCCGTTCACCCGACGCCATATGGTTATGCACTGTTTGCTACATATATTCTGCAGGCAATGACCAACAAAGGCTGGTACTGATTCTTTGGATGTCCCAAATAAAGGCATCCTGATAAATTCTTAAAAGAGGAAATCATCATGTTCAAGCAGACAATGATAAGCTGGTCCGTGGCAAGTGCGTTGCTGGTGATGTCGGGTGCGGCTTCCGCCTCCGGATTTGCCTTGATCGAGCAAAGCGCCAGCGGTTTGGGAAATGCTTTCGCGGGCGGTTCAGCCAGCGCCGAAGATGCCAGCACGGTGTTCTTCAATCCGGCCGGCATGTCGCGCCTGAGTGGCAATCAGGTGGTCGTTGCAGCCCATGCGATCACGCCCTCGGCAAAGTACACGTCTTCAAGCGGCGTTCCAAGCGGGGGTGATGCAGGAGGCACTTCGATCGTGCCGAATGCCTATTTGACGATGGAATTGAAACCGGGTTTGACAGCCGGTCTGGGGTTGAATGCTCCGTTCGGATTGCAGACCGAATATCCTGCCGGTTGGGCCGGGCAGAACCAGGCTCTCAAGTCCAGGCTGGATACCGTCAACCTCAACCCTTCCATCGCGTATCAGGTGAATGATGCGCTGAGTGTTGGCGCCGGGCTTGATTACCAGCACATCAGCGGCGAGTTGAGCAACTACGGGGGGCCGGTACTCGGCACATCGGTGGTGCAGGGAACAGACAATGCCTGGGGATATAACGTGGGTGCGCTGTACAACGTCGATGACAAGACACGTATCGGTACGGCTTATCGTTCTTCGGTCAGCTACACACTGCATGGCACGGTGGCAACATCCTTGCCCGCGGCCAACGGCCCTGTGTCATTGGCGATCAAGCTGCCGGATTCGTGGTCGTTCAGTGTATTTCACCAGATGAACGACACCTATGAAGTCATGGCCGATATCACCTGGACAGGCTGGAGCACGTTCAAGCAGGTCAATGTGGTGAATGCTTCCGGTGCTTCCATTTCAAATACCGTTGAGAACTGGAAAGATACCTTGCGCTACTCGGTAGGAGCGACCCATCACTACAACGAGCAATGGACGGCGCGCGCCGGATTGGCGTATGACCAGTCACCCGTTCCGGATGCAAGCCGCACTGCGCGTATTCCCGATAACAACCGCACCTGGCTGGCCTTGGGTGGGCAGTACAAACCCAAAAAAGACAATGCGATCGATTTCGGCTATGCGCATTTGTTCGTGAAAGATTCTTCCATCAATTCGCCAACACCTGCGCCGGCCCTCGTGGGAACCTATAGCAACAAGGTTGATATCCTGAGCGTGCAATACACTCAGAACTTTTAGGATGTAATGGATGCAAAGGGAAGACTTCGCGTCTTCCCTCTTTATTGTTTCTGGAGAAATGCTATGAGCAAGAATTTTCAAATACGCAAAGTCGCCGTGCTCGGTGCCGGGGTGATGGGCGCGCAGATCGCCGCGCACCTGGTCAATGCCAACGTCGAAACGCTGTTGTTCGAGTTGCCGGCGAAGGAGGGCGACCCGAACGGCAACGTGAACAAGGCACTGGACGGTTTGAAAAAGCTTGAGCCTGCACCCATCTCCAGTCCCACGAAGATCACTTACATCCAGCCTGCGAACTACGAGCAGCACCTGGAAAAACTGCGCGAGTGCGACCTGATCATCGAAGCCATCGCCGAGCGTATGGACTGGAAATCCGACCTGTACCGCAAGGTCGCACCGTTCGTGAATGCGAACGCCATTTTTGCTACCAATACTTCCGGCTTGTCCATCAACAAACTTGCAGAAGCGTTCCCCGAGAACCTGCGCCATCTTTTCTGCGGCATCCACTTTTTCAACCCGCCGCGCTATATGCATCTGGTCGAACTCATTCCATGCAAAGGTACAGAAGTGGAACTGCTCGACCAACTGGAAACCTTCCTTGTCTCCACGCTGGGCAAGGGTGTGGTACGCGCCAAGGACACGCCCAACTTCATCGCCAACCGCATTGGCGTGTTTTCCATGCTCGCCACCAAGCACCATGCAGCGGCGTTCAATCTCGGCTTCGACATGGTGGATGCTCTCACCGGGCGCTACCTCGGTCGCCCCAAGAGCGCAACCTTCCGCACGCTGGACGTGGTCGGACTGGATGTGTTCGCGCATGTGGTCAACACCATGCGCGAGAACCTGACCGACGATCCCTGGCACAAGCACTTCGAGCTGCCGAGCTGGTTCAAATACCTGGTCGACCAGGGCTCCCTGGGGCAGAAGACCAAACGCGGCGTCTACATGAAGATCGGCAAGGAGATCCATGTGCTGGACCTGCACACGCGGGAATACCGCCTCTCCGATGCCAAAGTGGACGACGGCGTGAAGGACATCCTGCGCGAACGCGACTGGGCGAAGAAACTCGCCGGACTGCGCAGCAACCCGCATCCGCAGGCGCAGTTCCTGTGGGCGACTTTCCGCGACGTGTTCCACTATTGCGCCTTGCAACTCGAATCCATTGCGAACAACACACGCGACCTCGACTTGGCCGTGCGCTGGGGCTTCGGTTGGGACAACGGCCCGTTCGAGATCTGGCAGGCGGCAGGCTGGCAGCAAGTGGCGGGATGGATCAGCGACGATATCGCCGCCGGCAAGGCGATGGCAACTACACCGCTGCCCGCGTGGGCCACAGATCCGTCACGCACTGCAGTGCACGGCATGCAAGGTTCCTATTCCCCTCTCCCTCCGGGGGAGGGGCTAGGGGTGGGGGAACCAGCGTCGAATAAAGCCGGACACTACCAACCCCGATCCACCCTCCCGGTCTACCAGCGCCAGCTCTACCCGGACCGGCCCCTCGGCGAGGAGCGCCACTACGGCGAAACCGTATTCGAGACCGACGAAGTGCGCCTGTGGCACACGGGAGATACGATTGCCATCCTGAGCTTCAAGAGCAAGATGCACACCGTCAGCAACGAAGTGCTGGACGGCATCCTGCGCGCGGTGAACGAAGCCGAGGCGCATTTCAGCGCGCTGATCCTGTGGCAGACCGAGCCGCCGTTCTCGGCCGGGGCCAACCTGCTGCAACTGATGCAGGGCATGCAGGAACCGGCACCGGACGAAGGCCTGTTCGGCCGCTTCAAGCAGGCAGCCAGCCGCGTCAAATACACCATCGCTGGCGGCGGCGGGCTGGGCGAGATCGTCAATGCAGCCACCGGCAACGTGCCCAAGGTGGAGGCAGTGGTGGCCAAGTTCCAGCAAGTCTCGATGCGCCTGAAATATGCGCTCGTGCCCACCATCGCTGCGGTGGACGGGCTGGCGCTAGGCGGCGGCTGCGAATTCTCCATTCATTGCACGCGCATCGTCGCCACGCTGGAAACCTACATCGGACTGGTCGAGGTTGGCGTGGGGCTGTTGCCCGCAGGCGGCGGCTGCAAGGAGATGGCGCAGCGCGCGGCACAAGAGGCGCAGCGCTTCGCCAGCGACAACCGCGTCGACGTCTTCCCATACCTGCGCAGATATTTCCAGAACATCGCCATGGGCGAGGTCGCCAAGAGCGCCGAGATGGCGCGCGAGATGGGCTACCTCAGGCAGTCCGACCGCATCGTGCTGAACCGCTTCGAACTGCTGCACATCGCCAAGGAAGAGGCAAAAGCACTTAACGCCACTGCCTACCGTCCGCCGCTGCACCAGCGCCAGATCACTGTGGCCGGCCGCACCGGCATCGCCACCCTGCAGGCAGCGATGGTCAACATGCTCGAAGGCAACTTCATCTCCGAGTACGACTACAACATCGGCAGCCGTGTCGCCGAGACCCTGTGCGGCGGCGATGTGGATGCGGGTAGTGTGGTGGACGAACAATGGCTGCTCGACCTGGAGCGGCGCCACTTCATGGAGCTGCTGGGGCATTTCAAGACGCAGGACCGGATCGAGTACATGCTGAAGAATGGGAAGCCGTTGAGGAACTGACTATGGAATCGAAGGCGTTCAGTTAACTACGGTACGCCTCTAACGCTTTATTGTTCCTTGAACTGTTGAGCAAGACTAAATTTGCTGCTGCATTAAAAAAGCACCAGCTCAAGACTAACTCTGGATATTGGTACTCACTGATAAAATGATTGATTCAATAAAGAACTTATGGGAAGTGATCAAGCCCTATGGGGCGGTCATGATTACAGGATTAGTAATTATCGCTGGGGCTTTTGCATCAAAAAAATACCTACAATTAGATTTACCAAATTGGCAGGTAATCCTACTTATTTCGCTAGGACTTATTTTATTGCTGTATGGCTTTTCCAAGACTAAAAGCGCTGCTAGTGCTGAAAAGTTGAGAATTACGCAAGAAAGCGACAACCTTATAATCAAAAGCGCTAATGCCAATGCATCGAATTCAAGAATAAGAATCAAGATTGAAAATATTGAAAGTGAAAGATGTTTGGGGGATAAGGTTGTTGGCCTTCCAGTGAATGCAGAATTTCAGGATGAATGCTTAAAGCGTAAAAACAGTTCAGCTGGCGCGTACATCAATGCATGCCTTGGAGGTGGCGTTGAGGCGCGCTACGGCGAAATCCTAAATCTATTTGATAATGTTCCAAAAAAAGTTGGCTCAACAAAGTTAATAAAGGATTTTCTGAATAAAGGTGACAACATAATATTTACGGCAGTCACTGAAAAGAACGATCAAGGAATACTCACCACAACACCGATAAACATTTCATATGCTTCGCAGGAATTAGTCAAAACAGCGAGAGCGAATAATTACCTAGAGATTTCTTGCCCAGTTTTTGGAAGTGGTCATGGCGGAGTGGTATCAAAGATGGCTATAAAGGCCATGATAGATGGCATCTTAGGTGCCTTTGGAGTGTTCGGCTGCAACAATATGACAGTTACCATCAGGGTTCATAGTAACGCATTCGCCAGCGTGAAGGATATTAAGAAGGCGCTCGAAAATGGATGATTCAATTGTTGCTTTCCTCAGGATGGAGAGGCCTGATAATCGCGGAAGAATGGTTTCAGATATATGGAATTATTCAAATGAAGATTTGGAGAGCACGCATGATTACATTCAATGGATATTCCCTCTTTTTGAGAGAAGTGCCCATTCACCTAGCGCCCCAATTTTAACAACCAATTTAGCAGAGCGAATAGTTGCAGATGAAGTCTGCAATTATTCGCTTAATCGTTCATTATCCATAATGCGATCTTTTTACGGTAAGGAGTCGCTTTGGGCAAAACCAAACAATCACAATCTCTTGCGAATCACAAGAATACTAAAATCTTCAGCGCTCTTACTTGGAAAAGTACCTTCGATGAAGTTTTATGATTTCATCATGCAGCGATGTAACGAATTAGGGTTCAAGCCGTCTAGTACCGCGGTAGATTTTTGGAATGAAGCCATGTCCGCAGAGTTGGCACAATATCAGGTAAAGAATTGCTAAAGCTCTCTCTGTGGACAGAATAGGATGTTTTGAGCTTGAAGATAAATTTTGACAGGAAAATGATCGATCAGCTTGAGTTGGCTAATCATGTTGTCGTATTTACCGGTGCTGGAGTTTCTCAAGAAAGCGGAATACCGACTTTTCGAGATGCCATGACTGGTATGTGGGAAGAATTTGATGCCGAGAGCCTTGCGACAAGGGAGGCTTTTTCCAAGGATCGAGATTTTGTTTGGGGTTGGTATGAATGGCGTCGCGCGATGGTGCAACGTTGTCCTCCGAATTCTGCACATTTAGCGATAGCCGCAATGGTTTCCTGCTTTCCAAAGCTTACTTTGATTACTCAGAATGTTGATGATCTTCATGAACGAGCCGGTAGTAAAGATGTCATCCATCTACATGGGAGCCTTCAGCAACCGCGTTGCTACTCTTGTGGCGATCCATATGTGTTGCCATCACGAATCCCTGGTGAGCTTCCTGATGGAGGCCGGTTAGCGCCACCGCAGTGCCCATCATGTGGTGGGTGGATAAGGCCGGGGGTTGTTTGGTTTGGGGAAGACTTGCCGGCGGACTCATGGATGCAAGCCAAGATGGCTGTTAAAACGTGTGATGTATTTTTTTGTATCGGGACATCTTCCTCAGTTTATCCTGCGGCAGATTTGCCTTTTGAGGCAGCGGAGCGTGGCGCCTGTGTTATTCAGGTAAATCGGACCCCCACTGAACTTGATCGTGTATCAAACTACAACTTAAAAGGTAAGGCTGGTGAGATCATGAATGCTCTGTATAGAGTGATATGGGGTCAGCATCGCAATTGTTTCTGAGTGGCGTACATTGCATTCGGAAGTGTGATTCGAAGGAGCAAGAAGAATGACAATGCAACCATACAAAGGCAGTTGCCACTGCGGCGCGATCCGGTTCTCGTTCGAGGCCGAGCCATTCGCCCATGGGATACGCTGCAACTGCTCGTTCTGTGCCAAACGAGGAGCCATGATGCATCTGGTGCCGGGGGCGAAGTTCCAGATTGAGGCGCAAGATGGCGCGCTGGGCATGTACCAGTGGGGCACGAAGTCGGCGAAGCATTATTTTTGCAGGAACTGTGGCGTCGCCGCTTTCAGCGAAACGAGCAAGTGGCCGGGACAATACATTGTGAACCTCGGCTGCGTGGATGGCGTGGATACCTTCGCGCTGGAGACGAAGGTGTTCGATGGCAAGAATTTGTTGTAGACAGGAAGGGAAACAAGGATGCATGCGCTGGATGTAAGCGAAGCAGATTTTGAAGAGAAGGTGGTTGCGGCCTCGTTCAAGCTGCCGGTGGTGATCGATTTCTGGGCGCCGTGGTGCGCGCCTTGCAAGGTGTTGAAGCCCATCCTGGAAAAGCTGGCGGGGGAATATGGCGGCAAGTTCCGGCTTGCCAAGGTGAACTCTGACGAGAACCCGAACATCTCGGCCAGGTTCGGCGTGCGCGGGATACCGTCCGTGAAGGCGGTTGTGAATGGCAAGGTGGTGGACGAGTTCACCGGTGCCTTGCCGGAAGGGCAAGTGCGTGCATGGCTGGAGAGGATCATTCCAAGCCCTTCCGAGGAATTGCGTCTTGCCGCGCAGCAACTGGCGGCAGGAGGCGATGTGGATGGCGCGATGCAGAAGCTGAACGAAGCCTCCGCGCTCGACCCGGCCAACGAGTGGGTGCGCGTGGATGCCGCGGAGCTCTTGTTGCACAAGGGCGAGATGCATGAGGCGCAGCGCCTGCTCGACAGCCTGAAGGATGTGGATGTGCTGAAGGATGCACGAGTGCTGCAGCTGAAGGCGCAGACCCGGCTGGCCGAGATGAGCGCGACCGGCGAGAGCGAGGCAACGCTTGCCGCCGCGGTGGCTGCGGATGGCAACGACCTGGAAGCGCGGTTGAAGCTCGCCAACGTGCTGATCGCCGGTAACCGTCCTGCCGAAGGCATGGACCAGTTGCTGGAGATCGTTGCGCGCGACCGCAAATTCAAGGACGACATCGGGCGCAAGACCTTGCTCGACGTGTTCAACCTGCTTGGCGGCGGCGGGATCGTGCCGGAATACCGGCGCAAACTTTCGGGGCTGTTGAATCGCTGAAGTACATAATGCAATCCAATCGTGAGGTGAAGCCATGAGCAAACAAGTACAGGAAGCCTATATCGTTGCCGCAACACGCACGCCGGTCGGCAAGGCGCCGCGCGGCATGTTCCGCAACACCCGCCCCGACGACCTGCTGGCGCATGTGCTGAAGAGCGTGCTGGCGCAGGCGCCGTCGCTGGACCCGGCCAGTATCGGCGATGTGATCGTCGGCTGCGCGATGCCGGAAGCGGAGCAGGGCATGAACGTGGCGCGTATCGCCTTGCTGCTGGCGGGGTTGCCGGATTCGGTACCGGGAATGACGGTGAACCGCTTCTGTTCCTCCGGCGTGCAGGCTGTCGCGCTGGCCGCAGACCGCATCCGCCTGGGCGAGGCCGACGTGATGGTGGCGGCGGGCGTGGAAAGCATGAGCATGGTGCCGATGATGGGCAACAAGGTGGCGTTCAATCCGGCCATCTTCGAGAACGAGCATGTCGGCATCGCCTACGGCATGGGAATGACCGCGGAGAAGGTGGCGGAGCGCTGGAAGGTAAGTCGTGAAGCGCAGGATGCATTTGCCTTGCAGAGCCATCTGCGTGCTGTCGCGGCGATCAACAACGGCGAGTTCGAGGACGAGATCACGCCGTACCGCATCACCGACAATGTGCCGGACCTGAATAGCCGCGAGATCAGGATCAAGACACGCGACGTGGCGCAGGACGAAGGCCCGCGCTCCGATACTTCGCTGGAAGCCCTGGGCAAGCTCAAGACGGTGTTCATGCAGAAGGGCTCGGTGACCGCGGGCAACAGCTCGCAGATGTCGGATGGTGCGGGCGCGGTACTGCTGTGCTCTGAGTCCGCGCTGAAACGTTACAACCTCACCCCCATCGGCAAGTTCCTTGGTTTCAGCGTGGCAGGCGTGCCGCCCGAGATCATGGGCATAGGCCCGAAAGAAGCAATCCCGCGCGCATTGAAGCAGGTTGGCCTCACCTTGAATGATATCGGCTGGATCGAACTCAACGAAGCGTTTGCGGCACAATCGCTGGCGGTGATCCATGACCTTGGGCTCGATCCGGCCAAGGTCAATCCGCTGGGAGGGGCGATCGCTTTGGGCCACCCGTTGGGTGCAACCGGGGCGATCCGCACGGCGACGCTGATGCATGGCCTGCGCCGGCACAGGCAGAAGTACGGCATGGTGACGATGTGCATCGGCACGGGCATGGGGGCGGCTGGCGTATTTGAGGCCCTGTAAGGAATTGCGGGCTTTTATCGTTGTTCGCACTGAGCTCGTCGAAGTGCTGCTTCAGAACAAATCCGTTCATGGTTCGACAGGCTCACCACGAACGGATCTATTGGGCGTTTAACCAGATGAAAGGCGGAAAATGAGAAGGATATTGTTGCTGGTTGGTGGTTTGCTGCTGAGCTGCAGCGTCAGTGCAATCGAAGTGGCTGGTGTGCAACTGGCCGACAAGGTGCAGGCAGGCAACGCGAGTTTGCAGTTGAACGGCGCGGGCATACGTACCAAATGGTTCTTCAAGGTCTATGTCGCAGCGCTATACCTGCCGCAGAAGCAGACTTCAGGTGCGGCGATCATCGCAGATGAGCATCCGCATCGCATGGCAATGCACATGCTGCGAGAGTTGGCGAGCAAGAAACTGTATGGGGCGTTCAGCGAGGCCATCGAGATGAACCGGACTCCCGCAGAACTGGCCGCCATGGATGCGCAGATGAAGCAGATGAAACAGATATTCGATGCGGTGGGCGAGGTGAAGGAAGGCGACATCGTCACGCTGGACTATCTGCCCGGCAGCGGCACACAGATCAGCGTGAACGGAAAGGCGTTCGGCACGATTGCGGGAGCGGAATTCAATCGCGTCCTGCTGGGAATCTGGATCGGCAGCAATCCGGTGCAGGATGACCTGAAGAAAGGATTGCTGGGTGGTTGATTCCAGTGCTCCCGATGAAGCCAGGGAAAGCTTCGATGTGGACCATGCGTTCATCGCGCATCTGAACGGCGAATGCCTCGACTGGGCGGGTATGGATGGCGAGGCATTGCAGCGCGAGATACAGGCACAGGGCGACGACTGGAGCAGTCTGGTGAAGGAGCGCTGCCCGCATGTATTTGCCGCCGCACCGGTCTTCATCAGCGAGTTGCAGCTGCAGCAGATGCGTGCCGTCATTGCAGCCGTGGAGGAAGTTGCCGGAGCACCACAAGCCAAATCGGCGCTGGGTGTGTTTTACGGCTACGACTTCCATCTGAACGAGCAGGGCGCGCACCTCATCGAGATTAATACCAATGCGGGAGGGGCGTTCCTGAATGCATTGCTGGTCGGGAGCCAGCATGGCCTCTTCCTGTATGGCACGGCGGTGGCCGAGAGCCGCCTGGAGCAGGTGTTCATCGACATGTTTCGCAACGAATGGCGACTGGTTCGCGGCGATGCCCCGCTCAAGACCATCGCCATCGTGGATGAACAGCCGGAGTCCCAATATCTCTATCCGGAATTCCTGCTGATGCAGAAGATCTTCGAGCGTGAGGGTTACGCTGTGCTTATCATCGATCCTTCAGCTCTCCAGGCGCGCGAGGACGGTTTGTATTGCGATGAACAGCGCGTCGATCTGGTCTACAACCGTCTCACCGATTTCGATCTGCATCAATTTCCGCATATTCGCGCGGCCTGGGACGAACAGCAGGTGGTGTTGACACCGAACCCGGCGCATTACCGGCGCTATGCGGACAAACGCAAACTGACGCAATTGTCGGACAAGGAATGGCTGCGTTCCGCGGGAGTCTCGCAAGCGAGCATCGATGCGCTTGTGCTGGGCGTTCCGCAGACCCGTCTGGTTCGGGCGCAAGAGGCCGATCAATGGTGGAGCGAACGCAAGCAATGGTTCTTCAAGCCGGTGAGCGGCTACGGCAGCAAGGGGGCATATCGCGGCGACAAGCTCACCAAGCGCGTGTTCGAGGAGATCATGCAGTCCGATTATGTCGCGCAACGACTGGCGCTGCCGGACGAGCGCACGGTATGCATGGAAGGTGCCGAACCGCAATCGCTCAAATACGACGTGCGCTGCTATGTGTACGACGGGCATATCCAGTTTGTCGCGGCGCGTCTCTACCAGGGCCAGACCACCAACTTCCGCACACCGGGCGGCGGCTTTGCGCTGGTGCGCGAGGTAAGCTGATTACGAATGACCTTGTGCCGCTGAAGGGCAAAGTATCTAGGCAGGTATCTAGATACCGGTCTAGGTAATCGTGCATATTGTGGGGGGTGGGGCTTCGTCGCAGAATCCAGACTTGGCCGGCGATTGTCTATTGGCCGTAATGGGGAACAGCGATGAGTACTTCCTTTCTCGGCCGGCATGCGTTCTGGTTCAGTCTGGATGACTTTATCTTCCGCATAGATCAGGACAACCTGCGTGTTCGAACCGAGCAACTTCGCACGCGGCTTTCGGCCTATCCCTGGCTCGTCTTGAGCCAAATCGTTTTACAGTTCCTGTTTGTTTTGCTGTTCTGGAACCAAGCACCGCATGGGCTGCTGCTATCGTGGCTTGCAGTTCTTTATGCCTTGCATGCTGTGGAACTCGTCAGGTGGTCTACGCATCGGAATGAATTGAAGACCTTGCAGGACTGCAGGGATTGGCATCTTCACTTCACGATCTTCGCGATCGCGGCGGGCGTCATGTGGGGTGCGGCTACGGCGATCTTCTTTCCGTCCGACATCGGCTATCAAAGCCTGTTGATCTGCGTGATGCTGGGGTTGGTTGCGGGAGCGGTCACCATGAACTCGGTGCATCTGCCTTCGCTATACGGCTATTTTCTCGGGATCATGATCCCGCTGATACTCCGTGTGTCATTCGAGAATGACGCTATCCACTGGATACTCACGTTGATGCTGAGTGTATATGTGGCGGTGGTCATGCTGGAAGGACATGGGCTGAACAAGACATTCATGCTTTCGCTACAGCAGCGCTTTGAAAATACCTCGTTGCTGCAGCAACTGACGGCGCAAAAGGCAGAAACCGAAGAGGCCCGCAATCAACTGGAGCGAACCAATATCGTTTTGCACCATAACGAAACGAGGCTGGAACAGATGGTGCGCGAACGGACCGCTCAACTTCAGCAAAGAGCCGATGAAATCGTGGCGATCAAGGACACGACTATCCTGGCGCTGACTTCACTGGCGGGGACGCGGGACAACGAAACGGGAAACCATATCCTGCGCACGCAACATTATGTCCGCACTCTGGCGATTCAGTTGCGCGACCACCCGCGCTTCAAATATTTTCTGACCGACGAGAATATCGAGACGCTCTTCAAGATTGCGGCCTTGCATGATATCGGTAAGGTCGGCATTCCCGATCGCATACTTCACAAGCCGGGCAAACTGACGCCGGAAGAGTTCGAGATCATGAAGACGCACACCACACTCGGCGGCAACGCGATATCGGGTGCCGAGAACATGACGAATGTCCGCAACAGCCCGTTCCTGAAAGCTGCCCGCCAGATCGCGATCGGCCATCACGAAAAGTGGGACGGAAGCGGATATCCGTTCGCCTTGCGCGAGGATCACATTTCGATTCCGGCACGTTTGATGGCCCTGGCTGACGTCTATGACGCGATGTCATGCCGGCGCGTATACAAGTCTGCGATGGTTCACGACGAGGTTGCGGAAGTCATCATCGACGGCAAGTGGAAGCACTTCGACCCCGATGTGGTCGATGCGTTTGTGGCAGCCATCGGCGAATTCAAGGAAATCGCCATGAGGTATCGCGACAACGAGGCCGATGTCCCCGGCTGGAAAGCGGCTGCCTAGAATCGCTTCGGAATACCTCAGACTTCCCGATACTCAATTGCCGCGTATCACCAGCGGAATACGCTGCCTGCCGAACTGTCCATCGAATTTGCCGAAGTGCCCTGCCAGTGTTGTGCCGCAATGCGGGCAGGTCCCGTTGTCGGTGACCGTGTAATCGCGGATGAGGTGCCAGTCACGGACGATCAGCGGCTGCTGGCAGTTGGCGCAGAGCGTTGTCCCGCCGCTCAGGTCATGCACATTGCCGGTATAGACGTGCTGCAATCCGGCGGCATGGGCGATCGCGCGCGCCTGCGTCAGTTTGCCAGCGGGTGTGGGAGCAATGTCGGTCATCTTGTAGTCGGGGTGGAACGCGGTGAAGTGCAGCGGCACCTCCGTCCCCAGTTCCTTCGCGATCCATTCGCTCATCCGGCCGATCTCATGAGCACTGTCGTTGTAGCCCGGTATCAACAGTGTTGTCAGTTCGACCCATACCTCTGTTTCCTGGCGCAGATATTTCAACGTGTCCAGCACGGGTTGCAGGTGTGCGCCGGTCTGCTTCAAATAGAACTCATCCGTGAACGCTTTCAGGTCCACGTTCGCGGCATCCATCTTTGCGTAGAACTCGCGGCGGGGCTGGTCGTGCATATAGCCTGCCGTGACCGCCACGGCCTTGACACCAAGTTCATGACAGGCGTCGGCCACGTCCATCGCGTACTCGGCGAAGATCACCGGATCGTTGTAGGTGAATGCCACGCTTTTGCATTTCAGTTCGGCCGCGCTACGTGCGATAGCCTCGGGCGTGGCCTGATCGGCGAGTTTGTCGAAACTACGCGACTTGGAGATATCCCAGTTCTGGCAGAATTTGCAGGCGAGGTTGCAGCCGGCCGTGCCGAACGACAGGATGCTGCTACCGGGATAGAAATGGTTGAGGGGTTTCTTCTCGATGGGGTCGACGCAGAAACCGGAACTGCGACCGTACGTGGTCAGCACCATCGCGTCATCGATACGCCCCCGCACAAAGCATGCGCCGCGCTGTCCTTCCCTTAATTTGCAGTCGCGCGGACACAGGTCGCACTGTATGCGCCCGTCGTCCAGCTTGTGCCAATATCTGGCCGGATAGCGTTCGGAAATGCTGATAGGTTCATCCATCTCAGTATGCCCCGGTAAAATCAGCCTCGCGCCACTTGCTTACGGTATAACGCGACAGCCTAATTTCTTGCGCCCAGAAAGTGTCGGGCAACCCGGCTTTGCGCTTGAGGTGTGCCATGAAATGGCGCGTCTCCGGCAGTTGTTCCCATACCTGCGGCAGAAAAGTGCTGCGGTAACGCCCGTATTCGAAGATAACGCCATCCACGCCCGGGCGCAGTTGTGACAGGGCATCATGCTCGTCGAGGAACTCCATCGCTTCGGCCGATGACAACAGGGAAACCTCGCACTGCGTCACTGGCAACTCGTGTTGGCCGAGCGGTTCGAAACGTGGGTCGCGGAATGCCGCGGCGAGCGCGTTGCGATGAACATCCTCGCCTAGCGGGCGATGCGCCTGCAACGAACCGATGCAGCCTCGCAACTCGCCGTTCTGCGTCAGTGTGACGAATGTTGCGCCTTTCTCGTCCAGCCATTGTTCTGGCGATACCGGCGAACGCACTCCACCCAGCGCCTCGGAGATTGCGCCGCGCGCGATGCCGACAAGTACTTTTCCACGGTTTGAATCAGCCATTCTCTTCTCCTTCTGTGAAGGCGATGGAAACATATCCCACCACTCTATCCTTTGATCCGGCAGTGTCGCCGGAGTTTCGCAGATCTAGCAGATGGGGTGTTAGCCGATGCCTGCGCGCGGCGAGAAGCAGCCCGTTGATGGGCGTCGCACCACAGGCTCGATCGTGGGCGACAGGCTGACGCAGATCGAGGATGTTGCCGACGGTTGTGTTGTCGACGGATTGTGCGTCAGCGTAGGGCAGGTAATGCGACAGATCTGAGCTGATGACGATCAACGTTTCTTCTCCACCCCATACTTTTTCCAGCACTTCGGCCACTTCTTCCGCTGTTGCCATGCCGACTGCCAACGGCAGCAAAGTGAAATCCTTCAATACGCTCTGCAGGAATGGCAACTGCACTTCCAGCGAGTGTTCCTGCCGGTGTGCCTCATCGCTGACACGCACTTGGGGAAAATCCGCAATGGTGCGCATCGCTTTGGTATCCAGAGGTATGCGTCCCAGCGGCGTATCGAATGCTTCGGCGTCCGGCAATGCCAATCCATGTATCGCTGCCCGGTGGGCGGGGCCCAGTAACACCACGCGGCGGACGCGCGGCGCGATGTCATGCAATACGGCGTAGGCACTGGCAGCGATCGCGCCGGAATAGATGTAGCCGGCGTGTGGGCAGATCAGAACTTTGGGGTTCAAGGCTCGCGGCTGTGCCTCATGCAGGAATTCCTGCACATCATGTGCAAGTTGCAGTGGATCGGCCGGGTAGAACATTCCAGCCACAGCAGGTGGGCGAACGGCAGGCATGATGATCTCCTGATTGTAATATTTCGTAATATTGAGGCAGAACAGGAAGAATCAAGCCCCCGCCAGGCTTGAAGCTGGGTATTTTTTCGGGACTTATGTGACATGCATCACTGACATTGTTCGATTGCAGATGTAACATGTGTCTATTCTTTCATAGCGGGATGGTATGGAAGGATGAAATGAGATTTCCACTGAACTTTTTGAGCCATCCCAAATTCGGTTGGAGGGCATTATGAACAAGAAAGTCATATTGTTAAGCGTGTCTGTCGCTGCGTTGTTGTCTGGAATGGCTGCCATGGCTGCCGATCAGATCCAAACCAGGGATCAGACACAAGACCAGATCAAGGACCAGACACAGGATCGGGTCAAGGACCAGACACAGGATCGGACGAAGACGCAAGATCGGACGCAAATACAGGATCGCACGCGGCAAACAACAGGCAGGGAGTTGTCGACTCCCGAAGAGCGTCAACAGCAACGTGCGAAGATGCGCAGCACTACCACCAAGGAAGAACGTGAAAAAGTGCGCGCCGAGCATCATGAAAGAATGAAGGAACGTGCGAAGGAGCAGGGTACGTCCATTCCCGACAGCCCTCCAGCGGGTGGCATGGGGGGTGGAATGGGGCCCGGTGGCAGTAAGCGATAAGGCACGTCCTGGAAAATAAAGATGGCTCGCGGATCCGCGGGCCATTTTTTATTGGATTTTCTGAATATCGTAAGTACATCTATCGCCTGTAAATGTCTCGAGTCCGGCTGCCGGGATTTTGAGTGGCAAGCCTGCTGCTGCACATTTCGCCATTTCGAATGGACAAATAATAATCATTATGAAATATGGGGGAGGTGGCATTCGGTATTGCCTGTCGGCGTGACAAATAGTGCGTTCTGCGTCAGTATTATCAAGTTACGGCTGACGAGCATATGGCCGCTGACGCAGCCGCAAATTCCGGATAAGTTCGCTGGAAATGAAGTTGAGATCTGCATTTATTTCGCGCGGTTTCCTTGGATGGCTGGCGGGCCGATGGCCGAAATGCGTGCTCAATGTTTCTTACATATATGAGGAAAAGTCATGACAACACCAAAGATTTATTGGACTAAAGTCGATGAGGCGCCGGGACTGGCAACGTACTCCTTATTACCTATCGTTCAAGCTTTCACCAAGGCAGCAGGTGTTGTTGTCGAAACGAAAAATATCTCCCTCGCCGGCAGGATCATCGCCAATTTTCCGGAAAATCTGACACCCGGTCAGCGTATCGCGGATGAATTGACCGAATTGGGTGAGCTGACTCTCAGGCCTGAGGCCAACATTATCAAGCTGCCGAATGTCAGTGCGTCCTCTCCCCAGTTGAAAGCGGCCATCAAGGAATTGCAGTCGCTGGGCTACAAAGTGCCGGACTATCCCGAAGATCCGAAAAGCGACGCAGAAAAGGAAATCAAGGCGCGCTACGGCAAAGTGCTCGGCAGTGCGGTCAATCCGGTGCTGCGCGAAGGTAACTCGGATCGCCGAGCGGCGGCATCGGTCAAACAGTTTGCACGTAAAAATCCGCACAAGATGGGCGCCTGGAGTGCGGATTCCAAGACCCATGTGGCTCATATGAGCAGCGGCGATTTTTACGGCAGCGAGAAATCGGTCACGGTCGCCGAGGCAGGTAGCTTCAAGATCGAGTTTGTCGGTGCGGACGGCAAGACGACTGTGCTCAAGGACAAGACTCCGCTCAAGGCGGGCGAAGTGATCGATGCCTGTGTCATGAGTCGACGCGCCTTGCGCGATTTCTATGAGGCGCAGATGCAGGACGCGAAGCAAAAAGGCGTCATGCTGTCTCTGCACCTCAAGGCCACGATGATGAAGGTATCCGACCCCATCATGTTCGGTCATGCGGTCACCGTTTTCTTCAAGGATGTTTTCGAGAAGCACGCTGCGACAATCAAACAACTGGGTGTCAACGTCAACAACGGTTTCGGCGACCTGCTCGCGAAGATCGCATCCTTGCCTGAGGCCAAGCGTGCCGAGATCGAGGCCGACATCAAAGCCTGCTACGAGGCGAGGCCTGAACTGGCAATGGTCAATTCGGACAAGGGCATCACCAATCTGCATGTGCCCAGCGATGTGATCGTGGATGCTTCCATGCCCGCGATGATTCGCGAATCCGGAAAGATGTGGGGTGCAGACGGCAAGCTGCACGATACCAAGGCTATGATCCCGGACCGTTGCTATGCGCGGATTTACCAGGTGGTCATCGATGATTGCAAGAAACACGGCGCATTCGATCCGAAGACTATGGGCAGCGTGCCCAACGTCGGGTTGATGGCGCAACAGGCTGAAGAATACGGTTCCCACAACAAGACCTTCGAGGCGCCGGGTAACGGCAAGGTGCGTGCGGTGGACGAGTCGGGCAAGACGCTGCTGGAACAGGACGTGGAGCAGGGCGACATCTTCCGCATGTGTCAGGCGAAAGACGCGCCGATCCGTGATTGGGTCAAGCTGGCGGTCTCCCGTGCGCGTTTGAGCAATACGCCTGCCGTGTTCTGGCTGGACAAGAACCGTGCGCACGATGCGCAGATCATCCGGAAAGTGGAGCGCTATCTGAAGGATCACGATACCGGCGGTCTGGACATCCGCATCATGACGCCGGAAGACGCGATCCAGTTCTCTCTGGATCGCATCCGCGCGGGTAAAGATACGATATCGGTTACCGGTAATGTGTTGCGCGATTATTTGACTGACCTGTTTCCCATCCTTGAGCTGGGGACCAGCGCCAAGATGCTGTCCATCGTGCCGTTGATGGCCGGCGGCGGGCTGTTTGAAACCGGCGCGGGCGGCTCGGCTCCCAAGCATGTGCAGCAGTTCCAGGAAGAAGGCTATTTGCGCTGGGATTCCCTGGGCGAGTTCTTGGCGCTGGGGGTGTCGCTGGAACACCTGGCGCAGACTTTCAAGAATCCTAAAGCGCAGGTTTTGGCGGATACACTCGATCAGGCCAACGGCAAAATCCTGGAAAACAACAAGTCTCCGTCACGCAAAGTTGGTGAGATCGACAACCGCGGCAGCCATTTTTATCTCGCGTTGTATTGGGCCGAGGCGCTGGCGGCGCAGACCAGTGACAAGGATATCCAGGCGCGATTCGCTCCGTTGGCGAAGATGCTGAAGGACAACGAAGCCAAGATCAATGCCGAGTTGATCGCCGCTCAAGGAAAACCGGTGGATATGGGAGGTTACTACCTCCCCGATTTTGAAAAGACGTCGAAGGCCATGCGTCCCAGCGAGACCTTCAATACGGCGCTGAACCTCCTGGCTTGACAGGCAGAATCCGGGGTTGGATCGGAATATGCAAATGGCCGCGTAAGCGGCCATTTGATTTATGCGTACCGGCAGTTCAACCCGCGGGTTGTTTCCTCAAGGCATCAAACAGCAGATGCCTTGAGGAAGTGGCTTAACCCAGTAGTTGCTTCACCATGTCGCGCTCACCGAGCAATTCGTTGTAACTGTCCATCATATGCTTGCGGCCAAGGTCGCTGATGGGCAGGTCCTGCACGATGTGGTAATGGCCGTTGCGGCAGGTGACGGGAAAGCCGTATATGACTCCTTCCGGAATTCCATAACTGCCATCGGAAGGCACGCCCATGCTGACCCAGTCATTGTGATGAGAATGCAATAACCAGTCGTGAATGTGGGAAATGGCGGCATTGGCGGCGCTCGCTGCGCTGCTCAGGCCGCGCGCTTCGATCACCGCGGCACCGCGTTTTTGAACGGTTGGGATGAAAGTGCTCTCGATCCAGTCGTGGTCTTGCAGCACTTCAGTTACCTTGCGCCCCCGAATCTCGGAATGCGACAGGTCGGGGTACTGTGTGCCGGAGTGATTGCCCCAGATAACCATTTTCTTGACATCGCGTATCGGCTGGAACAGTTTCAAGGCCACCTGCGCGATTCCGCGATTGTGATCCAGGCGCATCATGGAAGTGAAATTGCGCGGATCGAGGTCGGGAGCATTCTTCATCGCGATGAGCGCATTCGTGTTGGCGGGGTTGCCGACCACCAGTACCTTTACATGGCGTGCCGCCACCTCGTTGAGGATGCGACCTTGTTCCGAAAAGATCGCACCGTTGGCTTCCAGCAGGTCCTTGCGTTCCATGCCCTTGCCGCGCGGACGCGCGCCAACCAGTATCACGACTTCGGCGTCGCGGAAGGCGACCCGGGGATCGTCGGTGGTGATGATTTGTTGCAGATTGGGGAATGCGCAGTCTTCCAGTTCCATCGCCACGCCGTGCAGCATCGGTTGGGCCGGGGGTATGTCCAGCAGTTGCAGGATGATCGGTTGCTCGCCACCTAGCATGTCACCATTGGCGATTCGGAACAGCAGGTTGTAACCGATTTGTCCTGCGGCGCCGGTAATTGCTACGCGGATAGGTGCTTTCATGGTGTCCTCGCTTGGGGTTAAAAATTTATTATAAATCCGGATTTACAGAATGGATTATTAAATATTCAGCGCCGAATTATAAATTTTGTACGTGTGGAAACTTTATGGTCTTTAATGCTTTTCACTCGCCAAGTGTAGGTGTAGCATCGGGCCCTTGGAATTTGGTTGTGGAAGAAATCAATGAACAAAATAATTAAACGCCGTCCCAAGCATCTCGCATTACACAAGATTCAATTTCCTCTCCCCAGTTATGTCTCCATCCTTCATCGCGTCAGTGGAGCTGTTCTATTTCTCTCCCTGCCGCTGTTGTTGCTGCTATTCGATCAGAGTCTGCGTTCGATCGAAACTTACACCAATCTGACCGAATATATGGTGCATCCCTTGGTGAAGCTGCCCCTGCTGGGCTTGATGTGGGCGTTTCTGCATCACTTCTGTGCCGGGCTGCGCTATTTGGCGATAGATTTGCATCTGCTGCCGACTCTTGCGCTGGCGCGCAGCAGCAGTAAATGGGTGTTGGCCGTGAGTCTGGCGTTGACCGTCTTGTTGGGAGTGAGGCTATGGTGAATCGAATCGTGACTGGCGCGCATTTTGGTCTGCGCGATTGGCTGGTGCAGCGAGTTACTGCTGTTGTGATGGCGATCTATGCCGTGGTGATCGTCGTTTATCTGCTGATGCAGCCATCCTTCGGTTATGACACGTGGGCCGAGCTGTTTTCCGGCAATGTGATGCGCACCTTCTCCATGCTGTTCCTGCTGAGCCTGTTTTATCACGCATGGATCGGTGTGCGTGACATCGTGATGGATTATGTGAAGCCGGCAAGCATCCGTCTGTTGATTCATGTGTTGGTCATTCTTGCACTGGTTCTATATACGATCTGGTCGGTGCAGATTCTTTGGGGACTTTAATGGGATTGGCGAAAAGAACATTCGATGTAGTGGTGGTGGGAGCCGGCGGTGCAGGGATGCGTGCCGCACTGACTTTGTCGGAGGCCGGACTCAAGGTCGCGGTCCTGTCGAAGGTGTTTCCTACACGTTCCCATACAGTTGCGGCTCAGGGCGGTATCGCAGCTTCATTGGGCAATGTGAATGAAGACAACTGGCATTGGCATATGTACGACACCGTGAAAGGGTCGGATTATCTGGGTGACCAGGATGCCATTGAATATATGTGTCGCGCCGCTCCGGAAGTGGTGTACGAACTTGAACATTTCGGCATGCCGTTCGACCGGCTGGACAGCGGCAAGATCTACCAGCGCCCTTTCGGCGGACACATGCAGGATTACGGCAAGAATCCGGTGCCGCGCGCCTGCGCTGCAGCTGACCGTACCGGACATGCCTTGTTGCACACGCTGTATCAGCAGAACGTACGCGCGAATACGAATTTCTTCGTCGAGTGGATGGCGCTTGATCTGATCCGCGACCAGGACGGCGACGTGCTGGGCGTGGTGGCGATGGAGATCGAAACCAGCGAGGTGATGATCCTGCAGGCACGGGCCACCCTGTTTGCCACAGGCGGAGCCGGGCGCATCTTCTCGGCGAGCACCAATGCCTATATCAATACCGGAGACGGGCTCGGCATGGCAGCTCGAGCAGGCATTCCACTGGAGGACATGGAATTCTTCCAGTTCCACCCGACCGGGGTGCATGGCTCGGGAGTGCTTATTACCGAAGGGGTGCGCGGTGAAGGCGGCTATCTGGTGAACAAGGATGGCGAGCGCTTCATGCCGCGTTATGCGCCGACCGCAAAGGATCTGGCCAGCCGCGATGTCGTATCGCGTGCCATGGCGACCGAGATAAAGGAAGGACGGGGCTGCGGGCCGCACGGGGACCACGTCATGCTCAAACTGGATCATCTGGGGGACGAAGTGATACGCCATCGTCTGCCGGGTATCCGCGACATTGCCCTCAAATTCGCGCATGTCGATCCGTCCAAAGCGCCGATCCCGGTGGTGCCTACCGCGCATTACATGATGGGTGGTATCCCGACCAATTATCGCGGACAGGTCGTGGCGCCTCACGGTACGGCACCGGAAGACGTCGTGCAGGGCTTCTACGCGGTAGGGGAATGCGCCTGTGTATCGGTGCATGGTGCGAACCGTCTGGGTTGCAACTCGCTGCTCGATCTGATCGTGTTCGGACGTGCAGCCGCGCGGCAGATCATTGAGGATTTGAAAATCAATCCGAATCCCAAGCCGTTGCCTGCCGATGCGGCGGATCGTCCGCTGGCACGCCTGGCACGGTTGGAAAACCAGAAAAATGGCGAAAGGGTTGCTGATGTCGGGGATTCGATGCGCAGGGTGATGCAGGCGCATTGCGGCGTATTCCGTTTCCCGGATCTGCTGGCAGAAGGGGTGACCAAGATCCGCGAAGTGGCCGAGCGCGTGCGCAACACCGAGATCACGGACAAGAGCAAGGTGTTCAATACGGCGCGTATCGAAGCCTTGGAACTGGATAACCTGATCGAGGTTGCGCAGGCCACGATGACTGCCGCCGAGGCGCGCAAGGAAAGCCGCGGTGCCCATGCGCGGGAGGACTTCTCGGAGCGCGATGACAAAAACTGGCTGAAACATTCGCTGTACTACAGCGAGGGGTATCGGCTCGACTATAAACCTGTGCACTTGAAACCGCTGACGGTGGAATCGTTCCCGCTCAAAGCGCGTGTGTATTGATGAATCAACTAACCAATCCGCCAGGCTGTCAAAAGCGACAACCAGGTGGCTGGTTATAGGAGCCAGGCAATGAAATTCAGAATTTACCGTTACAACCCCGATACCGACACTGCACCTTACATGCAGGATTTCGATCTGAGTCTGGATGCGGGCGATGCCATGCTGCTGGATGCGCTGATGTTGCTGAGGCAACAGGACGACAGTATCGGTTTTCGCAAATCCTGTCGCGAAGGCGTGTGCGGATCGGATGCGATGAATATCAACGGGCGCAACGGCCTGGCTTGTATCACGGCGCTCTCTTCACTTAAGCAGCCGATAGAGATACGTCCGCTGCCGGGATTGCCGGTTATCCGCGATCTGATCGTGGATATGACGCAGTTCTTTAAACAATACCATTCGATCAAGCCGTATCTGGTGAACAATGATCCGCCGCCGGAGACCGAGAGGCTGCAGTCTCCAAAGGATCGCCTGGAGTTGGACGGTTTGTACGAATGCATCTTGTGCGGTTGCTGCACGACCTCATGCCCCTCGTTCTGGTGGAATCCGGACAAATTCGTCGGGCCGGCAGGGCTGTTGCAGGCGTACCGCTTCATCGCCGATACGCGCGATCAGGATACGGCAGCGCGTTTGGATAATCTGGAAGACCCTTATCGTTTGTTCCGTTGCCATACCATCATGAATTGTGTCGATGTGTGCCCTAAAGAACTGAACCCGACCGAGGCCATCGGTAAAATAAAAGACATGATGGTGAAGCGAGCGGTATGACAAAGCAGGATACTGGAGACGGGATACAGGATACGGAAGCTGGACAGAGGGTTTTGAATCCTGAATCCGGTACCCTGGATTCGGAATCTTGTCTTCTCGATCCTGTCGCTTTGGAGCGGGTACGCTGGCGTTGCCGTCGCGGCTTGCTGGAATTGGATATTGTGTTGGGGCGTTTTGTCAAGCAACGATACACGATGTTGAACAACGAACAACGAATTATCTTCGATGAATTGCTGGATTTGCCTGATACGGAACTCTGGGATTTGATCACGGGGAAAAAGGAGCCGGCACTTGCGCATCAGCGTGTGGTGTTGGAATGGCTAAAGGAAGCTTGAACGAGGCGAGGGTTGAAAATGGAAAGCAAACGTATCGCAACATTGACTTTGGATGATGGTCGCAGCATTGAATTGCCAATCTTTTCCGGTACGCTTGGACCCGATGTGATCGACATCAGGGCCTTGGGGAAATTGGGTGTATTTACTTATGACCCCGCGTTCTTTTCCACCTCGAGTTGCACCTCGGAGATCACCTTCATCGATGGCGATGCGGGGTTGCTGTACTACCGTGGCTATCCGATCGAACAATTGGCGGAAAAATCCGATTTTCTGGAAGTGTGTTACCTGCTTCTGAATGGTGAGTTGCCGACCTCTGAGCAGAAGACGCAGTTTACTTACAACATCACGCATCACACCATGGTGCACGATCAGCTTGCACGATTCTTCAACGGATTCCGCCGCGATGCCCATCCGATGGCGGTGATGGTCGGTGTGGTCGGTGCGCTTTCCGCGTTCTACCACGATTCGCTCGACATCAATGACCCGCAACACCGGGCGGTTTCGGCGCAGCGCCTGCTGGCCAAGGTGCCGACCATTGCTGCGATGACGCATAAATACAGTGTCGGTGAGCCGTTCATCTATCCCAAGAACAAATTCGGTTTCGTCGAGAATCTGATGTACATGATGTTCGCCACGCCCGCGGAAGAGTATGTGCCGAACCCGATACTCGTACGCGCGCTGGAACGCATCCTCATTTTGCATGCCGACCACGAGCAGAACGCCTCCACTTCGACCGTGCGTCTGGCCGGATCGAGCGGCGCCAACCCGTTCGCCTGTATCGCTTCGGGCATCGCGGCCTTGTGGGGCCCGGCTCACGGCGGGGCGAACGAAGCTGCGCTGAAGATGCTGGAAGAGATCGGGGACGTGTCTCGCGTCGCCGAATATGTGCAGGGCGTGAAGGACAAGAAATACAAATTGATGGGGTTTGGCCATCGCGTATACAAGAACATGGATCCGCGCGCATCGGTGATGCGCCAGACTTGTCACGAAGTCCTATCGGAACTGAAGCTGGAGAACAATAAACTGTTCGAGCTTGCGATGGTGCTGGAAAAGACTGCTTTGAGCGATCCGTATTTCATCGAGCGCAAACTGTATCCGAACGTGGACTTCTATTCCGGCATCGTGCTGCGCGCGCTGGGTATCCCGTCCAACATGTTCACGGTGATCTTTGCCGTGGCTCGCACCATCGGCTGGGTATCGCAGTGGAACGAGATGATCGCGGATTCGGAATACAAGATCGGCCGTCCGCGCCAATTGTACCGTGGAGCGGTGCGTCGCGATTTTGTGCCGCTTGCAAAACGCTGAGGGAAGCGAGGTAGATCATGAATGCTCCGGGAAACAACTATCTGCAAATGATGCAAAATACCTCCCTGCTGTCGGGGGGCAACAATGCCTTCGTCGAGGGTTTGTATGAAGACTATCTGCAGGATGCGTCTTCCGTTCCGGCGGAATGGCGCGCCTATTTCGACAAACTGCAAGCCGCAAACCTCCAGCAGGATGTGGCGCATAGCCCGATCCAGCGCGGCTTTCTGGAGCTGGGAAAGAGTCGTGCGGAGGCGCCGGTACATGCCGACGAATCTCGCAAGCAGGCCAAGGTTCTTCAGCTCATCAATGCCTATCGTTTTCTGGGTGCACGCATTGCCGAACTCGATCCGCTGAAGCGCCACCCCGCTCCGGAAGTGGCGGAACTGAACCCGTCCTATTACGGGCTGAGCGAAGCCGACATGGATGCGACCTTCTTTACCGGATCGCTGGAGGGCGGCAAGCGCATGACCCTGCGCGAGATACTGCAGCGCCTGCGTCGCATCTATTGCAGCAGTGTCGGCGCCGAGTACATGTACATCAGCAGTGTCGTTGAGAAACGCTGGATACAAGCGCGTCTGGAGGGCGTTGCCGGCGAGCCGCATTATCCCAATGAAACCAGGAAGCGCATTCTTGAAAGACTGACCGCAGCCGAAGGACTGGAGCGCTATCTGCATACCAAGTATGTCGGGCAAAAGCGGTTTTCCCTGGAAGGCGGCGATACGCTGATCCCGATGCTGGACCATTTGTTGCAGCGGGCCGGCAATCAGGGCGTCAAGGAGTCTGTCATCGGTATGGCACACCGTGGTCGTCTGAATGTGCTGATCAATACATTGGGCAAGCTGCCCAAGGAATTGTTTGCAGAATTCGAAGGTATCCATACGGAACATCTGGCTGCGGGCGATGTGAAATACCATCAGGGTTTCTCGTCGGATATCGCCACGCCGGGCGGCCCTATGCATCTCACACTGGCGTTCAATCCGTCGCATCTGGAGATCGTCAATCCTGTCGTCGAGGGGTCGGTACGCGCGCGGCAGCATCGCCGTCACGACGTCAAAGGCAAGCAGGTGTTGCCGATCCTGCTTCACGGCGACTCGGCTTTCGGCGGCCAGGGCGTTAATCAGGAAACGTTCAACCTGTCGCAAACGCGCGGCTATGGTACCGGCGGGACCGTGCATATCGTGGTCAACAACCAGATCGGCTTTACCACATCCGACCCGCGTGACATGCGCTCATCGCTGTATTGCACCGATGTGGCGAAGATGGTCGATGCGCCGATTCTGCATGTGAATGCAGACGATCCGGAGGCGGTGTTGCTGATCACCGAGATCGCAATCGATTATCGTATGCATTTCGGCAAGGACGTGGTGGTGGACCTGGTGTGCTTCCGCAAGCTGGGACACAACGAACAAGACGAACCTTTGGTCACTCAACCGTTGATGTATCGCAAGGTCAATCAGCACCCGGGCACGCGTGCCTTGTACGCAAAGCGTCTGGTTGAGCAGGGCGTGCTGACTGCGGACGAACCGGATGCGATGGTCGCAGCCTATCGGCAAGCGATGGACGAAGGCAGGAATCCGATACAGCCGGTGCTGACCGAGTTCAAGCATGAGTTTGCAGTGAGCTGGTCGAAATTCATCGGCGGCATTTCCTGGAAGACGCCCGCAGTGACCGCTGTTCCGCTTGAGCGCCTGCGGCAACTGGCTGAACGTCTGGTCGCGATCCCCGGGAATTTCAAGTTGCACTCGCGCGTGGAGAAGATCATCGCAGACCGTGTCTCGATGGGCAAAGGCGAGTTGGCACTGGACTGGGGTATGGCCGAAAATCTCGCCTATGCAAGCCTGGTTTCAGAAGGCTATCCGGTGCGCCTGTCCGGCGAGGATACCGGTCGCGGCACTTTCTTCCACCGGCATGCCGTGTTGCACGACCAGAACCGCGAACAATGGGACAAAGGATTGTATATTCCCTTGCAACACATCGCTCCGGATCAGGCCGATTTTATCGTGATCGATTCGATACTCTCGGAAGAGGCGGTATTGGGATTCGAATACGGTTATGCCACGGCCGAGCCGAATACCCTGACGATATGGGAAGCCCAGTTCGGCGATTTCGTGAACGGTGCGCAAGTGGTCATCGACCAGTTCATCGCTTCCGGCGAAGCAAAGTGGGGCAGGTTGTGCGGCCTTACCATGCTGTTGCCACATGGTTACGAGGGGCAGGGGCCGGAACACTCTTCAGGGCGTATCGAGCGTTACCTGCAACTGTGTGCCGACTACAATATCCAGGTGTGCGTCCCGACCACGTCCGCCCAGATATTCCACTTGTTGCGCCGTCAGATGCTGCGCCCCTACCGCAAACCCCTTGTTGTGTTCACACCCAAGAGCTTGCTGCGCAGCAAGGATGCTGCTTCTCCGATGCAAATGCTGGCGGAAGGAGCCTTCCAGACCGTGATACCTGAGGTCGATACAGTGGATGCCGCAAAGGTGAAACGTGTCATCGTGTGCAGTGGCAAGGTGTACTTCGACCTCATCAAACATCGTCGCGAAAAGGGTATAGAGAACACTCCCGTCATCCGGCTGGAGCAGCTCTATCCTTTCCCGCACGACGAATTCGCCGCGCAGATCGCAGCGTATCCAAAGGCGACCGAGGTGGTCTGGTGTCAGGAAGAACCGGGAAATCAGGGTGCATGGCATCGGGTTCAGCACTACCTTGTTCGCCATATGCGCAAAGGGATGCGGCTCGAATATGCGTTGCGTCCTTCTTCAGCCTCACCTGCGGCCGGTTATCTGGCCACACATAGTGAACAGCAAAAAGCGGTGATCGAAGCTGCATTCCGTCCCGATCTCGATGTAAAGAACATACCAGGAGCGCACCATGAGCATCATTGAAGTCAAAGTCCCGCAACTTTCCGAATCGGTATCCGAAGCTTCATTGCTGACCTGGCATAAGCAAGTCGGCCAGGCAGTGAAGGAAGGCGAGAATCTGATCGATATCGAAACCGATAAAGTGGTGTTGGAGTTGCCGGCGATAAAAAGCGGTGTTCTGGTAAAGATCATCAAGGCTGATGGAGCGAAAGTGGGCAGCGGTGAAGTCATCGCCCAGATCGACACGGCGGCTGTCGCGCAAGTTGCAGTGGCAGCGCCTGTTGAAGCTTCTGCTGCAGCACCCGTTGCCACAGCCAGCGCCCCCAAGGCTCAGTCACAAGCTGCAGCCGTTTCTCCCTCGGCGCGCAAAATGGCGAATGCGCTTGATGTGGATACTGCAGGCTTGCAGGGCAGCGGCCGCAAGGGGCTGGTGACCAAGGAAGACGTGTTGGGTGCGGTCCAGCAACCAGCACCGAGCCAGCCAATGATCGCACCAGTTGCCGTACCTGCGGGGGACCGCCCCGAGCAGCGTGTGCCGATGACGCGCATACGCCAGCGTATCGCTGAGCGCCTGCTGCAATCGCAGCAGAATTCCGCGATCCTGACCACGTTCAACGAAGTGAACATGCAACCGGTGATCGAGCTGCGCAACAAATACAAAGAAGCCTTCGAGAAGAAACACGGCGTCAAACTGGGCTTCTCCTCGTTCTTCGTCAAGGCGGTCGTGATCGCCTTGCAGAAATTCCCTATCGTCAACGCTTCGGTGGACGGCACCGACATCATTTACCACGGCTACTTCGACATCGGTATGGCGATAGGCAGCGAACGCGGTCTGGTTGTGCCGATTCTGCGTGACGCGGACAAGATGTCCATTGCGGAAATCGAGAAGAGCATCGCTGAATATGCCGCGCGCGCCAAAGTCGGCAAGATCACGATGGAAGAATTGACCGGTGGTACTTTCTCCATCACCAATGGCGGCGTATTCGGTTCCATGCTTTCAACGCCCATCATCAATCCGCCTCAGAGCGCGATTCTCGGCATCCATGCCACCAAGGATCGTCCGGTGGCAGAGAACGGCCAGGTAGTCATCCGCCCGATGAACTACCTGGCGCTTTCCTACGATCACCGCATCATCGATGGTCGCGAAGCCGTGCAATTCCTCGTCACCATCAAAGAGGTGCTGGAAGAGTTTTCGGCACGTGTACTGCTGGATCTGTAAATGAAGACTTTTCGCGCCTACCAGATTGTTGAAGAAGGCGGTAAATCCGCGGGCCGTTTCGTCGAGTTATCGCAGGACAATTTTGACACCGGTGAAGTAGTCATCCGCACCCATTACTCCGGTGTCAATTACAAGGATGCGCTCGCTGCCACAGGGGCTGGCAAAGTCATTCGCCGCTTCCCCTGTGTGGGAGGTATAGACGTTGCCGGGGTTGTTGAGTCTTCGCAGGATGCGCGTTACAAAGCGGGCGATCAGGTATTGGTCACCGGCTATGACATGGGCGTGGCGCATGACGGCGGTTTTGCCGAATATGTGCGCGTTCCGGCGGATTGGATAGTGCCGCTGCCGTCCGGGCTTACCCTGTTCGAATCGATGGCTTTGGGTACGGCCGGATTCACTGCCGCCCTTGCGATCCATCGCCTGGAACAAAACGATCTTACGCCCAAAAATGGCAAAGTGATCGTCACCGGTGCGACAGGCGGTGTGGGTAGTATCGCAATCCAGATGATGTCGCAACTCGGTTATCACGTGGTCGCACTGACCGGAAAAGCCGGCGAACACGATTACCTGAAATCGATCGGTGCCAGCGAGATACTGGCGCGTAACGAGATCGACATGAAGAGCACGCGTCCGCTGGAAAAGGCTTTGTGGGCGGGTGCGCTGGATGCGGTGGGCGGAGATACACTGGCCTGGCTTGCACGGACCATGCAACAGGAAGGTGCCATTGCCAGTTTCGGTAACGCGGGTGGCGCCGAGTTGCATACTTCGGTGTTCCCCTTCATCCTGCGCGGGGTGAAACTGCTCGGCGTGGACTCCTCCGCGACATTGATGCCGCTGCGCAAGCAGTTATGGCAACGCATGGCCGGCGATCTGCGCATCTCGCAATTTGACAAGATTGCGCACCGTATCGCGTTTTCCGAGCTTCCCGAAGCCTGCGCAAAGCTGATCAGGGGTGAGGCGCATGGCCGTTCTGTGGTGGAATTCGTTCCGAACTAGGAATCACTCGGTTATAATGCGCGCCCTTTGGGGCCTTCAGTGCTCCGAATGCGAAAGTGGCGGAATTGGTAGACGCACTGGATTTAGGTTCCAGCGCCGCAAGGCGTGAGAGTTCGAGTCTCTCCTTTCGCACCAGATTGTTATTGGAAATGCGAGAGCGCATCACACATCAGTCAGAGGCGGTTAATACCGCCTCTTTTTTTTAAAATCAAATTAGCTGACACAGATATCGCCTTTTACAGAACATACGGCGCGGTAATCCATGAAGAAGCGTCACATGCTTTGGCGACGTAGCGGATGGCCTTCAACGGGATCATAAATCCCTTCGAATTTCTGACCATTCCTGGTTTTCAAGACGGCCTTGTAGCAGGTGTTGTCAGGATTTAAGCTGATGACCTGATAGCCTTGCTGTACCAATTTATTTTGCATTTCACCAGCAGGAAGCCAATGAGCCTTGTCCAAATTCGTGCAATTGAAAGTCCGGGCAAGCAGAGGTGTCGAAAGAGTGACCAGGCTGATGGCGATGACAATATGTCTTATGCGCATGATGATTCCTTTCATGAGATTGTGAGCGTTTCGGTAGATATCATGTTCACCCGATCATCTTAAGAAAACCTTAAAGCGCTACTCGGCAAGCGCATATCGGACTGAATGACCGAAATTCAGGCGCTTATGAACTTCTCCCGACTCGTGTTCCTGTTTGATGTCAAAAGAACTCGTATTCCACGCGGAACAGAAGAGTCCTGTCAGGCGCGCCCTGATTGATGCCATGTACCACGCCAAGGCTGTATTCAAATTCTTTTCCGGCATCCGTCCGGATTTCCCCATAAAGCACGGGCCCGATCTGATAGGCATTGTCATTGGGGCGCATGTAGACTTCGATGCCAGGCGAAAATGAAGCCTTGTTAAAGTCCATTTTGTAACTGACGCTGTAGGCAGATCGGAATACATATGAACTGCTCGCTCCGGCACCGATTTCTTTTTCCCAGATCAGATTCAGACGCTGATCAAAATGTCCGGACCACTTTTCCAGCAGTGGCCCAAATTCGGCCCTGCTTAATACGCCTGGTTGCTTGTTGTGCGCATACGACGCCAAAAAACCCACATCCGCCCAGTATTCACCCCGGGTGGTAAGCTGAAATGTGTTCTCGAATTCATAGCCCGAAGGATGCGTTGACGCGCCCGGATCACGATTGAATTCACCGATATATATCTCGGGTTTCCACCAACTGGTAAATGCATGTGCAACCGAGATGTTGTAACCGCTCGCGCCATTGAGATCGCTGCGGCCATCTTGCGTGCTGAAACCGTACATTTCCACTTCGCTTTGCCCTTGAACGACATAAGGCGAATAGACGATGAAGTCGTTGTCCGCACGGGCCACGTTTGCCGCCAGACTTATAGCGATTGCGAGTCCGGCGATTGGTGCAATCATCCGATTCGGTTGCATAAATATTCTTCCATTCATATTTGTATGGTGAGTGAGGAGATCTATTCCTCGAATAGTGTTGCTTGAATTACGTCAGTATCGGTACTTGTGATTTAACCTGGGTTTTCAGCGGCCTTTACCTGTTCACTTCGTTTTTTTCCGGACATGCGCATCAAAATCAGGATCGTCAGGAATGTGCCGACATAGAACACGACCTCAATGCCTGACGGACGGGCAATGTATCCCACCAGAATATGCAACAGCTGCCCGAGCAGGCTGGTTTGGCTCAGTATGTTTGAAGTGTTCCAAAGCCCGTTTCCCAATGCCGGCAACAGGCCGACCTGGTTCAGGAAGGCAGCCGCTTGTGCTGCAAGCCCGGCTGCAAGAAGAAGGATCAGCCAGCTCGTGATTGAAAAGAAATGCCGGACGGGGATGCGCAACAAGCCGAGGTACAGCAACAGCCCTGCCATAACGCCAGCGACCACGCCTCCAAGACCGCCCATAGCCATATTCAGGCTTTGCTCGCCGCTGGTGGCAATGGCCCAAAGAAAGAGCACCGCTTCGGAACCTTCACGCATTACCGCTACCAGTGTGATGACCATCAATGCTGCCAGAGGACGCTGACCGGATTGAACGGCTGAGCCGACTTCCTTTATGTCAGTTGAAAATTGCCGGGCATTGGAGCTCATCCATACGTTATGCCATGTAAGCATGGCTACAGCACTTAGCAGAATCGCCGCGTTGAGAATTGCCTGTCCATTACCGGAAAATTCAGAGGAAGCAACATTGGCCAAGATTGCCACAATGGAGGCGCCGAGCAAACCCAGTGCTACACCACCGGCTACCCAGCGACCCCGACCGCGAATCCCGCGGCTCGCGCCAAGCACGATTGCAATGATGAGTGCCGCTTCCAGCACTTCACGAAACATGATGATTGCCGTTGCAAGCATGTTCAGTTCTCCTTCTTGACACCGGGTTTCGCCACAATCGAACCCTGCATTTCGTGATTGAAGTCATTAAAGAACTGGTAGCTTCCCGGATCCATCGGCCCGATATAAATCGCCGTTTCTCCATGACCCGGCACAACAACCTCGCGCGAAAGGTCATAGCTTTCGAACTCGGCCGGAATGGCATCCAGATTGCGGACTACCAGTTTCAGCTTGACGCCGGACGGGAGTGTCAGCTGGTTCGGTTCGAACTTGCCGTTGCGGATCGTCAGCACGGTCGGTGTTTCATCGGCAGCGAGCGCAAAGCTATTGATTGCAAATGCGCCAGCCAGGAAAGCAGGTAATAAAAGTGAAATCCGCATAATTGTTCCTTTCGTTGGAGATAGGGATCAGCTGCCGGTAATGGTAATCATTCTCATTTGCATTTGCAACTGCATTCGTATATTATTTTCCCTATACGCAGATAACGGGGAGCTCACCATGGATCATTTGACTCATCTCAAGACGGCCGGGCTGAAATCCACCCTGCCGCGTCTCAAGGTGTTAAACCTGTTTGGAAACGGAAATGAGCGCCATTTAAGTGCCGAGGATGTCTATAAGAAACTGCTGGCCAGCGGCGATGATGTAGGGTTAGCGACGGTTTACCGGGTACTGACCCAGTTTGAGCAAGCCGGGTTGCTGATAAGACACCACTTCGAAGGCGACAAGTCGGTGTTTGAATTGAATGAAGGCAAGCATCACGATCACATCGTGTGCCTGCAATGCGGAAGGATCGAAGAGTTCTACGATGCGACCATCGAGTCGCGCCAAAAAAAGGCGGCTGCCGACCGTGGATATTCAGTTCACGATCATTCGCTCTATATCTACGCCGATTGCATCAAGCCGAAGTGTCCAAATAGACTCTGATGCAGATGGGCGATCTGGCGGGAGAGACTAAGCTGCACGTGCAACCTCGGCCCGGCTAGTCGCTGGCCAGTTCAGTTCGGTTGCCGAAATGCGCCAGCGCCTCCGGATTCAACAACGCCTCGAGATTTTTTACCGGCTCGCCGTGGATGACGTTGCGCACGGCAATCTCCACCAATTTTCCGCTCTTGGTGCGCGGCATGTCGGGCACCGCAAGGATCTTCGCCGGCACATGCCGAGGGGTCGTGTTTTCGCGGATGGTAGATTTGATCCGCTTTACCAATTCTTCGGTCAGAACCGTGCCCTCGCGCAGTCTGACGAATAGCACGATGCGCACATCGCCGAGACTGCCGGGTGGCCAGGTTTGAGCGATGACCAGTGACTCCATCACCTCCGACAGACGCTCCACCTGCCGGTAGATTTCTGCGGTGCCTATGCGTACGCCGCCGGGATTGAGTGTGGCGTCCGAGCGACCATGGATGATCAGGCCGCCGTGCTCCGTGATCTCGCAGAAGTCACCGTGGCACCACACCCCCGGGAAGCGTTCGAAATACGCGGCCCGATATTTGGCACCGTCGGCATCGTTCCAGAAACCCAGGGGCATCGAAGGAAAGGGCTGGGTGCAGACCAGTTCGCCCTTCTCCCCGCGTAGAGGTTTGCCGTTGTCATCGAAGACATCCACCGCCATGCCAAGTCCCCGGCACTGGATTTCGCCGCGCCTCACCGGCAAGATCGGGCTGCCCAAAACAAAGCAGGAAACAATGTCGGTGCCGCCTGAGATCGACGATAGCTGTACCTCAGGTTTGATGGACCGGTACACGAAATCGAATCCTTCCGCCGACAGGGGGCTGCCGGTAGAGAAGATCGCGCGCAAGGCAGAAAGATCGAAGCGCTCCCTCGGCACCAGCCCGGACTTGGCCAGGGCGTCGATATATTTGGCGGAGGTCCCGAAATGGGTCATGCGTTCTGCTTGCGCATAATCGAAAAGGATACGGCCGTCACGCACGAAGGGATTGCCATCGTAGAGCAGAAGCGTTGCGCCGCTGGCGAGCCCGCTCGCCAGCCAGTTCCACATCATCCAGCCGCAGGTGGTGAAGTAGAACAGCCGGTCGCCTTCGCGTATATCGCTGTGCAACTGGTGTTCCTTCAGGTGCTGCAACAGGGTGCCGCCCGCGCCGTGGACGATGCACTTGGGCACGCCGGTGGTGCCCGAGGAATACAGGATGTAGAGAGGATGATCGAAAGGCAGGGCGGCAAAATCAATGGTATCCGCCTTGGTGAAGGGCGCGACGAACTCCCTCCATCCCGTTGCTTTGGGGATCGCGTCGTACGAACTCGCTTCGGATACGTAGGAAACGACGATCACTTTCTCGACCGTGTGAAGCTGGCTCGCAACTTCACCCAGCTTGCACAGCACGTCGATCGTTTTGCCGTTGTAGAAGTAGCCATCGACGCCGATGAGTACTTTGGGCGTCACTTGGCCAAAGCGATCCAGTGCACCCTGCACGCCGAAATCGGGAGACGCGGAGGTGAAAATCGCGCCGATGCTCGCGACGGCCAGCATCGCGATGATCGCCTCCGGCATGTTGGGGAGCCAGACGGCCACGCGATCCCCGGCTACAACGCCCAGGTTGCGCAGGGCGGCAGCCAATTGCGCCACTTCGCTGTGCAGTTCCTTGCGCGAAAGTCTGCGCTGTACCCGATCCTCGCCCCAGAATACCAGCGCATCTGCATTTGCCGAAGGGCGCAACAGGTTCTCGGCGAAATTGAGTTGCGCATCCGGGAACCAATGCGCACCCAGCATTCCCTGTTGCGGATCGCGCTTCAAGATGCACTTGCCCGGTTCGCCGATGACGCCGGCGAAATCCCAGACGGCACGCCAGAACGCTTCCGGTTGTTCTATCGACCAGCGCCACAGTGCCTCATAGCCTTCCAGCTCGCCTGCAAGGGGTTTCAAATTGTGCATGAAGGCCGTAACGCGCGCGGCGGCGACTTTTTCGGCAGACGGTGTCCAGCAGAGATCGGTCATGGTATTTTTTATCTTGAAACTAATTTTGAATTCATCATGGATGCAGTACCGCAAATTTCCGGATTTCAGACTCCATCTTCATGTCGACAGCCGCCACGCAGAACGCGAGGCGACTGTCGTTACTTGAAGAAAAACCGTCCCGGACTCAAGGCAAAATTGGAGCCACAAAGGGCATGGTCATGGAAAGCAGCCACAGCAGGAAGATCGTGACCGGGGCCAGGAATATCAGTTGCAGCATGGTGTAACCGGCCAGTTCGCGCGCCTTCACGCCAACCAAGCCCATCAAAGGCAGCATAAAGAAGGGATTGATGAAGTTCGGCAAAGCTTCGGACGCGTTATAGCACTGCACCACCCATGCCAGGTTGACCTTGAGTTCGGTTGCTGCCTGCAGCAGATATGGTGCTTCGACTACCCACTTGCCACCGCCGGACGGAAGGAACAAGCCCAGGATCGCCGAATACACCCCCACAACCGCAGCCAATGTATCTTGTGTCGAGATGGAAACAAAGAATTTCGCCAGAATCTCATTGATGCCGGAGCCCATCAATATTCCGAATATACCGGCATAGAGCGGAAACTGGATCAGGATGCCGCCGGTCATCGGTACCGCTTTGGCGATGGCGCGCAAGAAAGCGCGGGGCCTCCAGTGCAACAGCAATCCGACGATGATGAACATGAAGTTGTAAGTGTTCAAATCCAGCGCGGCCAGCCCTCCCTTGGTGGCAAAGACGTCCACCAGATAGAGCACGCCCAAGGCGACAAGTACTACCGTCAGGAAAGGACTGAATTCCAGGTTTTCGCCGGGCGTTTTTGCGACCCCGATATCTTCGGACTCTTGGTGTTTTACGCCCGCCATCTCAAAGGTCTTCGCCAAATGCGCGGCCGGGGTAGATGAATAGCAGATCCATGTGGAAATCACCATGGGCGTAAGAATCATCACCAGGTTTTGCCAGGTAAACAAAGTCTGTTCGAGCGAGATCACCCCGCTGATCTTGAGCAATGCCGGAGGAATGGATCCCTTCGTAGCCATCATCAATGCTGCGGAAGATGACAAGCCGAGCGCCCACACCGTGCCGAGGCCGAGAAAGCCTGCTGCGCTGATCGCGCGATAATCCACCCCGTCCAGACGCTTGCAGATTTCGCGCATCAGGATGCCTGAAAAGATCAGGCTGAAACCCCAGCTCAGCAATGAAGTGAGCATCGCCATGAAACCGACATAGGCAACGGCACCCTTGGGAGTCTTCGGAAACCTGGCCAGCACGACGATCAGCTTTTGTACGGGTTTCGACACCGCCACTACATAGCCGCCGATCACGACGAAGGCCATTTGCATGGTGAAGGGAATCAGGTTCCAGAAGGATTTGCCAAAATCAACCGAGACTTGGGAAGGGGTCCTGCCCATTGCCAGCGCGCCGAGACTGACGATGACCACAGCCAGCGCGGCAAAGACAAAGGCGTCCGGAAACCATCTTTCGCTCCAGTTGGCCAGGCTGATGCCCATTCTTGCGATAGCGCCTTCCTTTTCCTGGCCTTCGATTGCCTGAGAACTTTTTTTATTCATTTTATTTCTCTCCCCTTCACTAAGTTAAGATCCAAACTGTTAACGATAGTACCCACCAGCACTTGATTTGGAGTCACAATTCTTTGAACTTGCGCCCGCGGAATCTACCATGCATAACGGGTCCAGAGGACGCGCGCTCCATCCGAACCGTATTTTCAGAACATTCCTACAAGACAACAAGACTCTTCCTACAGAGAGTCATCTGGCAATGCCCCAGCATATTAATTCCACTGTGACGGGGAAGCCACCAAAATGGATTCCTCAATGTGGAAGAGGTCTTTAATCGCGGACTGATCAAAGGTTTTGCCCGACAGGCTGGCCGTGGACAAGACACCAGCCGTGAAGGCGCATCGACAGACAAGAAGGCCAGAGGGAACGCGACATGAACAAACGTATTGCATTGGTAACGGGCGGTACAGGCGGTATCGGCAGCAGCATCTGCAGGCAGCTTTCTGCCGATGGTTTTGTGGTTGTGGCCAATTACATCGCGGCAGAGAAGGAAAGGGCTCATTCCTGGCAGATATCCGAACGCGCTGCCGGCAGGGATGTGCATATCGCGGAGGGCGATGTTTCAGATTATGATTCCGTCGTGGTCATGATGGCAAAAATAAGGGCAGACATCGGTCCCGTGAGCGTGCTGGTAAATAACGCCGGCATCACCAAGGACGGCGTGTTCCGGAAAATGCCGCTGGAGAACTGGATGGATGTGCTTAACGTCAATCTCAACAGCGTGTTTAACGTCACGCGCCAGGTAGTGGATGATATGCTGGCAGAAGGCTGGGGCCGTATCATCAATATGTCCTCAGTCAACGGTCAAAAGGGCCAGTTCGGACAGACCAATTATTCTGCTGCAAAAGCGGGGATGCATGGTTTCACCAAAGCGCTGGCGCAGGAAATGGCCGCGAAAGGTATTACCGTCAATACCATCTCGCCCGGCTATATCGGCACCGAAATGCTCATGGCGATCAAGCCGGAGATACTCGACCAGATCGTTTCGACCATCCCGGTAGGACGGCTGGGCAAGCCGGAGGAGATCGCCAAACTGGTGTCTTATCTTGCTTCGGACGATGCGGCGTTCATCACCGGTGCCAACATCGCCATCAATGGCGGTCTGCACATGTACTGAAAACGAATTTCATATTGTTTCTTTAAGATCGGGTGAGTTTACAAATGAGCAAAGAAGTCGTGGTCCTTAGCGCTGTCCGTTCCGCCATCGGTACTTATGGCGGCTCCCTGGCCGATATCGAACCGGCCGAACTGGCAGGCACCGTGATGAAGGAATCGGTGGCGCGTTCCGGAGTCGATCCCAAAGTCATCAACTACGTGACCGTGGGCAACACCATCCCCACCGAGAGCCGGTTTGCCTACGTCGCCCGTGTGGCGGCGATCCAGGCCGGCCTGCCGATGGAGTCGGTCGCCATGTCGGTGAACCGTCTTTGCTCGTCCGGTTTGCAGGCCATCGTGACGACGGCGCAGAACATCCTGCTCGGCGATTGCGACTATGGCATAGGTGGCGGCGTCGAAGTGATGAGCCGCGGCGGTTACCTGTCCAGCGCGATGCGCACCGGTGCACGCATGGGCGACACCCATCTGATCGACACCATGGTTGCAACGCTGACCGACCCGTTCGGCGTGGGCCACATGGGCATCACCGCCGAGAATCTCGTGACCAAGTGGGGCATCACGCGCGAGGAGCAGGATGCCCTTGCCGTCGAGTCGCACCGCCGTGCCACTGCGGCGATCGGCGAAGGCCGTTTCGGCTCTCAGATCGTTCCCATCGTCAAGCAGACCCGCAAGGGTGCGGTGGTCTTCGATACCGACGAGCATGTCAGGCCCGGCACGACGATGGAGACGCTGGCCAAGATGAAACCCGTGTTCAAGAAAGACGGCTCCGTGACCGCCGGCAATGCCTCGGGCATCAACGACGGCGCCGCATTCCTGGTGCTTGCCGATGCTGCAGTGGCGGGCGCGGCAGGGCACAAGCCGATGGCGCGGCTGGTGTCGTATGCCGTGGCCGGTGTGCCCAACGAGATCATGGGAGAAGGCCCCATCCCTGCAACCAGACTGGCGCTGAAGAAAGGCGGACTCACGCTTGCCCAGATGGATGTGATCGAGAGCAACGAAGCCTTTGCGGCGCAGGCCATCGCGGTAGCGCGCGGACTGGATTTCGATCCGGAAAAGGTCAATCCGAACGGCGGTGCGATCGCACTGGGTCATCCGGTTGGGTGTTCGGGTGCATTCCTTGCAACCAAGGCCATTTACGAATTGCACCGCACCGGCGGGCGCTATGCCCTGGTGACCATGTGCATCGGGGGCGGTCAGGGTTTTGCAGTGATTTTTGAAAGGTATTGAGTACGCCCTGCATACTCGACTTTGAATCCTTTCCTGCGCTCAAAGGAACGGCCCATGATTGATCAAGAAGACCAATATTTTCCTTCAATCCCGTTTCGCGCCATTGTCGAACAATCACTGGCGGGTATCTACGTGCTACAGGACGAGCACTTTGCCTATGCAAATGCCACCTGGGCGGAAATGATAGGAAGGACGCCGGAAGAAATGATCGGCGGCCACCTGCGCGAGTTCGTGGATCCCGGCTTTCTCGACGAATTGATGGCACTGTATTGGCGCCGCATCAACGGTGACCTGAAAAGCCTGAGGTTCGTTACGCGTCTGGTGCATAAAGACGGTCGCGTCATACTGATCGAAGTGCATGGCACGCGGATGGACTACAAGGGACGCCCTGCCATTGTCGGTATCGGGGTCGATGTCACCGAGCGTTTGAAAAGGGACGAGGAACTGATCCGCTCCAAAGCCCAATTGCAGGAACTTGCAGCGAATATCAACAGATTGCGCGAAGAGCAGCGTGCCAAATTCGCCCGTGACCTCCACGATGTACTCGGAGGCATGCTGACTTCCATCAAGATGGATGTCAGCAGGATCATGCGCAGGGTCGATTCGCCCGAGGTGCAGGAGATCACCCACGGCCTGCTCGCACTGACCCAGGATACGATCAATACGGTCAGGGAGATATCGGAGGAACTCAGGCCCAGTGCACTTGACCATATCGGTCTCGTGGCCGCGATCGAGAAAGAGATCGCCGTATTTTCCAATCGCTACAACATCGCCACCTGCATGGCTCCCTGCGAAGTGACCACCAGACTCTCGCCCAAACGGAATATCGCCATCTACCGGATCTTTCAGGAAGCGTTGACCAACATCGCGCGTCACGCAGACGCCACTTCCGTATTCATACGCCTGGAATTCAACGACGACGATTTTCGAATGGAGATCGTCGATAACGGTCGGGGTATCGACATGGAGTCACAAACAATGACACCCATCGGTCTCCTTGGCATGTCGGAGAGAGCCAGGGAGATCGGCGGGACCCTGGAGATCGGGTCCAATCCGGGCGGAGGTACCCGGCTTTGCCTGTTTGCTCCCTTAGTGCATCAAGGAGTTCAATGACATGATCAGAGTACTCATCGTGGATGACCACACTATCTTTCGCTCGGGGCTCAAGCGTCTTTTCTCCGATGAAAACGACATCTCTGTCGTCGATGAGGCGTCCAACAGCACAGACGCATTGGACAAGATCCGCAAGCACGAACTCGACCTCGTCCTGATGGACGTCAGCATGGCAGGCCGTAGCGGCCTGGAAGCCCTCGAATCGCTTCGAATCGAATTCCCGCAATTGCCGGTACTGATCCTTTCGATGTATTCCGAAGAACAGTACGCCGTGGTCGCCATGAAGGCCGGGGCCAACGGCTATCTTTCCAAGGATGCCGAGCCTGCCGAATTGATCGGAGCGATCAGGAAGATCGCCGCAGGCGGCCGCTATCTGACCAACCGCGGAACCGAACTCATGCTGATGCAATTCAGCGGAAAAGACGACCGGCCAACTCACCAGAAACTTTCGACCCGCGAATTCGAGATCATGAGAATGATCGCCAATGGGATCTCGCTGACCGAGATCGGGGAACGCCTGAACATCAGCGTCAAGACGGTCAGTACCTATCGCACCCGCATACTTGAGAAGATCGGCGTCAAAAGCAATGCCGAACTCGCCAAGTTCGCCTTGCGCAATGAAATCGTCTGAGTCACTGCAGGATATCCCGGAGCGGCAGTTGCCCGGGCTATCAGGCACATACGCACGTCATGTCAGTTTTTTCCTACGCGCTGATTAGAACCTTCTGACTACCGCCATCAGACATAGCCCATTACGATTCCGGCACTGGGCATCGTCGAGGCAGGTCTCGAAAGTTGGATCATGCCGATCGGGTTGCCCGCCATAAAGACACGGCAGTTTCCATAACGACGACACGTGTCGCAGATTTCTAACGCGAAATTACCTACAACAACCATGGGAGAGTGATTCATGGACTTCATCATCGTACTTGCAGCCTTGTGCTTTCTGATGTTTGTCGCCTATCGCGGCTACAGCGTCATTCTTTTCGCCCCCGTGGCCGCGCTCGGTGCAGTGCTGCTGACCGATCCGACGCTGGTCGCGCCGATGTTCACCGGCCTCTTCATGGACAAGATGGTCGGCTTCGTCAAACTGTATTTCCCTGTCTTCCTGCTCGGGGCCATCTTCGGCAAGGTGATCGAACTGTCCGGTTTCTCCAAATCCATCGTCTCTGCCATCATCAGCATCGTCGGGCGTGAACGGGCCATATTGTCCATCGTCGCCGTGTGCGCCATCCTGACCTATGGTGGCGTCTCCCTGTTTGTCGTGGTCTTCGCGGTCTATCCTTTCGCAGCCGAAATGTTCAGGCAAAGCGACATACCGAAGCGATTGATCCCAGGCACGATCGCACTCGGCGCTTTTACGTTCACGATGGATTCGCTGCCGGGCACACCGCAGATACAGAACATCATCCCGACCACATTCTTCAAGACCGACATCTATGCCGCGCCGTGGCTCGGCACCATTGGTGCCGTCTTCATCCTGATCGCCGGTCTCACCTACCTCGAATGGCGCCGTCGCCAGGCTGCGGCAGCCGGTGAAGGTTACGGCACCAATCTGGTCAACGAACCGGAACCCTTCGAACGCGAGAAGCTGGCCAATCCCTGGATCGCGATCCTGCCGCTGGTCCTCGTCGGTGTCATGAACAAGGTGTTCACCATCGCGATACCGGCGGCCTATGGCAAGACGCATTCCTTCATTCCGTCGGTCGTCGGCAAGGCAGCACCGGTGGTTCAGGAGATCTCCAAGATCACGGCCATCTGGGCAGTGGAAGGCGCGTTGCTGGTCGGCATCCTCATCGTGCTGGTCTTCGCCGGCAAGACGGTATTCTCCAGGTTCGCCGAAGGCTCGAAATCGGCCATCAGCGGAGCCCTGCTGGCTTCGATGAATACTGCGTCGGAATACGGCTTCGGAGCCGTGATCGCAGCCTTACCTGGTTTTCTTTCCGTCTCCAATGCGCTCACTTCCATCCCCAACCCGCTAGTCAATGAGGCGATCACAGTCACTTCGTTGGCTGGCATCACCGGCTCGGCGTCGGGTGGCATGAGCATCGCGCTCGCGGCCATGGCCGACACCTTCATCCAGAACGCGCAGGCGGCGGGCATCCCGCTCGAAGTCTTCCACCGTGTCGCCGCGATGGCCAGCGGCGGCATGGATACGCTCCCGCACAATGGGGCCGTGATCACTTTGCTGGCGGTGACGGGACTGACTCACCGCGTTTCCTACAAGGACATCTTCGCGATCACCGTCATCAAGACCTCCGCGGTATTCGTCGTCATCGCGGCGTTCTACCTCACCGGCGTGGTCTGAAGCAACGCGAAAGCGACAAGAAGAAACCAGCCATGCCTACATCACAGCTTACCGCGGCGAATTCGCTGCGTGTGTCCGATACCGGCAAGATCATGACTGCGCGCGAAGCTGTTTGCCGTATCCGCGACGGCGACACTCTCGCAACCAGCGGCTTTGTCGGCATCGGTTTTCCAGAGAACATCGCCGTTGCACTTGAAGCCCTGTATCTGGAAGGGAAGGGGGCCGACGCGCATAGCCACGGACACCCGCGCGACCTGACTCTTGTTTATGCCGCCGGCCAGGGCGACGGCAAGGAGCGCGGCCTCAACCATCTCGGCCACGAGGGTTTGCTGAGCCGTGTGATCGGCGGGCACTGGGGGCTGGTACCCAAGCTGCAACAACTTGCCGTATCGAACCGCATTGAAGCCTGGAACCTGCCGCAGGGCGTCATCACCCATCTCTACCGCGACATCGCCGCCGGCAAACCCGGAACGCTGACGCGTATCGGCCTGGGCACGTTTGTTGACCCGCGCTTCGGCGGCGGCAAACTCAACGAGAAGACTACTGCCGACCTGGTGCGATTGATGGAGATCGACGGCGAGGAATACCTGTTCTACAAGGCTTTCCCCATCCATGTCGGCATCATCCGCGGCACCACCGCCGATCCCGACGGCAATATCACGATGGAAAAGGAAGCGCTGACGCTGGAGGCGCTGGCCATCGCCATGGCCGCGCACAATTCCGGCGGCATCGTCATCGCCCAGGTCGAGCGCATCGCAGAGCGGGGCGCACTCAGTCCCCGCCAGGTGAAGATCCCAGGCATATTGGTGAATTGCGTGGTCGTGGCCGAAAAACCCGAATACCACATGCAGACATTTATCGAGCAATACAGTGCAGCCTTCGCAGGAGAGGTCCGCGTGCCGTTGTCGGAGATTCCGGTCATGGCGATGTCCGACCGCAAGATCATCGCGCGCCGTGCCGCCATGGAACTGTCCGCCAATGCCGTTGTGAATCTCGGCATCGGCATGCCCGAGGGTGTGGCCTCTGTCGCCACCGAAGAAAGTATCCTCGACCTGATGACCCTCACCGCCGAACCCGGCGTGATCGGCGGCATTCCGGCCGGCGGTCTCAACTTCGGCGCTGCCACCAACACCCAGTCCATCATCGATCAGCCGAGTCAGTTCGACTTCTACGATGGCGGCGGACTGGACATCGCCTTTCTCGGCCTGGCGCAGGCGGACCGCCAGGGCAACCTGAACGTCTCGAAGTTTGGCTCGCGGCTGGCTGGCGCGGGCGGCTTCATCAACATTTCGCAGAGCGCCAGAAAAGTCGTGTTCGTCGGCACCTTCACCGCCGGCATTCAGGAAATTGTCGTCGAAGACGGCAAGCTGAAAATCGTCCAGGACGGGGATGTGATGAAATTCGTCGACGAAGTCGAACACCGCACCTTCAGCGGCATCGAAGCCACCAAATGCGGCAAGACCGTGCTCTACATTACCGAGCGCTGCGTCTTCCGACTTTGCGCGGAAGGACTCGAACTGATCGAGATCGCACCCGGCATCGATATCGAACGTGACATTCTCGCGCTCATGGCCTTTCGTCCGGTCATGAAATCCATGCCCGCATTGATGGACGAACGGATCTTCCAGAACGGTCCCATGAATCTTCGCCCCACGTTGTTGGCACCATAAAAACGGCTTATTTATCAAGCAACCAGAATCGAGCCATCGCAAAGCAGCTTTTACGACACCATCTTAAGTTGACCATATTGGTATGGCAAGAGTAGTATTTGTACAAAGAAATCCCCCGCATCGTTTGGAGAGTTTTTCGCAGTTCTCCACCCTTAAAAAAATTCCTTGATGTTGATTTTTAGAGCAGTCCATTGAAGTTGCCTTAAGGAAACGCTGAATAAGTCCGTTCGCCCTGAGCTTGTCGAAGGGTGAACTTCGCAAGCCGCTGATTTGTATCGCGCCTCCGTTCATGGTTCGACAAACTCACCACGAACGGAGGACTCATTCAGCGTTTCCCTAAAAGTATCAAACTGGATCGGGTGTAACTTTTATGACCTATCGGTATTCAAAACGATTGGTGATTTTCCAACTTGCCGCAGCCTTGGCAATGCTGATCGCCTTGTACATCGGCACAAAGCCGATGATTTGGGGATGGCTGCTGTTCTCGCCGCTATTTCTGTTTGTTGTAGTCAAAGCTGTTCGCACGTACAAGTATTCATTAACGATCAATGACGATTGCATCACTGTTGTAGATTTCAATAAGCGCGCTCAATACCAGGTTTCCGATATCACGGCGATCAACGTCTGGCCTGCCAAGGGGGAACGGATCGCTATCATTACCTTTCCGGACTGGAAAAAACTGAGTTTTCCAAGTCACCTGGAAGGATTCGACGATCTGGTAGCGTTATTAACAACAAAAACAAAACTGCAAAAGCAAACTTTAGAATCTTGGTAGGTATGACATCGCCGGTTGATTCCTTCAATGTTGGAACAAGGAGGCATCATGTCGACAGATATCCCCGCAAAATTTCCCCCGCATCAATACCGGCGCACCGCAGATATCACGCCGGCAAGCAGAGCGGGATCCAATACGCAAAACCCTCCCACCTCGCCAAAAATACATGAATTGCGGGAAAGGTATGAAGCGCTGATGGAAAAGAAGAATGGCTCGAATTCGAGTTGAGGTTGAATAGCGCACTGATTAAGCCGCTGCGGGCCAAATACTGAATTTTGGTATCATGTACTCGTTGGCTCGCCGATTCGGACAAATCAGGTAATTGGACTATCACTATTCTATTTTTGGTGAAGGCGCACTCGAAGAGATAAATCCGGGTGCTGAGCAGTGCTTTCTTACTAACTTGCTGACCTAATAATCATTTAGATGGAACCACTAATACTTAGCAATCTGTAGTACCTTGTTGCAGTGCTGACTCGCACCATATACGTCTGGGAACAGCGTTAGATGATTGATGTTCATTTTGTTTAGAGTTCGCAGACATTCGGTTCTTTCTTTTTCTGGAAGTACAATCTTAACCATTGGTGCCTTCGTCGATTCCCCAAGGTAGTGCCTTTCAATCCACGAGTCCACAGTATCCCCCAATGGCGTCCGTGAGAACAATCCAGCTTGACTAACCAAGCGCGCATTCTCATCTTGATGTGGTCTGACAAACTCTAGGATTGGCGGCCGTTCAGCTCCCTTGTGCGTTGACGTAATTTCAGCATTCTTACTACCAATCCCTCCAAGTGCCCACACAGCTCTTCTTCCAGATGATGGCTTTTCTTGTTTTTCAAACGCAAAATACAATGCGACGAATGGCGACTCGGTCCAATCCAGCAAGGGAGTTGCCAGACCTTGATGTTGGCCGAGAGCCCACCACTCATTCTCGCTTTCTATTTTTGAGGGGTTAGAGCCGCGACGGCCACGAATTGAAAGCTTAAATTTTTCGAGGTGTCCATTTGCGAGCCTCTCTCGTTCAGATTTAGGTTTGAACGTCATTAGACGGTCAAAACTTGATTCGAGCTTCCAAGCTGAGTCTCGCTGACCTCGCCATACATAATGCGAGTGGTCTAGCATCTCCTTGCGAACAAAATCATGAAACCACTTCCATGATGAAAGTTCAATTTCCCATATTCCGTTTTTTGTTCCTTTATTCGTCCATTTTGAAAGTCCAGCCATAAGTCCTCCACTTGTCCCCGTCCAAGTAACACGGGTGCTATAAATATATGGGACCGCAATCTATCGGCAATAATCTTCCCATGCAAGTGCAAAAGGCCTATGCATTTTAGAGATAGTTCGAATCGGAACAGGCGGGCCTGATTTGAAACTAAGAAGAGATTTCAATTCGCCGCGATTGCCATCGGCGCAACATAAGCCGCACGGGCAGCGCGCACCGCGTCGTGATTTTCCAGCGCCCATTCGATCATGCTTTGCAGCGGTTTCAGCAAGGAGTGTCCCAACGGTGTAAGGGTATATTCCACCCGCAACGGCACCGTGGCGAATACCTGCCTCGATACCAGGCCATCCTGTTCCAGGCGGCGCAGCGTCTGCGCCAGCATGCGTTGCGAAACGTCTCCGATACGGTTCCTGAGTTCGCTGAAGCGCAGGGTTCCTGCTTCCAGTTCGTGGATCACCAATAACGACCAGCGGTCTCCCAGACGATCAAGCACATCGCGGATCGGGCACAGGCAGGCCTTGGGATCTTTGGGTTTATGCAGTGTCATGGCTATCTCCTTTCATGGTTACTAGGTAGTAACCAGGTAACTTTCGGCGCCCTACTTGTGTGGGGTTTGCGCCGTGGTGCAATATAGTAATCAGATTCTGGTTTTGAATCCAACCTAATTTTAAAGGAAAAAGTCATGAGCAAGAAAACCCTGGTTGTCGTCGCCCACCCCGATCTGGGCAAGTCCCGCATCAACCGCACCTGGATCGAGCACCTGCGCCCGCACGCGGGCAAGGCTACTGTGCATGAGTTATACAAGGCCTATCCGGACGGCAAGATCGATGTGGCCGCCGAGCAAAAACTGCTGGAAGCGCATGACCGCATCATTTTGCAATTCCCGATGTTCTGGTTCAGCACGCCCTCGTTGCTGAAGCAATGGCTGGACGATGTGTTGTCCTATGGCTGGGCGTTCGGCCCCGGGGGCGACAAGCTCGAAGGCAAGGAGATCGGCGTTGCTGTTTCCACAGGTGGCCCCGCGCATGCGTATCAGGCGGGTGCGCAGAACCAGTACACGCTGAGCGAGTTGCTGCGCCCGCTGCAGATGACGGCGCAATACACGCGCGCCAAATATCTGCCTGTATTCTCGATGCAGGGCGCGCTCTATAATCCGACGGAAGAGGAAGTCAAAAGCAATGCACAGGCCTATGTGCAGCATGTATTGAGCGCAGCTTAAAAAATCACGGAAATATTCCGTTCATGGAGACCCTTCGACAAACTCAGGGCGAACGGAATTAATCCGGATTGGTAGATACAGAAAGGTAACTTGATCATGAGCACCTCTGCACGTTTGCCCACTTTGTTCATCCCGCACGGCGGCGGCCCCTGTTTTTTCATGGAGCCGATGCCGGGCATGCCGGCGGATACCTGGGACAGGATGGCGGCGTATCTGAGCGGTATTCCCAAAGCGCTGGGGCAGCGTCCCAAGGCGGTGCTCGTCATCTCCGGGCACTGGGAAACCGAACAAGCCACCGTGCTCAACACGGACAACTATGAACTGTTGTACGACTACTACGGCTTCCCCGAGCACACCTACAGCCTCACTTACCCGGCGCATGGCTCGGCACCCGTGGCAGCGCGCGTGCGCGAACTGCTGGGGCAAGCCGGCATCGATACGGATGAACAATACGAACGCGGTCTTGATCATGGCGTGTTCATCCCGTTCAAGCTGATCTATCCCGATGCCGACATCCCCATCGTGCAGCTTTCGCTGCTGCACAGTCTCGACCCCGCCGCGCATTTCGCCATCGGCAAGGCCCTCGCACCTTTGCGCGACGAAGGCGTGCTCATCGTCGGCAGCGGTCTGAGCTATCACAATCTGCGCTATTTCTTCAGGACGGATGCAACTTCAAAGGCCGCGTCGGATAACTTCGATACCTGGCTGGGCGAGGCTGTCACCGCAGAACCTTCGAAACGCGAACAGTTGCTGATCAACTGGCAACAGGCGCCCAATGCCCTCGATTGCCACCCGCGCAGCGAACACCTGATCCCGCTGATGGTGGCTGCGGGCGCGGCGGCGAACGATGCCGGACATATCGCCTACAACGACAAGGTGCTGGGCAAGAGCGTGTCAGGGTTCCTGTTCGGCAACGCCGCGGCCTGATGGCATCATCCCCCAAGTAAACCCGCGTACTTGCCCGTTCTAACGGGCATGCAGGGCGATTTGAAACATCCAGTTGTTGCATCGGTTGTCATTCAAGAAATCAAGTCGGCACATGGCTAGCCAGATTCGGAAGCATGGCGGTGTGCGTATGCGTTTGCGCAATCCTGACAGCGAGAATAGCAAGCTGAGGCCGCCGCCGCAGGTGTGTAACCTGAACCTGGAATGCCCATCCGGGAGTTCTGAATTGGTGTTCGCCAAACCGCTTGGCAGCCAGGGTTAGGCTCTTTCGGATATCAGTGCTGGATAACTTTGATGATACAATTTGAAAAAAACGGTATGGCCGAGATTGTGTCGCTTTGGGCTATTTCAGGCTGTCCGGTGGCGTCTGTTGAGTGGGCTTGCTGGTGTTTCCTGGTTCATTCCCTGCGGTGTTTTTACGTCGCTTAAGAAGCGTGATCTTGGCATTCGCAGGTTCGAGCGTGGTCAGCCAGCCCATATACTGCAGCAATAATAATAACTACTCGGTTTGTGCGAGGTGTCATGAGTCATGGCTTCGCTGTTGTAAAAAGGGGTGTTCTTGCGCTGCTTTGTGGCTCGATCTGTATCGCGTCAAACGAAGTTGTTGCTGCCGATGATGCACTTTCAGAACAAGCCTATCTGCAAGACCTCCCCGTAATTCTAAGCGCTTCGCGTTTATCGCAACCTCTTTCCGAAGCACCCAATGCTGTGACGGTGATCGATCGCCAGATGATCAAGGCATCCGGCTTCAGAACGATAGCGGATCTTTTTCGTCTGGTTCCCGGTATGTATGTTGGCAACGCGGGAGCGAATTTTCCGATCGTCTCGCTCAATGGCGTGACCGACCAGTATTCCCGGCGGATGCAGGTGCTGGTTGACGGGCGCAGCGTCTACCTTCCCCCGTTGGGCGGGGTTGATTGGCTGGATCTTCCTTTGCTGATCGAGGATATCGAGCGCATCGAGGTGGTTCGGGGACCCGCTGCCGCTTCGCACGGTTCAAATTCGTTTTACGGTGTCATCAACATCATCACACGCGATGCGGCCAGCATGAACGTCAATACCGTCTCTGCAAACAAGGGTGAGATGGGAATCTCCGATGTATCGGCACATCTGGGCAGGGCCGGAAATGATTTCGATTACAGGCTCTCCTTCGGCTATCGCTCGGATGGGGGCGACAATCCGCAGATATTGAATGACACCAGTTCGAATCGCCTGCTCAATCTGCGTACCGCTTACCGGCCGGATACTGATAACAGTATCGATTTCCAGTTTGGAATGAACGACGGGGTATATGGCTTGGGAACAGCGGGGCGTCCCCAGGATGCTTTTAGAGATATGAGCACCACAAATGATTTTCAGCAACTGGGCTGGACCCATCTCTGGTCCGGCGGGGATGAAACCAAACTGACTTACAACCGCACCGCTCGCGATTTCACAGATCCTTACAAGTGCGTCGATATTCCCTTATGCAAAACCAGCCTCTCCTTGCAGGGATTCGGGCAGGATGCGGCCACGATTCAACGGCAGGATACGGAACTCCAGAATACGACGCAGCTGGGCAACTATAACCGTGCCGTGTGGGGCGGCGGTGTGCGTTACGACTATGTCGACCAGCCTTTGATATTTACGTCTCCGATAACATTGCGTGAAACGCGCATCTTTGCGCATGACGAATGGCGGATGACCGAATCGGCGTTGATGAACGTGGGTGGAATGTACGAGGATGACGGTGCAGGTCACAAGAGCACATCGCCCAGAATTGCGATGAACTATCACCTGGTTCCGCAGCATACCCTGCGAGCTTCTGTCTCATCGGCCACGAGAAATCCGATGATGGCCGAAATGTACATGAACACAGCGCACGGGGCCTATTGGACCAACGCATATGCACCGCCGGCCTACAATCTCCGGCCCGAGAAGATACTTTCAAAAGAGATCGGTTACGTAGGGCAGTTCGATGCAGTCACCATGGATGCAAGAGTCTATTATGACAAGGTGCGGGATATCATCATGCTCGATGCTTATGTCGACGGCAATTTGAACAACCGGACCGACAGCTTCAAGAATCTGTTCGATGCCACTTACAAAGGCTTGGATGTATCGGTCAAGTATCACTGGGAAAGCGGCAATGTCACTGCGAACTATTCCCGTCAACAGGCCAGTTGCGCATTCAGTTCATACCCGACCCAGTATTTCAACCCGGTGATCGGCCCGACTCTCGCACAAGCCTACCAAACGGATTACCTGAACTTGTGCAGCCAGTCTGTGCCGACGAACGGCGGCAGCATGTTGTTGAGCCAGCAGCTATTTGAATCATTCCAGTACAGCGTCGGCTACTATTTGAGGAGTCAGGTCAGAGTCACTGATGTGACGTCCGGTTTTCCGCCGGAATCGCAGATGCGCAGGGTGGACATGCGCCTCGCAAGAACATTCGGTCAAAAAGAAAAACCGGGAGGAGGGGAACTGGCGGTGGTGGTGCAAAACGCGTTCCAGGATAACTATACGGGATATGGCAATGTGCCGCAGCGTATGGATCTCTTGTTCAATCGGCGGGCATATTTTACTGCGACCCTTAATTTCTAGCCGGGCCGTTTTCATCAGCCCCGTTTACCGGCACATGCACCGAATCGTATTCCCGGCGGTGGCGCTCCTGCTTGTCTGCATCTCGACGGTGCAGGCCGATCCATTGCATGTGACTGTGGTGCTGAGCGACGAAGGCGGGGCATACCAGACATTCAGCGATTCGTTGCGCAGCCAATTGCAAACCGACAGGATCGCGCTGAATGTACAGCGTGCCACCCAGACATTGGGTCAATCGGATATCTACGTCGCAGTCGGCATGAATGCAACTGCGGCTTTGTCTTCCAGAGATGTCCCCACCCTCAGCGTACTCGTTCCCCAGGCCGGATACGAGCAATTGCTGAAAACCTCCGTGCAACATGGCAAGCCGCACTCCGCCGTTTTCCTTGATCAGCCTCTGCAGCGGCAAGTGGCATTGTTGTTGGCTGCTTTGCCCGCCACGCGGCAAGTCGGAGTGCTTTACGAGATTCCGCAGCCTGAATTGCAGAGTTTGCGCCGTCTGTTGGCGGATAAAGGCATACATCTGCACGATCGAATCGTCGACAAGACGCAATCGCTGAACGATGCACTGGAAAGCATACTGAACGAGAGCGAAGTTCTCTTCGTGTTGCCTGATTCCGAAGTCTATAACGGTGGAACGATACGCAATATTCTGTTGACGGCATATCGCAAACAGGTTCCGCTGGTGGGAATCTCGCAGGCCTATGTCAAAGCGGGTGCCTTGTGTGCGGTGTTCACCACGCCGGAACAAGTGGCCAGACAGGCGGCGGGTCTGATCGAGCGATATGCGGAATCGGGCAAACTGCCCGCCCCCCAGTTTCCTTCCGATTTTGAAGTATCAGTCAATAAGCAGGTGGCGCGTTCACTTGAAATACATATCAAGGATGCAGACCAGCTGCGCGATGCAATCAGGAGAGCTCAATGAAGCGCCATGGAATTGAAAGGCAAATGGTGGCCGTGACGGTCATTCCTATTCTGATTCTGGCATTGCTGCTGGAAGGCTATTTTACTTACGCCCGTTTTGCCGATCGGGATCGGGCCCTGCTGGATCGCGCCAGACTGATCGTTCGCCAGCTTGCCTTGTCAGGCGAATATCCGGTCTTTTCCGGCAATCAGGGGCTGTTGCAGCAGCAAGTCGACGCGGCATTCAAACAGAGAGATGTCCGTTCCATCACCGTGCTGGATGCCAATTCGAAATATCTGGCCGGTGCGGGTGACATTTCCAATATCAACGAATTCGAATTCTTCGAAAAATTGCCGTCCAGGGACGGCGATCTGATTGTTTTTCATGAAGACAACAATGCCATATGGCTCTATAAATCCATTGTCGCGACGCAGATCAAGCTCGATGACATGGACATAGGCAATTCCCAGAATCTGCCGACCAAGTTGTTGGGCAGCGTGTTTGTCGAAATCGGCAAAGACAGATTGAATAGCGAAAAATTCGAGATGCTGGCCCTCAATCTCTTCATATTGCTGCTCGTGTTGATGGCTACCGTGTTGATCGCCATGCGTATGTCGCGCCGCATCATATTGCCGGTGAGGGAAATGAATAACGGCGTCCGCCGCATCGGAGAGGGTCATCTGAATACACAGATCAACGGGAACAAAATTCTGGAGCTCGATGCGCTCGCTTCCGGCATTAACGAAATGGTGCGCCAGTTGCAGCAAGACAGGAATACCTTGCAGCAGCGTATCGACGATGCCACGCAAGAACTTCGCCGGAAAAAGGAAGAGGCGGAGAAAGCCAATTTCGACAAGAGCCGCTTCCTTGCGGCGGCGAGTCACGACCGGCAACCCATGCATGCGCTCGGCTTGTTCATCGGCGAATTGCACAGCAGGCTGGATACCCAGGAACAGCGGAAGATCGCGAACAAGGTCGAGGAATCGGTCGAGGCGCTGTCCAGCCTGCTTGATTCGTTGCTGGATATCTCAAAACTGGATGCCGGAATAGTGATTCCGCAGATACAAAGTGTCGATATCGACGCAATGATCAAGCGTCTGGCACAGGATTTTGTGACCGTCGCGCAGCGCAAAAACATCACCTTGCGCGTCCGCAGTATGAGCGCCATGGTACTGAGCGATCCGGTGTTGCTGGAACGGGTCCTTCTCAACCTGCTGGGCAATGCGATTCGCTACACACCGCAGAACGGCACAGTGATGCTGGCCTGCCGACTGCGCGGCGATGACATTCGCATCGAAGTTCGCGACAATGGGATCGGTATCCCGGCTGAGGAGCAGCAGAACGTCTTTCGTGAATTCGTGCAGCTTGCAAACAGTGCGCGCGACCGAAGCAAGGGAATCGGGCTTGGTCTCGCGATCGTGGATAGGCTCACCAAACTGTTGCATCATCCGCTGAGTCTGCGTTCGGCACCCGGCCTGGGTTCAACATTTTCAATTACCGTCCCCCGCGTATTCGGCATAGAGGAATTGCTTGCCGAGCCGCAAGCACCTGTTGCAGCGTTGTACAAACATGACAGGCTGGAAAACCTCCAGGTATTGGTGGTGGACGACGATACGCTGGTGCGCTTCAGCACTGCCGGCATTCTTGAGTCATGGGGGTGTCACGTTTCGGTTGCCGAGGATCTGCAAGATGTGATGGATAAATATCCGGATGCATGCTTCGACCTGGTGGTCTGCGACTACCGCCTTCCGGACGGAGACGGCCTGATGCTTGCGGATATCATTAAAAGGCAATGCAAAATACAGCCTGCCTTTATTCTCGTCAGCGGCGACACTGCGCCTGAAATCCTGCAGGCTGCCAATCTGGGCGGAGTACATTTGATGCACAAACCGGTACGCCCTGCCAAGCTGCGTTCGCTGATGCTGTTCCTGCTGAAAAAGCGCAGCGAATCGATCTAAACCGCTGCATGTTCGAGAATGAGTGCCCTGCGGCAGGGCCGCAGGGCTGGTAAGTCACAGAGGACGTTTGATGCTTACTCCGCCGCGGACCTGACCTGGGGTATAGCCGGTTGCCTGGTCATAAGGATAGTCTTCAGCCAGACGTGCCTTGACGCCGTCCGACAGCTGGTCCCGGTTTCCATGGCAGGCAACGCAGCCTTGCTGCAGCACGATCGCCTTCATGTATCGGAAATATCTTCCGTTCGGTTCGTTCACGATCTCCGCAGACTCGAGTGCTTCCGGCTTTTCTCCGCCGGCCAGACGAACTTCGAATTGCTTCAAGGTCTTTTGTTCCCACTCGTCTGCTGTGCCCAGCAGTGGATTGCGCACCTTGAGGCTGACGCGGGTGACCTTGATGCCGTGCTGCCGCGAAAGATCGTTTGCCATCCGGGGTGCGATCTCTTTGCAGACATCGATGGCCGATTCCGGGCCGCCTTCCATGATGGCCTTTTTGTTTGCGGCCATCAGTTGCTGCATGAACGGTGTGACGATAGCGCGGCTTTCATTTTCGTATTTTCCGAGGTCGTCGGCCAATGCGGGCGCTGCAGAAAGTGCAAGCAGCGTGTACAGGACAATCTTTTTGCTCATGAGTTTTCCCCAATAAAAAGCGCCCGGCGTCAGCACGGGCGCGATATGAGTCCGGGCGATTATTTATTTTCCATCGGGCAAGTGTTCATGCCGAACAGGGCATAGGCCGGGCAGAACTTGAATACGCCGGTCAGCAAGGGAACAACGCCTATCCAGCCCCATACGCCGATCATGCCGGCCAGTGTGGCGCCGATCAGGGCCAGACCAACGACGATACGAAGGATGCGGTCGATACCACCAACGTTGAGTTTCATTTTTTCTCCTTGGATGAGGTTAGAGGAGGTGTCAGGATATGCGGAAAGCGCGGGCGTGTCTGTGACATAAATCACATACCTGCACATCGGGGTTCAATGAGGTTGCAAGTCGCGGGCGAGCGCGGTCTCTTTTGACCCGAAAGACAAACTGTCCGCGCTTACCGGTTTTGTCCCCGGTCAGATATTCGATGCAAATATCCAATGGATATCGCTTGCCATCGACATGTCTGAACGTTTGGGATGCAGGCGGATTATTTCTTTTCCAGCGGGCAGGTCTGCAGGCCGAAAATGGCATAAGCCGGGCAGAACTTGAATATGCCGGTCAGCAAGGGAACAACCCCTATCCATCCCCACACTCCGATCGCACCGGAAAGTGTCAGGCCGACGAATACCAAGCCGATGGCAATGCGCAGGAAACGATCAATACCGCAGACGTTGAGTCTCATGTTATCTCCCCGAATTTGTTTACAGGAGCATACAGGATAGGCTTAAAAAGGCCGGTTGTCTGTAAAAAACACAGACCCGGAAGTCATAGCTCGGTGAAGCGCTTAAGTGCAGTCTTATCAGTGATTTCTATATGTTCGCGTGCCAATGATACCCAGCCCTGATCGGCAAATCCCTTCAGCAAACGACTGACAATCTCGCGTGCACTGCCAAGTTCGTCCGCGAGGGCTTGATGCGTCGTATGCAGCGGATTGGGTTTGGCGATGAGCAGGGCTGCGAGGCGCTGGTCCAGTTTCTGGAACGCGACAGCGGAAATCAGCTGCATCAGGTCGGTCAGGCGGTCGGAGAAGAGGTGAAACACATAATTGCGGAACGCGTCATGTTTTGCCAGCAAATCATGAAACGAAGGTGCCGGCAAAACCACCATTTCCAGCGGCTGCTCGACGATTCCCCGCGCCTGGTAGCGGGTATTTCCAAGCAGGCAGCTGCTGGTGAGGATGCAACTTTCCCCGGGTGCGATACGGTAGAGCTGCAATTCACGCCCGTTCGGAGCTGTTTTGATGACACGAATGCTGCCGGAAAGCAGCATTGGAAAGCCCTGGCAAGGCTGATTCTCATCGAATACGACAGTTCCGGCCGCCAGCGGCATCACCATTGCCTTGGCCAACAATGCATCCAGTTCGGCTGCCGGCAGCTCGGCCAGCGTCGGGTAGAGCTGCAACACTCGAGTGCGAATGTCCGGGGCCAGCATTTATTCCGGCCGCATGTGCGGGAACAGGATCACGTCCCGGATGTTGGCACTGTCGGTAAGCAACATCACCAGGCGGTCGATGCCGATGCCTTGACCGGCTGTGGGCGGAAGGCCGTATTCCAGCGCGCGCACAAAGTCGTTGTCCTTGAACATCGCTTCTTCATCTCCGGCATCCTTTGCCGCGACCTGGGCATCGAAACGCGCTTCCTGGTCTTCCGCATCGTTCAGTTCGGAGAAGCCGTTCGCGATCTCGCGCCCGACGATGAACAGCTCGAAGCGTTCGGTGATCTCGGGACGGGCGTCGCTGCTTCGCGCCAGCGGTGAGACTTCGATCGGGTAATCGACGATGAAGGTTGGCTCGAACAGGTGGGATTCGGCCAGTTCCTCGAACAGGGACAACTGCAAGCCGCCGATGCCGTCTTCGGGTTTGTATTTCGCTTTCAGGTCTTGCAGTTCGTTGATCAGGAACTCGCGGTTGTTCAGCTGCGCATCGGTGAACTGCGGGTGATATTTCTGGACAGCCTGCACCATGGTCAGGCGATGGAAGGGCTTGCCCAAGTCCAGCTCCTTGCCCTGATACGTGACGACCGTGGTGCCCAATACCTTCATGGCGACTTCGCGGAACAGTTTCTCGCTGAAGTCCATCAGGTATCTGTAATCTCGATAGGCCTCGTAGAACTCGATCATGGTGAACTCGGGGTTGTGCCGCGTGGAAACCCCCTCGTTGCGGAAGTTGCGGTTGATCTCGAACACCTTTTCGAAACCGCCCACGACCAGGCGTTTCAGGTACAGCTCGGGCGCGATACGCAGATACATCTTCATATCGAGCGCATTGTGATGCGTTTCGAAAGGCTTGGCCGACGCGCCGCCGGGAATGGGATGCATCATCGGCGTTTCCACTTCCAGGTACCCGTGGCGCACGAAGAAATCGCGGATGGCCTGGATGATCCGCGTGCGGGCGACGAAGACTTTGCGCGAATCCTCGTTGGTGATCAGATCGAGGTAGCGCTGGCGGTACTTCTGTTCCTGGTCGGTCAGCCCGTGGAATTTCTCGGGCAAAGGGCGCAGCGCCTTGGTCAGCAGGCGTACCTGCGTCACCCGCACGGAAAGCTCGCCGGTCTTGGTCTTGAACAGCACACCGGTGGCGCCGAGTATGTCGCCCAGGTCGTAATGCTTGAATTCGCCATGTGCAGCTTCGCCGGTATTGTCATTGCTGATGAACAACTGCATGCGGCCGCTCATGTCCTGCACCGTGGCAAAGCTGGCCTTGCCCATCACGCGCTTCAACATCATGCGTCCGGCCACCGCGACGTGGACCTGCGCGGCTTCCAGTTCATCGTGCGTCTTCTCGCCGAACTCGGCATGCAGATCGCCTGCCAGGTTCTGGCGGTCGAAATCGTTGGGGAAGGCGACGCCTTTCCCGCGGATCGCTTTCAACTTGGCGCGGCGTTCCGCGATGATCTGGTTCTCGTCCTGGACTGGGATGGTGGGTTCGTTGCTCATGATGTTCTGGGTAGTGGGTTAATTATTTTGCGGCGTGAAATATAGCACAGGGGCGGGGTTTTCAGGACTACAGATACCCCTCTTGCTCTCCCTTTTCACCCTGTTTCAGCATCCATTCCAACAGCTCGCTAAGCGCGGAGGGAAGTGTGGTTGCTTGCTGCAAGGTGCCCAGTTGCAGCTTGTCGCCCTCGGTCAGGGGTTTGCGCACGCGCAAGGAAGCAAGGTCGTTGACGGACATTTTGCAAGGCTCCCACGCGATTCTGCGTTCGCGCCATAGTTCTGCGGCCTTGAGCGCAATGGCGATGCCGGCCGGGTCTGGATCGCAGGCGATATAGGCGGGAGCCGGGACGAGATCAAGCAGGTGGCCGACCGCTTCGCGCCACCAGGTCGGCGGGAAACCTGGCAGCCAGATCACCCCGGTGCCGGCATCGCGTTTTTTAGCAACGTTCTCAAAGCTGGTGCGGTTCTCTACCAGTTGCCAGCGGCTGGTCGTGCCAGACGCCACCATCACCGCTTGTACGGTGGCGGGTGTGAGCGCGGCGAAATCGGCGCAGCTTGCCAGATCAAGTTGCCCATTCGGCAAGGTCAACTTGAGCGGGGCGGCAATCAGCAATAGCGGCGTATGGCGTTCAATGCCGAATTCTGCAAGATCGAGCACAGACTCCAGCCAATTCCATTCGCCGTCGCTGACAGCTTTGGTGTCGTCGCGTGCAAACAGGGCAAAGTTACGGCGCGTGCCGCTTTGTTGCTGTGTCTGCCAGTCATGTAGTTTGAAAATCAAATCCTGCCGCGCCAGCGCGCGTTGCACCGGCAATTCATCAAGGGCGAAGAGGGCTGGAGAGAGTGTTGTGTTATTCAGCTCGTGCAGCAAGGCACGGCATTCCAGCCAGCGTTGCGCATCGCTGTCTTTGTCACGCAGGCCGAGCGCGGCACGCAGTTGCGGCAGGTGCAGAAGTTCCACGTGTTGTGGCCACCACTCGCTGTGTTGACGCTGCTCGGTCACTGCCACCCAGCCAGCGCGCAACAGCCAATCCAGCACGTCCTGCGCCATTTGCACATGGGTGTTGCCCGCATCGTTGCGCAGCGTTTCCCAGCGGCTGTTGCCGCCGCGCCGTACCCAGCGGGCAAGCAGTTCGCGCCATTCGGCGGGGAGGGTGTCGAGGGTCTGTGGCGCAATCTGCGCTGTGCGCCGCCGCTTCTGGCAAACGGCGCGATTGTCCAGCGGCTCGATCAGCCACTCAGCCATTGCGCTCGCGCACCAGCACCTTCACGCCCGGCGCCCACGGCTCGTCCGGTTTCTTCTTGAAAGTCACCAGCGTGAGCATGGACGGGTCGTACACGCTGACGTTATGGGTGACCGGCGTGGTCAGCAGGTATTGGGCACGGGTGGCCTTGAGGAATTTTGCCACGCGCTCGATGTTGACGATGTCGAGGTGGGCGAACGGTTCGTCGATGAACACGAAACCGCCGGGACGCGATTCTTCCATCATCAGTGCCACCAGCAGGATCAGGGACTTCATCACCTGCTGGCCGCCGGAAGCGTCGCCGTCGTTCATGCCCATGAATCCCTTGTCGTCGAAGTTGAAGCGCACCGCAAGGCCGGCCTGTGCCAGGGACAGATCGTTGTTCTCGAGCAGCACTTGCTCGTGATCGACCTTGATGCCCGCCAGTTCGCCCAGCAGCTTGATGTTTTTCACGTAACGCCCGACGGTGTGGCGCAGCACGGCGATGTACTGCTCGCGCGCCGTTTCGGTCTGGCTGCGCGCCATCTCGTTGTCGCGGCGGCGCGTGGCGAGGTCTTGTTCCATGCGCTGGTAGTCGTCGCGGATCTTGTCGCGCAGGGCGACCACCGTGTCGTCGGTCTCCCAGGATTCTTCCTTGAAGCGGAATTCGATTTCCTCGATACGGCGGTCGATGTTGGTGGTGTCGCGGTATTTCTCGGCGATCTGCTGGTTGGCTGCGTCGTCGCACCAGCCCGCAGGGAATTGCCTGCGGTTGTGGCGCAGGGTTTGCAGGCGGCGGATCTGCTCCTCGCGCGCGGCACGGTTTTCCTTGCCGGAGATTTCTTTTTCCAGTGTCTGCAGCGTGAACTGGATCTTCTGCGAGCTGCTGTAGGCCGCAGTGACGGCCTTGTCGGCCTGTTCGCGCTCCTGCTGCGCCTGCAAGACCGAGTTGTCGCGGCGGCGCAGCACCAGCGCATCGTACTGCTGGCGTGCTTCGGCGAACTCCGCTGCGCGGGCGGCGAGCTGCGCACTGGCGCTGACTCCGGCCAACTGCGCCTGCTGGTTGCGGATGCGGGCGGTGAGGTCGTCGCGCTGCTCGCGCAACGGGGAGATGCTTTTTTCGATGCTGCTGCGTTGTTCGCGCAGGGCTTCCAGGCGCGCCTTGCCGAAACGTGCCTGTTCCTGCGCTGCGTAGCGACCGCCGCGCCGTTCGCGCAAATAACCCTGGCGCGTGATCCAGTCTTCGCCACGCGGCAGCTTGGCGCCGGCCACGGCATCTTCCACGCGACGTGTGCGTTCCAGCGTGCGCAGCAGCCATTCCGGCACCGGCTTGGTGAAGCGCACCACTTCCAGCAGGGATCCCTTGGGTGGTAACCCTGCAGGCATACAATCCGGCACGATGAAGTGGCGGTAGCGCAGCTTCTCGCCCAGCGCCATTGCTGCTTCTGTGTCCTTCTCTTTGGCGAGCAACACGATGTGGGCGGACGGGGCGAGCACGGCTTCCACCGCTGCTTGCCAGGATGGATCGGCGATCTCCACCACGTCGGCGAGCAGATCATGCGCGATACCGGCCTGGGTCAACGCTTGACGGAAGGCGGCGACATCCACCGGATCGGCACGGCGTCCCGCAGCGAGGTTCTCCAGCATCTCGTCGAGCTGGCGCAGCTTTTGTTCCTGTTCGGCGATGCGCACCAGCAGGTTGGCGCGATCGCTTTCCATGTGTTCGATCTCGCGCGCGTCGGCGATCTTGCCGCTTTCTTTGGCTTGAGCCTGTTGTTCCAGACGCTTCTGCTGTTCGACGACGGTTTCCCATCGTCCCAGTTCGCGGTTGAGTTCATTCAGCGCGCGTTGCTGATTCTGCTCGTTGTCTGTGGCAGCCTGACGGCGCAGTTGCGCAGCCTCCAGCGCCTGTTGCTGCATCTGCAATTCCAGTTGCAACTCCTTGCGCTCGACGCGCTTCGCACGCCACTCCTTGCGCATGGATTGCAGCGTGCGCCGTGCGTTGTCGGTTTCGCGTTGCAGCAGGTAATGTTCCAGGCGGGGGCGCGTTTCGGAGAACAGGTCGGTACGCTCCTGATTGAGGCGATGCCATTCCAGGTAGCGGTTCACTTTCTGCTCATGCTTTTCCAGATTGTTGCCCAGCGCTTCCAGTTGATTTTGTGCCGCATCCAGCTCGCGCGAGGTGTGTTCCTGATGGTGGCGCGCTTCCTGGTAGCGCTCCAGCACTTCCTTGTCGCCGAACACCTGGAACACCAGGTCGAGCAAGTCCTTGTGCGACAGTTCGCACAGCTTGTCTGTCTGTCCCTGTTCCAGCGACAGCACGCGGGCGATGGCGGGAGAGAGGCCGGCGCTATGCAGGATGCGCTGGTAATCACGCACGCCGAACTCTTCGCCTTTCTGCTCGATCTCCTGCAGGCTCACCTCGCCGTCTGCGATCCAGTATTTGCGCGACCAGTCGCCGCCCTTCTTGTCGATGCGGCAGGCCAGCGTGATCTTGTCCTGCTGGTAGGGCAGGCGGAACGGGCGGTAGCTGGCGCCGGGCGGGCACCGGTTGTCCACCACGCCGCGCAGCCAGCAGAAGTCCTCGCCGTTGCGGCGCACGTAGCGCTTGTAATCGCGCTTCTTCGAGCACTCCAGTGCCAGCAGGGTGCGCATGGCGTCGAGCAGGGTGGTCTTGCCCGAACCGTTGGGGCCGGAGATGGTGATGATGGGCGCATCCAGCGGCAGCTTGAAACTGCGCCAGTAGTCCCAGTGGACTGTCTCCAGTTCCATCAACCTAAACATTGTGCAGCTCCTCAAGTGTCACATCGCGCAGAATGCCGCGCTGTTTCAGCAGGTCGGACAAGGCGCCGTTGAGGATGCGCGGCGCCATTTCGGCGTAGTCGAAGGCGAGGTCGAGCAGCGGGCCTTCATGGATCACCTTGTTCTTGCGCTCGATGAAGCCGAGGCGCGACAACTGCGGCAGCGCGAACTGTTGCAGGCGCGCCTTGCCGCCCAGCAGTTTGCCGTAGTCTTCCAGCAGAAGGTTCTCGGCGATGCCGCGCGAGGCTTCATGCGCCAGCGGTGTGAGCTTGACGGTCTCGAACATCTCGCCTTGTTCTTCCTTCTGCGCGGCTTCGCCGGACAACTGGCGTTCGCGTTTGGGCAGGATGATCAGCGCCCACAGGATCACTAGCAGCGCTACGGCGTCCTTGGGCAGGCCGAGGTTGCTGGATTGCCAGGTGTCGTTCTGCTCGAAAACGGCGCTTTCACATTCGCGCGTGAGCGCGATGCCGACATGGGCAGAGAAGGGGTGCGCCAGCAGGCGCAGGCCGCTGGCGGCGAGGCGTTGTTCCACTTCGTCGCGGAAGCCGGCATCCACCAGCAGGCGACGCACTTCCTTGTCTTCGCGCGGCAGGTAGCGCAACGCCAGCAGGCGTGCGATCAGGCGGGCGGCGTGATCCTGGTTCATGGGGTTTTCTCCTGTTGCGGTTCGATGCGACCGTCGCTCATGGCGGCGATCTCATCGCGTCCTATGGTTTTCAGTTCCAGACTTTCATTCCAGCGCAGGCGTAGCGGCAGGTGTGCCAGCGGGGCCAGTTCGGGATCGACGTTCTGTTCACCGAGGAACGACAGCAGCGACAGGCGATACGAGGCATCGCTGAAGTTGCCGCCGACGATGCCATCGGCCAGGTTCATCGGCTCCTCCAGTCCGGCAAGCAGGCGCGTCAGCGCGACCAGCTGATACGGCGGTTCGTGCTGGATGTCGTCCACGTATTCGACTTCGGCGGGAGCGGGCATTGCGGAGACGCGGCGATCTGACTGCTCGCGCGCGACGAATTCCTCGGTGTTGTCCAGCATCACGTCGGGCAGGATGAAAGTGGGCTCCGGCGTGATGACAAGCTGTCCTGCAGCAAGACCAACCAGCTCGTCCACGTTGCGCTCCTTGAGCCATGCCGCCAGTTCGGAGGAGCTGAGTCCGCCATGCGACAGGTGCACCTGCTGGCGCGAGATCTCGGCCAGCTCACGCTGGAACACCGACGACATGCGCATGATGCGCGACTGGCGCGAACCGATCTCCTGTGCCAGCCGCCAACTGGCATCGTCGGCAAAGCCTTCGGCAGACAGGTTGCGCAGCACTTCGTTGGCTTTCTCCATCCATTGCCATACCGAAGCCAGTTTGCTTTGCGCGGCACGCAGGCGGAATTCGGAACCGGAGGCGACGGCTTGCGAGAACTCTTCTTCCAGTTCGGCCAGCCGTGCCAGCAGGTGCGACAGCGCTTCCGGCGACAATTTGCCGACGGCGGCACCGGCGGCGATCTGTGCGGCGAAAAATTCGCCATCCTGTTCGGTGCTGAACGAAAGCAGGCTGGACAGCGCGGACAGCACCATGCGTCCGGCGGAGGATATCTGGTAGACGTGGCGCTCGCTGTCCCACAACAGCAGCTCGTGCTCGCGCAGGCGGCCGAGCACGGTATTGAGTTTGGATTGATTGATAAAGGCGAAGTGGCTCTGCAATTCGCGCGGCGTCCATTCCGGTGCAGTGGCACGCAGACCGATCTCGCGCAGCACCATCAGACGCACCATCACCTCGTCGTCGCCGCCGCGGAACAGTGCGATCATCGCACCGATCAGCGGTTTGGCTTCGACCAGCGGAAAGAACTGGGGCACATCGGCGGGGTTGACCCCGTCGACGAAGAACTCGGCGAGTCCGCTATCTTCCTGCACGGACATCAGTCTTAAACGCCTTGTTTCAAACTGGCCGAGATGAAATCGTCGAGGTCGCCATCCAGCACGGCTTGAGTGTTGCCGACTTCAAAGTTCGTGCGCAGGTCCTTGATGCGCGACTGGTCCAGCACATAGCTGCGGATCTGGTGTCCCCAGCCGATGTCGGTCTTGGAATCTTCCAGTGCCTGCTGTGCGGACTGACGCTTGCGCAACTCGGCTTCGTACAGCCGTGACTTCAACATCGCCATGGCCTCGGCGCGGTTGCGGTGCTGCGAACGGTCGCTCTGGCACTGCACCACGATGTTGGTCGGGATGTGGGTGATACGCACCGCGGAGTCGGTCTTGTTGATGTGCTGTCCGCCCGCGCCGGAGGCACGGTAAGTATCCACGCGCAGATCGGCAGGGTTGATGTCGACCTCGATGGAGTCGTCCACTTCGGGATAGACGAACACGCTGGAGAACGAGGTGTGACGGCGGTTGCCGGAGTCGAACGGCGACTTGCGCACGAGGCGGTGCACGCCTGATTCGGTGCGCAGGTGGCCGTAGGCATATTCGCCGCTGATCTTGATGGATGCGCCCTTGATGCCCGCAACTTCACCGTCCGATTGTTCCAGGATCTCCACTTGGAAGCCCTTGCGTTCGGCGTAGCGCACATACATGCGCAGCAGCATCGCGCCCCAGTCCTGGGCTTCGGTGCCGCCGGAGCCTGCCTGGATGTCGAGGAAGCAATTGGCTGAATCCAGCTCGCCGGAAAACATGCGACGGAACTCCATGTCGGCCACCAGCTTTTCGGTCTGCGCAATGTCGTTGGCGATGCCTTGCAGGCTCTCGTCGTCGTTTTCCGCCAGCGCCATCTCCATGAGTTCGCCCGCGTCATTGAGCGCGGTTTCGACTTTTTGCAGATTGAGCACGACGCCTTCCAGCATCTTGCGCTCGCGCCCGAGTTCCTGGGAGCGTTTGTTGTCCTGCCAGATGGCGGGGTCTTCCGCGAGGACGACGACTTCGGCTAAACGTTCCTGTTTGCCGTCGTAGTCAAAGATACCTCCGCAGTTCGACGTTGCGGGTGCGCAGGTCTTGGATTTTATTCGTCAGGGCGTTGAGTTGTTCGGCTTCCATTTTTGTGTGTTCTATCGCTGCTTGGAAAGGGCGCGATTATACACGTCCTGAGTGTGTCCAAGGAGTCAGAGGCCGTATCTGTTCACAGGAGAAGCAATCCAAGTGCGACACCCGCAGCGATGGCGATGAAGCCGATGGCAAGGTGTCTGGCTAGCGCCAGGCCGCCTATGGAAGCTGCCATCCCGAATTTGAACATCATGTTGGAGAGAAAGGCGAGAGAGATGGCCGTCACTGTCTGTACGTTGCTCAGTTTGTCCATATGAAATAGCCGCAAGCTGGAAAGCGCGATGGCATCGACGTCGGTCAGTCCGGAAATAATGGCCACGATATACAGGCCGCCGCTGCCTGCCACATCCGAAAGCCAGGCAGAGCAGAACAGCACAGCCACGAACAACAGGCCGAAAGTCAGCGCTGCATGGATCTCGGTCGGGTTGGAGGTTTCCGGCATCGGCAATTCCCCGGTGTTTTTCAGGCGTTTCCAATTGAACAGGGTGGCGATCAGGCCGAACAGCAGTCCCAGACCCATTACCGGGGCGAGCTGCCTGAGAATGCCGGGGGAAACGATGCCGCTGACCACGACGAGTCGGATCAGCACAACCTGGCTGGCGATCAGGATGACCACGGCCGAAAGGTGCAGCATGTTGCTGTTGAGCTTGCTGTGTCTGGCGTAGACCAGCGTCGTTGCCGTGCTGGAAACCAGCCCGCCCAGGAAACCCAGCAACGGTGCACCGTAGCGCTGCCCAGTCCAGCGCAGGGCGACATAGCCGGCCAAACTCAGGCCCGAGATCAACACCACCATCGTCCATGCCTGGTAGGGGTTGAATGCGCCGTATGGGCCGTAGTTCTGGTCGGGCAGTATGGGCAGGATGACGAAACTGAGTACTGAAAATTGCAGGATCGATACCAGGTCACGTCGCGTCAGTCGCTGGCTCATGCCTTGCAGTTCCGGCTTGAAATAAAGCAGGGTGGTGGTGGCGATGGCCAGCATCACGGCGAGTCTGGATGAACCATACCAGACCAGCACGCCGAGCGCGTAACAGATCAGCAGCGCGGCGACTGTGGTTGTGCCGGGGTCGTTATTTTCAGTGGGAAAGTTGATATAAGCCGCGATGATCATGCCGGCGACAGCCAGTAGGCCGGCTATCAATAGCCAGGGGGTGCCGCCCTTGTCGGCCAGCAGGGCGATGAGTGTGCCGAACAGGGAAACCAGTGCAAAGGTGCGCAGGCCGGCTTTTGCGGAAGGGTTGCGCTCGCGCTCAAGGCCGATCAGGAGGCCGATGGCTAGACTGGTCAGGAATTGGGGCAGCGCCTCGATGCCGTTGACCTGTAACAGGTTGGATTCCATCAATCTCCTATCCAGTGGCGCACGATAAGCTGCAAAGTCTCGCTGCCATTGTATTCATTGACACTCAGACTGTACACCGCATGGATGGCATCTGGCGCGGGTTCGGCGGAAAAGAAGCGGATGGCGTCGAAACTGCCGGTGGGCGACGACAATTTCAGCTTGAGATGTTTCTCGCCGACCACGCGCTGGGTTTGCACCCGAAAATCGCCCTCGAACAGCGGCTCCGGGAAACCCTGTCCCCAAACCTGGCGTTGCAGATCGCGCGCGATATTCAAGGTGAATTCGCCAGCGTCGAGTGTGCCGTCGGTTGCAATGGTTTTGACTAATGCCTCGGCGTCGAGCAGTTCCTGCGCAACTTTTTCGAAAGCTGACCGGAAGTCGTTCAGCTTATCTTCATTGATGCTCAGGCCTGCTGCCATGGCGTGCCCGCCGAACTTCAGGATCAGGTGCGGATGGCGTTTGGATACCAGATCGAGTGCATCGCGCAGGTGCAACCCCGCGATGCTGCGCCCGGAGCCTTTGAGTTCGCCTGCGGAAGGGTCGCCGCGATGCGGCGGGGCACCCACCGGCGTACCCCTTGCGGGTGCCGTTTGCGAGCGTGCGAAGGCGATCACCGGGCGGTGGAACTTATCCTTGAGTCGCGAGGCGAGGATGCCTATCACCCCCTGGTGCCAATCCTCGTTGAACAGCGAAAGCGAAAAGCCATCTTCCGGGTCGAAGGCATTGAGGGTGGCCAGTGCGCTGTCCTGCATGTCGGCCTCGATGCTGCGCCGTTCGTGGTTCAAGGCATCCAGCTTCGCCGCGATCTCGCCGGCTTCGGCGGCATCGTCGGTCAGCAGGCAATGGATACCAAGACTCATGTCTTCCAGCCGCCCGGCTGCGTTCAGGCGCGGCCCGACGATAAAACCCATTTCATAGGCTGTTGCCTGCGCGGCCGGTCTGCGCGCCACGTGTAACAACGCCTGAATGCCGGCACAACTGCGTCCGGCACGGATACGCTGCAAGCCCTGCTGGACGAGGATACGATTGTTGTCGTCCAGCCTGACTACATCCGCTACCGTGCCGAGTGCGACAAGGTCGAGCAGGTTGCCGAGATTGGGTTCGGCTTTTACGGCAAACGCACCGCGCTTGCGCATCTCGGCCCGCAACGCCATCAATACATAGAACATGACGCCCACACCGGCCAGATTTTTGCTGGGAAAGCTGCAGCCGGGCTGGTTGGGATTAACAATGCACAGCGCATCCGGCAACGCATCGCCGGGCAGGTGATGATCGGTCACCAATACTTGCATGCCCAGCCGTTTGGCTTCTGCCACTCCCTCCACACTGGCGATGCCGTTGTCCACGGTGAGTAAAATATCCGGCGTGCTCTTTGCAGCCAGTTGCACGATCTCCGGCGTCAGGCCGTAACCATACTCAAAACGGTTGGGCACGATAAAGTCCGCTCTGGCGCCGAGGGCACTCAAACCGCGCATGGCGACTGCGCAGGCCGTAGCGCCGTCGGCATCGTAATCGGCCACGATCAAGATCCTTTTCCGGTCTGCGATCGCATCGGCCAGCAAGCCAGCCATCTTTTCCACATTCTTGAGCAGGGTAAAGGGCAGAAGGTGTTTGATGTCTGTGTCGAGCTGTGTCGAAGACTCGATGCCGCGTGCCGCATAGATGCGCGCCAGCAAAGGTGCAACACCGGATCGGATCAGGCGCTGGGTGGTGTCGGCGGGATAAGGGCGTTGGGTAATTTTGTTCATGGGAACGGGTCGCTGGATTTTTCGCAGTGTAGCAGAGGGGTAATCGTCTTTTTGCGTCAGTTCAGTTAGAATGCCGCCCACTTTTAAATCGACGCAGGCATATCGTGGCATTGATAGTTCAGAAATACGGCGGCACTTCCGTCGGCAGTCCGGAGCGCATCAAGAATGTTGCGCAGCGCGTAGCAAAATACAAGGCTCAGGGACATCAGGTCGTGGTCGTGGTCTCCGCCATGAGCGGCGAGACCAATCGCCTGATCGCACTGGCCAAGGAAATCCAGAAACACCCCGATCCGCGCGAACTCGATGTGATCATCTCTACCGGCGAGCAAGTGACGATCGGGCTACTGGCGATGGCACTCAAGGAGGCCGGTCTGGAAGCCAAGAGTTACACTGGGGCGCAGGTCAAGATATTAACCGACAGTGCCTTTACCAAAGCACGCATCCTGAGCATCGATGAACAGAACATCCGCACGGATCTGGCCAATGGCAACGTGGTCGTGGTGGCGGGATTCCAGGGTATGGACGAGGCCGGCAACATCACCACGCTGGGGCGCGGCGGGTCGGATACCACGGGCGTCGCGATTGCCGCTGCATTGCGTGCAGACGAATGCCAGATCTACACCGACGTGGACGGCGTCTACACCACAGACCCGCGCATGGTGCCGGAAGCGCGCCGTCTGAAGAGCATCACTTTCGAAGAGATGCTGGAGATGGCGAGCCTGGGTTCCAAGGTATTGCAGATACGCTCGGTCGAGTTCGCCGGCAAATACAAAGTCAAATTGCGTGTGCTCTCCAGTTTTACCGAAGAGGGCGAAGGTACGCTGATCACATTCGAGGAAGGCAATAAAATGGAACAGGCAATCATTTCAGGGATCGCGTTCAATCGCGATGAGGCGAAGATCACCGTACGCGGCGTGCCGGACAAGCCCGGGATCGCTTACCAGATCCTCGGCCCGGTGAGCGAATCCAATATCGATGTCGACATGATCATCCAGAACGTCGGCGTGGACGGTTTGACGGACTTCTCCTTCACTGTGCATCGCAACGAATTCAACAAGGCGATGGACATCCTGAAGGGCAAGGTGCAGCCGCACATCGGGGCACGCGACGTCATCGGCGACAACAAGACCGCCAAAGTCTCGGTGGTGGGTGTCGGTATGCGTTCGCATGTGGGGATCGCCAGCAAGATGTTCCGTACCCTGGCGGAGGAGGGCATCAATATCCAGATGATTTCCACCTCCGAAATCAAGATTTCCGTGGTCATAGACGAAAAATATCTGGAACTGGCTGTGCGAGTACTGCACAAAGCTTTCGATCTGGACCAGGAAAACGCATAAATCGTTTGACCGCGTAGCCTCTAATCAGTATTATTCGCGGCCTTCGGAGAGGTGGCCGAGAGGTCGAAGGCACGCCCCTGCTAAGGGCGCATACGAGCTTAAACTTGTATCGAGGGTTCGAATCCCTCCTTCTCCGCCAAGTAGTCTGAGCCCTTCCCTGTGAAGGGCTTTTTCTATGGTGTAAGCCAACAGTACACTGGCTTCAGGGCTATACCGATATTCTCTAATCGAGAAATCGCAGGCAATCTCCCCGTTCCAGTCGGAACTTTCTCTGTTGGCAATTCTGGCAATACCAGTTTGCCATTCGGGATTGAGATTTTCATCATTATGCTTGTTGAAATGATGCAGGCCTGCGATCGCTGGCCTGCATTTCATGAGCCTTCTGTGAATTTAACCGTTCATACCAGGCGGTTTTCGTTGTTCTTCCCAGCTTTTCGGCAGCGGCACCATCCGGATCAATCGCTCGGCGTTCAACTCAGGGGAACGAACTTCCCGCAGGATTTTCTGAATAATGCCGGGAGCGAGGAATGCCAGATTGACTGCCCAGTTCACATAGGAGCCGCCAACGCTTTTCTCTCTGGCGATGGCTTTATTGCCTGAGTCGTGATTCGAGGTCAGCTTTGCAAGCAAAGTGCGACTTTGGCGATCAAGGAAACCAGCGTGGCAGCCGGCTTTCGATTTGACGTATTAGCCCGGGGTTTTCACAATCGGCCTAACGGCCATTCGGTCCCGTTTCAACTGCACTGGAAGGCCAATTGAGGTCGTTGCTTCTTCGATTATCGGAGCGTGATCAGCCGACCATGTTTCACCTGCTGACTCTTTCTTCCTCTTGGTCCCATTTACCGCTCCTTTCGTCATTGCAAAAAGCGTCAACTTATTTCAGGACGCGTCATGCTGAAAAGATAAGCCCGGCACTGCCGGGCTTATTTAGCCGATACCTGTATTATTTAACGCTCTGGAAGCTGCTGGTTCCTTTACCGACCATCGTATCGTCAAAGCGGGCAAGCAATACATCCACTGCCTTGCCGCCAATCTCAATGGCAGAGGGATGGAGTTTCTCGAAATTGGTATCCGTCATGTTTGATGTATCGATGAGGACAATCGCCTTGGAATCGCCAGGTTCTGCCTCTTTCATAGTGGAATCCTTCCAGATAACCTTGCCGTCCTTGTTGTAGGCGATGGCTGTTATCGTGGCCATTGCGCTATAACTCTTCTTGCCAAGGCTTAATGGTCCGAGGTTGAATTGCCCGCCACCCTGAGAAACCGTGAAATTCAAGGTAATGCCGATAACGCCATCTACACCTAGATCCTTGGCCAATTGCACATATTTTTTTTCATCGGAAACGTACTTGTAGTTATTCGCCACATTCATCGGTACACTGATGAACAGTACTTTTATAACTTTTTCATCTTCTGCGAGACTCTTATATGCCTTGCTCATTAGCACCTTATTTTCAGGTACCAAGGTAAAATACTTGGAGCTGCCAAGTGCTTGAATGATTTTTTGATCGAGTTTATTGATGATCGGTTGGGTGTTCATACCCGGAATGTTGTCGTCGCTTGTAAACTTTTGTCCAATGCCTTGTTCTCCCTGAAACCTTTTCATCGAGGCAATTGATACCACTGCGAATCTCTTCTTGGCGCCGAAGGAGTTTTTGTCAACGTCGGCAGAGCCGGTAATGGCCATATGGGCACATCCTGAAACCAGGACGCCGATGATTACAGTCAAGGTCAAGCTGTATGTTCTTATAATTTGCATGTCATCTCCCCAAAAGTTCTACATCATTAAATAAGCCTGCCAGCTCGTGTGTTCGAGCCTTGCAGCAACAAACAATAACAACCGATTCGCCTCAGATGAATTGAGAATCCGGGTTGTTTTCGGAATGGAGGGAGATTGAATAGAAGGTAGATGTGCACGCTGGACGTACGGGCACTACTAAATCTATGTGGCGATCCCGCTGTCTTAAAACTTCATAGCTCCTTAGACCGGTGACTCTGCGTCCCTGCCTTTCGACAGGTTTGCCCTTACACATTTGCAGCACTGCTTCAGGAGGTAGCCCCCTGTTGCGGCAAGAATTTCATCTTATGATGTTGTCCTTGTCAAGCATTTTTACTTTCTCACCGAGCAATGGCACTCATCTACAAGAGCAAGTAAAGGGAATGTCATTGTGCGTTTTGGACTTGATTGCCAAACGCGCCGCAAATTTCCTGTTTGCTAATAAATCATTCCCTGAAAAGTTATTCAACCAATTCGAAGGGAAGGTGCCGGAAATGGCTTCTGGACTGCTTTTTCCGGATGCAATGCTTAAAGCAAGACCGGAAAATCGCGAGAGTTCCCTGTGAAGGGCTGTTTCTATGGTGTAGGCGTGCAGTACATCGCCTGCTGCGCTATGCCTGCATTCACTGCATAACAGTGGGCTGGAAATTTACCGTTTCTTACCGGGACTTCCTCTGAAAGCTGCCTGCCAGCGGGAATTCCCGAGCAATGCCGGCAGCCTGTTTTGACCTCCGGAAATAATGACTTCCAGAGTTGCTCCAAATTCTAATTGGAAATGAACATCACATCTTCCTGTTGATTGATCTTCATTCGCCTCAGCACATTCATGCCGAGCAATGCATCCACGCCCAAAGACGGCAATATGTTCACGGTCACATCGTTAAGATGGAAAGTCCCGAATGACAGTCTCGGGATCGTTACCGAGCAGGTGCGAACCACACCATTGCCCGTTGCAACAAGGCCTGCCCCGGTGCAGCTTTTGATGCCCGCGCTTCGAGCAACACGCTCAGAAATCGTCGTGACCGAAGCACCCGTATCCACGACAAAGGTGACCGGCAAGTCGTTGATCGAGCCTTGCGCGGTAAAGCTGTGATGGGCATTCAAATACAATGTCAGGTTGCCGTGTTCGCTGACGGGCTGTTCGCTCGCGCTTGACAACACCTGCGCATTCTCCGCGCATTTTGTGCCGCTATAAGTCATTTTCCCGTGGTTGTCGCATTTGAATACTGCCGCCATGGTGTCGCAGGGAAATAGTATGGAGTTCAATCCTGCGAGGACAAGGACGAGTCTGGCCGTCGAAAGGCGGCAAGACGAAACGAAAGTACTTGGTAACGCTGCTTCAGGCAATAGCGGGATGCGCATGGCAATGTCCAATCGTATGCAATTGATATTTTGAACGCTCAAGACAGGCGGAATTTACTCCGATATCGGCGAGGCAGCCAGCGCGTTGATTTTTGCTGCCGGCAACGGATGTCCTTGGACGGCGGCACGTACGGCAGGCAAATATGATCAGGATGCCGGTGCGTTTCCGCCGGTTCTTTACAGTGTGCGAGCTTGGCTTTACCGATATCCACAATGCCGGACAGGTGACTCATCTCCTCTTGCGAACAGCGGATGTTTGAGCTAACTTAATGTCGGCATGAAGAATCTCTGAAAAAATCGGGGGAGCATTCTGAATGTACAGCCCTAAAAGATTGCTGGCTATACTGATCATTTCAGTGTTCGCTGCTGAATTGCTGATCATGAGTGTGTTGTCTCTGTTTGAACCCATCCCAGAGTGGGTCGAGAACTCGCTTGACGCTTTCCTGCTGGTTGTCCTGGTTTCTCCCATGCTCTATTTCTGGGTGTTCAGGCCTTTAAAGATGCTCAATGCGGAATTGGAGGCAAGAACCCGGGATGCCGAGTCGGCAAACCGCGCCAAAAGCGCTTTCATGGCCAATATCAGCCACGAAATACGCACTCCGTTGCATGTCCTTATCGGATTGGGGCAGCTATTGCGGCGCGATCCGGATCACCCTGTCCAATTGCAACGGCTCGACCAGCTCTGCGCCACTTCCGACCATCTGCTTGCCCTGGTCAACGACATTCTCGATCTGTCCAAAATAGAATCCGGCCGTTTTGTTCTCGATGATAGCGCCTTCATTCTTGGGTCGGTCATCGACCAGGTAAGGGAGGTCGTCACGCAACTGGCATTCGTCAAGAAGCTGGCGCTGAAAATCGATATTTCACCTGCATGTTTCAACGCGGTAGTGCGCGGAGATGCGCTTCGTTTGTCTCAGATTCTCATTAATCTTGGAGGTAACGCCGTAAAATTCAGCAACCACGGGAAAATACAAATAGGAGTCTCTATTCTTGAAGAGAACGCAGCGACTCTGAGGCTGTGCTTCAGCGTACTGGACAGCGGTATCGGTATCGCGAAGGAGGATCAAACGCGCATCTTCCTTCCCTTCGAGCAAATTGACGGATCGATCACGCGCGAATATGGCGGTACGGGCCTGGGTCTTGCGATCTGTCATCGACTCGTTTCCATGATGGGCGGCAGGATATGGGTTGATAGCCAGCCGGGAGTCGGCAGCACGTTCAGCTTTGAATTGACTCTTGCGCGCGGGGACAAGGTTCCGGAAACCGCGAGTGTAATGCCGACGGCTCCCGATCTTGTGGGCTTGCGGGTGCTGGTTGCCGAGGACCACCCGTTGAGTCAGGAAATCATCCTCGAGATGCTGGAAGACCTGGGCTGTATCGCCGAGATAGCGACAGATGGAGTGGAGGCGGTCGAATGCGCCCTGGTCCATGACTTCGACCTTATTCTGATGGATATGCAGATGCCGAAGATGGACGGGTTGGCGGCCACCCGTATCATCCGCACTTTGCCGGGACACCGGGACAAGCCCATCATCGCCCTGACGGCAAATGCCTTTGTTGAAGATCGCCAGCGCTGTCAGGACGCCGGGATGAATGATCATATCAGCAAGCCGGTTACGCCTGCCAAACTTGCGTCCATCCTGAGTAAATGGCTTCCCGATCTGGTCGTTCCAAGCGAGCAGGGTGCGCAATGCGAATGCGAATTGAGCGAGGCGCTCGCGAAAATTTCGGGGTTGGAGGTGGCGATATCCTGGTGGCGCTCACCGGAACGGCTGGCCGATTATTGTGCACTGTTGATCAAGTTTGTGAAACTGCACGGCCAGGACATATCGCTGTTGCGGGAACACCTGGCAGCCGGGGAATTTTATGCCGCACATGCGATCGCGCATAATCTTAAAGGCATAGCAGGGTTGATTGGTGCGAGGCGAGTCGAATCGTTGGCCGACGAGATGGTGCAAGCGCTGCGTTCCGGTTCCGACAACGTTGATATTGCGAAAATGGAGGGGGCTTGCGAGGCGGAACTGGCCCGCCTCAGAGTGGCAATTCGCGCATTACCGATAGCTGAAGAATCATTTGCGAAATGATCGATCAACGGCCGGTCGAGAAATGCGGGCTGCCCAATTGAAGAACATTCCCGCAAGCTATCAAGTCGAACCTGCTGTTCCAGATCGGGCTGAAAATCGCGGGCATCTGGAACTTTATGCTATAAAGCGCTTAAAATCGGCGTTGCTCTCCCAGGAGAAACCTTCATGAAAGTGCGCGTACTTCTCGTAGATGATCACAAGATGTTCCGTTATGCGCTGAGGCTCATTCTTGAAAAGGAACCGCATATCGAGATTGTGGGCGAGGCGGGAGATGGCCAGGAGATGCTGGCCCTCGCGCGCAAGGTCTTGCCCGACGTGGTATGCATGGATATTTCCATGCCCAATATGGATGGTATCGACGCGACGCGGCGCCTTCTTGCTATCAATTCATCGATCAGAATCATAGGCCTGTCTGCTTACGCAGACCAGTATTATGTGATGGAGATGATGAACGCGGGTGCGGCCGGTTATATCACCAAGGCCGAATCCGTGGAGGAAATCATGCGCGCCATCAATACCGTGCATCACAGTCAGAAAAAATATCTATGTCCGGACATCGCGGCGCATGTCGTGGACGCAGTATTCAAACCGGCAACTCAAGAAACATCTGTCGCAAAGCTCAGTCATCGGGAGCAGCAGGTGCTGCATCTGGTCGCCGAGGGTTGCTCCTCATCCAGCATTGCACAACAGCTACAATTGTCTTCATCAACGGTGGAGGTACACCGTCGAAACATTATGCACAAGCTTAACCTGCACAGCATTGCCGACTTGACCAAATATGCCATTCGCAACGGCATCACTACTGGTTGATCTTGAGTAAGTCTTGATGGGTCTGCGCTGCAACCTGCACGGATTCACCGCGCACTGCTTGTCCTGTCCAACGTTTAAATATTCATCCTGGAATCAGCCTACTTAAGTCAAGGTCAGACTTGACCATGAATCTTGCCCGTTTAAGTGGTATCGCCATACCTTATCAACAAAAGTACTCACCCCCTGAAATGGTTATGCCTTTCACTAGTGGAATTGAGTAGTTACGTCGACCTTTTACTACCATGAATTTGGCATGGTTTTGATCGGAACATACCGAATACACTGTAGACGCTACCCTGACTTATCTACCTGATTACCGTATTTTACTTAGGAGAATACTCGAGTTCGGGTATTGAGGAGATTTTGCCAAATTGATTAGATTGACTCCGCGGCGTTTGATAAATGTTTTCGTGCACACACATTAGAAATTCAGGGGGCCAATATGCACAACGCAAAAAAAATCTATTCAGTGGGTAATGTTGTATCTATCCCGGCACGTTTGCAACCGTCGATATCTTAGTTGCCGAATTGCCATGGAACAGCTAATCCAACAGTCTGACAGTCAGCCATCCGTGAATGGATTACAACAGCAAACGGAGACCGGGAGTTTTTCTATTGCACAGTTTCCCTCAGATTTTGGCTTGACCAAATCGATACGTAGGCAATTAAGAAAAAATGAAGTATCGGCCACAACGAAACACAAATCGGTCTTGCCTGATTTGCATGAGGGCGAAGTTAAAAAATTGTTGGGCGCGATGAAATCGGAAGAAGCGCTGCTCAGATCCCGGGAAGAATTGCGGCAGATATCGAAGCAGTTGTTGACCATTCAAGAAAACGAACGGCAGCGTATTGCTGCGGATTTGCACGACGGGATAGGCCAGTCATTGAGTTTGATCAAACTGTCACTGGAATCGGTGATGCAGCAGGTTGTAACCGGGGAACGCCGGGAAGCGGTGAGGTCATTGCAGCAGTTGAGCCATAAAGTAAAAGAAACAATGGCTGAGTTGCACCGCACAACCATGGATATGCGTCCGGCAATGCTTGATGATCTGGGCATCATCCCCACCTTGTCATGGTTCTTCCGGGAGTTTGAATCAGCCTGGCACGACAGGAAAGTCGAGAAGGATGTCAGCATCGCGGAAAGTGATGTTCCTGTTCCGCTCAAGGCGACCATTTTCCGCATTCTGCAAGAGGCAATGAACAATATCGTCAAGCATGCCAGAGCCGATAGTATCCATGTAAGCCTGAAAAGAACGGGCGATATTCTTCAACTTTCAATCGCGGATAACGGACGCGGATTCGATCTGTCAGCAGCATCTGCCCGGCGTGGATCGGACCGTGGTTTTGGCCTGTTTACGATGAAAGAACGTGCCAGGTCTTCGGGGGGCTCGTTCGAGATGCAGTCTGCCCTTGAGTCAGGAACCAGGATTCTCGTTTCATGGCGGTTCGCAAACCACACAGATGGCGAATTCTCGGACAGATCTGGCCGAGCACGCAATTTATCTAACGTTTGAAACCCGTAAGGGAGCTAAAAATGCCGAGACATAATTCCTTGGTTATTTCCAGCGTGGATCCTTGCGCAAATCGAGGATTCACATTGCTGGAGTTGCTGGTAGTCATGGTGATCATCGGACTGCTCGCAGGTTACGTCGGCCCAAGATATTTTTCCCAAATCGGTAAATCCGAAATCAAGGCGGCGCGTGCACAGATCGATGCTTTGGGAAAAGCGCTGGATCAATTCAGACTCGATACCGGGCACTACCCTACGATGGAAGAAGGCTTGGGAGTACTGGTTACGCGTTCATCTAGTGAACCCAAATGGGACGGACCTTACCTGACAAAAAATGTGCCTGCCGATCCCTGGGGCAATCCCTATGTTTTCAAAATTCCCGGTGACCACGGCGAGTATGACCTTTTGTCGTATGGCAAGGATGGGCAGCCGGGCGGAGAAGGAGAGGCGGCTGACGTTACCAACTGGTAGGTCTGTGGAAAAGCAGGCAGATGCAATGCAACGCAACAGGGGGATGCAATGCAATATGAAATCAAGGCGCTGCGAGCTAATGAAGGGCTGACCACCTTTGCATTGAATGCCACAGATATCATCGACGCCAGTCTTCAGGCCAAGTCTCAGGGCTATACCGTCATCGGGATCAAACCGAAATTGTCCTTGATGCCATGGCTGAAGCACCGGAAAACGAACTTTCCTGTCGTGCTGTTTAGCCAGGAGTTGTTGTCGCTTCTGGATGCCGGACTTTCCCTGATCGAATCTCTGGAAACGTTGTCAGAAAAAGAGCTGCGGCCAGAAATCAAAAAAACGCTGACGCAAATCATAACCTCCCTTTACGAAGGACATACTTTGTCCTACGCGCTGGAGAAATCGGAGGCGAATTTTCCGCTGCTGTACATTGAAACCGTTCGGGCCAGCGAAAAAACCGGTGCATTGTCCGAGGTCATGATGCGATACATCGCATATCAAAACAAAATCGATAGCGTAAGAAACCAGCTGGTAAGCGCCATGATCTATCCGCTGTTGGTAACCCTGGTTGGCGGGCTGGTGATGTTGTTTCTGATGCTTTATGTCGTGCCCCGTTTCAGCAAAATCTATCTCGAGATCGGCACCAATATTCCATTCATGTCGAGGATGCTGATGAACTGGGGACTCTTTCTGGCGAATCACGGCTGGCAGGTATTGGCCGATACGATACTGCTGGTTGGGGTGCTGGCATATGCATCGGTTCGTCCGGCATCGAAACAGTGGATGATGCGCAAGCTATGGCTGACGCCAACGATAGGTGCTCGTCTTCGCCTTTACCAGTTGGCCCGGTTCTACCGTTCACTCGGTATGTTGTTGCGCGGCGGTATGCCGGTGGTGCCGGCGTTGCAGATGGTATCCGGTCTATTGCAACTGTCGTTGCGGGATCAATTGGCACAGGCAACGATCTATGTGCGCGAGGGTCGTTCCATTTCCCAGGCCATGGAAGTGCATGGACTGACCACCCCCGTGGCATTACGCATGCTCCGCGTCGGTGAACGTACCGGGCAGATGGGAGAAATGATGGAGCGTATCGCGGCCTTCTATGAAGAAGAAACTGCGCGCTGGCTGGAACGTTTTATCAAGGTGTTTGAACCGCTGTTGATGACTTTTGTCGGGGTGGCAATCGGCGTCATCGTTGTGCTGATGTATTTCCCTATCTTTGAACTCGCAGGGAGCATCCAATGAATCAGCCTCGGGACATCGGGATTGAAACAGAGATTGCGTTTTCACCGGATCAGGTTCGCGAGGCTCGTGCAGCCGCCGTGCAAAGCAAGCGCCGCATAGTCGAGGAGATGGAGGAGCGAGCCGGGCTGGGAACGTCGGACTTCATCTCGGTATTGGGCAGAACGCTGAACTATCCGACTTTTTCCATGAGCGAGTTGTATCAGTTAACGCCGGCATTCGATGCACTCCCATTTTCTGAAGCAGTCGAACGCGAGTGCTTGCCGCTGAAGAATGACGAGAAACTGATCCTGGTGATGTGCGATCCTTTCGATTTCAATTTGCAGGCGTGGGCAGAGCAGCGTATTCCCTTTGTATCATTTGGCTGGGGCTTGTCTAGTCGCGCCGATGTGTTGGCTTACCTGGCACGATATGAGGAAACATTGCGCGCCATGGATAGTCTTATCCCGGCGGGAGTTGAGACGAAGACATCCACAGCCGGTGTGGAAAACTTGTCGTTCAAGGCCATCAGCGAAGACAGCAGTCCGGTCGTCAAGCTCGTGCATTCGACAATGTATGACGCACTGAAAGTTTTGGCGAGCGACATTCACCTGGAGACAACCCCGTCCGGACTGCTGATCAAGTACCGCGTTGACGGTGTATTGACCCAAGTCGGCTCCATTGCGGGACTGGAGGTCGCAGAGCAGGTGATCTCGCGGGTCAAGGTCATGTCGGAACTCGATATTGCCGAGCGGCGTATACCGCAGGATGGCCGCTTCAAAGTGTCGGTGCAGGGGCATGAAGTCGATTTTCGCGTCTCGATCATGCCGAGTATTTTCGGAGAGGATGCCGTGCTGCGGATCCTCGATAAACAAACCCTCACCGACAACCTCAGAGGGCTGAGCCTTAGCCATCTCGGGTTCGACGAACAATCCATTAAAGGCTTGCGTCGCTTGTCCAACGAGCCTTATGGCATGTTGCTGGTCACCGGACCGACCGGCAGCGGGAAGACCACGACGCTCTATGCAGCCATCTCGGAAATAAACAATGGGCAGGACAAGATCATCACCATTGAAGATCCCGTCGAGTACCAGTTGCCGGGGGTGTTGCAAATTCCGGTCAATGAAAAAAAGGGGCTCACTTTTGCGCGCGGGTTGCGCTCCATCCTGCGCCATGATCCGGACAAGATCATGGTCGGTGAGATACGCGACGAGGAAACCGCACAGATCGCAGTCCAGTCCGCCCTGACCGGCCATCAAGTATTCACTACAGTTCATGCGAACAACGTCTTCGATGTCATTGGCCGTTTCATCCATATGGGAGTCGACCCCTACAGTTTTGTTTCCGCCATGAACGGCATCGTCGCCCAGCGCCTGATACGGGTGAGCTGTTCCCACTGTGCCGCAGAAGCATATCCGGACGCGCAACTGCTTGCCGATTCATGTCTGAAGCCGGAAGACATCGAAACCATGAACTTTCGTGCCGGAACGGGCTGCGGGCAATGCCGCGGTACCGGTTTCAAAGGACGTAAGGCGATTGCCGAAATACTGTTTTTGAATGACCAAATCCGTGAACTCATCATTACCCGCCAACCCATGCGCTTTCTCCGTGAGGCCGCCAGGAACAATGGCACGCAGTTTCTGCGTGAGTCCGCAATTGCATTGGTAAGAAGTGGTGAAACGACCTTGCAGGAGATCAATCGTGTCACTCTTGTCACGTAATGAACTAAGTGTTGTTCTTTATCCGGAACAGATTGCGTTTCTTCATACCGGGCGCGAGCTGACATTGCGCGGATACAAGAATGAGACCCACACAGATAAAACCATCCCTTGCGAAATCGCAGCGGAAAGTGAAATGCCCTGGCAAAACGCAATCAGGACGCTGGAAGCGGCATTGCCGTCGATTATCCATGGCAAGCCTGCTGTAAGCGTGACCCTTTCCAATCATTTCATGCGATATCTGCTGGTTCCCTGGCTCGACAAGATGAGCGATGAGGAAGAAATGGCCTTTGCCCGGCATTGCTTCAGGGAAACCTACGGTAACGCAACTGATTCATGGAGTGTACGCATCAGTCCGGGTCGAGCCGGAGTCGCGACACTTGCCAGTGCAGTGGATACAAGACTTCTCGAAGAGTTGCGTGAATCCGTGGTACGCCAGGGTTTGAATATCAAGTCTATCCAGCCCCATCTGATGGCCGCATTCAACAGTTGCCGACCCAGTCTGGAGGGGCGTAGTTCATGGCTCGCACTTCTGGAGCCGGGCAGTCTTTGTCTCGCCGCGTTACGGAAAGGTCAATTGAGTTGGATAAGAACGCTGCGTATCGGTGATGCATGGAACGAGGAACTATCAACGATTTTGCAGCGGGAAGCCTACCTGACAGATACCGGAGTGGATTTGGACGAGGTTTTCCTGTGGGCTCCACATTTTGAGGCATTAGATATCCAGACAGTGGGGCGCTGGAAACTCGAGCGCTTTAGACCAGGTGAAAACCCCAGTCATAAATTGGCATATGGCTTCCTGAAAACATTGGCGGTGGAGCATTGAATGACACAGCTATTTCTGGATTATCAGCGCAGCAACAAACTGTTTCCCTGGGCAGGAACGGTACTGCTGTTGTTGTCTTTGGGCTTGCTGGCCCTTGCCGATATCTACTACCAGAATCTGACTGAAAGAATTTCCTATTGGGAATTGAAGTCCGGGCAGTTCCAAAAGGCCACAGGGCGAAAAATGGGGAACAGCCCGCGCGAGATCAAGGATATGGCGCTGGAAATCAAACATGCGAACGATGTGTTGAACCAGATCACCCTGCCGTGGGACAAGTTGTTTCAGGCAGTCGAATGGTCATCGGGCAAGGACGTTGCGTTGCTGACCATAGAACCCGATGCGGAAAAGCATGTCGTGAAAATCAGCGGCGAAGCAAAAAATATCGAAGCGGCCCTGAACTACGTAAGACACCTGTCGGATCAGGAAATCTTCAACGGCGTTTATCTGCAGAGCCATCAGGTACAGGAGCAGAACCCGGAAAGACCGGTACGTTTTGCATTGATTGCCACATGGAAGGATACGTTGTGAAAAATCTTTTCGCCAGATTGCGGAATGTGATCCGGAAGTCTCCGACAAGCGGCATCGTTCCGAAGGCTGGCGGTGGCAAATTTAGACGCTCCTTAGTTTTGTTATCGGAAAGTCCGTTGTTGGCGAGACGGCGCTGGTTGCAAATTTTTGGCTGGCCGGGCGCGGCAGGGGCCGGACTGATGGCCATGTGTATGGCCTTGTATTTATCAACCATTCAGCCGGCACAAATGAGACTGAGTGAGGCACATGAGAGTGCCGATTCAATCCAGGAACGGGTAAAACGCGCTACAAATGGACTCAATCGAAGTGAGCTCACGCAGGCTGAGCAACTTGCCGAGTTCTATCAGATATTTCCCAACGAAAAAAACCTTTTGCCATGGCTGGAGAAAATTTTTACTTTGGCACAGAGCCAAGGGATCAATCTGGATCAGGGCGAGTACAAAGTGACACATGACAGGGTAGGAAGATTGATGCGATTCCAAATGACCCTGCCCATCAAGAGCGAGTATCCCCAGATCAGGAAATATCTCAATAGCCTGCGTGCGGAAATTCCAATCATCTCAATGGAACATTTGCAGTTCGAGCGCCAGAAAGTCGATGATCCGGTAGTGGAGGCCAAAATCAAGCTGGCGCTATATTTGGGGCATGAGCCATGAAATGGCCCGCACGCAAGACTTGGCCATTTATCGGCTTGACAGCTGTCGCTGTCGTCATTGCCTTTCCTCCAACAGGCGAGCATGGCAAAGCTGCTGCAAAGGTCAATAATGATTTGCAACAATCCGGATCGGTTTCGTCCGAACCGGCTACCAAACCTCAACCGGCACAGCAAGAGCATGTTGAACTCGAGCGGCTGAGCCAGCAAAAAAATAATGCAGTGAGCCGCAAGACTGTTGCCAATGCCTTTAGTCCGACTTCCTGGCATGTCGCACCGCCACGTCAACAGGATCCACCTCCTCAGCCTCCGCCAATACCGACTGCGCCGCCGTTGCCATTTACCTATATGGGGCGCTATGAGGATCCGCCGAAGCTGCTCGTTATTTTGGCTATGGGCAACAAGATGTATACCGTTTCAGCAGGAGAGGTGATCGACGGAAATTATCGCGTTGACCGGATAACCGACAGTGCAGTGGAGCTTGTCTATCTGCCGCTGAATATCAGTCAATCGATCAGCACGATTGGGGTGCCGGAAAATGCTCAACACCGCTAAGGTGCTGAAGTACTCAACAGGAGGCCATGAAATGAATCAGTTAGCTATATCACTCAAGCGAGGGAGAACAGCGCTGCTATTCATCGTGGTCTTGCTGGCAGCATGCGCTTCCGCGCAAAGGCTGCACGATGAAGGGTTGGCACTACTGGATGAAGGCAAAACCATGGAGGGGCTGGCGAAGCTGCAGGAATCCATAAAAGAAGAGCCGGATAACGCGGGCTATCGCGCGTCCCTCGCAAGAAATCGCGATCTGGCCATCAACCGGTTGCTGGCTGTCGGGAATAACGCACGCATTGCCGGACATCCCGATGCAGCACAAACGGCGTATATGGAGGTATTGAAGATCAATGCGAATAACGCTCGTGCCAAGGAGGGACTTGCCGCACTGGAAATGGACAATCGTCACAGCAAGATCATCGCCGAAGCAAGGGAGCTTATGAAAAAAGGTGATCTGGATGCTACGCGCGATGCCCTGAGACCAGTGCTTCTCGAAAATCCTGTGCAAGCTGAAGCATTGGAGATTCAGCGCAAGATTGACGAATTAACGGAAAAAGAAAAGTCAGCCGGCCCTTCGCTTACGGCAAAGTTCAAGAAGCCTGTCACCCTGGAGTTCCGCGATGCCAATGTGAAGATGGTGTTCGAAGCACTGTCACGCACCAGTGGCATCAACGTATTGCTGGATAAAGACGTGAAACCGGATCTCAAAACCTCGATATTCGTCAAAGACGCCTCGGTGGAGGACGCAATCGATTTAATCTTGCTGCAAAACATGTTGGAGAAAAAGGTTCTCAACGACAACACCGTATTTGTCTATCCGAATACGCCGGAAAAAAACAAGGATTACCAGGAACTCAAGGTCAGAAGTTTCCATTTGACCAATGCCGATCCCAAGCAAATGGTTGCGATGATCAAAGCGCTTCTGAAAACCAGGGATATATACGTCAATGAAAAAACCAACTCCATGGTCATGCGGGATACGCCGGAGGCTATCCGCTTGGCAGAGAAGATGGTTGAAGACCAGGATGTTTCAGAGCCAGAGGTGATGCTGGAAGTCGAGGTGCTTGAGGTCAACCGGTCCCTCACAGATCAACTGGGGATCAATTGGCCCAGCACATTTTCAGTCGCCACAACGGGAACAACTCTCAATGATTTGAAGCACCAGGATGCAGCCACCATCACTGCCTCCTCACTGGGAGCAACGCTGGATCTCATGCTTCAGGATTCAAGCACCAATATTTTGGCCAGCCCGCGCATCCGGGCGCGCAATCACGAGAAGGCCAAAATTATGATCGGCGACCGCGTCCCAATCATAACAAACGCGGTGACACCGATTTCGACAGGCACGCCGGTCGTGACCGGTAGCATTCAGTACCTGGACGTCGGTCTGAAACTGGAAGTCGAACCCGATATTCATCTCGATAATGAGGTTGCCATCAAAATCAATATGGAAGTAAGCACCCTTGGTGCACAAGTCCAGAATGTCTCCGGTTCGGTCGCCTACCAAGTCAGCACGCGCAATGCCCAGACGCTGCTGCAATTGAAGGATGGGGAAACACAGATCCTGGCCGGTCTGATTGATAACGAGGATCGCGCTAGCTCAGCCAAAGTACCCGGACTCGGCCAATTGCCGATACTAGGGCATCTGTTCTCCGACAACGGAGATAAAAATACCAAAACGGAAATCGTTCTTTCCATTACGCCCCATGTCGTCGGCAAATCGCGTATCCCTGATGCCCGGAAAACGGAATACTGGTCCGGTACGGAGGCAACTCTGCGGGATAGCCAGCTGATAATGAAACCCATCGGAGCCAGTTCTGCAGTAGCGATGGCGGCTGCCCATCCGCCATTACCTGCGCCAGTATCGACATCAGTACCTGCGCCAGTAGAAACGCCTGCTCCGGCGGCTCCTTCACCGATGGCGTTCTCATGGCAAGGCCCCACCCAAGCGAAGGTGGGCGACAAGATCAGTCTCACCCTCAATACGCAGTCTGCACAAGGTATGAACAATCTTGGCCTGCAGGTGAATTTCGACCCTGCCGTACTTAAGGTGGTCGAGGTGGTTGAAGGAAATATACTGAAACAGAGCAACATACAGTCAAAATTGACCACGTCAATAAATCAGGCTAATGGCCAGGTCGTGGTCGGCTTGGCGGGCCACGGCGCGAATGGTGCCATGGGAGAGGGCAGTATTGTCACGCTGACGTTCGAGGCAATAGGCGAAGCTCCGAAATCGAAGATCACGTTGAACCAGATTGACCCAAATCGAGCCGGTGGACATGAACTGCCGTATAGCGCTCCGGCGCCGTATCTGCTCGCGGTGAGCAAATGACCATGCGAAACGCCGAGCGACAAAGCGGATTTACGTTCATCGAACTCGCGATCACAGTTGCAATCGTGGGTTTGCTGGCGACTCTGGTATTGCCAATGACGGAGTTGGTCGTGAAACGTGATCACGAGCACGAACTGCGCCTGGCGCTTCGAGAAATTCGCACTGCATTGGACGCATATAAAAAAGCGGTAAATGAGGGACGAGTTATTTCCGAGATGGGTAAATCCGGCTATCCACCTCAATTAAAGGTTCTGGTTGATGGAGTAACCGATGAAAAGAGTCCGGACCACAATAGCAAAATCTATTTTCTGCGCCGTATTCCCAGAGACCCAATGAATCCGGATTCAAGCAAGTCTGATGAGGAAACCTGGGGCAAGCGAAGTTATGAGAGCAGCCCCGATGCCCCCGAGGAAGGCGATGACGTATTTGACGTTTACTCGCAGGCGACGGATATCGGAATAAACGGTGTTCCATACAAGGACTGGTAAGGAGCGATTGCAAATAATGTCCCGATTCAAGTGCAATGGATTCACTCTGATCGAACTATTGGTGGTCATGGCGATCATCGCCATACTGCTGAGTCTTGCTGCTCCGCGCTATTTTGGCAGTGTGGATAAATCGAAGGAGGCAGTGTTGCGTGAAAACCTCGCCATGACAAGACAAGCAATAGATAAATTCTTTGGTGACAACGGCAAGTATCCCGATGCCCTGGACGATCTTGTTACCAAAAAATACTTGCGCAGTCTTCCTATGGATCCTTTCACGGGCAGCACCTCCACATGGACAGTTACTCCTCCTCCGGATGGGCCCGACAAAGGTAGTGTATTCGACATCAAAAGTGGTTCGCCCGACAAAGGTGTGGATGGCTCGGCATACAAGGATTGGTAGAAAAATGTTGCCAGTACGGCAAAGGAAAGCAGGATGAAAGTCAGGTCGATATCCATGGCGCAGAAAAAGCCGGGTGATGAACAGGGCTTCACCTATATTGCGCTGCTCATTTTTATCGCCGTTATGGGCATAGGACTCGCTGCGGTCGGCGAGGTATGGCATATGACAATGAAGCGGGAAAAAGAAGAGGAACTTCTCTTTGTCGGCAACCAATTCCGCAACGCCATCACCATGTACTACTACCGTACCCCCGGTCAGTCGGTACGTTACCCGATGAGTCTGGAAGATTTGCTGAAAGACCCGCGTTATCCGGCTACGAAACGATATTTAAGGAAGATTTATCTTGACCCGATAACCAATAGCACCAATTGGGAATTGGTCAAAGGACCGAATGGTGAAATTTTTGGTGTGCATAGCGCATCGGAAGATGAGCCGGTGAAGAAAAGCAATTTCAGTTTTGCCGATCAAGGTTTCGAGGGACAAATGAAATATTCGGATTGGGTATTCATAATTTCAGCAAGATTTGTCCCGGCACCTGCAGTGACGAATCCTCCAGGCACGCCGGTAAAACTTCTCAAACCATAAATTCGATTAGCGAAAGAGTGAAGCAGTCATGAACGGGAAACGCCGCATTATGATCGTCGAAAACCATACCTTGCTCAGGGCAGGGTTGCGAATGCTGTTGTCGCAGGATGACGATCTGGAAGTTATCGGTGAAGCGGATAACGGTCGTGAAGCGATCAAGATAGCCCTGAAGTTGATACCGCATCTGATACTCACGGATTTGAATATGCCCGGCATGAGCGGTATCGAGGCAACCCGGGCCATCAAAATGCTATTGCCAGAAACCAAAGTACTGGTTCTAACCGCCCATAAAACCGATGAGTATATACACGAAAGTCTGAAGGCCGGTGCCGATGGTTATATTCTGAAGGAAGCTACGCATAGCGAGTTGAGTGTAGCAATACATAGTATTTTAAATGGCAAGACCTACCTGAGCCCGGACATCTCGGAAAGAGTCATCAACGGTTACCTGAACCCAGGCAACACAACGAGCCTCACCAGCGCATGGGATACGTTGACATTCCGGGAGAGAGAGATTCTCAAGCTTGTTGCGGAAGGACATGCCAACAAGCACATCGCCGATTACCTTTGCCTGAGCGTCAAGACTGTAGAAAAGCACCGTTCCAACCTGATGAAGAAGCTGGACCTGCACAACGCATCGACCTTGACAGCGTATGCGATAGAAAAAGGGCTGGTGACAATATGCTGACCACCCCGAATGATTCACGTTTTGCCACACCTCATTTTTGATTACGGAGATTACGAAAAATGAAAACTTCCACCAAACCCTTAGCACTAATCGCGCTTGCTGTCTTAGGTTTCAGTACCTCAATTCCCGGGGCGGAGCTTGAGGATGTCGGCAGTATGCACGCTCATCATCATATGGTGATGGAACAAACGAAACATCAAATTGTGGATTACAAATTACCGCAGATACAGCTGGTACGCGAGGATGGCAAGAATGTCTCCCTAATCGAAGAATTGAATGATGGCCGTCCATTGGTATTGAACTTCATGTACACCACCTGCACCGAAATCTGCCCTTTAACCACCAAGATATTCGCTGAATTGCAGGATAAGCTCGGGACCGAGCGTGATCGCGTGCACATGGTTTCGATCTCGATAGACCCGGAGCAGGATACGCCAGAGGTGCTTGCCAAATACGCCCACAAATTCGGCGCCGGCCCGCAGTGGCAATTCTATACAGGCACAATCGATGCGAGTATCGCGGCACAGCGCGCATTCGAAGTCTACCGCGGGGACAAGATGGAACATAATCCTGTTACCTTCATTCGTGCCGCTCCGGGAAAGTCCTGGCTGCGGATTGACGGGTTTGCCAAGTCTGATGAACTGTTGCGCGGCTTGGGAGATATGGATGTCTTCAAGGAGGTGAGGCATCCGGAAATCGCTTATTGAGAAGCGAACTTTTCTCGCATACCCATGCGTACTATCGAGGAAACGCTTTGTCGTTAGATGAGGTGAAATTCCAGGCTTCCGCAAGTGGGTGAATCGATGGTTTGCCTCTGAAGACGTCGTGGTTATGTCCGCGTTCCGAAGCCATTTTGGCGCGGTTTAATAGTAGTAATTTTTCCCCTCGAAATACAGTGTTTACCTGATGGGATTTTCTCAAGCAGTTACTAGAATTCGACCATACGGCATAAAGAGATTTTGCCAATCCAACGCCGTAGCGGGAGGTCATATGTTCACTGATCATATGTTATTCAGCGGGGCAACCGAGTTGTTCTGGGTCCTTGTCACGTTGTACTCATTCGCAATGAGTATACGAGTTCCAAGCCTGAATTTGATCTTGTTGCATCCGACCCCAGGTCCCTGGGCGTTTCCAAATACGTACTTTTCTTTTTCGCGGTGCGCAGTTGCGGTGCGCATTCTCCGAGCGGTTTCAGATCTGGCATATGTTGCGGGGAAAAATTCTGGCTTGTTCCCGGCGGGGCGTCAAGCGTCCACAAATTGGAAGGAGGAAACATCATGCTGAACTTTTCCTGCTTTGTTCGGCTGTTGCCGGCATTGTTATTGAGCGTCTTGGCGGGGACGGCGGGCGCCACATCGTTCCGGGTTCAATGTCCAAACAACACGATTACGCACCCGTTGGCGCTCAACAATAACGATGCCGAACCTGCCTACGTCAGTCCGACGACATTTGCGCCCGGCAACAATGGTTATCTCGTGCCATCTGCAAATGTAAACGGTGCGATCAAGTGTCAACAGATCTCTGGAGGCGATGGCTACGCGACAATGGCTGACGGCACTCAGACGTTCATGTTCTCGTTCGGGCCGCTCTCCGGACTCGCGGCAATTGCGAACGGGCAGCCCGGTACTGACTTCCCCAGTGCGTTCAACACGATGTACGCAGGCACGTTCCAGCCCGGCGATCCGGCAGCGAGCGACGGAATTGCAGCCAATACGTGGCCCGGGTTTCCCCTTCCGACTGCAGGATTCACGTATAACGGCGCCGTCGGACTGGCTCTGGATATTGCGAACACCGTCAACATCTACAGCATCAGCGAGGCCGGGAGCACGGTGACGGTGACCCCGAACGCGCCGTTGGGCGTGAATGTCGGCGACCAGGTTGTCATCGCAAACATCAGTCCGGCCGGCTACAACGGTACCTTCACGGTCACCAGCGTCGGGGGTGCTCAGGGAACCGGCTTTCCGCCCAGCTATTCCTTCACGTATACCAATTCGGTCACTGGGCTGGCTGCGGCGACTGCCCTGACCGTCGGCACCGCATCAACTCCACCGAGAATCGATGGTCACGTGGATCCGCGCCAGATCATGGATGTCGGCGTGATGAACGGCAATATTCCGGCGCCCTTGATGGCGATCGACGAGGATGACGAGTTCTTCCTCACGCTTTCCAACGTCGGGATGATCATGCGCCCAGACCTTTTCGAGCAGCATACCGTCCACTTCCACGGGTATCCCAATGCCTCCGCGTTCTACGATGGCGTGCCTGACGCTTCGGTCGCCATCAATATCGGCGGCAGCTTCACCTATTACTACCTTGCACCTGACGCCGGCACCTACTTCTGGCACTGCCACATCACACCGCCCGAACACTTGCAGATGGGCATGGTCGGGCAAATATATGTACGTCCGCGCCAGGATCGGGTTCCCGCCGGCACCAGCCTCTATGCAGCGCTCCAGACTCAGCAGAACGACCTGCGTACTGCCTGCAATACCGCTTCCGACATCCTGTGCAGCAATCCCTTGCCGGCCGTCAACACGGGGGCGACCGCCGCCGCAACCATCGGGAGTGGCGGGACCAGCGGGTACGCCTATAACGATGGCGACGGCTCCACCTACTACGACGTCGAGTACCCGATCCAGATACACGGCTTCGACCCGAACTTCCACTTCGTCGGCATGACCTTCAACCCGGAAGCGTTTGTCGACATGAAGGACAAGTATTTCCTGCTCAACGGGCGCAGCTATCCCGACACCGTCACGCCCGGCGCGCTGGCGACGCAGGCGGCGGATGGCAGAATGCATTACTCGCAGCCGCTGCCTGCCATCATCAACATACCGGCAGGCGGGAAGGCGCTTCTGCGCATTTCAGACCTGGACGTCTCGGAGTATCAAACGCTGGCTTCAATGGGGATTCCGATGAAGGTCATCGGGTTCAACGCCAAGCTGTTGCGTGACCAGGCCGGCAACAATATGTACTACACGACCAATTCGATCACCCTGGGGGGGGGCGAATCCCTCGACGTGATTCTGGATAGTACCGGCATTCCCAAGGGCACGTACTACCTATACACCTCCAACCTCGACCACCTGTCAAACGACGCCGAGAACTTTGGCGGGCTGATGACTGAGGTCCATATCAACTAGGAGATCAGCCATGTGCCAACTTTATGCAGAGACCTTATTCGGGCGCCTCCTGGTGGCTGCCGTGGCGTGCCTAAGCGCATTGCTTGCAAGTACTGCGTACGCGGCGGCTCCGGGCATAACAGGTCCGACCTTCTATCTGACCGCGAAAACGGCCAATCTCAATCAGCCTGATGGAGCAGCGGTTTACGCCTGGGGCTACGGCTGCGACTCGGCACACACGCCTGGCGGCTTCAATCCTCCCGCAAGCTTGATGCCGGGCGCTAATTGCCCCACGATGCAGGTTCCAGGCCCCACGCTGATCGTCACGGAAGGGCAGACGGTAACGGTCAACCTGACGAATAATCTCCCCGCTGCAGTCGGCAACACCTCCATTCTGTTTCCTGGATTCCAACTGACGTCCACCTGCCCTGCAGGTCAGCAAGGATTGTTGACGTGCGAGGCTCCCCCCGGCGGATCCGTGACCTACACGTTTACAGCCTCGTCGCCGGGAACTCGCGCCTACTACAGCGGAACGCAGGGTGATCTCCAGGTCGAGATGGGCCTGTATGGCGCAATCATCGTACTCCCGGCCAGCATCCCCACCGCTTGTACGACAGGCTACGCGGCGAAGAACCTCTCGGCGGAAGCGGCTCATCATGAGTCTGATTTCAGGCTGTCTAAGTCCGCTTACGACCACCCCAAAACGTGCTACGACAGGGAGTACCTGTTCCAGTTCGCGGAGATGGATCCCAACATACACAACCAGGCTTTGGCGCAGGTCACAGCATTGGCTGGCTGCACCGCGGGAACTCCTGCATGCAGTCTTGAGGTTCCGACCGAGCCTTACCACCCGGCGTACTTCCTGATCAACGGGCGCTCCATGCCGGATGACATGGACGCCAACTTCGCGCCCGAATATCCGCACCAGCCCTACAACGGCAATCCTCACATGCATCCGGGGGAGCAAACGCTGATCCGCGTTATTGGCCAGGGGCGTTGGCAGCATCCATTCCACGAGCATGCGAATCATGTGCGCATCCTCGGGCGCGACGGGAACCTCATACTGACTCCGCCCGATTCGACCGGCGCCACCCAGCTTGCGGGAATGCTGATGTTCACAACCGACACCACGCCGGGGCAGGCTTTCGATGGAATTTTCTACTACACCGGGAGAGGATTGAACTGGGATATGTACGGCCACAATCCGGGTTCCGCTGATCCGCTCGCTTTGCTCACCTGCACTCCGGATGCCAATGGCTACAACACTGGAGATCCGACCGCAGTCAACTATTTCGAATGGTGCCAGGATCACAACAAGCCGCTGCAGGTTGCTCCGTTCGGGGATGTCGCTAGCGGTGGCCCCGCCACTCTTCCTGATCCGAACATCCTGACGAACGGCGCCTGGTACAGCGGCAGTCCCTATCTGGGTCCGGATGCGACCTCCCGCGCGACCGGTCCCACCGGTGTTTTTCAGCCCTCGAATATTCAGGCCAATCCATCCAACGAGCGCGGCTTTGCGTTCATGTGGCACTCGCACAACGAGCGCGAGATCACTACCAACAATGTCTTCCCCGGCGGAATGCTGATGATGATGCTGATCGATTCCCGTGAATTCGTGATCGACGAATCTAATTAGGAAAGAGGAGAACTGCAATGAGAGACAACATACTCAAGCTGAATAAGCTCGCAGCAGCGACAGCACTGTCCGTTTTCCTACTGGCGAGTGGAGCGTCATTCGCGCTCAATCTGACTGCGGGGCCGGCCATCGCAAACCTGCCCGATGGCTCAACGATCCCGATGTGGGGCTACAGCTGCGGCACGGTCGTGACCGGCGAGACTGCGACCTGCGCAGCGTTGAATAACAGCGCGGGTGCCGGCGGTTGGTCCCCCGTCGTGATTAGCGTTCCCACAGGACAACCTCTGACGATCAACCTGACGAATAATCTCTCGTTCACGCCGACAGGCAGCACGACTCCTAACACCGTGCCTACCTCGCTGGTGATCGTTGGCCAGTTGGGCGGAGGTCTCGGAACGCCCCAATACGGTCCGGTTGCGACACACGCCCCGCAGGTGGGCACGACTTGGCCGATCGCGGGTGGTAGCGCGACCTTTACGCCCCCGCCGCAAGGACCCCGCGTGCAATCGTTCGGCATGGAAGTAGCCGCGACCGGAGCGACCCCGACCACCGGAGAGTGCGCCTCCGGATGTACGCTCACCTGGAGCAACTTGCGGCCGGGCACCTACCTGATTGAGTCCGGTACACACCCGTCGATACAGGGTCCCATGGGTCTGTATGGAATCCTGGTGGTCACCACCGCGCCCGTCGGAGCGACTGCAGGCACGGCATATCCGTTAGCAGGGACTACGCCCGCCGTAACCTACAACGCTGAAGTCCCGCTGCTCTTCAGCGAAATCGATCCTGTCCAGAACGGCGCCGTCCAAACCGCTGTTAGCACTGCGGGTTTCAGTGAGACCAAGGTATGGTCTGGCCAGCCCGGTGGCTGCGGAAATCCCAACTCAGGCGTCGGGATCGCAAATACCTGCTATCCCCCGGCGGTGAACTATACGCCGCTCTATTACATGATCAACGGCGTCGCATTTAACAAGACTAATGCCGCGATTTCGCTGTTCCCGGCTTTGCCGGGCACGACCGCCGCCCCCGTCACCGGAAACGTTCTGGTGCGCATGGTGAATGCAGGCTTGCGCATGCATGTGCCGTCGATCGTAGGCTCGCTGACGGGTGGCAATCCGACAGCCGTTCCTCCAGTACCGCCGGCCTCGGGGTTTTCGCTGATCGCGGAAGACGGCAACCGGCTGCCCGGTCTTCCCAAGGTGCAAAGCGACGTATTCATGGCCGCCGGCAAGACCTACGATGTGATGATCAATGTACCCCCTGCCGGCGGCACAGCACTTCCGGTGTATGACCGCGAATTGAGCCTTTCGGGTAATGCGATCGAGCGCGATGCCGGCATGCTGGCTTACATTAGTGTCAATGGCACCGGGCTCCCAGCTGCAGGTTCGCTCGGCGCGGCGGTTGCCAGACCGGATACCTACAACTCCCTGGTTGCGGCCCAGACACTCAGCGTGTCGGATCCGTCCAAGGGTGTGATCGCCAACGATACCAATGTCTATGGCGTTCAACTCCTCGTTGCGCCTGTCAATGGTACTTTGACTCTTGCCGCGAATGGCACATTCACGTATGTGCCCACAGGGACAGCCACCACGGATTCCTTTACCTACTGCGCGAACGGTACCGTTGTGGCGGGGGCTTGTTCATCCGGTATAACCGCTACCGTCAGTCTGGCTGCTGCGACAATCGAGAGTGCTTCCGGCATCACCTGTACTGCGACCACGTACAACGCGAGCACGGCCACATATCTGGCCGTCAAGACCCCGGGCGTCCTGGCAGGTTGCAAAGACGCCGCTGGCTATCCACTTACAGTCAACACGTCGACGGTTGCAGCTGCCGGGATGACGGTTCTTCCGGATGGAAACGGCGGGTTCACGGCAGTCGCCCCAGGGCCGGGCACCTATACGTTCACGTACCAGGCGCAGAACTCCCAGGGAACGCTTAGTGCGGCCACGACCGTGACGGTCGTCTTCCCCGCCGGGAGCGGCTTGGGTGTCACAGTTCTGGACGGTGGCGACAAGAAGACTCAAATCACCGACTATCGCTGGGTGATCGAGGAAGACCGGACTTTCTACATCGATCCGTCGTGCACGACCAACCCGCCGCCGGCAGGATGCCCGAGTGCGGGGAGCGGCATCGTTCCTACCTTGGGAGTCAATTTCCACACCAGCTACATGCCCTTCGTGGCGCAGGGCTGTACAGGCCCGCTCTCCTGTGAAGCAGGCCAGACCGTTATCGATCCGACGACGGGATCTCACGTGAATACGGTCTGCGACATCAGCAATGGCGTTTGCCGGCCAGATCCGACGGGGAACGGAATGACGCCGGTCCTTCCCAGCCAGGTTGCCCTTGATCCGACCAAGCGCTACTACATCTCAATCCTGCCGGGTGACGCGGCCAATCCGTTTGGTGCAGGATACACGGGGACACCGGATTGCTCCAAGGCCGGAATGGCCGCCGGTCATTGTGGCCACGGCATGGGCGGTGCTCCAATCGGAGCAAACTGCCAGACGTCCGGCACGACGACGACCTGTGTAGCGCCGCTCACCGGAGCCACATGCACGCCGGCAGCGGGCGCAACGACCTGTATTCCGCCGGTCACGATACTGGCGCAGCCAGCGCCATTCCAGCCGGGCAAACTTTCCGTACTCGTGTTCGAGGATGACTTTCCGCTGAACGGCGAGCAGGATGGCGGAGGCGGGGTCGACGTGCTGTCACCGCAGGAGCCGGGTCTGGGAAGTTTCCAGATCCACCTGTGGGACGCGATGGCCGGCAATGGCGATTTCACCGGACAGATGACCTACGACATGTTCAACCAGCCGCTGACCAACAGCCTGGACGGAACGATGGATCCGAATACAGGGCTCAATGCCTGCCCCATCACGAAACTGGGGCAGGGTATCACCGGTATGATCGTGACCTGCCCCAAATATGAAAGTGACGGCAAAACCCTCTCACCGTTGGCAGGGCAGGCGGTGATCAACAACCTGATGCCGGGACGGTTCGGTGTGGTAGCCACGCCGGGAGCGGACCGCATAGCACGAGGTGAGGAATGGCTGCAGACCAACACGCTGGACGGTCAGAAGGCACACGATGCATTTATCCGGATTGGCGAGCCGAGCTACTTCCAGGAGTTCGGGCCGGCGGGCTACCACGTCAGCATCGGCTTTGCAAACCCGAAGATCATCAGCAGCCGTCTGAAGGAGGTCTGCGCGGGAACGGACCCGAGCGCGCCCCAGTATCCAGCGGCTGCGAATTGCGGCAACACCCTGAAAGGCACGATCACCGGTCAGCGCTTGAGCCGGACGCCCGATGAAAGATTGTATGAAAGCGGTTCGCGCGACACCTACTATTGGACGCAGTGCTACGTCAGCGTCGGAGACCCCGACGGTGAAGACTTCGCATTTGCCAAGTGCGACGCGAAAGGCAATTTCACCCTCACCGGCCTTCCCGATGGCGATTGGCGCATCACGACGTTTGACCAATGGAACGATCAACTGGTGGACGGCCTCTCGACGCCTGTCAGGCTGGGATCGGCAACCAGCGTTTGCCCAGGTTCAGGATCCTCGCAGCATGTCTGCAACATGGGCAATATCGCGTCGACCCAATGGCAGACCAACCTCTACACACGAACATTCATCGACGACAACAGGGATGGCCTCTCACAGTCTACCGAGGCGGGGATACCGTTCGCCAACGTCGCGGTCCGGCTGCGCGATGGCAGCCTTGAGAACCTGCTCGTCACGGACTTTACCGGCACGGCCAATTTCAACGAGACCTTCCCGCTGTTCAGTTGGTACACCGTTGAAACGGACGTGACCCGGTACAAGAACACGGGTACGCATGTGGTCTACGACGTCGGCGGACCAGCCGACCAGACATTGACTACCTGCGGCGGTTCCGTGCCCGGTGCGGGCTACCCTCCGTGCGGAACCTCCGTTATCGGCAAGAATCTGGCCAATACCGTCGAGCAGGTTTCGCTGCCGGCCAATCTGCGCCTGCCTGGCGCCGTCTATTGCGCCGGTGCGGACTGCGCCGGCAAGACGATTCAGACTCCGGTCAGTGATCCGCCCAGCGTGTGCACCACCACCAATGGTGCGACGACTTGCAGTACCCAACTCTCCTCGGGCCGTATCGACCCGCCGTGGCTGGGTGGTGTCGAGGGCTGGCAGGGCTTCCCGGGCCAGAACAATTTCCTCGAGTTCGGCAAGGAGCCCTATGTTGCCGGTGAGAATGGCGGCATCAAGGGTCACGTCGTCTACGCTTCGACGCGCCCATTCGACGATCCGCAAATGCTGGTCCAGACGCAGTGGGAGCCCTTGGTTCCGCACGTCACGATCAACCTGTACCAAGAGGGAGTCGCATCGGACGGAATCACCCCGACGTTGACACTGGTCGATCACACGCAGACCAGCAGCTTCGACGATTGGGCGCAGGGATTCCATGCAGATGCCAACGGGAATATGGTCCCGAACATGAACTGTCCAGGCCAGGGCGGGGCACCGGGCACGCCGGGAGGGACCGCGCTCGCCGATCTGTTCTTCTTCTCGCTGTACAACCAGCCGGAATACCTTGATTTTTACAACTCTCAGCATGGCGGGGCAGCCCTGACTGCATTGCCGTATAACTCGCAGTTCAAGTGCTACGACGGCATGCACAACTGGAATCAACTCCAGCCGGCACCCTACGACGGCATGTACAAGTTCCCGAGCGTGACCTCGACGGATCCGGCGACCGGCAAGCCCAATGGTACGAATTGCACGATCTGCTCGCCCGACCCGGTTGCTGCGCCTGATCTCTATGCGGGTATACCGATGCTGCCGCCCGGCAAGTACGTTGTCGAGGTGGTCGTCCCACCGGGCTTTGAGCTGGTCAAGGAAGAGGACAAGAACATCCTGATCGGCGACAACTATATCGCGCCGGTGACGCAGCAGTTCGGCGGTCTGGGCAACATATTCATCCTGCCCGACCAGGCTTCGGTGGGTGCAGCCTACAACGCGAACAACGCCCAGAATCCGACACAAGGCTTGGGCACCAAGCCCAATAACCAGATCGTGCCGGGATTCGTGCCTGAGCCCACTTGGCCGTGCGTCGGCGAAGCGCGGATCGTGCCGGACTACATCAGCCTGTTCCCCGGTTCCAAAGAAGTGGCGCCGTTCGCAGGAGCGACCCGCCGTCTTTGCGATCGCAAGGAAGTGACACTGAATGACCAGATGGGAGCGATCGCAAAGTTCTACGTCTTCACGTCCACCCATATCGCCTCCAAGTTCACCGGCGGCATCACGGACGACTACACGTCGGAATTCGATCCCTTCTCTCCGCAATTCGGCGAGAAGTTTGCGCCACCCGATTTGCCGGTGTCTGTCCGTGACTGGGCAGGGAACGAAACCAACCGCGTATATGCGGACCATTGGGGCGCTTACAACGGGATGACTTACTCGACCTGGGAAGTCAATCCGCCCAACCCGACCGGGTATGCACCGACGATGATGGTGTTCTGCATGAACGATCTGGGGCCGACCGCCGACATCAGATCGACGATCGTCAATTCCGCCGGGACGGTAGTGCCCAATCCGAACTTCGGGAAGATAGGCACGGATCCGTTGTTCACTCAGGGTTACAGCCAGTTCTGTTATGAGCTGCCGTTCATGCCCGGGACGACCCAGTACCTGGATACGCCCGTCGTACCGACGTCCGCCTTCGCAGGTGCCGGGTACAACAATGCGGACTGCGCCTATCCGGATGCCACACCGGCAGTCAAGGAAGTCGACGGCGACGGCATCGGACCATGGGTGAGTGCCGCGGGCCACAAGCTGACGATCACGGCTCTGGGCGACCAGCAGGTACCAAACAACGCCTACAACGGGCCGTCGGCGACGACTGCTCCCTACAACCAGAAGACCGTCAACCGGCACTTCGGCTTCGGCAATACCCCAGGTACCGTCGCTCTGATAGATAAACATGGCGTCTCTCATCCGCTCACGAGTGTGAGCTGGAGCGATTCGACCATTACCGGTACGGTGCCTAAGGGTGTGGCGGAATGCGCCGTCCAGCAGCAGGTGCAATACGGCGGTTCGACCGCGAGGTGCGGTCAATTGGTCATCACGGCCGCAAACGGCAAGGAGTCGATCGACACCGTGACCGTGACGATCGGCGGAAAGGCCCCGACACGCCTGGCGACTAACAACCCGCTGACGCAAAATGGCCCAGGTTCGATTCAACAGGCCATTGACGCCGCGGCTCCGGGCGACCTGATTATCGTTCCTGCCGGTACGTACAACGAGATGTTGCTGATGTGGAAGCCGGTCCGGTTGCAAGGTGTCGGAGCCGCATCGAGCGTCATCAACGCGACCACGCAGCCTGCGGGCAAGCTGGACCCATGGCGCCGGCAGGTCAATTGCCTGTTTGGACTGACGCTCGACGGCTGGCCCATCTCGGGAGCGCATCCTTACGATTCTTCCGGGACATATACGTGCTCGGCGACCATGCAGTTCCAGGTGGACCGGATACCGACCGAGGCAACCATTGGTTGGGATGCCACGCTGAACGGCAACCTTGCCGAGATGCTGCAAGAGCCGTCGCTGATGGGCGCTCTTGAAGGAGCCGGCATCACCATCTTGGCCAAGGGCGTGAATTTCCCTGCCGGACAGGATCCGTTCCAGCTCAACGCCGGCGAAGCCGCATTCCCGACCGGCACCACGCTGCTTACAAACGCCGACTGCACAACTGGTTCGGGCGGAAGCAATCCGTATCCAAGCAACTTCCAGTGCAACCCATCCGCAATCGACGGCATGGGCATCACCGAGAGTTCGCAGGGTGGCGGAGCGGTATTCGTGCACGCCTGGGGACATAACATTCAAATCGCGAACAACCGGATCACCGCCAATTCCGGAACGCTCTCGGGTGGTATCAACATCGGTCAGGGTGAATATCCGCCTTCTTACAGCCAGGGCGCCGCGAACCTGGCCCCGGGTTCCTGCGAGAGCAGTGAGGTTACGGGTGTTCAACTGCCGTACTGCCATAACTTGAACGTGAACGTGCACCACAACGCGGTCACGCTGAATTCATCCACCGGCGACGAACTGTTCTCGGCGACGCCGGCGGGGGCAGGCGGTGTCACTTTCTGCACCGGCGCCGACTACTACAAGTTCAACTACAACTGGATATGCGGCAACCTGAGCAGCGGGGACGGCGGCGGCGTGGGCCACGTCGGATTCAGCAAGAACGGTGAAATCGAGCACAACGTGATCGTGTTCAATCAGAGCACCAATCCGACGATCCCGACCAACGGTGGCGGCATCGTCGTCATGGGAGCTCCGGACGTGGATCCCACCTGCGGTGCAACGACCGACCAGGATTGCGTGTCCGCTCCCGGCTCGATCGGCCCCAGCGATGGTATTGGCCCCGGATTGAAGATCAATGGGAACCTGATCATGGGTAACGCTGCGGAAAGCGGCAGCGGCGGCGGCATCGCCTTCCAGAACGTCAACGGTGCCGAGGTGCTTGCTTTCCCGAACAGGCCGGGGCAATGGTACGGGGTGAGCGTCACCAACAACATCATCGTCAACAACGTCGCGGGCTGGGATGGAGCCGGGATGTCGCTGCTGGATGCGTTGAAGATGAATATCACCAACAACACGATCGCTTCCAACTCGACCACGGCGACGTCGGGAACGCTGTTCAACACTTTGGGGGCACCACTGGCCAGTACCCAGAACACCACCAACAATTGCGTCAACTCGGCTAACTGCGGAAATACTTCGCTGCCTGAGCCTGCCGGCCTGGTGAGCATCCAGAACAGCGCGGTTTTGGCAGCGAATATGAATCAGCTTCCCACTGCGACCCCGATCATATGTCCGGACGGCAACTATGCACCCGGTACGGCCGCCAGGAACGGGACATGCAAGAGTATCTCGTATCCGGTGCTGGCCAATAACGTGTTCTGGCAGAACAGTGCGTACTATGTCGGTGTGGCCCCGTTCAGTACGCAATACCAGCAGGCCGTGGTGACGTTGTTCAACGCGTTTACCGGAACACAGCCAGCGACTCAGACGGCAACCGGTGCCTGCGTCCCGGCCAGTTATTGGGACATCGGCGTGCGCGGCGACACCAGTGCTACACCGAATTCGGGTTCAGGCTTTACGCTTAACCCGACATGGTCGGTACTGACCAGCATTGCCGGCTATAGCGGATCTTCGCAGCACAACACCGCGTCGAACCCTGCTTTCGTTACTCAGTACTGCGATGGTGCGCGGATTCCTCCTGAATCCGGGGCATCTGGTTGGGCGGTGCCTCCAGGAATTTCCGATGCAACCGTGCCCAATCCCATCTTCAACCTGACCCCGGTAGCGACGGTGGACGAGGGCAACAACTGGGTCAACCTGCGGTGGGGTCCGCTGACGACAACTAACCCGACGACCTTGGGTACGGATGGAAATTATGGCGGCGGCTTGCCTCTCGGCGACTACACGCTGGTGTCGACTTCCCCGGCTATTGATTACGTGCCTGTAGGGCAGGCACACCCGCCCACGGACTTCTTCGGAAATCCGCGGCCCGATCCTACAAACCTGACACATTTCGACGTTGGTGCGGTCGAGTTTGCTCAGGCAAGTGTGGTCTTCAACGTGCCACCTGTGTTCAATCAGGCACCGTAGCAATTGGAACTTAAGGAGATAATCATGTTTAAGTTTTCCCGCAAACTGATGCTTCTTGTTTTGCTCTCCGTACTTGCCGCCACCACAACATGCGGCGCCGTGGCCGCGAATGGTTCGGCAAAATTGACTGTAAAGACCGGCGTGATCACAGTGACCAATCGCGGCTACGGGCCTCTCACGATCACAGCGGATCCTGAAGTCACCAGAATCTCAGGTTCCGGTAGCTTTGCGATCGTGGCGCCGGCCACGGGAACCCCCTGTGCAAAAACGCTGGTGGTCGCCGGTAAAGGGGGAACGTGTGCGATTGGTGTGCGATACACGCCGTTGGATACCGAGATATCGACGGCACGCGTGACGCTGGCAGATACTGGGGGAAAAACCGCCACCCAGGAAACTATTATCAGTGTCAGGTAGGCGAATCCGGGATGGACGCCAGATTCGCCCCAGCCTGGTCAAACTCGTCTAACTCGGAGGTTTGCGCGGTTATGTTCAAATACTCTGTATCACGCACATTGATTATCGGGATGTCTCTCGCCAGCGGCCTCTTCGTTTCCACCGCCCGTGCGCAGTCGGCTCAGGCAGAAAAATCTCCTGCCCCGGCCATGACGGCGTCTGCCGTCGCAGCTCCAACCCACTATCTGCCGAATCGGTTGCCAAAACGAGCCAGTATGTATTTCGGAGGCATTTGGGGAGTTGACTCGTTGCGCATCAAGAGGGTGGAATCGGGCGAGATCATCCGTTTTAGCTGGCGCGTGTTGGATGCAGACAAAGCCAAAGAACTCAACGACAAGAAGGCCGAGCCTGCTTTGATCGACCCGCAGGCACGGGTAAGTCTGGTGGTCCCGTCGCTGGAACAGGTCGGACAATTGCGCCAGAGCGCCCCGCCGGAGGCTGGCAAATCCTACTGGATGGCTTTTTCGAACCAGGGCAGGTTAGTGAAGCGCGGAGACCGCGTTAGTGTGTTGATTGGACAATTTCGAGCTGACGGACTGGTGGTGGAGTAGGGTTTTCCTTCCGTCGGTTCGTGGCTGGCATGAACGCAAATTTTGGTGCGTATTTATTAAATGGGGGATGCAAACATGAGACGATTTCTCTGCTTGGCATGTTGTCTGGTTTCACTCACGGCATCGGCTGAGGTATCCAAGAGCCACATCGCACCTGCGGGCAAGCTGACCGCGGCCCAGATCATTGCCATAAACGTCGATGCCCGCGGAGGGCTTAAGGCTTGGCGAGCCGCCAAGACTTTGACGATGACCGGCAAATTGGAAGCTGGCAGTGAAAAAAATCCGGAACTGCCGTTCGTACTCAAAATGAAGAGAGCGCACATGAGCCGCTTGGAAATTCTCTTCCAGAATCAAACAGCCGTGCAGGTATATGACGGCGTCCAAGGCTGGAAGGTCCGGCCATTTCTTGGGCGCAATGAAGTCGAGCCATTTACAGCTGGCGAGAAAAACGCAGCGTTGGACTGGCAGGAATTGGACGGTCCGCTGGTTGATTATGCCAAAAAAGGAATCAAGGTAAAGTTGCAGGGCACGGAATCAGTGGAAGGACACCGCGCTTACAAACTCGAGTTGACCATGGATAACGGCGTAGAACGGCATGTGTGGATCGATGCGGCGAGTTTCTTGGAACTGAAAATCGATGGCGAACCCAGAATGCTGGACGGCAAACTCCGTGATGTCGCCATTTTTTACCGCGAGTACAACAAAGAGAACGGACTGACCATGCCGCACATCCTGGAAACCGTGGTCGATGGGGGAAAACATCCATACAAGATGCACATTGAGCATGTGGCGATCAATCAGGCGATGGAGAATGCGTTGTTCGCGAAACCCCAGTTGGTAGTGGCCAACGCATCCATGCAGCAGACTAGGTGAATGATATGAGAGGGGTCATAACATGGGCATTGGCGTTGGGCTTTTCGGGTCTTGCGGTGGCCATTGAACCTGTAAATGATCAGGGACTGTCAGCGACCCAGATTGTCGAGAAGAATATTGCCGCAAGAGGCGGTCTGGATGCGTGGCGGAAGATTCAGTCCATGGCGTGGATAGGGCACATCGAAGGAGCAAATGCTCCAGAGCCTAGATTGCCGTTTGCCCTCGAAATGAAGCGTCCCAATAAAACGCGCTTTGAGGTCAAAGTGCAAGGCCAGACATCTGTGCGCATGTATGACGGGGCTCATGGCTGGAAGGTGCGTCCGTCGGGCAGCGGCAGGCCTGACGTGCAGCCGTATACGCCCGATGAGTTGAGATTCGCGCGTGATGGGCAGATCATCGACGGGCCGCTCATGGATTATCGAGCCAAGGGCATTGCGGTTGCACTGGACGGCGTTGACGAGGTTGAAGGGCGCAAGGCATATCGCTTGAGCGTCAAATTGCCCTCTGGCAACAGCCACCATGTATGGGTCGACGCTAAGACATTCCTGGACATCAAATACGATCGCATGTCCCGCAACAAATTTGGCCAGCCGGGCGCGGTGGCGGTGTATTACCGCAACTACCAGACGATTGAGGGCCTACAGATACCGCTCATGATCGAAAGCGGCGCGGACACAGGCAAGGCTACGGAAAAACTGGTGATAGATAAAGTCTCACTGAATCTGCCACTGGAAGATCGGATGTTCGCCCTACCCGGTGTGCCGGGAAGGCATAGCATGGCTGCAGCCGGCATCAGCTCGCCTGGGGCGGTCCGTCAGGCTGCCGGTTCGGCGTTATCCATGCCTGCGGAGATGCCGCGGTTGAGACCTCAATCCGTGCCCGGTTCCGGGGCGACCCACTAGTGCGCATCCCCTGGTTATGAATATCAGTCGCAATTTCGGGTTTTTGCGTGTAGCCGCATCAATTTGCGCAAGCGCCGCGATTCTCGTGATTGCTGCGTTGGTCTACCCGATGGGCTATGCACATGCCGACTCGAGTGCGGGTGAGGCAATCTACAGGCGCGGCATTCTGGACTCGGGTGCACCGCTCGTGGCGTACCGCGAGGGCGGAATTCGCATGGAGGGTGCGGACGCAGCATGCGTCAACTGCCACAGGCGCAGTGGTTTCGGCGTCAGAGAGGGCAGTATCCCCATACCGCCGATCACCGGTGCGTATCTCTTGCGCCGTAATGACCGCGGTACCGGAGATCAATCCTTGCCGTATGTCGAAACGATGCATGTTGGTCACGATCCTTCATATACCGATGAGACCCTCGCCAGAGCGATCCGCGAAGGTGTAGACGCTGCAGGAAAGCCGCTTAGCTATCTGATGCCACAATTCGAGCTGAACGACGCAGATATGGCGGCGCTCATCGCTTATCTGAAAAGTCTGGACCAGCGGAAGACACCCGGTGTCACGGACACGGTACTGAATTTTGCCACCATCATCACGCCGGATGCCGATCCCGTTAAACGTCGCGGCATGCTCGATGTGATCGAGCGCTATTTTGCCGACAGGAACGCGGTTCAGTTCGCTCCGTCACCGCGCCTGCGCACCTCCACCAAGACAGCGTGGGCGAACACGATGTTCATGGTCAATCGCCGCTGGCAACTGCACGTGTGGGAACTGACCGGTCCGGCGAACACATGGGAGGAACAACTGAAGCAGGATTTTGCCAAGGAGCCGGTACTGGCGGTGGTATCTGGTCTGGGTGGCAAGAACTGGGAGCCGGTCCACGCCTTTTGTGAGCACGAGGACGTGCCTTGTCTATTTCCGAACGTCGAGGTGCCACCAATCAATGCTGACCGGGATTTTTATTCCTTGTATTTTTCCAGGGGAGTGCTGCTGGAAGCGCAGCTGATAGCGAACAGTATTCTGGAATCAGGTAACGGCAAGGTGGTGCACCAGATCTATCGCGCCGGCGAGAGTGGCGAGCCGGCCGCCGAGGCACTCAGCACTGCACTTGAATCCCATGGCGTTACCGTGCATACCCATGTTCTTGCGCAGGGCGCATCAGGGCGGGGTGTCACCAAGGTGTTGCGCAAGGCTTCAGGCGCAAATGTGCTCGTCCTGTGGTTGCGGCCGCCCGATGTGGCTGCTCTCGGTAACGCGCCGGCCTCGCCCGCTGCGGTCTTCATGTCGGGATTGATGGGGGGGCTCGAGTATTCGCCACTACCGTCGAGTTGGCGCAGCCGCACGCGTCTTGCATACCCGTTCGATTTGCCGGAAAAGCGGATTGTCCCTGTCGACTATGCTCTCGGCTGGTTCGCAATCCGGCACATTCCGGTCGTGGACGAGCAGGTGCAGGCGGATACGTTCCTTGCCTGCGGCCTGCTTGCGGAGACGCTGAGTGACATGGCCGATACTTTTGTACCGGTTTATCTCGTCGAGCGTGTCCAGGACATGCTCGCCCACCGAATTATTACCGGATATTACCCGCACCTGTCGCTTGCGCCGGGCCAGCGATTTGCATCCAAAGGTGGCTATGTCGTTCATTTCGCCGATCCCAAGGATGGTCGTTTGGTTGCGGACTCCAACTGGCTTGTGCCGTGATCCGGGGGGCGCCTTTATGGCAGGAGGTACATGTGACTTACTCTCTGTTGCGGGACTTCGTGGCAGGATCGGACGGTGTGTACGGTGCTCAGATACGGCTGCCGTATGCGCCGATCGCTGTGCCCGGATCCTTGCCGTCGAAGCCGCTGGCGGCAATTTTTCATAATTGGTAGAACCATGCGTAGGTTGCAACCCAAAGAGTGACAGCAAAGTAGAGGGGATGATCATGAAGACGATGCAAGTTTTTGTTCTAGTTATGGCGATGGCATATCCAACAATTACTCTGGCGGATACTTCGGTCGATACCGGGCAATTCGGACGCATGAAGGGCATCCTGAGCGCCTGCAGCAGCGTAAATCCGCGGGAAGCATCGAAATATCTTCTGGAGATTAAGACACTGATCGGCGACGCCACGAAAGAAACGGTAGATCAGGCCAGCAGGTCAGAAGAATACAAACAGGCTTATCACGATGTCACCGAGGAACTTGGAAGTATGAGCCGGGACGACATGGCACGAGCTTGTAAAAATTATCTGGCAACAAGAAATTAGAGCCTGCTGAGACGATCTGATCGCTTATGCCTGACTGTGCCTACATTTAGGGAAACGCCGATTAAGTCCTCCGTTCGCGGTGAGCTTGTCGAACCATGAATGGAGGACGACAAACAATCAAGCAGTTGCGGAACCTGCCCTTCGTCAGGCTCAGGGCGAACGGGCTTGATCTGCGTTTCCTTAGCTCAATATAACTGGCTTGCCTGGTACTTTCTGTAGAAGTGCAATACCCTTGGCACATAGTCCCTGGTTTCGCGATAGGGAGGGATACGGTTGCCATTTCGTGCTACCGCAATTTCGCCGGCATTGTATGCGGCAAGAGCCAGACTCACATCCCCGTTGAATTTGTTCAGCAGGTCACGCAGATACTGCGCCCCGCCCTGAACGTTTTGCGCCGGGTCATACAAGTTGTCAATTCCGTATTGACGTGCGATTTTTGGCATGAGTTGCATCAAGCCGACTGCGCCTTTATTTGAAACAGCCCTGGGATTGTATTTGGACTCTACTGTAATTACTGCATGGAGCAATGCACTATCCACACCATATTTTCTGGCAATTCCTTTGATGAGCTGGTTGTAACTGGATTTGTCGGCGTGGTTAAAAGGAGGTTTATCTGGTTGAGCCGGGGGTTCTTTCTCTGTCGGCGGTTCCGGTGGCACCGAAATCAGCACTTTGTATTGGCTATTCTTTTGAACATTGCTGAGGTAGACCATGCCGTCATTACTTGTGTACTCGTATATGTCCGCCTTGACCGGCAATGAACAGCCGATACCGAACCAAAATAACACAGATAATATGTGCCATGGCAGTCTCATCGGAAGTATCTCCACCTTGCAGGATTCAAGAGATTCTCTAAATTGGCCTTTACAAGTTAATCGATATGGACGCCCCATTCAATACTGTGAAAACTGTATATTTAAAAAATCCAAGCGAGTATTCGCATCAATGGATGCCCAATGGGTCTTATGTATTACCGACATGCTAGCATTGCCTGATCGGGCCAGTTTATGCCAATCGGAGGTCATGATTTCAATAACGATGACTTCATTCCCTGTGATGTGAAATGGCAAGGTGCGCAGACGGTTTCGCATAACTGCAACTTCGAGCTGCATCGTGCGCCATCATGCTGGTATCGGCCAAATATATAGAAGCAAAATTTCGCATCGAAGGCTAAACTTTGACGTAATTTATTGGTTACAGTTTAACTACGCGTTCGCATTTAAATTGCCCCACTCGTGCTAAAAGGCTATATTGCCGTCGAGGAGCGAAGAAATGCCAAGTGATACCCAGAACAAGCGCTCCATTCTAGAAGCGCGCCATCATGACCCCTTTTCTTATCTGGGGTTGCATCAGAACAGGTCCGGTTGGATTCTGAGGGTTTTTCAACCCCATGCCACCGAGATTTCCGTCCACGACGGGGACGCCTGGCAGCCGCTTGAGCGCGACAGTTCCAACGGTTTTTTCCACTGGCAAGGCAAGAAGGCGTTGCCTGCACCCTGCCGCCTGAAGCTGAACTTCTTCAATCACGTCGTCGAAGTGCATGATGCCTATTGTTTTGGCAGCAGCATCAGCGAGCACGATCTTTACCTTTTCTCGCAAGGCCGGCTGGAACAGGCCTATCGCATGCTCGGTTCGCACCACATGGAGTGCGGCGGGGTGTGGGGTGTGCGTTTCGCGGTATGGGCGCCGAATGCCGAACGAGTCAGTGTGGTGGGCGATTTCAACGGATGGGACGGGCGTGTGTGTCCGATGCGGGCCCTGGGCAGTACCGGCGTCTGGGAACTCTTCATGCCGGACATCGGGCTGGGCGAGTTCTACAAATTCGAGATACGCAACCGCAATTCCGGAGAAGTCTTCGTCAAGACCGATCCTTATGGCATGAGCTTCGAGAGACGTCCCGGTACCGCTTCCAGAGTTGCGGTGCTGGATGGCTATGAGTGGCGCGATGCCGAGTGGCAGGACCATCGTGCAAGCCGCGACTGGATGCACCAGCCATTGAACGCATACGAGGTACATGCCGGTTCCTGGAAGCGTCACTGGGACGGGCGCTTCTACAATTTCCGCGAATTGGCCGACAGTCTTGTGCCCTATGTGCAGGATATGGGGTTCACGCATATCGAGTTGATGCCGATCAGCGAGCATCCGCTGGATGAATCCTGGGGCTACCAGACTACCGGCTATTACGGTGTGACCAGTCGTTTCGGCACGCCGGACGATTTCAGGTATTTCGTCGATACTTGCCATGCTGCCGGCATCGGCGTGATCCTCGACTGGGTGCCCGCGCATTTTCCGAAAGACGCTTTCGCGCTGGCTCGATTCGACGGAACGGCGCTGTATGAGCACGAGGACCCCAGGCTGGGCGAACACCAGGATTGGGGTACGCTGATCTTCAATTACGGTCGCAACGAAGTGCGCAATTTCCTGCTGGCCAACGCGCACTTCTGGTTGAGTGAATTCCACATCGACGGCTTGCGCGTGGATGCGGTCGCCTCCATGCTGTACCTCGATTATTCGCGTCAGGCCGGCCAATGGCTACCGAACAAATACGGCGGCCGCGAGAACATCGAAGCGGTGGAATTCTTCCGCGAGCTGAACGTGATGACGCATGAACGCTTTCCCGGCACGCTGACCCTTGCCGAGGAATCGACTTCGTGGCCCATGGTGTCGCGCCCGACTTATCTGGGCGGATTGGGATTTTCCATGAAGTGGAACATGGGCTGGATGAACGACACACTCGATTATATCGAGCATGAACCGGTGCATCGCCGTTACCACCACAACAGCCTCACTTTCGGCCAGCTCTACAATTACACCGAGAACTTCATGCTGCCGTTCTCGCATGACGAAGTGGTTCACGGAAAGAAATCCCTGCTCGACAAGATGCCGGGCGACCCTTGGCAGAAGTTCGCCAATTTGCGCCTGTTGTTTACCTACCAGATGACTTACCCGGGCAAGAAACTCAATTTCATGGGCAACGAGTTTGCACAGGGACACGAGTGGAAGGTCGGCTCCGAGCTGGACTGGTACCTTCTCGGTCGCGGCGAGCACAGCGGGGTGCAGTCTGCCCTGCGCGACCTCAATCGCCTGTACGCAAATGTGCCGGCATTGCACGAGCTGGATTTTTCCCCGGAAGGTTTCGAGTGGCTGGATTGCAACAATGCGGATCAGTCGATATTGAGCTTTCGCCGTTTCGCACGCGACGGTTCATGTGTGGTGGTGATACTCAATTTCACACCGGTGCCGCGGGAGAGTTATCGCGTCGGTGTGCGGAACAAGGGGCGTTACCGCGAGATATACAATAGCGATTCGCATTTCTACGGCGGTTCCAACATGGGCAACGGGCTGGGGATGGATACCTCGGACATCGGTTGGAACGGCGAACCGCAATCGTTGACACTGACATTGCCGCCGCTGGCCGGGGTCGTGTTGCAGCGAGTGCTTTGACGGCATCAGGGGGAAAGTATGTCTGCATTGACACAATCGACAGCCTGGCAAGCCTTGCTTGCCCATTACGCTGCAAATAGACAGCTTTCGATGCGTCGTCTGTTCGACGGCGACCCGGATCGGTTCGGACGGTTCTCCCTCCGTCTGGACGACCTGTTGCTGGATTATTCAAAGAACCTTGTCACTCAAGAGACGATGGAGCTGCTGTTCGCGCTGGCACGCCAGTGTGAAGTCGAAGACTGGCGCGACAGGATGTTTTCCGGCGCGAAGATAAACTGTACCGAGCAGCGCGCGGTGTTGCATACGGCTTTGCGTGCGGCGCTGGATGCCAAACATCCGCCGATCGTGGTCGATGGGCAGGATGTACTGCCGGGCGTGCGCCGGGTAATGGACAAGATGCGCGTCTTCAGCTCAAGCGTGCGCGACGGGACATGGCGCGGCTATTCCGGCAAGGCCATCACGGATGTCGTGAACATCGGAATCGGCGGATCGTTCCTCGGGCCGTTGATGGCGTGCCGCGCCTTGCATCCATATGCGGGCAAGGTGAAGGTGCATTTCGTTTCCAATGTCGACAGTACCGACCTTCTGGAGAATCTGGCGGCTCTCGATCCCGAAACGACGCTGTTCGTCGTCGCCTCCAAGACTTTCACTACGCAAGAGACGCTGATGAATGCGCGGTCGGCACGCGACTGGTTCCTGCGCAGCGCCGGCGACAGCAGGCACATCGCCAGGCATTTTGTGGCGCTTTCGACCAATTCCAAAGAGGTTGCGGCATTCGGCATCGACGTGGCAAACATGTTCGAATTCTCCGACTGGGTGGGCGGGAGATATTCCCTGTGGTCGGCGATCGGGCTGCCCATCGCGCTGGCGGTCGGCATGGATGATTTCGAGGAACTGCTGCGCGGCGGCTACGAGATGGATACGCATTTCCGCACCGCGCCACTGGAACAGAACATGCCGGTGATCCTGGCATTGCTGGGTATCTGGTACAACAATTTCCACCATGTCTCGACTCAGGCGCTGTTGCCTTATGACCAGACGCTGGAGTATTTCGTGCCGTATTTCCAGCAGGCCGACATGGAGAGCAACGGCAAATGCGTTGACCGCGATGGTGTTCCCGTTGACTACCCGACCGGTCCCATTCTGTGGGGCGGTATCGGCACCAACGGGCAACATGCGTATTTCCAGAATATTCACCAGGGTACGCAGATGGTTCCGGCCGATTTCATTGCGTCGGCGCAGGGTTTTTATCCTCTGGGCGAGCATCATCCGACGCTGCTGTCGAATTTTTTTGCACAGACCGAAGCGCTGATGCGCGGCAAGACCGAGGCGGAAGCGCGTGGCGAGTTGAAAGATTCCGGCCTCGACGCAAAAGCCATTGAGGCGCTGCTGCCGCACAAGGTTTTCGCGGGCAACAAGCCCACCAACTCCATATTGTTCGAGAAGTTGACGCCGCGCACGCTCGGCAGGCTGATCGCGCTCTATGAGCACAAGATATTCGCGCAGGGCATCATCTGGAACATCAATTCTTTCGACCAATGGGGCGTGGAATTGGGGAAGCAGTTGGCTGCCCATATCCAGGCCGAGTTGCGTAGCGGGGCTGAGGTCACGGCGCATGACTCCTCCACGAACGGATTGGTCCATCACTACAACACGCTCAAATGAAGATACTTTTCGCCACTTCCGAAGTCCACCCATTGATCAAGACCGGCGGTCTGGCCGATGTCAGCGCCGCGCTGCCCGCCGCTCTTCAGGCGCTGGGCGAAGATGTGCGGTTGTTGATACCCGGTTATACCCCGGTGTTGGACAAGCTGGAAAACAAGCGCACGGTTGCTACCTTTGCAGTGTTCCCGGGGCAGCCGGAGGTGAGACTGCTCGGCGCGAAGATGCCGGAGACCGGAGTGCAGGTATATGTGCTGGATGCACCGCAATACTATGCTCGCGTGGCGGGGCCCTATCAATACGAACTGGGCGGCGACTGGCCGGATAACGCCATGCGTTTCGGCATGCTGTCCAAGGTGGCGGCCATGCTGGGCAGCGCTCTTTCGCCTGTCGCATGGCGCGCCGACATCGTGCATTGCAACGACTGGCAGAGCGGTCTCGCCCCGGCCTATCTGCAAATGACCCAGAGCGCGCATGCGAAGACGGTGATGACCGTCCACAATATGGCGTTTCAGGGCAATTTCGACCGCGACTGGCTGCAGCCGCTCGATCTGCCTCAATCCTGCTTCGATATGCACGGCGTGGAATTCAACGGTTACCTATCCTTCCTGAAAGCCGGCTTGCATTACGCCGACCGTATCGTGACGGTCAGTCCGACCTATGCGCGTGAAATACAAACGACCGAGATGGGCTACGGCATGCAGGGTTTGCTCACGGCGCGCAACGGCGATGTCAGCGGCATTCTGAACGGCATCGACGAAAAGGAATGGAATCCGGCGATCGACAGATATCTGGCTGCAACTTATGACAGCGGCGATCTTGCACCCAAGGCGTCAGTCAAGCAGGCATTGCAGCAGCGGCTCGGTCTTGAAACCAATGCCCAGGCAGCTGTTCTCGGCGTTGTGAGCCGCCTGACCTATCAAAAGGGATTGGATCTGCTGCTGGAATGCCTGCCCAAATTGCTGGATGGCGGCGCACAGTTGGTCGTGCTTGGCAGCGGCGAGGTGGAACTGGAGCGGCGCTATCAGCATCTCGCGCAGCGTTATCCGGGAAGAGCCTCGGTCACCGTACGCTTCGACGAGGCGTTGTCGCACCAGGTCATGGCGGGCGCGGACATCTTTCTGATGCCGTCCCGTTTCGAGCCCTGCGGGCTGAACCAGATGTATGGCATGCGCTACGGCACGCCGCCGGTGGTGCGCCGGACTGGCGGTCTGGCGGATTCGGTGATCGACGCGAAAGAGGCAGATGGCACCGGTTTCGTCTTCGACGAGACGGATTCGGCCGTTTTGTATCGCACCATTGTGCGGGCCATCGAATGTTATCGCGAAGAAAACGATTTTAAACGGGTACAACTCAACGGCATGCGCCGCGATGTCGGTTGTGGCAGCAGTGCCCAACGTTATATCGACCTGTACCGGATGATCGCATAGGAATGTTTTTGGGGAGTGACTAAAGGGGAGGAGCATCATGGTACAAGAAATGCGTTCACCGCGATTCATCAGTGCATTGACCAAGAACACCGTAGCCCTGGTGTTGGCGGGAGGGCGAGGCAGCCGGTTGCACAACCTGACGGACTGGAACGCAAAGCCGGCAGTGCAGTTCGGCGGCAAGTTCCGCATCATCGATTTTCCCCTGTCAAATTGCATCAATTCCGGCATCAGGCGCATCGGTGTGGTAACACAGTACAAGGCGCACACGCTGATCGAGCATGTCCAGAAGGGATGGGGGTTCTTGCGCGGCGAGTTCAACGAATTCCTGGCCTTGCTGCCCGCGCAACAGCGCATCCAGGAGGAGTGGTATCGGGGTACCGCAGATGCGGTGTTCCAGAATATCGACATCCTGCGCGGGTATAATCCGGAGTACATCGTGATCCTTGCGGGAGACCATATCTACAAGATGGACTACGGCGAGATGCTGGCGTATCACGTGAGCAGCGACGCGGATATGACAGTGGGCTGCGTCGAAATGCCGGCATCCGAATCGTCGTCGTTCGGCGTGATGACAGTCGGCGAAAAAGACCGCGTCATCAAGTTCACCGAGAAACCTCCCAAGGGAGACGAGATTCCGGGAAAGCCCGGACGTATCCTCGCCAGCATGGGCATCTACGTGTTCAACGCCAGATTTTTATACGAACAATTGATCCGCGATGCGGACACCAAGAAATCGACTCACGATTTCGGCCACGATATCATCCCCTACCTGATCGACCGCTATCGTGTGTATGCGCACCGTTTCGAGAAGAGTTGCGTCGGCACGACTGACGGCGTTGAGCCCTACTGGCGCGATGTGGGAACCATAGATGCCTATTGGGATGCCAATATGGAAATGGTCAGCGTGACCCCCGCGCTGGATCTGTATGACAAAAACTGGCCGATCTGGACGTATCAGGAACAGCTGCCGCCTGCCAAGTTCGTATTCAATGACGAAGGCAGGCGCGGTGTGGCGATCGACTCCATGGTTTCCGGCGGTTGCATCATCAGCGGCGCCAGAGTGCACCATTCCTTGTTGTTCTCGGATATTCGCGTCGGTGCGCGCAGCGAGATCGACGATTCGGTGATCCTGTCCGGCGCGCGCATCGGGGAGGATGTGAAGCTGAATCGGGTGGTACTCGATAATAACTGTAAAATACCCGACGGGATGAGGATCGGTTTCGACCATGAGGAAGACGCCCGTCGTTTCCATGTATCTCCCGGTGGCATCACGCTGGTGACCCCGGACATGCTGGGGCAGTCGATACACCACATCAGATGAGATCCCCGGAATAAATTGCAGTCAATGGAAAGCGCCATGCCACAAAGTAACACGTCACAGCAGACAGACAAGAAACTTCAGCTCATTCTGTGCTGGCACATGCATCAGCCGGATTACCGGGAATATCTGCACCACGGTTATGTGCTGCCTTGGACGTATCTGCATGCCATGAAGGATTACACCGACATGGTGTTTCACCTTGAGCAGCATCCCAAGGCGAAGGCGGTTGTGAACTTTGTGCCCATTCTGGTCGAGCAGTTGCACGATTACGAACAGCAATTCAAGAGCGGTCATATCCGCGATGCGCTGCTCAGGATGCTGTGTCACGAGCATCTGGATGAATTGGGGGACGAAGCCCGTCAGCATATTCTGGACAGCTGTTTCAAGAGCAACCATACCAAGATGTTGAAGCCGTACCGGGCTTATCAGCACCTGTTCGATTTGCAGGCGTTGATGGATGGGCACGGTCGCGAGAACGTGACCTATCTGTCCGGACAGTATCTGGCCGATTTGCTGGTCTGGTACCACCTGGTGTGGATGGGCGAGAGTATCCGGCGCAGCAGTGAAACGGTGGCGCGGCTGATGACCAAGGGCAGCCAGTTCACTTTTGCCGAACGCAAGGAGTTGTTCGACCTGATAGGCGCGACCATTGCCGACATTGTGCCCCGTTACCGGAAGTTGGCCGAACTCGGGCAGATCGAAATTTCCTCCACCCCTTACAATCATCCCATCATGCCGTTGTTGCTCGACTTTGCCTCGGCGCGGGAGAGCGAACCCAACGCGCTTTTGCCGCAAACGGCGCAATATCCCGGCGGACTTTCGCGGTTGCATTCTCATCTGTCGAATGCCGTGGAGAGCCACAAACAGAACTTCGGTGCCGCACCTCACGGGATGTGGCCGTCCGAAGGCGGTGTGTCGCGAGCGACGTTGAAGGTGCTGGCGGAACATGGTTGCGAATGGACTGCGACCGGACAGGCGGTGCTGGCCAACAGCCTGTTGCGAGAAATGAACGACTATCCGCTGCCCGGCAGTTCGGGCTACCTGTACAAGCCGTATCTGGTCGAGACCGGCGGCAAGCCGATCTATTGTTTCTTCCGCGATGACCACCTGTCGGACAAAGTCGGCTTCGAATACGCCAAGTGGAAGGGCGACGATGCCGCAGCCGATTTTGTCCATCAACTGGAGGAGATATTGCGCAACGCACCCGGCGGGGATGATCCTGTGGTCACGGTGATCCTGGATGGCGAAAACGCATGGGAATACTATCCTTACAACGCCTATTATTTCCTGTCCGAGTTGTACACCAAGCTGGAAAATCATCCGGATATCCGCACCACCACTTTTCATGAATGTGTGCAGGGTCTGGACGGGCGGGATGCGCGCGTGACGCCGAGCAAATTGCAGCAGATGGTTGCGGGCAGCTGGGTATATGGCACGTTCAGCACCTGGATCGGCTCTCCTGATAAAAATCGCGGCTGGGATCTGCTGTGCGATGCAAAACGCAGCTACGATATCGTCATGGCGAGCGGACGGTTGAACGAAGAGGAAATGCGTCTGGCCACCGAGCAGCTTGCAGATTGCGAAGGATCGGATTGGTTCTGGTGGTTCGGCGATTACAATTCGGCGCTGAGCGTCGCCTCGTTCGACAGCCTGTTCAGGCGCAACCTTTCCAACTTGTACCACTTGCTCAAGCTCAAGGCGCCGGAGGAACTGCAACACGTACTCAGTGTAGGCAGCGGTGCGCCGGCGATGGGTGGGACCATGCGTCGTTCCGAAGCTGTTTGATATGGGCTGGGACTGTCGAGCATGGCTAAAACGGTTCAGTTGTTACCCTGACAGTGTTTGTTCCCGTTTGTGGGGAAACCTACCCATTTTCCGTATGTGGCTTATTCAACTTTAGATATGGTTTTTCCGCGTTTGCCCGATATTTATCCAGCATTTTAAACCGCTTTCCATGTCTGCTTCCGGGTGACGGACTGCTTGTTTTGCATAGATTCAATCGGCATTGCGTGTTTATATATATGAAAATGGCGTAACGGGACAAGTTGGTGCCGCTCGGTCCGGATTGCACCGGGTTGGTGCCGACAGTCGTTCCATAGCGAGCGGGCCGAAGTTGTTGTCGGCGCATGGTTGGTCTTCACGCACAAATTTTTAGGATGCAAAGTGATGGCTTTCAAGTGCGTTCCAAGCTCTTGACTGGCAGCTGCTACTTGGCATCAATGTTGCTGTTAATTTTTAAAGCAACCAATTTTAAATTCCGGGAATGAAATGAATACTGTCAATAAGCCGTTCCTTGCCAAACATCCGAACACGCTGAAAATACCTCCCCTGGGTATGAATGCAACCGGGCTGGAAGAAGATTTTTGCCGCTACTTCAATCACACCCTCGGCTGGGATAGTGCGAGCGTGTCGTCGCACCATGTGTATTCCTCCTGTGCTTTGGTATTGAGAGACCGGCTGGTGGAGCGTTGGCGGCGAACCCAGCGCGCGTACGACGAGTCGGATTGCAAGCAGGCGTATTACCTGTCGCTTGAGTTCCTGATGGGGCGCGCTTTGGGCAATGCTCTGTTGAACATGGGGCTGGAGGGGGCGGGTGCGGAAGCGATGCGCAATCTGGGCCTGGACATGGAAGAGGTGCAGGAACTGGAGAGCGATGCCGGTTTGGGCAACGGCGGCTTGGGTCGATTGGCGGCGTGCTTCCTTGATAGCTGTGCGACGCTGCAATTGCCGGTGACGGGGTACGGCATTCGTTACGAGTATGGCATGTTCCGCCAAAAGATCGATCACGGGCACCAGCTGGAAGAGCCGGATCACTGGCTGCGCAATGGCAATCCATGGGAGATCGAGCGTCCGGAATATGCGGTCAGGGTCAAGTTTGGCGGGCGCAGCGATTTCTACATCGACGCGGCTGGGAACACGCTTGCGCGCTGGGTCGATACCCAGGATGTGCTGGCTGTGCCTTTCGACATGCCGATACCCGGATATGGCAACGGAACAGTGAATACCCTGCGCTTGTGGAAAGCCGCCGCGACCGAAGAGTTCGATCTGGACGAATTCAATGCCGGCAGCTACACCGAGGCCGTCGCTGCCAAGAACGCGGCTGAACATATCACCATGGTGCTGTACCCGAACGATGCCAGCGAAAACGGCAAGGAATTGCGCTTGCGCCAGCAATACTTCCTGGCATCGGCAAGTCTGCAGGATGTGTTGCGGCACTGGGTTCGCAAGCATGGTCAGGATTTTTCCGGCTTTGCCGGGAAGAACTGCTTCCAGCTGAACGATACCCATCCGACCTGTGCCGTACCGGAATTGATGCGCTTGCTGATGGATGAGCATGGCCTGGGTTGGGATGAGGCCTGGGATATCACGTCGAACACCATGGCCTATACCAACCATACTTTGCTGCCGGAAGCGCTGGAACGCTGGGCAGTGAGCATGTTCGGGCGTCTGCTGCCGCGCTTGCTGGATATCATCTACGAGATCAACGCGCGTTTTACCTGGGAAGTGTCGATGCGCTGGCCGGGCGACATTGAGCGTGAGCGCCGCATGTCCATCATCGATGAAACTGGGGCGCCGCAGATACGCATGGCTTATCTGGCCGTGATCGCATGCCACTCGGTGAACGGCGTGGCGGCACTGCATTCGCAGCTGTTGCAACAGCATCTCTTCCATGATTTCTTCGAGCTGTGGCCGAATAAGTTCAACAACAAGACCAACGGCGTGACGCCGCGCCGCTGGATGGCATCAAGCAATCCTTTGCTGAGCAGCCTGATCGACCGCAGTATCGGCGATGCGTGGCGCACGGACCTGACCAGGTTGACGGCGTTGAAGGGGTTTGCCGGTGACAAGAGGTTCCGCACCGAATGGCACAAGGTAAAACAGACCAACAAACAGCGCCTCGCGGAGATGGTCACATCCGATTGCGGAGTCGAATTCGATCCTGCCGCGATGTTCGATGTGCAGGTGAAGCGTATTCACGAATACAAACGCCAGTTGCTCAATGTGCTGCATGTCATTCACCTTTATGACCGCATCAAACGCGGCGATATTGCGGAATGGACGCCGCGTTGTGTGCTGATCGGCGGCAAGGCGGCTCCCGGTTATATCATGGCGAAGCGCATCATTCGGCTGGTGACGGCAGTGGCTGATGTCGTCAACCACGATCCGGCCACCCAGGGCTTGTTGAGGCTCGCTTTTCTGCCGGACTATCGTGTCTCGGCGATGGAAGCGATCTGCCCTGCGGCAGATCTGTCGGAGCAGATATCCACGGCGGGCAAGGAAGCTTCGGGAACGGGCAACATGAAGTTCATGATGAACGGTGCGATCACCATAGGCACTTTGGACGGTGCGAACATCGAGATCCGGGAAGAAGTGGGGGCGGAGAATTTTTTCCTTTTCGGGTTGACTGCCGATCAGGTGGATGCGATGCGCGGACACTACGACCCTGCCGCAATCGTTGCCGGGGATGCCGATCTGGCGCGCGTAATACACCTTTTGCAAAGTGGACATTTCAGCCTGCTGGAACCTGGGTTATTCGAGCCCGTCGTAAATTCAATTCTGAGCCCGAACGATCCGTGGCTGACGGCGGCTGATTTTCGCGGTTTTGTGGATGCGCAGCGTAAAGTCGCTGCCGCCTACCGCGACCGGGAACGCTGGACGCGCATGAGTATTCTCAATACCGCCACCAGCGGTAAATTCTCAAGCGACCGCACCATACAGGACTATAACCGCGATATCTGGCATCTGCCGCAGATACCGGCACATGTAGAGTGAGTGGACGGGCGGGCCTTCCCGCCCTGTTTCATGTATTATTCCACCCTCGGTATTCGTTTTGTGTAGCCAGCCTAAATTCAAAGGAAGTGTCAGTATGTCAAATGTAGAGACCCTGAGTGGATTGCAACGCCGTTTGAA